>NZ_CP119862.1:0-614431 GCF_029338175.1 Citrobacter enshiensis
GTGTCACTTTCGCTTTGGCAGCAATGTCTTGCCCGATTGCAGGATGAGTTACCAGCCACAGAGTTCAGTATGTGGATACGCCCGTTGCAGGCGGAACTGAGCGATAACACGCTGGCTTTGTATGCGCCAAACCGTTTTGTACTCGACTGGGTAAGGGATAAATACCTCAATAACATCAATGGACTGTTGAATAATTTTTGCGGCGCAGATGCCCCGCAACTGCGTTTTGAGGTGGGAACAAAACCCGTGACTCAGACGCTAAAGACGCCTGTTAATCATGTTGTTGCGCCGGCGTATGTTGCGCAAGTACAGCCACAACGCGCTGCGCCTGCGGCTCGACCGGGTTGGGACAATGTACCGGCCCCGGCGGAGCCAACCTATCGCTCCAACGTCAACGTTAAACATACCTTTGATAACTTCGTCGAAGGTAAATCCAACCAGCTGGCGCGCGCGGCGGCACGTCAGGTCGCGGACAACCCAGGCGGCGCCTATAACCCGTTATTCCTTTATGGCGGTACCGGTTTAGGTAAAACGCACCTGTTGCATGCAGTGGGTAACGGCATTATGGCGCGCAAGCCCAATGCAAAAGTGGTGTATATGCACTCCGAGCGTTTTGTACAGGACATGGTAAAAGCCCTGCAAAACAATGCGATCGAAGAGTTTAAACGCTACTACCGCTCCGTTGACGCGTTGCTGATTGACGATATTCAATTCTTCGCCAATAAAGAACGATCCCAGGAAGAGTTTTTCCACACCTTTAACGCCTTGCTGGAAGGTAATCAGCAGATCATTTTGACGTCGGATCGTTATCCAAAAGAGATCAATGGCGTTGAAGATCGTCTGAAATCCCGCTTCGGTTGGGGGTTGACGGTGGCGATCGAACCGCCGGAACTGGAAACGCGCGTCGCGATCCTGATGAAAAAAGCGGACGAAAACGACATTCGTTTGCCAGGCGAAGTGGCGTTCTTTATCGCCAAGCGTCTACGCTCTAACGTACGTGAACTGGAAGGCGCGCTGAACCGGGTTATCGCCAACGCGAATTTTACCGGCCGCGCTATCACCATCGATTTTGTGCGAGAAGCGCTGCGCGATCTGCTGGCGTTGCAGGAAAAACTGGTCACCATCGACAATATTCAAAAGACGGTGGCGGAGTATTACAAAATCAAAATTGCGGATCTGCTTTCTAAGCGTCGATCTCGCTCGGTAGCGCGTCCGCGTCAGATGGCTATGGCGCTGGCAAAAGAGCTTACTAACCACAGTCTGCCGGAAATTGGCGACGCGTTTGGTGGGCGTGACCATACTACCGTTCTTCATGCCTGCCGTAAGATTGAGCAGTTGCGTGAAGAAAGCCATGATATTAAAGAAGATTTCTCCAATTTAATCAGAACATTATCTTCGTGACGCTATGAAATTTACCGTTGAACGTGAACATTTATTAAAACCGCTTCAGCAGGTCAGCGGCCCGCTGGGTGGTCGTCCTACGCTGCCAATTCTCGGTAATCTGTTGCTGCAGGTTGCAGACGGTACGCTTTCTCTGACCGGCACCGACCTTGAAATGGAAATGGTGGCGCGCGTTGCGTTAATTCAGCCTCATGACGCAGGCGCAACCACCGTCCCGGCGCGGAAATTCTTTGATATCTGCCGTGGTTTGCCGGAAGGGGCTGAAATTGCCGTCCAGCTGGAAGGCGATCGGATGCTGGTGCGTTCAGGCCGCAGCCGCTTCTCGCTTTCCACATTGCCTGCAACCGACTTCCCTAACCTGGATGACTGGCAGAGCGAAGTCGAATTCACGTTGCCGCAGGCGACGATGAAGCGTCTGATTGAAGCGACCCAGTTTTCCATGGCGCATCAGGACGTTCGCTATTACTTAAACGGTATGCTGTTTGAGACTGAAGGCGAAGAGCTGCGCACCGTGGCCACTGATGGTCACCGTCTGGCGGTCTGTTCCATGCCGGTCGGACAATCGCTGCCGAACCATTCGGTGATCGTGCCGCGTAAAGGCGTGATTGAACTGATGCGTATGCTCGATGGCGGCGATAACCCGCTGCGCGTGCAAATCGGCAGCAACAACATCCGTGCGCACGTCGGTGATTTTATCTTTACGTCTAAGCTGGTTGACGGCCGTTTCCCTGATTATCGCCGCGTATTGCCGAAGAATCCGGACAAACATCTGGAAGCGGGCTGCGATATTCTCAAACAGGCCTTTGCCCGTGCGGCGATCCTCTCGAACGAGAAATTCCGCGGCGTGCGTCTGTATGTGAGCGAAAACCAGCTCAAAATCACCGCCAACAACCCGGAACAGGAAGAAGCGGAAGAGATTCTGGATGTCACTTATCTGGGCACCGAAATGGAGATCGGTTTTAACGTCAGCTATGTGCTGGATGTGCTTAATGCGCTGAAGTGCGAAAACGTGCGCATTATGCTGACCGACTCGGTTTCCAGTGTGCAAATTGAAGATGCGGCGTCTCAAAGCGCAGCCTATGTTGTTATGCCAATGCGCTTGTAGTGTTGAAAGGGGCTGGTTTACTTGCCATTTCGCCTCCCGGCAGTGCTCAAAATGCTCACGTACTTCGTGTACGCTCCGCTTTTTGCGCGCTGGCGGCAGACGAACTGCCTGCGACACCCACGCCCCTGGAAAACGTACTGAAATATGTCACTGACGCGATTACTCATCAAAGATTTCCGCAATATCGAAAACGCGGATCTCGCTTTATCTCCCGGCTTTAATTTTCTGGTGGGCGCGAACGGCAGCGGCAAAACCAGTGTGCTGGAAGCCATCTATACACTCGGCCATGGCCGGGCGTTTCGCAGTTTGCAGATTGGCCGCGTGATTCGCCACGAGCAGGAATCGTTTGTTCTTCATGGTCGTTTGCAGGGTGAAGAGCGCGAGACCTCCATCGGCCTGACCAAAGACAAGCAGGGTGACAGTAAAGTCCGCATTGACGGCACTGACGGCCACAAGGTCGCTGAACTGGCGCACCTGATGCCGATGCAGTTGATTACGCCAGAGGGGTTTACTTTACTCAATGGCGGCCCCAAATACAGAAGAGCGTTCCTGGACTGGGGATGCTTTCATAATGAGACCGGATTCTTCACCGCCTGGAGCAATCTCAAGCGTTTGCTTAAACAACGCAATGCGGCGTTGCGCCAGGTGAGTCGATATGAACAACTGCGTCCGTGGGATAAAGAGCTGATCCCGCTGGCGGAACAAATCAGCACCTGGCGCGCGGAGTACAGCGCCGGTATCGCTGCCGATATGGCGGATACCTGTCAGCAATTTTTACCCGAATTTTCTCTCTCTTTCTCTTTTCAGCGAGGCTGGGAAAAAGAGACGGATTATGCCGAGGTGCTGGAGCGGGGCTTTGAACGCGACCGCATGTTGACCTATACCGCGCACGGGCCGCATAAAGCGGACTTCCGCATTCGCGCCGACGGTGCGCCGGTTGAAGATACCTTATCGCGTGGGCAGCTAAAGCTGCTGATGTGCGCCTTACGTCTGGCGCAAGGGGAGTTTCTGACCCGTGAAAGCGGGCGGCGCTGCCTCTACCTGATAGATGATTTTGCCTCTGAACTTGATGATGCGCGTCGTGGGCTGCTGGCCAGCCGCTTAAAAGCGACGCAATCTCAGGTCTTTGTCAGCGCAATCAGCGCTGAACACGTTCTTGACATGTCGGACAAAAATTCGAAGATGTTCACCGTGGAAAAGGGTAAAATAACGGATTAACCCAAGATAAAATGAGCGAGAAACGTTGATGTCGAATTCTTATGACTCCTCCAGTATCAAAGTCCTGAAAGGACTGGATGCGGTGCGTAAGCGCCCGGGTATGTATATCGGCGACACGGATGACGGCACCGGTCTGCACCACATGGTATTCGAGGTGGTAGATAACGCTATCGACGAAGCGCTCGCGGGTCACTGTAAAGATATCGTGGTGACGATTCACGCTGACAACTCCGTGTCCGTTACCGATGATGGCCGTGGTATCCCAACCGGTATTCACCCGGAAGAGGGCGTATCTGCAGCTGAAGTTATCATGACCGTTCTGCACGCAGGCGGTAAATTCGATGATAACTCGTATAAAGTGTCCGGCGGTCTGCACGGCGTAGGGGTTTCCGTCGTAAACGCCCTGTCGCAGAAACTGGAACTGCTGATTCGCCGTGAAGGTAAAGTTCATCAGCAAACTTACGTACACGGTGTACCGCAAGCACCGCTGGCGGTGACCGGTGAGACTGAAATGACCGGAACCCAGGTTCGTTTCTGGCCAAGCCATGAAACCTTTACCAACGTCGTTGAATTTGAATACGACATTCTGGCCAAGCGCCTGCGTGAACTCTCCTTCCTGAACTCCGGCGTTTCTATTCGTCTGCGCGATAAGCGTGACGGTAAAGAAGACCATTTCCACTACGAAGGCGGCATCAAGGCGTTTGTTGAGTATCTCAACAAAAACAAAACGCCGATCCACCCGAATATCTTCTACTTCTCCACCGAAAAAGACGGTATTGGCGTTGAAGTGGCGCTGCAGTGGAACGATGGCTTCCAGGAAAACATCTACTGCTTTACTAACAACATTCCGCAGCGTGATGGCGGTACTCACCTTGCAGGCTTCCGTGCGGCGATGACCCGTACTCTGAACGCCTACATGGACAAAGAGGGTTACAGCAAGAAAGCCAAAGTTAGCGCCACCGGTGACGATGCCCGTGAAGGCCTGATTGCCGTTGTTTCCGTTAAAGTACCGGATCCGAAATTCTCCTCACAGACCAAAGATAAACTGGTTTCTTCTGAGGTGAAAACAGCGGTTGAACAGCAGATGAACGAACTGCTGAGCGAATACCTGCTGGAAAACCCGTCTGATGCGAAAATCGTCGTCGGTAAAATTATCGATGCGGCGCGTGCGCGTGAAGCGGCACGTCGTGCGCGTGAAATGACCCGCCGTAAAGGCGCGCTGGACTTAGCCGGTCTGCCGGGCAAACTGGCGGACTGCCAGGAACGCGACCCTGCCCACTCTGAACTGTACCTGGTGGAAGGGGACTCTGCGGGCGGCTCTGCGAAGCAGGGGCGTAACCGTAAGAACCAGGCGATTCTGCCGCTGAAGGGTAAAATCCTTAACGTTGAGAAAGCACGTTTCGACAAGATGCTCTCTTCTCAGGAAGTGGCAACGCTGATTACCGCGCTCGGTTGCGGCATTGGTCGCGACGAGTACAACCCGGATAAACTGCGCTATCACAGCATCATCATCATGACCGATGCGGACGTCGATGGTTCACACATCCGTACGCTGCTGTTGACCTTCTTCTACCGTCAGATGCCGGAAATCGTTGAACGTGGTCACGTCTACATTGCACAGCCACCGCTGTACAAAGTGAAGAAAGGCAAGCAGGAACAGTACATCAAAGACGATGAGGCGATGGATCAATACCAGATCTCTATCGCCCTTGATGGTGCCACGCTGCACACCAACGCCCACGCTCCGGCACTGGCGGGTGAAGCACTGGAAAAACTGGTTTCTGAGTACAACGCCACACAGAAAATGATTGGTCGTATGGAGCGCCGCTACCCACGCTCACTGCTGAAAGAGCTGGTCTACCAACCGACGCTGGCCGAAGCCGATCTGGCTGATGAAGCTAAAGTCACGGCCTGGGTTTCCCAGCTGGTTAACGTGCTGAATGAAAATGAAATGCACGGCAGCACCTGGAATAGCCTTGTGCGTAAAGACGCTGAGCTGAACCTGTTCGAACCGGTTATCCGCGTGCGTACCCACGGTGTCGATACCGACTATCCGCTGGAACATGAGTTTGTGACCGGTGGTGAATATCGCCGTCTTTGCACGCTGGGTGAGAAACTGCGTGGTCTGATTGAAGATGATGCGTTTATCGAACGTGGCGAGCGTCGTCAGCCGGTTGCCAGCTTCGAGCAGGCGCTGGACTGGTTGGTGAAAGAGTCCCGTCGTGGACTGTCCATTCAGCGTTATAAAGGTCTGGGCGAAATGAACCCGGACCAGCTGTGGGAAACCACCATGGATCCAGAAAGCCGTCGTATGCTGCGTGTAACGGTGAAAGATGCGATTGCCGCTGACCAACTGTTCACTACGCTGATGGGCGACGCCGTTGAACCGCGTCGTGCGTTTATCGAAGAAAACGCCCTGAAAGCGGCGAACATCGATATCTAATTACGTTTCAAATAAAAATCCCTGCTATAAAGGCAGGGATTTTTTTTGCGCTCAGGTCGCTACGCGCATTACTTTTTCGGCGGTAAAAAATCTTCCCGAATTGGTGTAAAAATATCCAACAATTTCCCTGCCTTCAAACAAACGCAACCATGCATAATATGAGGGCGTTTATACAATGTATCTCCCTGCGTCACTACCTGTGTCTCCTCTCCGATAGTAAATTCAAACTCACCGGCAAGCACATAAGTAAGCTGTTCATGGGGATGACTGTGCAACGGCCCAATAGCGCCTTCATCGAATTCCACTTCTACAGCCATCAGGGAACCATTATGGGCAAGGAGTTGCCGGGAAACGCCTTCTCCTACGTTGTCCTTCACCGTATTACTGTGTAACACGAACATTGAGTTTCCTCTCTCAGTATTGGTTATGCTAAAGGCATTAAATGAGCGGCAAAATCATTATGCGATACCGCCTATCGCATGGGTAAAGGGGAAGACAGAGACAATCCAGGAACACTGCTCACTCGATAGCCCTAATGTTTTCATCATCACAGGCGCAGCAGCACCGAGTGTACTTCTTGCCAGAGAGTTGGTAATGGTGCCCAACATACAAGGACGATGATATACCATCGCAGATTTTTAATTTTCATTGTTGGTCTTATATATACATCTGATGATTTTAAGACGCAGCAGACTTAAAAAATGAAACGATGTTTTGTATGCATAAGACTAAAATTTAATGTGAATTTCTGTGAGGAAATTCACATTTGCATGAAGCAAGAAAATGCGCAGGATATCTTGTGTATTGAAAAGTGAATAAATCGCACCGCTTTTACCATATTTTTCATCTGGTTGTATTTTTTAATGAAGAAGATTAATAATCAAATTTTAAAAATGGTGAAATGTATATAATTTTAATAAATGTAACACGCCAAAATATAGATAATTAATATTAAATTCCATGAGGGGGGCCGTGTTAATGGTTTTTCTAGATTAACGCTAAATGTTTTATTATCTGAAAATAGGTATGGTTGGTGGTCTAACATTTATTATAGAAATAATTCGGAGAGTCATGTGCAGTGGCAATGGCTAAACCAGCCAATTAAAGCTGTAGGCGTAGACGGCAATGAGGATTGTTTTGCTGTTATTCAGCCCCTTTTCGTTGCTGTTTTTTGAGCGGAATCGCGTTAGCATGAGGACGGACTCATTTAATCCGGGGAACTCATGGCTATCAAACTCATTGCTATCGATATGGATGGCACACTTCTGCTGCCCGATCACACCATTTCACCTGCGGTCAAAACGGCAATTGCGGCTGCGCGTGCCCGAGGCGTTAACGTGGTGTTGACGACTGGCCGACCGTTTGCGGGCGTCCACAGCTATCTGAAAGAGCTTCACATGGAACAGCCCGGCGATTACTGCATAACCTATAACGGTGCGCTGGTGCAGAAAGCGAGCGATGGCAGTACCGTTGCGCAAACGGCGTTGAGCTATGACGACTATCGTTATCTTGAGCAACTCTCCCGTGACGTCGGTTCCCACTTTCATGCGCTGGATCGCAACACGCTGTATACCGCTAACCGCGATATCAGCTATTACACGGTCCATGAATCTTTTGTCGCGACCATCCCTCTGGTGTTCTGTGAAGCGGAGAAAATGGATCCGGCAACGCAGTTCCTGAAAGTGATGATGATTGATGAACCCGCCATCCTCGATAAAGCGATTGCCCGCATTCCGGCAGACGTAAAAGAGAAATACACCGTGCTGAAAAGTGCGCCGTACTTCCTCGAAATTCTGGATAAACGCGTAAATAAAGGCACGGGTGTGAAATCGCTGGCCGATGCTCTGGGTATTAAACACGATGAGATAATGGCCATTGGCGATCAGGAAAACGACATTGCGATGATCGAATTCGCCGGCATGGGCGTGGCGATGGATAACGCGATTTCGTCGGTAAAAGAGGTGGCTAACTTCGTCACCAAATCCAACCTGGACGATGGCGTGGCGTACGCTATTGAGAAGTTTGTGCTGAATTAATCATTCATTGCCTGATGGCACAGCTATCCTCCGGCAAAAAACGCTTCCTGACCCGCATCTGCTGCGGGTTTAGGTCTATATCTCCGCTGCTGTATTGCCTGTCTGCTGATCCTGATTCTGTGGGATATGTGCGACGCCGCTTTGCATAATCCATTTTCTGGTTAATGCCGAGGTTAACATTCGGCTTTTGATAATCTTACCGTAGAGCTTCATTCGCAGTGTTCGGGTGGCGCTTCGATAGGCGTCATTCAGATTCTCGGTATCCCGCATAAAGACGGATTTCAGGATCTCCGCGCTGTCCAGCGCGTAGCTGATTCCCTCCAGCGAACTGGCGCTGATAAATCCTGCCGCTTCACCAATCAAAAACGCATTGTCTTTTCCGCAGACAAAATCTGCCCAACGCGAGGGGAACAGCACCGTGCATTTTTCGCTTTTTAGCGGTTGGCCAAACTGAAAATGGAAAGCTTCCATCTTTGCTTTCAGCGCGTTAAAGCGCGCCTGACCGTCTTTCATCGGGTAGGCGCCGCCAAAGATAAAATAACCGTCTTTGCTGATACTCCATGAGTAGCAGTCCGTGGCGTCGTTATCAAAAATGCAGGCGTAAAATGGCTCAGGGTGTTTTTCAGCGAACCATTGCTGAAGCGCGACGTATTTACGGATCTGATGCTCAGGATACAGATGGCGGCGAACCAGTGAATTTGCCCCGTCGGCGCCAACCAGATAGCGGGCGGTAATGTGTTGCTCCCAGCCGTCGGCGCGAAAAATCACGTGCCACGTGTCGCCTTCTTGCCAGATTTTCCGGCACAGACTGTCGTGGTAAACCGCGACCTCATCAGGGATGAGTGATTTCATCCATAAATCAAATGCGTGGCGGTTGATATTGATGTAACTGCGTTGATAGTTACGCGTCAGTGCGGCTGCCACATCCACTGTTTTAACGCTGAAAATCTGCGGGTTGGCGATCACATCGACCGGTAAGGTAATGCCATCGCGAATAAATGAACGCTGGGCATCCGGAGCCAGCAGGCCGCCGCAGGGTTTGGTGAAACCTTCCGTTCCGCACTGGCGCTTTTTATCCAGCGCAATGACACGCATCTTTCCACTCAAATGCCGCGCCAGCGCCGATCCTGCCGGGCCTAAACCGATAATTGCCACGTCAAAGTGTTCCATCTTTTTTACCCGCCGTCATTGAGATGGAGGCATGCTAAAACCTGAAAGTGAAGCCCTTGTGAAGTATGATGGCCGGAATTGTCTCGCATCAGGGTTTATGCAATGAAACAAATCACCTTTGCGCCACGTCATCACCAGCTTACCAATATCAATACCTGGACTCCGGATAGCCAGTGGCTGGTGTTCGATGTACGCCCGTCGGGAGCCTCTTTTACCGGGGAAACCATCGAGCGGGTAAACGTTGAAACCGGGGCCGTCGAGGTGATTTATCGCGCCACGCAAGGGGCGCATGTGGGTGTGGTGACCGTTCATCCGCAAGAGAATAAATATGTGTTTATTCATGGGCCTGAGAATCCAGATTCCGCATGGCACTACGATTTTCACCATCGTCGGGGGGTCATTGCGCATCAGGGGAGAGTTGCTAACCTGGACGCGATGGATATCACCGCCCCATACACGCCCGGCGCGCTGCGCGGTGGTAGCCATGTGCATGTCTTCAGCCCGAACGGCGAGTTCGTCAGCTTCACCTATAACGATCACGTCCTGCATGAGCGAGACCCGGCGCAGGATCTGCGCAACGTCGGTGTCGCGGCGCCATGGGGACCGGTCACGGTGTCGGGTCAGAATCCCCGTGAATACAGCGGTAGCCACTGGTGTGTGCTGGTCAGTCAAACGACACCCACCCCGAGCCCTGGCAGCGATGAGATTACTCGTGCCTACGAAGAGGGCTGGGTCGGGGATCATGCGCTGGCCTTTATCGGCGATACGTTGTCGGTGAAAGGCGAAAAGGTGCCGGAGCTGTTTCTCGTCGACCTGCCGCGTGAAGAAAGCGACTGGAAACAGGCGGGAGAGACGCCTCTGGCAGGAACAGAATCATTGATGCCCGCACCGCCAGTCGGCGTGACCCAGCGTCGTCTGACGTTTACTCAGGGGCGCGCTTATCCCGGACTGGTGAATGCGCCGCGTCACTGGGTGCGCAGCAATCCGCAGGCCACGGAGATTGCATTTTTGATGCGTGACGAGCACGGTGTTGTTCAGCTCTGGCTGATTGCTGCGCAGGGGGGAGAGCCGCGTCAGCTTACCCATCATGCAACGGATATTCAGTCGGCGTTTAACTGGCATCCGTCGGGAAAATGGTTGGGGTATGTGCTGGAGAACAGAATTGCCTGCTGCGACGCGCACAGCGGAGATGTATGCTTCCTGACGTCGGAGCATGGTAATCCGCCTTCTGCGGATGCCGTTGTTTTCTCACCGGATGGGCGGCAAATTGCGTGGATGGAAGACGTACAGGGTTTCCGTCAGCTGTGGGTGACGGAAACCGGGCGTTAAATCAGGGCGTGGACATTTCTGCCGGGGGGATAACGGAGTTCGTTATCTGCGTTCTCTCCTCGCTTCTTTCGACGCGGGATCTGACAGAGTTATCTTTGCGGAAGAGATCCCATGGCAGGAGTAAGGTGTCCATCACGGCGGTGAACGGCATGTCGAGTATTGCCAGAGACTTTGTACCCCAGTTTGTATCACTCTCACTGATCATCGTAGCGCTGGCGCGTGTGCCAGGATAAGTCCCTTCCTTGCCGCCAGTATGTGACATTACGCTTGAGCAACCACCCAGTAAAACCATTCCGCCGCACATCACCAGCGGTAACAACACATTTTTTATCATGATTCATTCATCTGTTGATCAACGGTGTTTGCATGCTGAGTTATAGCGTTCCATTGCCTGGAATAATACCCTCAGCATGTCGCACTGTGGTGCTTATCGCACTTTAACGATCCGTGCTTCCCCCCAGTCTATGCCATAGACAGCAAACTGCAAAAAAAGTCCTCTTTAAGCGCTTGAAAAGTTCGTATCAGGACCCATTTTTAAGTCAAGGACAAACGAAGAGCATGCCTGAGGGGTGTTCTGTCCGCCTGGCCTGTCCATGATGGAAGGTCTCATATTCTCGCTGATTTCAGGAGCTATTGATTATGCGTAATTTTGATTTATCCCCGCTGTACCGTTCCGCTATTGGGTTTGACCGTTTGTTTAACCTGCTTGAAAACAACCAGAGCCAGAGTAATGGCGGCTACCCTCCGTATAACGTTGAGCTGGTGGATGAAAACCATTACCGCATTGCGATTGCCGTGGCGGGGTTTGCGGAAAGCGAGCTGGAAATTACTGCCCAGGATAATCTGCTGGTGGTGAAAGGTGCTCATGCTGATGAGCAAAAAGAACGTACTTACCTTTATCAGGGCATTGCCGAGCGCAACTTTGAACGCAAGTTCCAGTTAGCGGAGAACATTCATGTTCGTGGCGCAAACCTGGTGAACGGTCTGCTGTATATCGAACTTGAGCGTGTGATTCCGGAAGCGAATAAACCACGCCGTATCGAAATCAATTAATTCTGTCGGGCCGCGTTGCGCGGCCTGTTATCCCCATGCTCGCCGTCAGGGAGCATATGCAAATCTGCGGATTTGCAGGTACTGCTATGCCCTAAACAATTCGCATTGCAGGAAGGTGGCAAGTGAGTGAATCTCCGGGAGCGTACAAAAGTACGTGACGGGAGTGAGCGAGCGCAGCCAGCGCATCTGCAACGTGAAGTGTGACGGGAATACTCGCTTCTTAGAAGGAGAAATGATTATGCGTAACTACGATTTATCCCCGCTGCTGCGTCAATGGATCGGTTTTGACAAACTGGCCAACGCCTTGCAAAACACCGGTGAAAGCCAGAGCTTCCCACCCTATAACATCGAAAAAAGCGACGATAACCACTATCGCATTACCCTTGCGTTGGCCGGTTTCCGTCAGGAAGATCTGGATATTCAACTGGAAGGCACGCGCCTGACGGTGAAAGGCAGCCCGGAGCAGCCGGAAAAAGAGACCAAATGGTTGCATCAGGGGCTGGTCACTCAGCCGTTCAGTTTGAGCTTTACGCTGGCTGAACATATGGAAGTCTCTGGTGCGACGTTTACCAACGGATTACTGCACATTGATTTAACACGCAATGTGCCAGAAACCCTCGCCCCGCAGCGTATCGAGATTCAGGAACGACCTGCGTTAAATAGCTAATTTACTGTTTGCCCTTGCCCCGCCAGAAATGACGGGGCTTTTTTGTGCTTTACCACCCATACATACCGCCTGTACTCTGCGAAAATCTGGTTAAAATAATAATGTTATTCACAGGGAAACGAAGATGAGTGAGATAGCATTAACGGTTAGCGTTCTGGCGTTGGCGGCGGTTGTTGGATTATGGATCGGCAACATCAGAGTTCGTGGGGTGGGGCTGGGCATTGGAGGCGTGCTGTTTGGCGGGATTCTTGTCGGGCATTATGCTGACCTGCTAGGCATCTCCCTTGGTGGCGAGATGCTGCATTTTATTCAGGAATTTGGCCTGATCCTCTTCGTTTACACCATTGGTATTCAGGTCGGTCCTGGTTTTTTTGCGTCGCTGCGCGTCTCAGGTTTACGTCTGAATCTCTTTGCTGTTCTGATTGTCATCATTGGCGGTCTGCTCACCGCTATTCTGCATAAAGTGTTTGCGATCCCGTTACCGGTGGTATTGGGTATCTTCTCTGGTGCGGTAACCAACACCCCGGCATTGGGGGCTGGTCAGCAAATTCTGCGCGATCTGGGCACACCGGCGGCAGTGGTGGATCAGATGGGGATGAGCTATGCCATGGCGTATCCTTTCGGTATTTGCGGCATCTTACTCTCGATGTGGCTGATTCGAATGATTTTTCGCGTCAATGTCGAGGAGGAGGCGCAACAGCATGAATCCACGCTCTCCCGCGGCCACTCGCTCATCCAGACCATGAACATCCGTGTTGAGAACCCGAATCTCAACAGTATGGCGATTCAGGATGTGCCCATCCTCAATAGCGACAAAATCATCTGTTCACGACTTAAACGCGATGAAACGCTGATGGTGCCCTCACCAGGGACGATTATTCAGGTTGGCGATCTGCTGCATCTGGTGGGGCAGTCAGGGGATCTGCACAATGCGCAGGTGGTGATTGGCCAGGAGGTGGACACCTCGCTTTCTACTCGCGGCACGGAGTTGCGTGTTGAACGTGTGGTCGTTACCAATGAAAAAGTGCTCGGAAAGCGCATTCGCGATCTGCGCCTAAAAGAGAACTATGATGTGGTTATCTCGCGGCTTAACCGGGCGGGTATTGAGCTGGTGGCAAGCGGTGAGATGAGTCTGCAGTTTGGCGACATTCTCAACCTGGTCGGACGGCCCTCTGCCATTGAAGCGGTAGCCAATGTCGTGGGCAACGCACAGCAAAAACTGCAACAGGTACAGATGCTGCCCGTATTCATTGGTATCGGGTTGGGCGTGCTGCTTGGGTCAATCCCGCTGTTTATACCGGGGTTCCCGGTGGCGTTAAAGCTGGGGCTGGCGGGCGGACCGCTGATCATGGCGCTGATTCTGGGGCGTATCGGCAGCATTGGTAAGCTGTACTGGTTTATGCCGCCGAGCGCCAACCTGGCGCTGCGCGAGCTGGGTATCGTGCTGTTTCTTGCCGTGGTGGGGCTGAAGTCTGGCGGTGATTTTGTCGATACCCTGATGCAAGGCGAGGGCCTAAGCTGGATTGGTTATGGCATTGTCATTACCGCTATCCCTCTCATCACGGTAGGGCTGCTGGCGCGTATCTTCGCAAAAATGAACTACCTGACGTTGTGCGGGATGCTGGCCGGGTCGATGACCGATCCGCCTGCGCTGGCGTTTGCCAATAACCTGCATGCCACCAGTGGGGCGGCGGCGCTCTCGTATGCGACGGTATACCCGCTGGTGATGTTCCTGCGTATTATCACCCCGCAGCTACTGGCGGTGATTTTCTGGGGATTAGGCTAGAGGGATTAATCCTGCTGACCGGCATCCTATGGGTGCCGGTTATGATGTTTCAACACCGCTGACGGCGCATAACCCCTGCTTTGCTGAGAGCATATCCCCACCTGACCCACGCAATCCCCTTCCTGCTTTCGTCGCGATAAGGCCAACTCAAGCCGGAGATCGTGACCCTTTCCGCACATATCCGTGGAGCCTGCAACCGCGTCCGGTGGCACGAGACTGCGTACGCAAAGTGTGAACGTTAAGGGGAAAAAGCCGACGTTCTGATGCACTATTGTTATTTCCTTCTCTGATCCTCTGAATAGGGAATGTCATTAAAAGGAGCCCTGATGAAGATTTCTCGCCTTGGAGAAGCGCCGGATTACCGCTTCTCGCTGGCAAACGAGCGTACCTTTCTGGCGTGGATCCGCACCGCGCTGGGTTTTCTGGCGGCGGGTGTTGGTCTTGACCAGTTGGCGCCGGATTTTGCCACGCCAGTCATTCGTGAACTGCTGGCGTTGCTACTGTGTTTGTTCGCGGGCGGTCTGGCGATTTACGGCTACCTGCGATGGTTGCGTAATGAAAAGGCGATGCGTCTGAAAGAGGACCTGCCGTACACCCACAGTTTGCTGATTATCAGTCTGATTTTGATGATCGTCGCGGTGATCGTTATGGCGCTGGTACTGTATGGCTGATAGCCGTAAAGCGCGCCGCATTGCCGATCCGGGACTTCAGCCGGAGCGCACGTCGCTGGCCTGGTTCCGCACGCTGCTGGGCTATGGCGCGCTAATGGCGCTGGCGTTGAAACATCACTGGCATCAGGCGGGATTCTTGTTCTGGGTTTCTATTGGCGTGCTGGCGATTGTGGCGATCATTCTCTGGCGCTATACCCGCAGTCGTAACCTGATGGACGTCGCCCATTACGATTTTTCTCAATCTCGCGCGGTGCGTGACAAATTTATGATCTCCCTCGCGGTGTTATCCCTCGCAATACTGTTTGCTGTAACACACGTTCGCCAACTTATCGTATTTATCGGGGATTTTGCATGACAGAGTGTGAGGACATGGATGTTAGTGAGGGAATTATTAAGGTGGTGGTAGATCACCAGGAATGTCAGCACCCGAATGATTTATATCGCAATGTACAACTAGCAGGCGTTCGTTCTGTGCAGTTTATTCCCCTGGTTGAACGCGATGAAAAAGGCTATCCGACCGCTGAATCCGTTACATCGGAAGACTGGGGGCGGTTTTTAAATACGGTATTTGATATATGGGTACGGGAAGATGTTAACCGGATATCCATTCAGCTGTTTGATAAAATCTTAAGGCAGTGGTGTGGTCTTTCTGATGCGGTGAATTTACAGGATATTTCGCATATCGGCGCAGATTGTCGGAACTGTTACGTATTGCACTTCTGTGCTGGTGAATGCCTGAAATATCGTGATAGCAGCGAAAAAAGCGCGCTTTGTGCCGGTTATAAAACCTTTTTTAACGACTCTTCGCCGTACATGCGGGTTATGCGCGATCTTATTAAACAGCATCGCTCACCGATGGAACTGATGGCGATGCTGCGTCAAACTTAGCGACCTTTAGCCAGGTACTGCGCCATTTCGGCTTCCGGTACCATTCCGCCGCCCGTCGCCCATACCAGATGTGTGGCGTGGTTTAACTGCTCAGCAGTGAACCCGTGCATCTGTTGGTATGCGGCTGAACCACATACGCGCTGAGGTCCGGACATTCCCGCCAGTGCAGACGGCTCCAGGCGAATGCCTTCTTCCTGCGCCAGCCAACTCAGCATGTCATACATGGTTTGATCGTCAAGGGTATACAGCCCGTCCAGAAAACGCTCCATCGCCCGGCCAACAAAACCCGATGCACGCCCCACCGCCAGCCCGTCCGCCGCCGTCAGGTTATCGATGCCAATCTCCTGAACGGAAATAGCGTCGTGCAGGCCAGTGTAAACGCCGAGCAGCATGCAAGGGGAGTGGGTCGGTTCGGCGAAGAAACAGTGAACGTTATCGCCGAACGCCAGTTTCAGGCCAAAAGCCACGCCGCCAGGGCCGCCGCCGACGCCGCACGGCAGATAAACAAACAGCGGGTGATCGGCATCCACTACGCGACCCTGCTGTGCGAACTGCGCTTTCAGGCGCTGTCCGGCTACCGCGTAGCCCAGGAACAACGTGCGGGAGTTTTCATCGTCGATAAAGAAGCAGTTTGGATCGGACTCCGCCGCCTTACGCCCTTGCTCCACCGCCACGCCGTAATCTTCTTCGTACTCGACCACCGTCACACCGTGGCTGCGCAGTTTGGCCTTTTTCCACGCACGGGCATCGGCAGACATGTGTACGGTGACCTTAAAGCCGATGCAGGCGCTCATGATGCCGATCGACAAGCCCAGGTTACCGGTCGAACCCACCGCGATGCTGTACTGACTGAAGAACTGTTTGAATTCAGGCGAGAGCAGCACGCTGTAGTCATCTTCAGTGGTTAGCAGCCCGGCGGCCAGCGCCAGTTTTTCTGCGTGGGTCAGCACTTCATAGATGCCGCCACGGGCCTTAATCGAGCCGGAGATGGGTAGGTGGCTGTCTTTTTTCAGCAGAATTTCACCGCAGATAGACTGCCCGTACTCTTTTTCCAGCCGTTTTTGCATCGCAGGAACAGCGGCCAGTTCGGATTCAATAATCCCGCCGGTGGCGGCGGTTTCCGGGAAGGCTTTCGCCAGATACGGCGCAAAGCGGGTCAGGCGAGCATGGGCGTCCTGAACATCCTGCTCCGTCAGGCCGACATACGGTAAACCTTCTGCCAGAGAGGTCGTGGCCGGGTTAAACCAGGTCGTTTCTTTGAGAGCGACCAGATCCTCCACCAAAGGATACTGGGCGATGAGATTTTGAATGTTTTCCATAGTACGTCTCTTTACGCTTAGATAATAAAGGAAAGCAGGAATGTGCAAGCCAGTGCAATAACCGACGCGATAAATGTCGCGGTCGTATAGTATTTAAACGTCTCATTCAGGGTGGCGCCGCAGTATTGCTTCACCAGCCAGAAGAGGGAATCTGTCACGATCGTGCAGCCAATTGCGCCAGAACCGATGGCAATAGCGATGATCTCTGGACTCACGTTGGGATAGAGCGGCAGCATCGGCGCGACAATCGCCGTTGCACCCATCATCGCGACCGTTGCCGAACCGACCGCAGCGTGCAGAATAAGCGCCACCAGCCAGGCCAGCAGGATGGGGTGCATATGCATATTGGAGAGGATCACCGCGAGGGTATCCGCCAGGCCGCTGCTCTTCAGGATGGCGTTGAACGCGCCGCCCGCACCGATAATCAGCAGAATGTTAGCAATGGAACCAAAACCGTTTTCGGTATGGGTGAGCAGCGTACCCATGCCGATATGCTGACGCAAACCGAGAATGTAATACGCCACGAAAACCGCGATAAACATGGCAGTAATCGGGTTGCCGATAAACTCCAGCAGGGTGTACAGCGTACTGCCTTTCGCCATGTTCAGTTCAGCGACGGTTTTCGCCAGCATCAGACCAATCGGCAGCAGGACGGTAAACAGCGTTGCGCTCAGTGACGGCAGCGTTTTTTCGTCACGGACTTTAAGGTCAGAAAACTCAGCGGGTACTGCTTTAAACGGAAGACGGTTGCCGAGTAACTTTAGGAACAGCGGTCCGCCGATAAGCGAGGCCATCAGCCCTACCAGCAACCCATAGACAATGACGGAACCCAGATCGGCGCCCAGTTTGTTGGCGACGAACAGCGCGGCCGGATGCGGCGGCACCACGCAGTGTACGGCCATTAGGGCGGTACATAACGGGATCGCCAGTTTCAGCAATGAGGTGTTGGTTTTTTTGGCGATGGAGAACGCCAGCGGAATTAACAGCACCACCCCCACTTCCACAAACAGCGTGATACCGCAGATCAGCCCCACCAGCACCATAATGACGTCGGCGGAGAGCCAGCGACAGCGCTGGAGCGTTAAGCCAATGCGTTCTGCCGCACCGGAAACTTCCATCATTTTGCCAAGAATGGTTCCCAGACCGATAACGGCGGCGAGGAAACCCAGCGTGCCACCGATACCACTCTCAATGGCGTTGACCATCTCCAGCGGGCCCATATCCATCATCGTGCCCACAAAGAAGCTGGCTAACAGCAGCGCCAGAAACGGGTGGAATTTGAACTTCACGATGGTCAAAACGATTAACACGATGCTGATTAGCAGCGTGCTCACAACCCAGATTTGAGAGTGCATATCTCACCTTGCCCTGTGATTAACGTGGTTATATTGGACAAAAAAACGGCGTAGGCTGACAAACGATATAATTCCCACTTAACATGAGCTAAATTGAATCAAAATGGTGATATGCGTCTAAAAATGACTGTTTTATGCAGTATGGTTCACGCTGATTCATCTTTGTGCTGATTTTTTCAGCGTATTTTTTTACACTGCGGGAAATAATCAGAGGCTCAGAGGTGGTTATGGATCCCCTTCGCGAAGTCAGAAATCGTCTACTCAACGGCTGGCAGCTATCAAAGCTCTACACTTTTGAAGTGGCGGCGAGACATCAGTCTTTTGCGCTGGCCGCAGATGAACTGTCATTAAGTCCCAGCGCCGTCAGCCACCGAATTAACCAGCTTGAAGACGAATTGGGTATTCAGCTGTTTGTTCGCTCACACCGGAAAGTGGAATTAACGCACGAAGGGAAGCGGGTGTTCTGGGCGCTGAAATCGTCGCTGGATACGCTGAATCAGGAGATCCTCGACATTAAAAACCAGGAGCTCTCCGGTACGCTCACGGTTTACTCGCGGCCTTCCATCGCCCAGTGCTGGCTGGTGCCCGCATTAGGTGATTTCACGCGCCGCTACCCGTCTATTTCGCTGACCATATTGACCGGTAACGACAACGTGAATCTCCAGCGCGCGGGTATTGATCTGGCGATCTACTTTGACGACGCCCCCTCTGCGCAACTGACGCACCATTTCCTGATGGATGAGGCAATCCTGCCTGTATGCAGTCCGGACTATGCCCGGCGTTTTGACCTGCAGGGTGCGTTGGTTAATCTGCGTCACTGTACGCTTCTGCACGATCGTCAGGCGTGGAGCAACGACTCCGGAACGGATGAATGGCACAGTTGGGCGCAACACTTTGGGGTTGATTTGCCGTTATCATCGGGGATTGGCTTCGATCGTTCGGATTTGGCGGTGATTGCCGCAATGAACCATATTGGTGTCGCGATGGGGCGTCAGCGGCTGGTGCAAAAACGACTCGACAGCGGGGAGCTTGTCGCGCCTTTCGGCGAGATGGCGCTGAAATGTCACCAGCATTACTACATGACCACGCTGCCTGGCCGGCAGTGGCCGAAAATAGAGGCCTTTATCGGCTGGCTGCAAGAGCAGGTGTGATGAGATTTATTACGCTTGCACCCTACACCAGGTGGCGAGGATTATGCTAAATACGTGATATCCCTCCCGGTTAATGACTGAGGACAACCGTGTTAAAACCACTCATCTCTCTCCTGTTGCTCGCCAGCGCTGTCGTGTGCGCCGCTGAACGGCCGCTCATGGCTTCGCATTATGCGCAGCTATTGGGGGCAGGAATGGATGTCGACTGGGCGCGAACCGACAGAGGCATCCGTGAATTTGATCCATTGGTGGTCCGCGATTTCAGGACAAAGGGATTAACCCACGTGCGTATCCGGGTCGCGGGTGAGCCGACGGAAGCGCGGTTGATTCACCTGCGTAAACTGGTTGAAGCCTGTAACCAGTATGACGTGATCCCCATTATTGCGTATCAGGCCGATGAGTATAAAAACGATCCCAGCGCCGGAAACGAAAAAGAGGTGGAAAACTGGTGGATTGCCGTAGCGCACTATTTCGCGCAAAGTTCGCCGTTGCTGGGTTTTGACTTAATCTATGAACCGGCGGAGAAACTCAACCGTAGTCAGGCTTCACTCAATCGGGTGTATGACAAAACCCTCCGCGCGATCCACGCCATTGACCCGCAGCGCATGATCTTTATTGCCCCACGCATGCGTGCCGCACCGGAGGCGTTGTCGGGTCTTAAACTGCCGCCGGGCAGTCAAAACTATGTGCTGGCACAGTGGCATATCTTTCCGTGGGGGCCGTTAAAGAGTAATGGCAAATACCCCTGGACCTCCGGCACATCGGCGGAAAAAGTCGCCATCCGCGCGCGGATAAACGCCGCCATACATTGGCAGCAGAAAACCGGTCATGCCAGTTGGGTCGGGGGCTGGTCGCCGGGAGAAACCATCAAAAATGCGCCATCGCCTTCACAGCTCGCCTTTGCCCGTTTTATGGCCTGTGAGCTGAAGAAAGCGAAAATTCCGTATGCTATCAACGCGGATACGCAGTTTTATGATGGGGAAGAGGGAGCGTGGCGGCCAGCGCTGGAACCGTTGCTGACCGCGATGATATCGCCGAAGTGTGAACAGCCCGGCGATAAGCCGGGCCATCATCTGATTAAACCGCCTGCTCCTGATGGGATACACGAGACGCCAGTGGGAGCCAGCACAGTAAAATCAACAGCCCCATAAAGGTCATCAACATCCCGAGGCTGGCTTGCCCGGTTTGCGGCATCATCGCGGAGAGCCACGCCAGCACGCCAGAGCCGATGTTTTGCAAGCCACCTACCAGTGCACCGGCTGTTCCGGCCAGGAACGGGAAAGGTTCCATCGCCCCGCTGGTTGCCAGCGGAAACAACATGCCTGCGCCGAAGAAGAACAGCGCAGCCGGGATCAACAGCGTCCAGACGTTCATCACGCCGAACCAGCCAGGGACCCACATCATCACGCCTGCCAGCAGGCAGCTGATCACCGATTGCCACATCAGCGTGGAGAAGCGTTTATTGGGACGACCGGCAAACCATGCGCCGAAAAACGCCGCCGGGATCGGCAGAATAAACAAGACGCTCACCACCATGCTGCTTAAACCTAATACGGCACCCATCAGTACACCGGAGCAGGCCTCGAAGACGGCAATCCCGGCCAGGCCGCCGATCAGCATCAGTAAATAACAGGTAAACGCGCCGTTGCTGAACAGGGTTTTGTAGCTGGTGATAAGCCGTGTGCGCGGTGCGCCCGTCGGACGGGTTTCCGGCATCCAGCGTGCCATGCTAACGGTGACACCTGCGCAGAGGACCAGCAGAAAGATGTAACAGGCGCGCCAGTTCCACATAGTGTCCAGCAGACCGCCGATCAGCGGAGCCATCAACGGGCTGACCAAAATCCCCATATTCAGCAAGCTGTTGGCGTGGCGCAGTTGTGTGCCCTCATACAGATCGCGCGGTAAGGTACGCGCCATCACCCCGCCAACGCCGGTCCCCATGCCCTGCATCGCACTGGCGGCAATCAGCACCGTCAGGCTGTGGGTGGTGATGGCGACCAGCGTGGCCAGCATAAAGATGGACATGCCGACGAGGATCACCGGGCGACGCCCGACACGGTCGGAAAGTGGGCCGTAAACCAGCTGTGACAGACCGTACGTCAGCAGGTAGGCGGCCATCACGCTTTGTACGGCCCCTTCGCGGACATTCAGTTCACGCGCCATATCGGCAATTGCCGGGATATAGATGGTTTGCGCCATCTGACCCACTGCGACAAGTAATACCAACATCAACAACAAATTGACGCTTTTCTGCCTTTTCATTTCGCTGATTACTTTTTAAAAAGAGAAAAAAATAAGAATAAGTGGCTATGTATTGCCATAAATGCGAGTGAAATCTACCACACCAGTAAAAGAAGGCCAGATAGACGACTGGAATGGTGTGTCGGCGAACGGCAGGATATGTAAACAAAAAACGGCAACAAATGTTGCCGGATTGCATCAAGCAAGGCGAAGCAGCATGGCGCCAGCGGCAATACCGCCTGCGGCGACGAGACGCAACCCGACGACCCGCTCTTTGAGCAATAGCCACGCGATAAGCGCGCCGAACAAAATAGAGGTCTCGCGCAGCGCGGCGACCACCGCCAGGGGGGATTGTGTCATCGCCCACAGCGCCAGTCCGTAAGAGCCCATGGTGCCGATGCCGCCAAAAATCCCCTTCTTCCAGTGCTGCACCAGGTAGCGTGCGGCCTCCTGGCGTCGGGCAATCATCGCCCAACTCAACAGGCAGGAGCCATTGAGGAAGAATGTCCACAAGGTGTATCCCAGCGCGGTTTCCGACAGTCGTACGCCCGTCCCGTCCACCAGCGTATATCCGGCAATAAAACAGGCGTTAATCAGGGCCAGAACCACGCCCTGCCGGGAACTGGCGTGGCCGTTGAAGGCCATACCGAGGATGGCAATGCAGATCACCACAATACCGACCCAGGCCAGTGAGGAGAGGCTGTCGCCGAGAAACAGTACGCTGATTATCGCGACCAGCAGCGGAGCGGAACCGCGCATTAAGGGATAGGTTTGGCTCATATCCGAAACCTGATAGGTTTTGGCGACCAGAACGGTATAGACCACCTGTAACACGGTAGAGGCGGCTAAAAAGGGGATGCTGGCAACGGCAGGCGGCGGGGCAAAAGGTAAACAAACCAGCGCCATTAATGCCGCAGAACCGCTGACGCCAATCGCCGAGTAGAGCTTGTCGTTTCCTGCTTTCACGATGGCGTTCCAGCTGGCGTGCAGCAGCGCGGCGAACAGCAAAATGCAGAAAACGGAAAGGGTCATGGCGACAGGTGTCTTAAGGGATGTAATAAAAATGTAACATACTCTTGAGGTACACGCACCAGGCAGAGGGTGAAAGGGGAGCGGTTGTCCGCTCCCCTTTGGTGCGGCTTGAATCTGAATTACTTGAGGTATTTCAGAACAGCATCAAGCAGTTGCAGTGCAGCAACAATGAGTTTCAGGATAAGAATAGCGATATCCACGAGGCTCATACGCGTCTCCTGTGGTGAAGGAGCACTGCCAGCTGACGTACCTTTCCGCTGCCTGTTGCCAGCTGTTGCGCACGCGATCTCTCTTGCGAGAAATGTTGTGCTTGTTGACGTAACACAGTGTGCTCACATGGGGTTAAGGCGCTGACGGCACCACCCGTTTCAGCCAGGGCTTTGTTGCGCCGGTTTACGATGCGGCCCCGCATAACACATTGCGTACAGTGATATTATAGATGAATTACTGTATAAATAAACAGTAATTTTTAGACAAAACACCCTCTCTGTACCATACTCAAAAGCGTCAAAATTCGTGCCGAAATTGCGTGTTTTTCGTGGAATGCGTATACTTCTGGTGTTGACATAACACAGTGTGCTTTGCGGTTACCAGCCGTATAACGCTGATAAAAACCTCGCTTCGGCGGGGTTTTTTGTTTTTACATCGTTATCAGTGATAACGTGATCGCTGACGCATTTTTGCACAGATGAAATTTTTTCCATTGTCACATCTAAAAAGCTGTGCTTGTATAAATCCTGTTAATCAATAAACAGACAAGGTCCCTAATGAACCCTTCCATGCTAACCGCGACCCTACTAAAAACTGCGCAACCTGCCGCAGTGGTCGTCGTGCGTGTGGTGGTGGTCGTCGGCAATGCGCCGTAGGGTCCGGAACACACGATTCCAAAACCCCGCCGGCGCAAACCGGGCGGGGTTTTTCGTTTAAGAGCCCCTCCCGGAGCCTCGGCCCAGAATAAAAGGACTGGAGCATGGCAAGTTCGGGTACAACATCCACACGTAAGCGCTTTACGGGCGCAGAGTTGATCGTTCATTTACTGGAACGCCAGGGTATCACCGTGGTGGCCGGGATCCCGGGCGGTTCGATTCTCCCCGTCTACGACGCCTTAAGCCAAAGCACGCAAATCCGTCATATCCTGGCGCGTCACGAACAAGGCGCGGGGTTTATTGCGCAGGGTATGGCGCGAACTGATGGCAAACCCGCTGTTTGTATGGCCTGTAGCGGACCGGGGGCGACGAACCTGGTCACCGCCATTGCCGATGCGCGTCTCGACTCCATTCCGTTGGTGTGTATTACCGGTCAGGTACCGGCCTCCATGATTGGTACCGACGCTTTCCAGGAAGTGGACACCTACGGCATTTCTATCCCCATCACCAAGCACAACTATCTGGTCAGAGATATTCACGAATTGCCGCAGGTGATGAGTGATGCTTTTCGCATTGCCCAGTCGGGACGCCCGGGGCCGGTGTGGATAGACATTCCTAAGGATGTGCAGACCGCCACGATCGAGCTGGAAGCACTGCCGCCTGCGGCAGAGAAATCGCCCTCGCCGGAATTCAGCGCTGAAAGTATTCGTGACGCCGCCGCGATGATTAATGCGGCAAAACGCCCGGTGCTGTATCTCGGCGGCGGTGTCATCAATGCACCTGCCCGTGTGCGCGAACTGGCGGAAAAAGCGCAGTTACCGACCACCATGACCTTAATGGCGCTGGGTATGTTGCCAAAAGCGCACCCGCTGTCGTTAGGCATGCTGGGTATGCATGGCGCACGCAGCACCAACTTTATCCTGCAAGAGGCGGATTTGCTGATTGTTCTGGGCGCGCGTTTTGATGACCGGGCGATTGGTAAAACGGAGCAGTTCTGCCCGAACGCCAACATTATTCATGTCGATATCGACCGCGCGGAGCTGGGGAAAATCAAGCAGGCGCATGTGGCGATTCAGGCCGATGTGGATGATGTTCTGGCCCAGTTGATCCCATTCATTGACGTGCAACCGCGTGAGGAGTGGCACCGGACGGTGGCGGATTTGCAGCGTGAATTTCCGGGGGCGATCCCGCAAGAGAGCGATCCGCTCAGCCATTATGGGCTGATTAATGCCGTGGCTGCCTGCGTGGACGACTGCGCGATTGTCACCACCGATGTGGGGCAGCATCAGATGTGGACGGCGCAGGCGTATCCGCTCAACCGTCCTCGCCAGTGGCTGACCTCTGGTGGACTGGGCACCATGGGCTTTGGCCTGCCGGCGGCGATTGGCGCCGCGCTGGCGAACCCTGACCGTAAGGTATTATGTTTCTCCGGCGATGGTAGCCTGATGATGAATATTCAGGAGATGGCGACCGCCAGCGAAAATCAGCTGGATGTGAAAATCATTCTGATGAACAACGAAGCGCTGGGTCTGGTCCATCAGCAGCAGAGTCTGTTTTACAAGCAGGGCGTCTTCGCCGCCACCTACCCAGGGATGATCAACTTTATGCAGATTGCTGCCGGATTTGGTCTGGAAACCTGTGATTTAAATAACGAAGCTGACCCGCAGGCGGCGTTGCAGGCGATTATCTCCCGTCCGGGACCGGCGCTGATTCATGTGCGTATTGATGCGGAACAAAAAGTGTATCCGATGGTGCCGCCGGGCGCGGCAAATACAGAGATGGTGGGGGAATAAACCATGCAGAAACAGTCACATGAAAACGTCATTCTGGAACTCACCGTGCGTAACCATCCGGGGGTAATGACCCACGTCTGCGGCCTGTTTGCCCGTCGCGCCTTTAACGTGGAGGGCATCCTCTGTTTGCCGATCCAGAACAGCGACCAAAGCCGTATCTGGCTCCTGGTCAATGACGATCAACGTCTTGAACAGATGATTAGCCAGATTGATAAACTGGAAGATGTCGCGAAAGTGGTGCGTAACCAGTCAGATCCGACCATGTTTACTAAGATTGCCGTCTTTTTCGAGTAATGTTAATCACCCTCTGAATCTGGGGTGATCACTTTGACGGAACCGTTCCGGCAGTGGGTTGCATAATCTGCCGGTAACGGGCGATCGCTTATCAATACATCGAAGGTAGACAGTGGGCCAATGCTGGCAGGAGCGACCTCATCAAACAGGGCGTGGCGCGTCAGCAATATTTTACGCAGTCCGCGTTCCATCGCTTTACGCTTGGTGGCAAGGTCATCCGGGTTAAACCAGCTAACGCCAAAATGCTCATGCACGCCGCTGGCGGAGATAAATACTTTACGTGGGTTGAGCGAGTCGAGTGCTGAAGGGTTGCTGGCATCGTAAAACGCGTCACTCTTGGCCCGATAAGTTCCACCGCAAAGGATTGCCGTGGCGTTGGGCTTTTCATTCAGCGCTATAAACACGCGGTGCGAGTAGCAAATTCCGGTAAATGTAATGTCGTCAGGGATCATGCTGATCACCAGCGGCATTTCCGGGCCGTTATCAAAAAACACCAAATCGTTTTCATTCACCAACCCGGCAGCCAGGATGGCAACGGCTAAATCATCATGGTGGTGAGTCTTTTTCACCGGGAGTGGTGCGTGAGTTAAGGTCGCGGGTTTATTCACCATGACGATATAGCCGCCGAGCAGCGTCAGTGGTAACGGTTCGTCGTCCTGGCTGAGATCCCGGCGAATGGTCATCACAGAAACTTCCAGCATCCGCGCGGCGTCTTTCAGATGGATTCGGTCGGTCTTCTTTAGCAGTTCCATCAAACGTCGAATACGTTCTTTTTGCTTCGTTTCCATGCGCTTCCTCCACGAACGATGTTGTGAATGTTCTTTAAGTAACATTTGTGTGTTTCTGAGAACATCACATTGCTGCATTACTATACTTCTGGTGCCCTGGAAATAAAAGTCCGTTTTTTCACGTTTTCTTGATTGTAAACAGTTAAATTTCAGTGGATTGAAATGGTTTTGATGATTCTGTGTGCAATAAAGAGGTAACGTTGCGTTTAATTAATAAACAATAAAAGGATCCTCCAACCGCGATCGTAGTCACAAATGATACTTAAATAACATGATAATGTTACTTTAATATCATTCTTGAGCGATTGTTTCTGAGAGGAAGTAAAATGGATATTGCGGTTATCGGTTCCAACATGGTGGATCTCATCACTTACACCAACCAGATGCCCAAAGAAGGGGAGACGCTGGAAGCACCGGCATTCAAAATTGGCTGCGGCGGGAAAGGGGCGAATCAGGCTGTTGCGGCCGCTAAGCTCAATTCAAAAGTGCTGATGCTGACTAAAGTTGGGGACGATATTTTTGCGGATAACACCATCCGTAATCTGGAATCCTGGGGCATCAATACCACTTATGTGGAAAAAGTACCGTGTACCAGCAGCGGTGTGGCGCCTATCTTTGTGAATGCCAACTCCAGTAACAGTATTTTGATTATTAAAGGCGCGAACAAGTTTCTCTCACCGGAAGATATCGACCGCGCCGCAGAAGACCTGAAAAAATGCAAACTGATCGTCCTGCAACTTGAGGTTCAGCTTGAGACGGTTTACCACGCGATAGAGTTTGGTAAGAAGCACGGTATTGAAGTGTTATTAAATCCAGCTCCGGCATTACGCGAATTAGACATGTCTTATGCCTGTAAATGTGATTTCTTTGTGCCTAATGAAACCGAACTGGAAATATTAACTGGCATGCCGGTCGATACTTACGATCATATTTGTGCTGCTGCCCGCAGCCTGATTGATAAAGGACTGAACAACATCATTATTACCATGGGTGAAAAAGGGGCGTTATGGATGACGCGTGACCAGGAAGTCCATGTTCCGGCGTTCAAAGTGAATGCTATCGATACCAGCGGTGCAGGCGACGCCTTTATTGGTTGTTTTGCACATTATTATGTCCAGGGCGGTGATGTTGAAGCCGCGATGAAGAAAGCCGTCCTCTTTGCCGCCTTTAGCGTTACCGGAAAAGGCACTCAGTCATCTTATCCGAGCATTGAACAATTTAATGAGTTCCTGACGTTAAACAAATAACTCTTCTGCACTGTAAAAGGTAGCACTATGAACGATAAAAACATCATTCAGATGCCCGATGGGTATCTGAATAAGACCCCTCTGTTCCAGTTTATTTTGTTATCCTGTTTATTCCCATTGTGGGGATGCGCAGCCGCATTAAATGATATTCTGATTACACAATTTAAAAGTGTATTTTCACTCAGTAATTTTGCTTCGGCATTAGTACAAAGCGCGTTTTATGGTGGTTATTTTTTAATTGCGATACCGGCATCCCTGGTCATTAAAAAGACCAGTTATAAAGTGGCGATATTAATCGGTCTGACACTGTATATCGTTGGCTGTACGCTCTTTTTCCCGGCATCACACATGGCAACCTACACCATGTTCCTGGCGGCGATTTTTGCGATTGCGATTGGTCTTAGCTTCCTCGAAACCGCTGCGAACACCTACAGTTCGATGATCGGTCCGAAAGCGTACGCCACGCTGCGTCTGAATATCAGCCAGACCTTCTATCCGATTGGCGCGGCCTCCGGCATTTTACTGGGCAAATACCTGATCTTTTCCGAAGGTGATAGCCTGAAAAAACAGATGGCGGGGATGAACGCCGAACAGATCCATAATTTTAAACTGTTGATGCTGGAAAACACCCTTGAGCCGTACAAGTACATGATTATGGTTCTGGTGGTGGTGATGGTGTTATTCCTGCTGACCCGCTTTCCGACCTGTAAAGTGGCGCAAACCGCCAGCCATAAACGCCCGTCAGCGGTAGATACGCTACGCTATTTGGCCAAAAATTCCCGCTTCCGTCGCGGGATCGTGGCGCAGTTCCTGTATGTCGGCATGCAGGTGGCGGTCTGGTCGTTCACCATCCGTCTGGCGCTGGACCTGGGGGATATCAATGAACGCGATGCCTCCAACTTTATGGTCTATAGCTTCGCATGCTTCTTTATCGGCAAATTTATCGCCAACATACTGATGACGCGCTTTAACCCGGAAAAAGTGTTGATTCTGTATTCCATCATCGGCGCGTTGTTCCTCGCCTACGTGGCGCTGGCACCCAGCTTTAGCGCGGTGTACGTTGCGGTGCTGGTGAGCGTGCTGTTTGGTCCCTGCTGGGCGACCATTTACGCCGGAACGCTGGATACGGTGGATAACGAACACACCGAAATGGCTGGCGCAGTGATTGTGATGGCGATTGTGGGGGCGGCGGTCGTTCCGGCGATTCAGGGTTATGTGGCGGATATGTTCCACTCGCTGCAACTCTCGTTCCTCGTCTCAATGCTGTGTTTCGTTTATGTCGGTATCTATTTTTGGCGTGAATGCAAAGTGCGCAGCAACCTGGTTGAAGCGACCGCCTCCTGAGGAGAAAAACGATGACAACACGTATGACTTTGTGGCGGGAACTCTTTGGCGAACACCCACGCGTCCTGCTGGAAAATGGTGATTTCACGGTAACGGCGTTTCGCTACCCTAGCGGGGTGGAAGGGCTGCGGGTACAAAATAGCCGTGGCCATCTGGTTATTCTTCCCTGGATGGGGCAGATGATTTGGGATGCACAATTTGACGGTCATGACCTGACCATGCGTAACATGTTCAGCCAGCCGAAACCCGCCACAGAAGTGGTGGCCACCTACGGTTGCTTTGCTTTCCACTCCGGGCTGCTGGCGAATGGCTGTCCGTCGGCGGAAGATACCCACCCGCTGCATGGCGAGATGTCCTGTGCTGCCATGGATGACGTGTGGCTGGAACTGGACGGTGACAGCCTGTGTGTGACGGGACGCTACGAATATGTGATGGGATTCGGTCACCATTATCAGGCTCAGCCTGCGGTGAAAATGCGTAAGGCCAGCGCGCTGTTTGATATTCAGATGACGGTTACCAACCTGGCCTCGGTGGCAATGCCGCTGCAGTACATGTGCCACATGAACTATGCCTATGTGCCAGAAGCCACTTTCAGCCAAAACATCCCGGATGAGGCGCTGAAGCTGCGTGAGTCGATTCCCGCGCATGTGAAGCCTACTGAGCCGTGGCTGGCATTCAATCAGCGTATTCTACAGGGGGAAGCCTCGCTGGCGACGCTCAATGAACCCGCCTTTTACGATCCGGAAATTGTCTTCTTCGCAGACAAGCTTGATACGTATACGGATCACCCAGAATTCAGCATGATTGCACCAGATGGCACCACATTCGTCACCCGTTTTGCCAGTTCGGAGCTTAATTACGTTACCCGCTGGATCCTCTATAACGGCGATCAGCAGGTCGCGGCGTTTGCTCTGCCTGCCACGTGTCGACCAGAGGGCTTCCTGGCGGCGCAGCAAAATGGCACGTTACTTTACCTCCCGCCACAACAAACCCGTAGCTTTACGGTGACGACCGGCATCGCCTGAAACATTGGGTATCGCTCAAGGCTTGAACAGCAACGCGCGGGTACACAAAATCATTCAAGCTGCATCAAGGCGGCAAGTCTGAGACAAATTCGTAGGAACGAATTTGAACAGCCGGAGGCTGCCTTCGGTGTGGGACATGGATGTCCCACATTAATCCCCAGGAGCTTACTCAAGTAAGTGACTGGGGTGAGCAGATGTAGCCAACGCAGAGGCAGCTTGAAGGATGAAGTGTATGTCGTTAAGGTAAGCGCGTTTTTTTATACTTGCCAGGACAGAACCATGATCACCGTTGCCCTTATTGACGATCACCTGATCGTTCGCTCCGGCTTTGCACAGTTGCTGGGGCTGGAGCCTGATTTGCAGGTTGTCGCCGAGTTCGGATCGGGACGAGAGGCGCTGGCGGGACTGCCGGGGCGCGGCGTGCAGGTCTGTATTTGCGACATTTCCATGCCGGATATCTCCGGGCTGGAGTTGTTAAGCCAACTGCCAAAAGGGATGGCGACCATCATGCTCTCTGTTCACGACAGCCCGGCGCTGGTGGAGCAGGCGTTGAACGCAGGTGCCCGTGGTTTCCTCTCCAAACGCTGTAGCCCTGATGAACTGATTTCTGCGGTCCATACGGTGGCGACAGGCGGTTGTTATTTGACGCCGGATATCGCGGTAAAGCTGGCGGCAGGGCGTCAGGATCCGCTGACCAAACGCGAACGTCAGGTGGCGGAAAAACTGGCGCAGGGTATGGCGGTCAAAGAGATTGCCGCTGAACTGGGGCTGTCGCCGAAAACAGTACACGTGCATCGCGCCAATCTGATGGAAAAACTGGGCGTCAGCAATGACGTTGAACTGGCTCGCCGTATGTTTGATGGCTGGTGATGAGCACCTTTTTCTCCCGGTTAATTACCGTTATCGCCTGTTTTTTTATCTTCTCCGCCGCGTGGTTTTGCCTGTGGAGCATCAGCCTGCATCTGGTTGAGCGCCCGGAAATGGCGGTGCTGTTGTTTCCATTTGGTCTGCGTCTGGGGTTAATGCTGCAATGTCCGCGCGGCTACTGGCCGGTATTGCTGGGCGCAGAATGGCTACTTGCCTACTGGCTGGCGCAGGAAGTGGCGCTTGCTCATCTTCCCCTTTTGATGATCGGAAGCGTGCTGACGCTGCTTCCGGTGGCGTTAATCTCCCGCTATCGCCATCAACGCGACTGGCGCACGTTGCTTTTGCAAAGCGCGGCACTTACGGCTGCGGCATTGTTACAGTCTTTACCGTGGATGGGGCAAGGCGAAGCGGCCTTTACCGCGCTGTTGTTGACGCTCACCGGCGGACTGACGTTGGCCCCCATTTGCCTGGTGTTCTGGCATTACCTCACCAGCACCACCTGGCTGCCGCTCGGTCCGGCACTGGTTTCGCAGCCGGTAAACTGGCGCGGTCGCCATCTGGTCTGGTATCTGCTGTTGTTCACCGTCAGTCTGTGGCTGCAGCTTGGGCTGCCGGACGAACTTTCCCGTTTTACGCCGTTTTGTCTGGCGCTGCCGATTATCGCGCTGGCCTGGCACTATGGCTGGCAGGGGGCGCTGATCGCGACCCTGATGAACGCCATCGCGCTGATTGCCAGCCAGACCTGGCACGATCACCCGGTGGATTTATTGCTCTCATTGCTGGCGCAGAGCCTGACCGGGCTGCTACTTGGTACCGGGATCCAACGCCTGCGCGAGCTTAACCAGTCGCTGCAAAACGAGCTGGCGCGTAATCACCGCCTGGCGGAACGCCTGCTGGAAACCGAAGAGAGCGTACGCCGAGACGTGGCGCGTGAGCTGCACGACGATATCGGTCAGACCATCACCGCGATCCGCACCCAGGCCGGTATCGTGCAACGACTGGCTCCGGAAAATGCGGGCGTGAAGCAGAGCGGAGCGCATATCGAACAGTTATCGTTGGGCGTGTATGACGCGGTGCGCCGCCTGTTAGGGCGCTTGCGCCCCCGCCAACTGGACGATCTGACGCTGGAGCAGGCCATTCGTTCGCTGATGCGTGAAATGGAGCTGGAAAGCCGCGGTATCGTCAGTCATCTCGACTGGAAAATAGACGAATCAATGCTCAGTGAAGGTCTGCGGGTGACCCTGTTTCGGGTGTGTCAGGAGGGGCTAAACAACATTGTGAAGCATGCCAGTGCCAGTGCGGTGACGCTCCAGGGCTGGCAGCAGGACGACCGCCTGATGCTGGTGATTGAGGACGACGGTTGTGGGCTGCCGCCAGGCTCTGGTCAGCTGGGTTTTGGTCTGACCGGAATGCGTGAGCGTGTGACGGCGTTGGGGGGAATGCTGGCGATTTCCTGCACCCACGGCACGCGCGTGAGCGTCTCATTGCCCGTGCGCTATGTGTAAGGAGAGGGAATGCTGACGTTTCTGAAAGCCCCGGTGAATGCGCCGTTACTTAACGATAAATGCGAAATCGACGCCCGTTACCGCTACTGGCGGCGACATATTCTGACCACCATCTGGCTCGGTTACGCGTTGTTCTACTTCACCCGTAAAAGTTTTAACGCCGCGGTGCCGGAAATCCTCGCCAGCGGCGTATTGACCCGCAGCGACATTGGTCTGCTGGCCACGCTGTTTTACATCACTTACGGGCTGTCGAAATTTGTCTCCGGTATCGTCAGCGACCGCTCCAACGCCCGCTATTTTATGGGGATGGGGCTTATCGCCACCGGGGTGGTGAACATTTTGTTCGGTTTCTCCACCTCGCTGTGGGCGTTTGCCCTGCTGTGGGCGCTGAATGCCTTCTTCCAGGGCTGGGGCTCGCCGGTGTGCGCCCGTTTGCTGACGGCGTGGTACTCGCGCACTGAACGCGGTGGCTGGTGGGCGCTGTGGAACACGGCGCACAACGTCGGCGGCGCGCTCATTCCTATCGTGATGGCCGCTGCCGCCCTGCATTATGGCTGGCGCGCCGGGATGATGATTGCCGGGTTACTGGCGATTGCGGTGGGCATTTTTCTCTGCTGGCGACTGCGCGACAGACCGCAGGCCATCGGTTTACCGCCCGTAGGTGACTGGCGGCACGACGCGCTGGAAATCGCCCAGCAGCAGGAGGGGGCGGGGCTGACCCGTAAAGAGATCCTCACCAAATATGTCTTGCTGAACCCTTACATCTGGCTCCTTTCGCTCTGTTATGTGCTGGTGTACGTCGTGCGCGCTGCGATCAACGACTGGGGCAACCTGTACATGTCGGAGACGCTGGGGGTTGACCTGGTGACCGCCAACACGGCCGTGACCATGTTCGAGCTGGGTGGGTTTATTGGCGCGCTGGTGGCGGGCTGGGGCTCGGATAAACTGTTCAATGGCAACCGTGGGCCCATGAACCTGATCTTCGCTGCGGGCATTTTGCTTTCCGTTGGCTCACTGTGGCTAATGCCGTTTGCCAGTTACGTGATGCAGGCCGCCTGCTTCTTCACCACCGGCTTCTTCGTCTTTGGGCCGCAGATGCTGATCGGTATGGCGGCGGCCGAGTGTTCGCACAAAGAGGCGGCGGGGGCGGCCACCGGATTTGTCGGATTGTTTGCCTATCTTGGCGCATCGCTCTCCGGCTGGCCGCTGGCGCAGGTGATGGAAACCTGGCACTGGACCGGGTTTTTTGTGGTGATCGCCATTGCCGCCGGGATATCCGCGCTTCTGTTGTTGCCTTTTCTGAATGCTCAGGCGCCGCACGAGGTCAATGAAGCGTGACGCACCTCACCTTTTTATGCCGAGTCGGGCAAAACTAGGAAATTTTCCCGGTTCCGCCTGGACGCTGTCTCAGGCCGGGTTGGCTGCTGATTTTTACAATGACTGCCATAAAGCAGGTATAAAAATCAGGAGATATCCATCCCATGCTGGCCTTCCTAAACCAGGTGCGTAAACCGACCCTCGATCTACCGCTCGATGTGCGGCGCAAAATGTGGTTCAAACCGTTCATGCAGTCCTACCTGGTGGTCTTCATTGGCTACCTGACCATGTATCTGATCCGCAAAAACTTCAACATTGCGCAGAACGACATGATCTCCACCTACGGGTTGAGCATGACGCAACTGGGGATGATTGGGCTGGGTTTTTCGATCACCTACGGGGTGGGTAAAACGCTGGTCTCCTATTACGCCGACGGCAAAAACACCAAGCAATTCCTGCCGTTTATGCTGATCCTCTCCGCTATCTGCATGCTCGGCTTCAGCGCCAGCATGGGTACCGGCTCTACCAGCCTGTTCCTGATGATCGCGTTTTATGCCCTGAGCGGTTTCTTCCAGAGTACCGGCGGTTCGTGCAGCTATTCCACCATCACCAAATGGACGCCGCGCCGTAAGCGTGGCTCTTATCTTGGCATGTGGAACATTTCCCACAACCTTGGCGGCGCGGGCGCGGCGGGCGTGGCGCTGTTCGGTGCGAACGTCCTGTTCGACGGTCATGTGATCGGCATGTTTATCTTCCCGTCGATTATTGCGCTGATTGTGGGCTTTATCGGCCTGCGCTATGGCAGCGACTCCCCGGAATCTTACGGCCTCGGTAAAGCGGAAGAGCTGTTCGGTGAAGAGATCAGCGAAGAGGACAAAGAGACTGAAGAAAATGAGATGACCAAATGGCAGATCTTTGTTGAATATGTGCTGAAAAACAAAGTGATCTGGCTGCTGTGCTTCTCCAACATCTTCCTGTACGTGGTGCGCATCGGTATCGATCAGTGGTCCACCGTGTATGCCTTCCAGGAGCTGAAACTCTCCAAAGAGGTGGCGATTCAGGGCTTTACCCTGTTTGAAGTGGGCGCGCTGGTGGGTACGCTGCTGTGGGGTTGGCTGTCTGATCTGGCGAACGGGCGTCGTGCGCTGGTGGCCTGCGTTGCGCTGGCGCTGATCATTGGCACGCTGGGCGTCTACCAGCATGCCAGCAACCAATACGTTTATCTGGCTTCCCTGTTTGCCCTTGGTTTCCTGGTGTTTGGTCCACAGTTGTTAATCGGCGTCGCGGCGGTCGGTTTTGTACCGAAAAAAGCGATCGGCGCCGCCGATGGTATTAAAGGCACCTTTGCGTATCTGATTGGCGACAGCTTCGCCAAACTGGGACTGGGGATGATTGCTGATGGCACGCCGGTCTTCGGCCTGACTGGCTGGGCGGGCACCTTCGCTGCGCTGGATACGGCCGCCATCGGCTGTATCTGCCTGATGGCCATCGTGGCCGTATTTGAAGAACGTAAAATCCGCCGTGAGAAGAAAATCCGAGAATTGAAAGTAGCTTAAGTGTGTATTTGGTAACGCTTTGCCCGGCTTAATGCCGGGCTTTTTTATGCCTGAAGTGAGTCAGTCTCCAGGGATGTAAATGCAAATTTTTCGCCGTCAAAAAGCCCCTGGCTGGTGAGTTTTAATGCGGGGATGACCGGCAAAGAGAGAAACGCCATCTGGATAAACGGTTCGTCGGGCAGTGAACCGCACTCGCGACCCGCCGCCTTGAGCGCATCAATCTGCTCCGCCAGCGATTCCGCGGTGTCGGTGCTCATCAGACCGGCAATCGGTAGCGCTAAATGGCTCTGTACGTGCCCGCGACGAACTACACATAACCCGCCGCCATCGGCGATCGCCTGATTCACCGCGAGGGCCATCTCTTCGGCGCTGCGACCAATCACCACAATATTATGGCTGTCATGGCTGACGGTTGCCGCCAGAGCCCCTTCACGCAGACCAAATCCGCCCAGTAAACCGCAGGCAGCGGGGAGCTGGCGACCATAGCGCTCAAGGACGGCGATATAGCAGATATCATCGCGATCGAAGCCATCCGGGGTACACAGACTGGTGCTGGCCTGAGTAATTAATTCGTTAGGGATAACATCAATGACCCGATAGCGTTTTCCGGGCGTGAAATGCAACGGGAAGTCAGCGGCGGATACCGGTTGCCGCGCAATGGTGTTGCCATACGGTGGCGTGGTTCGCGCCAGTCTTGCGGGTTCTTCTGCTTTCAGGGCATCGGCGTTGATGGGCTCTCCTTTGACAAACACCTGCTGTACCGTCACGTGACGGGCATCGCTGAGCAGAACGATATCCGCCTGTTTACCGGGAGCCAGTAGGCCAAGATGGTGCAGGCCAAAATGCCGCGCGGCTGACCAACTGGCAACGCGGTAAGCAACGTGAAGCGGTACGTTATGTTGTAAAATCAGTTGCCGAATAAGTGCGTCAATATGTCCTTCGTGAGCAATTTCCCACGGGTTGCGATCGTCAGTACAAAGCATGCACTGCGGGCTGTTCATCTCATTGATCAGCGGCGCCAGCGCGTTGAGGTTGCGGGCGGCGGAACCTTCACGAATCAGCAACGCCATCCCCAGCTGCAGTTTGCGGCGGCCCTCCTCCAGACGATAGCTCTCGTGGCAATTCTCGATTCCTGCGGCAATGTAGGCGTTAAGCGCTTTACCGCTAAGTCCCGGGCAGTGACCATCCAGCGTCAGGTGGCGAAAGGCATCCAGTTTATCGAGAAGCGCATTCTGTCCGGCAATGACGCCAGGATAGTCCATCACTTCCGCCAGCCCGGTCACCAGAGGGTGATCGCGCCAGGCGAGCATTTGCTCGAGGGTGAAAGAGGCGCCGTTCACATCACATCCCGCCAGTGCCGGAACGCAGGAACTGACCTGAAGGTACTGATTTTGCTTTGCCTGTTCCGCGCAGCGGACAAACCAGGAAAATCCGGTTTCACCCATTACATTGACGATTTCGTGCGGATCGCAGATGACCGTGGTGAGTCCGCGCGGCAGCGTCGCCGATTCAAAGGTCACGGGCGTCATCATGCTGGATTCAATATGCAGGTGTGAATCGATAAAACCAGGCACCGCCGTTGCGCCGTGGGCATCCACACGATGCAATGCCGGGGCATCGATATATTCCGGGCCGATGCCCGCGATATGCTGTCCTTTAATAACAATCGGCCCTGCCATTTCTCCGCCGTTGATGAGGTCGAGAAGCAGGACATTATCAATAATATAATCGGCGACGGCTTCGCCACGAGAAACCGCCAACAATTCCTGCTGTTCCTGGCGGCTAATGTAATGAAACTTATAGCTAATAAAAGTATTCATATTTTTCTCATTTTGATTTTATCAATTTGATTGTTATTTATCATTAAGAAACACCAAATGATTATTTAAAGTTTATCGGCTTACGCACAATTGCAATGTGATAATTATCACTGAATTAAGTATGGAAGATGTTTAAAAAAGAGACAGGTTAATATTCTCGTTAATGGATGAAAAAAATGAATAATGGGATCAGTGATGACATAAGAGAGGATTCAGGTGGCCTTTCGCGATTCTTTAAAATTCACCAGCACGGTACAACCGTACGTACTGAAATGATCGCCGGTATGACGACATTTTTAACGATGGTGTACATTGTTTTCGTTAACCCTCAAATATTGGGGGCCGCACAGATGGACCCCAAAGTGGTGTTTGTGACGACCTGTCTGATTGCCGGTATCGGCAGTATTGCGATGGGGGTGATTGCCAATCTGCCCGTCGCGCTGGCGCCCGCAATGGGGCTGAATGCGTTTTTCGCGTTTGTGGTCGTTGGGGCGATGGGCGTGAGTTGGCAAACCGGTATGGGCGCAATATTTTGGGGGGCCGTGGGACTGTTTTTGCTCACGCTCTTTCGCATTCGTTACTGGATGATTTCTAACATTCCTGTCAGTTTACGTATTGGTATCACCAGCGGTATTGGATTATTTATCGCGATGATGGGGTTAAAAAACGCAGGCGTCATTGTTGCGAATAAAGACACGCTGGTGGCGATCGGTAACTTAAGCTCACATACAGTATTACTGGGTATTTTAGGGTTTTTTATTATTACCATCCTGTCATCCCGACATTTTCATGCCGCCGTGCTGGTTTCAATCGTGGTGACATCCTGTTGTGGATTATTTTTCGGTGATGTCCACTTTAACGGCGTATATTCTGTTCCGCCCAATATCAGCGATGTGATGGGCGAGGTAGATTTGAGCGGTGCATTATCGCTTAATTTGGCCGGTATCATTTTTTCCTTCATGCTAATCAATTTATTTGATTCATCAGGGACGTTAATTGGTGTAACGGATAAAGCAGGCTTAATTGATCAAGACGGTAAATTTCCTAACATGAATAAGGCGCTGTACGTCGACAGCCTGAGTTCGGTCGCTGGGGCGTTTATCGGCACCTCTTCCGTTACCGCCTATATAGAAAGTACCTCTGGCGTGGCGGTGGGTGGACGTACGGGCCTGACGGCGGTGGTGGTGGGGATATTATTCCTGTTGGTGATGTTCTTTTCACCGCTGGTAGGGATGGTTCCCGCCTATGCGACGGCAGGGGCGCTTATTTTTGTTGGCGTACTGATGACCTCGAGCCTGTCTCGCGTTAACTGGGACGACTTTACCGAATCGGTTCCCGCGTTTATCACGACGGTGATGATGCCGTTTACCTTTTCCATCACCGAGGGGATTGCGCTGGGTTTCATGTCGTACTGCATTATGAAAGTGTTTACCGGGCGCTGGCGTGAGCTAAACCTCTGTGTCATTGCCGTGGCGGTGCTTTTTGCGTTGAAAATCATTCTGGTGGATTAGTATTCACAGACGGTTTCCAGATATCATGAGTGCTGATAAAGCAGGAGAACTCATGGTCTGGATAATGCTGGCCACACTGGCGGTGGTGTTTGTTATCGGTTTTCGGGTACTCACGTCCGGGTCCCGACGGGCGATTCGCCGTCTGAGCGAGCGTCTTGGTATTGATGTGGTGCCGGTGGAATCGATGATCGATCAAATGGGCAAAACGCAAGGCGAGGCGTTTTTACAGTATCTGCATCGCCCCGATGAATCGCATTTACAAAATGCCGCACAGGTGCTGCTGATCTGGCAGAACGTGATTGTAGACGGCAGCGATCAGAGCCTGCAGCAGTGGCACCGTTTACTGCAAAAAGCCCGGCTGGCGGCACCGATTACCGATGCGCAGGTGCGCCTTGCGCTGGGTTTTCTGCGCGAAATGGAGCCCGATACGCAGGAGATTAACGCCTTTCAGATGCGCTACAACGCGTATTTTCAGCCTGAAGACGGCGTTCACTGGCTGCACTGATATCAATATTCGTGATGATGATTATCCTAAATCGTCATTATTTTTATACCCCCCGCGCATGATGCTCCTCGTTACGCTTACGACGAGGTTCATCATGCACCAAGCGATTCACCAAAACGCAATGACCTGGTCCGCACGGTACCGAATCCGATGATTAACGGACATCAGGAGTGGAGCATCGGCTGCAAGCGTGTAAATAGTGTGATGAGATAGATTGATTTAATAGCTAATAGGCTATAATTTACCTATAGCTTATTGGCTATGAGGGATCGCTAATGTGGGATGTTGAAACAACGGACGCTTTCGACAGGTGGTTTGACGAACAGACTGAAGCACTCAAGGAAGACATGCTCGCTGCTATGATGATTTTGTCCGAATATGGCCCCCAATTGGGAAGACCGTTTGCGGATACGGTGAACGACTCTGCTTTTTCGAATATGAAAGAGTTACGCGTTCAGCATCAAGGTAGCCCAATTCGGGCGTTCTTCGCGTTTGATCCTTCTCGTCATGGCATCGTGTTGTGCGCTGGAGATAAAACGGGGTTAAACGAGAAGAAATTCTATAAGGATATGATTAAGTTTGCAGATGCTGAGTACAGAAAACATCTTAATAAGTAAGGAAAAATTATGGCTACCCTCAAAGAGTTGATGGCTAAACAAACCCCGGAAAGTCAGGCGCGTATTGCTGAAAAAGTCGAGGAGATGCACCAGGCTATTGCGTTAAATATGTTAAGGGAAGAACTTAACATGTCCCAGGCAGAACTGGCCGCGGCAATGGGCGTTAAGCAGCCAACCATTGCAAAAATGGAACAGGCTGAAAATGATCCTCGTCTCTCTACGTTGAAACGTTACGTAGCAGCGCTGGGTGGCGAGTTAAGTATTGATGTTAAGTTGCCCACCGGTAAGAGAGTTGCGTTCCATATTTAATGAGCCGGGATGACTTATAATTTCGGTGTAAGGCGTTTTAGTTGCTAAAACGTTAATTGGGTCACATTTAAAATGTTACACTGCGTAACTTTTCTACAAAAAATCGACGCAGGTAACAAAATGAGTGAATGTATAGCTGAAAAATCCCGCGCTGGAGAAATGGCCCGAGCTAACTGGTCTGCGGTATTTGCTGTGGCGTTCTGCGTCGCCTGTCTGATCACCGTGGAATTTCTGCCCGTTAGTCTGCTGACGCCGATGGCGCAGGATCTGGGGATCTCTGAGGGGGTTGCCGGTCAGTCGGTGACCGTAACCGCCTTTGTCGCTATGTTTGCCAGCCTGTTTGTTACCCAAATTATCCAGGCGACCGACCGTCGCTACGTGGTGATCTTGTTTGCCGTCCTGCTGACGCTTTCGTGCCTGCTGGTCTCGTTTGCCAATTCCTTTACATTACTGCTCATGGGGCGAGCTTGCCTCGGACTGGCGCTTGGCGGGTTCTGGGCGATGTCTGCGTCGCTCACTATGCGACTGGTTCCGGCACGTACGGTACCGAAAGCGCTGTCGGTGATTTTCGGCGCGGTCTCCATTGCGCTGGTGATTGCTGCGCCATTGGGCAGTTTTTTAGGCGGCGTTATCGGCTGGCGCAACGTCTTTAACGCGGCGGCGGTGATGGGGGGGCTGTGTATTCTCTGGTTGCTGAAAGCGTTGCCTTCTCTGCCTGGCGAACCGTCTCACCAAAAGCAAAACATGCTTAGCCTGCTGCAACGTCCAGGGGTGATGGTTGGAATGATTGCCATCTTCATGTCGTTTGCTGGCCAGTTCGCGTTCTTTACCTACATTCGCCCGCTGTATATGAATCTGGCGGGCTTTGACGTTGATGGTCTGACGCTGGTGCTGTTGAGTTTTGGTATTGCCAGCTTTGTCGGCACGTCGATCTCTTCCGTTATCCTCAAACGCTCGGTCAAACTGGCGCTGGCCGGTGCGCCGCTGGTGCTGGCAGTGAGCGCGTTGGTGCTGACATTATGGGGAAGCGACAAAGGGGTCGCCGCAGGGATCGCCATCATCTGGGGACTGGCGTTTGCGCTGGTACCGGTAGGGTGGTCAACGTGGATCACGCGTACGCTTGCCGATCAGGCGGAAAAAGCCGGATCTATTCAGGTCGCGGTGATCCAGCTAGCGAATACGTGTGGCGCAGCGGCAGGGGGCTACGCACTCGATAACCTGGGTTTACTGTCACCGTTGGTGCTATCCGGTATTTTGATGCTGCTGACGGCGCTTTTGGTCGCCTCGAAAGTGCGCATAAGTGCGCATTCTCATTAAAAATATCCCGTGAGCCCTCTGGTGCGATATCTGCCCAGAGGGGTTGTTGGACGTTAATCTACGTGTTTAATCAGCATAATCAGTCCCCCTCCTGCCAGCGCGACAACGGCCAGAACAGGCAGGATAGGCAGATACTGGTTCCCCACCACGCTGAACAGAATCGCGCCTAATACCGGCCCCAAAATTTGCGCGCCGGTATTCGCGAAGTTCAGGATACCGAGGTCTTTTGCCGAGTTATCGGGATTAGGCAATACCTCCAGATTCAATGCTTGATCGACAGAGAAGAAAATTCCTGACCCAATGCCTGCGACGATTCCGTACCAGATCATCGCGGCGGGATGCTCGTAAATAAACGGGATCACTGTACCGGCGGCAATCAATACTGCGGCGAGAAACACCGGTTTTTTGCGGGTGCGCAGTTTGTCGGAAATCGGGCCGGAAATAGGGGCAAAGACTAATGCAGTTATCATCGTGGCTACCCCGGCCAGGGAGATATACTTCCCGGCATCAGCGCTATTGAGCCCCATTCCGCTGGTCAGAAAAAAGAGCTGATAAACGCTAAACGCGGTAATGGTGATGGCAATCAGCATCTTGCCAAACAGCGCCAGGTAAAAGTCACGCGCATTACGAACCGGAAAAATAAAGTACTGAACGAAGTTGCTGCGATCGATTTTTTGTCGTGGCATACCGAGGCTGGATTGCTCTTTGATAATGATCGCCGCAACCGGGCCGGAAAGCAGCATAGCCACCGCAAGGACGTAATAACCGGTATTGACCAGCACCGGGTTGCTATCGCTAAGAAAGAATCCGCCAACCACCGGACCACCGTACTGACCGATGATAAAACCCGCCGCATAAATGGAGGAGATTAATCCCCGGTGTTTTGGCGCAATGCGATCGGCGATGATGGCAATCAGCGGCGCGACGACAAAGTTAATAAAGGTCTGTAATAAACACCAGAGAACGATAAAAATCCAAAGCTGCTCTTTGGTCTCAATCATTCCCAGACCCACCATCACTAATGCGGTCAGGAGCGAACCGGATAAAATCCACGGCGTCCGGCGGCCCCAGCGGGAGCGCGTAAGGTCAGACAGCGCGCCGATAACAATAGTGGTAATCGTTGAAGTGACCGCACCGAGTGTGCCCAGCAGAGCAAGAAAGTGATTAACCTCTGACCCCCCTCCGATAATTTTACTGAGCTTAGCCGGATTCAGAACGGAATTGAGTCCCATGAACGGGGCCAGCCACAGCAGTGCGCCGATTCCGACGGCGAGACCTAAAAGTATTGGGGGGTTCGGCTGTGTTTCATTACTAACTGACGCAGACCACCCACCCAAATTAATGGTTTTGACGGTGCTATTCGTGTTCATTAGAGTAAACCTTATATCTTTAAAGGTAATGTTTATTAAAATTCTTGAGGCGACTTTTTAAAATTTAAGTGCTACTGGAACGACTGCTTTTATCCGGAATGAGATTTGTATAATTATTTCTGTATCGGCGAGGGGAGACCCCGCAGTGGCGACGAAAAATTTTTGAGAAGTAAAAGGCATCGTTATATCCGCTTAATTGTGCAATGTCAGATATAGACAGTACGGTATTTTGCAGCATATTTTTGGCGCGATATATCCGCTGTTCTTCTTTCCATTCATTAATGGTCTGCCCGGTTTCTTTGCGGAACAGATGAGACAGACGAGACGGTGACAAACAGACCTGTGCGGCCAGGTCGGAGATGCTCAAATCCTCCGTGATATGCCGGTTCAGATAGAGGCACACCTCTTCTATTCTGATGTCGCGCGTTTTCTTACCCCTATCTTCCTGTAGTTGATAGCAATTCAGAATGATACGTTCGAGAACGTTCATCGATATTGCCTCTGACAGCGCATCGCCTTCAGAAAAGAACGTAATCGCCTCGGTGAACAGCGTCTTCATTAATTCACAGTCGTGTTCATTTTTTAGCGTAAGTTTGCCGGGTTCACCCTCGTTGCCTTGCCAGGTTAGCCAATTATGCCAATAAGGGCGGGGAATGAAGTAAATCCAAAAGTGATCCCAGCAATCGCTGTTTTCATCCCGCCCATAATGATGCGGTACGCCGGGTGGAAAAATAAGTAAATCATTTTTTTCACAGGTAATAAATGTGCCTTTTTTGGTTTTTATCCACGCTTTTCCCCTCACGGTAATATTAATAATATACCCTTCCATTCCGTCCGGACGGTCTATCGGGGTATCGAGAGGACCGCTACGGATAACCGGTGTGAATCCAGCCACCAGATACGCATCAAAGGTAAAACACATACACTACCTCGCGAAAATTACCGTAATTTCACAAACAACCGCATGCCCCAGGCATCAATTTCAACGCGTTCTCCCTGATGATACCGCTTCCCGGTCAGCGGTTCCGTCACTTCGGCCTCAGTACTGATTGTTGTAGGCGTGGAACAATAATTGAAAATAAATTGCACCGCCTCACCGCGACTGTTGGTGGCGCGGCGAACCACCAGCGGCCACTGATACACTGGCGTGGCGGAGACCAGTGCCATATCAGAGGTGAGCGTACTAAACAGGTCAAATATCACTTTGCTGGAGGGGAGGAATCCGACATAAAGCGCTTGCCCTTTACCATAATTCGACAGCGTAGCGGCAGCATATTTTCCCCAGACCGGGTGGTCATAGCGCAGCAGAACGGCGGTCTGTTCTGTATCCGGCGTGAGCAGCTCCATCCACATTTCAGGGCGTTCATCAGGTGCGCAAATCAGCGCCTGAGTTTCGGATAGTAGTCCCACGTTTTCTGGAATGACGAACTGGCTGTAGCTGGAACCGCAGCATTTATTTAGTATCGCGGGCTGGGTTTCTGCGCGCACCCTGACATTCTCATCACAAAATCCGGATTTAAATCCAATCAGCGCTTTGCCGCCGTTTTCAACAAACTGATTGATACACTCAAGCTGTTCATCGGTTGCACAGTAGAGCGCCGGGATAACGACGACCTTGTATTTACTATTCTGTGGGTCGAGGGCGTTGATGATATCTACGGCAACATTATTGTCATAAAGCGCATCCCAGAACCGTCGCAGAATATCGTTGTAGACGTAATGACCATGGTTGTTCAGCCCGGGCTGCGAAGTATCGGGTTTAAACCAGTTCATGGCTTCCATCGCATCATTGCTGACCAGGATCGCCACATCATTTTCCACGCGCAGTTCGTCGAGAACGCCGGACAACTGAGCCATCTCCTGACCGATAGTTATCGCCTCCTGGTAAGTGGGGCCAGGGGCGAAATCATGGCTGATAAGCCCTTTCCAGTAGGTTTCATAGGAGTTGTGGATGGAATGCCAGTGCCAGTAAGCAACCATGCTGGCACCGCTGGCGATATGACTAAATGCCTGCAGGCGCAATTGGCCAGGCCAGGGCGTCCATTTGGCAAAGCCCTGGGCCTGCGTCTCCATGACATAATAATTGCGCCCATTTTTCAGGTTTCTCGCCACATCGCCGCTGAAGGCTATTTCCCTCCCGCTAAGATGATCCTGACCAGGATGATAAACGTCAATGCTGACAACGCTCATTGCCTGCGCGGCAGAAAAGTGGTTGACCTGTGGCTGAAGCCCAAATGAATAACCGCGCCATTCAAAATCGAAGTTTTGCGTGACAAACTGCTCTGGCCGCGCGTATTCCTGCACGATATCGGCCTGCCAGGCCAGATAGTCTGCGACCTTCTCCCGACGAAAGCGGGCAAAAGCGCAACCGAGGCTGGCATTGATAGTGCTGTTGATAGGGGGAAAATCTTCCCAGCAATCAATGCGATTACTCCAGTACTCAAGGCCGAAGGCATCGTTCATCTGGCGAATATCTGGAAACTGTTTTTTCAGCGATGCGATAAAAGCTGCCTGAATATATTCGCCGGTATTGTCATAATGTTTTGTTTCATTATCAACCTGATAACCAATAATAGCGGGATGATGGCGAACATGATTAAGCAAGGCGCGAATGACATTTTCGGCATGCTGAAGAAAATGAGGGTTAATGATATCCATAATCTGCCGACGGCCATATTTTTCATGCCCGCCTGGCGTAGTGACCAGCGCATCCGGATGCTTACGCGCCAGCCAGCTAGGGATGGCGTAGGTTGGTGTGCCGATAATGACGGAAATACTCGCGCGGTGCATGGCGTCGAGCACGCGATCGATATGGTAGAAATTAAACGTATTCTCTTCAGGCTCCAGCGTGCTCCAGGTGGACTCCGCAATTCTGACAACATTAATGCCAGCGGCAACCATCATCTCAATATCTTTTTCCAGGCGTTCCTCACGAATGTACTCATCGTAATAGGCCACACCATAATAAAGACCTGCCATTTAAGCTTTCTCCGTGATTTCGTTATTCGCCAATCCTGGTGACTGGAATAGGGTTAATATATTCCGGCTATAGCGAAAAAAGCTTAATGATCCCGCTGTCTTTCCTGAACAAATCGGTTGAGCGATGCAAAGTGTGATCGGCATTGCAGGATGCCAACTTATGCTAAGTCGTGCTGCTTTTTGCATGACAATCTCGGGGGTTGTATACCCCCGATGATTTTTTGATCAGAACCACGCTTCCCACATCGCGCCGATGTTGAAATCGCCCAGCGTTTCGTCATCCGTATCGTTCACGTGCGCGGTGCGGTCGTTGTCCATCTTGCCGCCGTTGCCTTCGTTGCCCAGACGACCAATGGCGGATGCGCCGTTATAGGAACCGTCAACGGCAACGAATTTCTGAGCGCCGCTCTGGAAGTGCGCGCCGTAACGCGCATAGCCGCTGAATTTTACGCCGAATGGGATGGCCATATCCGGCGACTGCGCGCGCTAACAGCGACGTCATTAAGTGATCCTGCGCATGTACCATAATTAATGTCATGGGTTGCCGGGCTTCCCCGGCATCCTGTTAGATCAATTTAGTTTGCATGTGGTGAGCCTGACGGGCGTAGCCATCAGCCTCACAAAGCAGGCTTTTCGCCTCATTAATGTCGCCAGCGCGCGCGGCATGCGATGCTTCGAAGCACAGGCTGCGGGACTGTCCGGCATTGACGATAACTTCCATTACTGCTTCTTCTAATGCAATCATTGTGAATATCTCTTAATCGAATCCGTTGTGTTCGGCGGTATTCGCAAACCATTTGCCGCTCTGTTTAATGGTGCGTTGTTGAGTCTCTAAATCTAACTGCACAAAACCGTAGCGGTTTTTATAGCCGTTCAACCATGACCAGTTATCAATAAAGGTCCACATGTGGTAGCCAAGGCAATTGCAGCCTTCGCTAATCCCTTTGTGTAGCCACTTCAAGTGTTCACTGACAAATTCAATGCGGTAATGGTCGTTAATGTGGCCATTCTCGATAAAGCGCTGCTCGTTCTCGACCCCCATGCCGTTTTCAGAAATAAAGCAACGCGGGTTGCCGTAATGATCGCGCAGGTTGGTAATAATATCGTAAATACCCGGTTCATAAATTTCCCAGCCGCGGTAGGGATTCATTTTACGCCCCGGCATTTCGTAGTAATCAAATAATGTTTCCGGCATAAAGGGGGCGTCAGGATTGACGGCAGAATCCCGGCACTTCACACGGCGTGGCTGGTAGTAATTGATCCCCAGCAGGTCAATCTTGCCATCGGCAATCAGTTCTTTGTCGCCAGGCTGACATGCGGGTAGCTGATCATACTCTTTCAACAATGCGATCAAGTCGGCGGGATATTCCCCTTTTAGTACCGGATCAAGGAAGCTACGGTTAAACAGCAAATCCGCATGATGTGCGGCTTTAACGTCTGCCGGATGCGCCGAGCGCGGGTAAGACGGCGTTAAGTTGAGCACCACGCCAATTTCACCGTCGTGGCTTCCGGCACGATAAGCGCGAACCGCTAACGAATGTGCCAGCACTGTATGATACGCCACGGTAGCCGCGCGTCTGAAATCCACCACGTTGGGGTAATGGAAGTCATATAAATAACCCCCTTCGACCGGGACAATCGGCTCGTTGAAGGTAAACCAGTGCTTAACCCGGTTGCCGAACAGATCGAAACAGATTTGTGCATAGCGACAAAAAGCCGCCACCACATCACGGTTTTCCCACCCGCCTTTCTCCTGCATCACCATCGGCATATCAAAGTGGAACAGCGTAATAAACGGCGTGATGCCTTGCGCCAGTAACTCGTCGATCACATGACTGTAGAACTCAACGGCTTCGGGATTGACCTCGCCGGTACCGTCGGGAATGAGACGCGACCAGCTCAGCGAGGTACGGAAACTGTTATGTTTTAGCTGTTTTAGCAGTGCGATGTCCTGTTTCCAGTGCTGATAAAATCCAGAGGTATTTTCTGGACCAATTCCTTGATGGAAACGACCTGGCTGGCGCGCAAACCACACATCCCATGTGGTCTGGCTTTTACCGCCGTTCAGGCTGTCGCCTTCGGTTTGCAGCGCCGAGCAGGCACTGCCCCACCAAAAGTTTTCAGGAAAACGGTATCGCATTGTTTTTTCTCCTTGGTCAGCAACAAATGTCTGTTCCAAAGAGAATAGGTGAATTTAGAAAAAAGAAACCGGTTACAGCGCCCGTTTTCAAGGTATCGCGGGTGAAATAAACAGCGCAGTGCTGCGTGCTACATATCCGGGCATTCAACCTTGCCCAACGCTTCCCAGTAGTTGTTCTGGTTATTTCGCTCGATGGCGATAATTGCCTCCCGGATATGCTGCTGATTTTCTTCACCTGACATAATACTTTTTTCCCATGCTTCATCCGACAGTGAGGCCTGCGGCGTACAGATTTTGCGTAAGTCGTTCAGTACCGTCGTCTTTTCATTCGCCGTCTGGAGCCCGCCGTAAGCCGAGTTGGCCTGCGCAATACCCGGCAATACGAGCAGGGCGGTCACGAGCGGTAACATGGTTCGTTTCATAGTCATCATCCTTTTATTTATGCGCATCATCACTAGAGTAAGTGTAGACAGTTCCGTGCTCTCTCATCAGCCTGTGCTACCTTCAATAATGCGTTCAACCATAAGTTGTAGTTTTTCAGAGGGATAAAATGCAGATACAGATTACCGATACGGTGACCGAAGATGACCAGAATGCGCTCTTTAAGGGGCTGCGAGCCTATAACGCACAGTATATTAAAACCACGAGTTTCGGCGAACTTGCCGTCTACTGGCGGGATTCGCAAGGTGAGATGCAGGGTGGATTAATTGCGAAAATCAAGGGCGACTGGCTGAGCATTGAGTATTTGTGGGTGAGTGAATCCTTACGTAAAGCGGGTTATGGCAGCAAGCTGATGCAGGCGGCGGAGCAAACTGCGCAGGCGCGGGGTTGCCTGCATGCACTGGTAGATACCTTCAGCTTCCAGGCGCTGCCGTTTTACCAGAAGCACGGCTATACACAGCAAATGACGTTGCCGGACTTCCCGGAAAAAGGCATTTCCCGCCACTATTTGTCGAAAACATTTTGATGACCGGATGGCGGAGCCAGAAGAAAAACGGGATTTCTGCCATGCGGTATTTTCCCGTTATGCCTTTTTCTTCTTATTGATGCTTTTTCGATTTTTAATCCGCCGCGCCTCTCCCGTTATAGTCATTTCATTACTCATTAGGCGGTTATTTAAAAAGGATAAAAACGTGAAATTGACGATACCTCATGTCTGGACAGGCACGGCAGTATTGCTGGCGGGATTACTGCTGGCAGGCTGCGATCAACAAAGCAGCGACACAAAACACATTAAGGTGGGCGTGATTAACGGTGCCGAGCAGGATGTGGCAGAAGTCGCCAAAAAAGTGGCAAAAGAGAAGTACGGTCTGGAGGTCGAGCTGATCGGCTTTAGCGGTTCGTTGCTGTCGAACGACGCCACTAACCACGGCGAACTGGATGCTAACGTTTTCCAGCATCGCCCGTTCCTCGAGCAGGATAATAAGGCGCACAACTACACGCTGGTGGCGGTGGGCAATACGTTTGTCTTCCCGATGGCGGGCTACTCGAAAAAAATTAAGACCGTTGATCAACTGAAAGAGGGGGCAACGGTGGCGATCCCGAATGACCCCACCAACCTCGGTCGCGCGCTGTTACTGCTGCAAAAAGAAAAGCTGATCACGTTGAAAGCGGGGAAAGGGCTGCTGCCAACGGCGCTGGATATCACCGACAATCCGCGTCACCTGAACATTATGGAACTGGAAGGCGCACAGTTACCGCGTGTCCTGGATGATGCAAAAGTCGATGTGGCGATCATCAGCACCACCTACATTCAGCAGACCGGGCTGTCTCCGGTGCATGACAGTGTGTTCATTGAAGATAAAAACTCGCCGTATGTGAACATTCTGGTGGCGCGGGAAGACAATAAAGACGCCGAAAACGTGAAAGAATTTCTTCAATCCTATCAGTCGCCTGAAGTTGCTAAAGCGGCAGAGAAAATCTTTAACGGCGGCGCGGTACCGGGCTGGTGATGCTCACCCGTTGCCGCGCCGGATGACATCAGACCCCTCTGGCGCGGCGGCGGGAGTCCATTGAAATCAGTACCACCGAGGAGAGGATCAGCAGCGTACCCAGCCAGTCCGGCAGGGTGAACGTGATCCCCAGCAACAGCAGTGAGAGCAATGCGCTGCTCAATGGCTCTGCGCAGCTCAGAATACTGGCCCTCGGCCCGCCAATCATCTGCGCACCTTTCAGGTACAGGCTGAACGTCAGCGACGTGCCGATCACCACCAGATAGAAAAACGCCAGAATCAGACTGCCATTCACCACGAAGTGGGTGCCCTCTCCAGCGTAAAACGGTAACAGGATCACCCCGCCGATTAACATACTCCAGCCGACAATCGGTAACGTGCCGTACCGCCCAATCAGCGTCGAAGGGTAGGTCGTGTAAAACGCGGCGGCAAAGGCCGAGGCGATCCCCCAGAACAGCGCAGAAGGTGAAATAGACAGCGACGTTGGGTTGCCGTGAGTCACCAGTAAAAAGGTGCCAATCAGCGAGGTGAGAATAGCGGTCAGTACCAGAACACCGGGTCGCGCTTTACGCACCAGCGCGAACCACGCCACGATAATCGTCGGTGACAAAAATTGCAGCACCGTGGCGGTGGCGGCGTTGGATTTCTCGATAGTGAGCAGGAAGGTAAGCTGTACGGTGAGCGCGCCGGCGATGGAGAAGATCAGCAGACTCAGGGCGTCTTTGCGATTCCTGAGGATGGAAAACACCTTATCGCCATGCACAAAGGAGAGCATGAGGAGAATCAGTCCGGCGAATATCAGACGCGTCATCGTCAGAAACTGCGATGACATCTGGCTTTGCTCCATGATGTACTGCGCGCACACCCCTGAACTGCCCCACAATACGGCGGCGATCAGGACGTTCATCATCCCTCTTCTGGTGGAACTCATTATTTCCTCTGCGTGTTGTTTTGTCTTTTTTATGTGCAGGCATCATAGCAGAGATAATGTGCAAGGCGTCACCGGTAACAGCGTGGATCTGCTGTCTGAATAATTCGATGGCAAACCAGCCGCAGAACGGGAAAAATAGCCTGACGGCGACCGGACTTATACTCGGGGAGTGCACATGTTCCGCCTTGAAGATCTCACGTTATTTGTCCGTGCTGCGGCGTTAAACAGTTTTAGCGACGCCGCGCGAGAAGCTGGCGTGCAGCCTGCTCAGGTCAGTTCTGCCATCAAGCGGCTGGAATCCATATTGAACATTCGCTTGTTCGCCCGCTCGACCCGCAGCCTGCGCCTGACACCGGAAGGCGAGATCTGGCTGCCCTACGCCCGCCAGATGCTGGAGGCGATGTACGCGGGGCTGCAAAAAATCCACACGTCGGAAGATGAGATTTCCGGGACGCTGCAAATTGCCGTGCCGTCCGACCTCGGGCGAAACCTGCTGTTGCCTGTTTTTCAGTCCTTCCGCCGCCGCCATCCCGCGCTACGGTTGCGGATATTTTTCTCCGATCAGATTGCCGATGTGTTCAAAGACCCCGTTGATGTCGCGTTTCGTTATGGGCACACCGAAGACGCCTCGTATATCGCGCTGCCTGTTGCGCCCGGCAATCGCCGCGTGCTGGTGGCCTCACCAGACTGGATTGCGCAGCATGGCGAACCGCACAGCCCGGAAGATTTGGCGCAGCGCAATGCGTTGACGTTCGTACTGCGTGGACGTCTTCATGACCGCTGGACGTTCATCCGCAACGGCGAAGTCAGTAGTGTGCAGGTGAATGGCGTCATGATGAGCGATGATGCCGAAGTCATCCGGCGGCTGGCGATTGCAGGAGAAGGGGTCGCGTACAAGTCCTGGCTGGACGTCTGTGACGATGTACGAGAGGGAAAGTTGCAGGTACTGATGCCGGAATATCAGGGCGAGAGCGCGCCATTAAACATGATCTGCCCGCACCGCAAACAGCTCTCCGCCGCCGTGCGCTTGCTGCATGAAGCGGTAAAAGCGCGCTGTGACGCGCTGGAGCCGTTACTTCCCTGAACCCGAACCCGACGCGAAATGTTGACCGTACCAAAAGTGTTCAGGGATGCGCTTTTGGTACAGTCGGTGAACGCCGCCGGTTACGCGTCCTGATCCATACTGTCTTTACTTTGAATCATCCGGAGCGCCAGATAAAGGTCGGGGGCAAATATAATATTACTCTCGTCCATCATCGGTCGGTGTTCAGTAAACCAGCGTGTTAATTCCGTTTTCCTGCCCGCCAGCACTAACATGATGTTCCGGGTCTGGAGTTCATTGATTAACTCATCAATGGTGGCTAATACGCTGATATCCGGATGGGTAAAGCACGCAACGGCGTCAATCACCACCCATTTGGGATCAAACGTGGCGCCATCAACCAGATTCAGTATCCGCCGTTTAAAATAGGCCGCATTAAAATAGGTCAGAGGTGAATTAAAGCGATACATCATGACCCCAGGGACCATTTTGATATCGTTGGTATTACCCAGGGAATGGATCATTCCATTTTCATCTGTCCCGAGCAGTTGCTCAGTCGGACGAAATACGGTGCGCAAAAATTGCAGCAAACCCAGTAATACAGCAAGCCCGATTCCCTGAATAACGCCAATCAGTAACACACAGACAAACGTAAAGCAGGCCAGACGGAAGGCCGGTTTATTTCGTTTTCTCAGTCCCCATAGCCCACGTAAATCGATCAACGACCATGACGCAAAAATTAAAACGACCCCCAGGGCGGAGACCGGGATGTATTTTAAGGGTTCAGTGAAGAACAAGACGATAACCGCAATCACCAGCGCGGCGATAATAGACACCAGCTGGCTTTTACCGCCGTTGGCGTCATTTACTGCGGTGCGGGAGTCTGCGCCGCTAATAGCAAATCCCTGCGATAAACCGGACATGATGTTCGCAATGCCGAGGGCTCTGAATTCAACGTCGGCGTTAATCCCATAGCCGTTTTTGGCCGCAAAGCTGCGCGCTGTCAGCATCAGGCTGACAAAACTGACTAACGCCAGGTTTAGCGCCGGGATCACTAAATCACGCATTAAACCGGGCTGGAATGTTCCCCAGTGGACAACGGGCAGACCCGACTGAAAGTTATCGCCGCCGATGGTGGCAACACCAAGCTGTTGTGCCGGGGTACACCACATCAGTATTGTCATCAATATGATGGCAATTAAAGGGGCTGGCCACTGGCTGCGGAACTTCTTGATAGTAATGAGGATGGCGAACGTTAAAAGTGAAATCGCGGCGGTTAATAAATGGCTGTCCGGGATCCGGCCCGGTAAGGCGATAATTTTCTCAATCACCTGCTCCTGATTGAGCGTAATTCCCAGCACTTTTCCCAGTTGCCCCACGATAATGGTGATAGCAACACCGTTAAGTAAACCGGTCAGGATCGGGTGTGAAAGCAGGTCGGCAATGGCGCCAAGACGAAACTGGCTGGCAAGAATACACCACACGCCCATCATCAGTGTCATGACGATCGTTAGCTGCCAGTGAAGTTCAGGGTTTCCGGCGGCCAGAGGAATAACGACGGCCGCGATAACAGCGCAGGTGGTGGCATCGGGGCCGACAATCAGCTGTCGGGAAGAACCAAACAGCGCATAGGCAATCATCGGTAAAATGCAGGAATACAGCCCGACGACAGCCCCCACACCGGCCAGCTCGGCATACGCAATGGCAACGGGAAGCGCCACCGCGGCGACGGATAACCCAGCTCTAATATCCTGTTTTAGCCAGCTTTTTTCGTAATCTAATAAATTCTTTAAGCCTGGCATGTAATTTAAAAGAATATATTTGAGCATAGTATTCTCCGGATACGGGTTAACTGCTCTACCGCATTTAGCGGACATATCATGCAATGTGAAATGCAACGCGTCGCTGATAGATTATGGATGCCAGCGACGTCACGCTCCAGCGGGAGCATGACTAACTAAGATCCGGCGGGAGGCATTGTAACAGAAGCGGCAGAACGCTGAGTAGGCGCGCCTTGGTGTATAGGTGCTATGGCGTGACGGGGGAGCGAGGGTCACCTCAGGGCGCAGCGGCTGGGTGACCCGTTGAACGACTGCAATTAGTGCGCGAACGACATCGCCCCTTCAATCTCTTTCAGCTTACGTTGCGCCGCTTTCAACTCTGCAAGCAGCGTTTGCTCTTGTCCGCTCCCGGTCATCAGAACAAGACATCCCCCCGCGACTTTTACCGTCACCTGCTGTCCGGTATCAAATCCCGCGTCTCGTAACCACTTCCCTGAAAGCGTCAGGCTGGGTGTGCTTTTATTCGTTCCCTGCGGGCGATATCCCACAATGAGCGTGCGATCGGTTTTTGCAATCGGGGTGTCTGGGGTAGAATGCGGATCAGCCATAATCAACTCCTTGATAGTTGGTGAGGTTAGCTCTCGTCTGGTATTGCGAGTACCCGGCGAGGGCGTTTCAAGCTCAGGTTGTCGTATAGTAAGGTACGTACCTGAATGATGATATCTTGCTCTCGTAGGTACGTATATGTCAACAGCCAAACGTGACCCAAATCAGTCCAAATCCGGAAAAGCACCGACTTTTCAGATTCGCATTACGCCGGAGTTAAAGGCTCAGTTTGAAGAGGCGGCTAAGAGGGAAGGGATGAGTTTGGGGAATTGGCTTAAAACCTTGGGTAGAAATGAATTAGAGCGATTATCAAAAAAATAAGGATTATTTATGACAATATTACAAGAGCAAATTAATGAGGCCCGTGTTCATGTCCATACGGACTCATATCCAATGTCGATTGGAGAGCTTGTCAATTTATATGAGGATGGGGAATTAGATATACATCCAGAATTTCAAAGGGTTTACAGATGGACAGATGAACAAAAAAGTAAACTAATTGAATCAATTCTTCTTGGCATTCCATTACCATCTATTTTTGTTGCACAACGAAGTGATGGTATATGGGATGTAGTTGATGGGTTGCAGAGACTTTCGACAATCCTTTCCTTTCAGGGAAAATTGCGCGATGAGAGAAATAACTTATGCGATCCTCTAACTCTTAGCGCAACAAAATATTTACCGGGATTAAAGGGCATGAAATGGGATAGTCCAGATGATCTCGATCATGAAATAGATATTGAGGTAAAACGAATATTCAAGAGGGAAAAAATAGACATTAAAATTATTAAAAAAGAAAGCGAGGGGGATACTAAATTTGAATTGTTTCAAAGATTAAACACTGGTGGTACAAAACTTTCAGACCAAGAGGTTAGAAATTGTATGCTTTTGATGGTTAATAATCAAGCATACTATTGGCTGAAAGATCTTTCGACTTATCCGGATTTTAATATGTCGTTGCCTCTAACTGAGAAGCAAGAAGAAGAGAGCTATGGTTTGGAATTAGCTTTTAGATATATTGTTCATCGCCATAATAATGATGATATAAAAAAAGCTCATACGGACGTTGGGCCATATTTAGATGCAGAGCTTAATGCGATTTTCAAAGTCGGAAGTGAATTCGACTATGCATCAGAAAGAGTTATTTTTCATAAAACATTCTCACTTTTAGCTTCGGCTTTGGGTGATGATGCATTTAAAAAATTTAATCATAATAAAGAAAAATATGAAGGCGCAATATCATTGCCTGTTTTTGAAGCTATAAGCTTCGGTGTGTCTAAAGCGGTTGAACTGAATTTATTTAATGATACTGATTTAATTGATAAAATTAAGGAGAATACAAAATCGTTAACAAGCAATGATAGGTTTATTCAAATATTGGACCGAAGAGTAAGACCTCTTGATCGCATGGTTTCGATGAACCAATTGGGCATGGAATTGTTTTCATGAATATACGGTCAATCTATGAACTTGAAAGTTATTTGGATAATGATTTGGCTTGGCGGAAAAAAGAATTTACAACTCTAAAGTTTATGATTAAGGATGCTCGCAATCATGAGGCGAAAATACTGAAGAAAACTGCTATAACTTTGCTCTACTCACATTGGGAGGGTTACTTAAAAAATTCATCCCAAGCATATTTATGCTATTTGAATCATTTATCACCTAAGTATTGTGATTTGAGAGAGAATTTCGTGCAATTAAGTTTGGCTGAAAAATTTTCCTCTGGATTTTCTTTGAAAAAATATAATTCCCAAAGAGATATTTATAAATATATAACTGGTAGTCTCCAGGAATGCTTAAACATTGATGAAAAGAGAGTCGTTGATACGGAGTCGAATCTTAAATACCAAGTATTATGTAATTTAATGGGACAGATTGGATTAGATATTCGTTTATTTGAGCTTAAAGAGAATTTTATTGATACGATTATGCTCAAATACAGAAATGCTATTGCTCATGGTGATAGAGTACAAGATGACGAAGTAGATCTCGCGTATGATCAGCTAGAGACTGAACTATTAGATATGATTATGACATATCAGAACCTTATTAAAAATGCGGCCGTGACAAAATCATTCCTAAAAGTAGATAACTCCTCATAAGTGGGGTTACTTAAATGGAATCTCTTTAATAGCCGCGACTGTTAAATGCCGTAATCTTATTCTCTCATTAAGATAGTTAGTTGTTTGCTCAGAAAGTAAAAGATCTAATAATTTAATGCATTTTTCTATAGAGTTATCTTTAGGTGACAAGATAATAAGATGATTTTCAACCGCGACAGGGTGGATGCAGTTTATTAAAGTTGCGGATGCTCTTATTTTATCTCTAGGGCTAGAGGTACGTTTAATTACTACAAATGGAGGTGTTGTAAGTCTCCCTCTGAATTTTCTTCTCTCTTTTATTTCATCTATAATAACTCCTGTTGGAGCATTTTTTTGATGAAGATAAGGAGCGTCAACACCTTCATCAGGATCCCGATAAGCAACGAGTGGCCCTGTAGATATGTTATAATAATCCTCAAGCTTTTCGCCACTCTGACTGTTTATGTTCCAGTCTATAGATGTTTTTCTTGCGATTTTTTTTCCTTTAAATACAAATACATCAACATCTGTTTTGGGTGAGAATTTACCCCATATTTCAACCTTTCCACAAATTTCACTTTCAATGAATTCTCGGAATTCTTTATAGCGACTACCAGAGCGTAATACATCAGGAAGTATAGAAAGAATTATGGTTTCTTTAGGGAATATTCTAGTGAGATGGTCTATTATAATCCCAGCTGAATTTACCTTACCTTTTTTCCAATAGTTGATAACTGGAGATTCCCAGTTTGCAAAAGGTGGATTTAAAACAGCATGCGTAATATCTTTTACTTCTTGGCTACCAAGAGACATTACATTTTTTTTCTCTATGCGATAAAGCAATGATAGGGCTATATCTAAAGAGCAGTCGTTTTTCACACCACGACTAAGAGCTTCTAAAATAATTCTTAACTTTGTAGCTTTTATAAAATCCGGGAAAATATCATAACCAACTAAGCTTTTTCCCCATGATTTTAACGTTTTGCTCAAACTTTTTTCAGTTGGAAGAAATTTTGATGCTTCAACTAATAAATTACCTAACCCACATGTTGGATCTAGGAAAACAAAAGAATTACTTTCACTAACTACAACCTCATTAAAGAGGTGCTTAGCAAGTTTCGTACCTGTAAAAAAACATCCATTATCTCTCATCACATCTTTTTCGAATGATTTTCTGATTAATATGTCACTAAATTCATGATTGAGAAAATCAGAATAATCCTCTTTATCAAGCATCTTAACAGATGTTTTTTGAGCGATAAATTCGCACATTTTTTCATTGAATTTTTCTACATGTAACATATTTACTTACTAAACCCCTTATTATTTAAGATTATCATAGACTTTTTTTTCTTTATTTTGAATCTTTGGATTGGAGTTGGTAAGAAAAAATGAAAGAAAAGTTAAGGCGTAAGTGGTTACTATTGGCGGAAGATCACAGGAGTCGAACCTGCCCGGGACCGCTGGCGGCCCCAACTGGATTTGAAGTCCAGCCACCTCACCGGAGATGACGATCTTCCGCGCCTCGATTGCTACATGGAGGCGGGGCGCATTATAGCTACTTCCTGGCGTTTCCACATCACTAATCACACTTTTTTCCGTACCGTTTCGTCTTGCTATGATCGGTTTCATATAAATCCCTATAAAATCCACTAGTTACATTTTCACCTGGCCTCCAGCGCTACGCCGATCACAGAAAACAAGAATCGTAAGTTGATAACAAAATAACGGAATACTCGCGCCCACAGGGATGGTTTACAACGTGTGTAACCGGTCTCATAACATCAAGGATAAGCAGATGAAGAGTGAAGTGTTATCCGTTAAAGAGAAGATTGGCTACGGCATGGGTGACGCCGCCAGCCACATCATTTTTGATAACGTCATGTTGTACATGATGTTTTTTTATACCGACATCTTTGGTATTCCCGCTGGCTTTGTCGGCACCATGTTCTTGCTGGCGCGTGCGCTGGATGCGATCTCTGACCCTTGCATGGGACTGCTGGCTGACCGCACCCGTTCCCGCTGGGGCAAGTTCCGTCCGTGGATTTTGTTTGGCGCCATCCCGTTCGGCATTGTCTGCGTGTTGGCCTACACCACGCCGGATCTCAGCCTGAACGGCAAAATGATTTACGCCGCCGTTACCTACACGCTGCTGACCCTGCTTTATACCGTGGTGAATATTCCGTACTGCGCGCTGGGCGGCGTGATCACCAACGACCCGACGCAGCGTATCTCCCTGCAATCCTGGCGCTTTGTGCTGGCGACGGCGGGCGGCATGCTCTCCACGGTGTTGATGATGCCGCTGGTGAATCTGATTGGCGGTGAAGACAAAGCATTTGGCTTCCAGGGCGGGATCGCCGTGCTGTCGGTTGTGGCATTTCTGATGCTGGCGTTCTGCTTCTTTACCACCAAAGAGCGCATCCAGGTGCCGCCGAGCACCACCTCCATGCGTGAAGATCTGCGCGACATCTGGCAAAACGACCAGTGGCGCATCGTCGGCGTGCTCACCATTCTCAACATCCTTGCCGTCTGCGTGCGCGGTGGTGCGATGATGTACTACTGCACCTGGATCATGGGTTCGCCGGAAATCTTCGTCGCGTTCCTCACCACCTACTGCGTCGGCAACCTGATTGGCTCCGCGCTGGCGAAACCGCTCACCGACTGGAAATGCAAAGTCAGTATCTTCTGGTGGACCAACGCCGCACTGGCGGTCGTGAGCGTGGCGATGTTCTTCGTGCCGATGCAGGCCACAATCATGATGTTCGCCTTTATCTTCGTGATTGGCGTACTGCACCAGCTGGTAACGCCGATCCAGTGGGTCATGATGTCCGACACCGTCGACTATGGTGAATGGACCAACGGCAAACGCCTGACCGGCATCAGCTTCGCGGGCACGCTGTTCGTACTGAAACTCGGCCTGGCGCTGGGCGGGGCGATGATTGGCTGGATGCTGGCAGGCGGTGGCTACGATGCCGCAGCTAAAACGCAGAACAGCGCTACCCTCAGCATCATCATTGGCCTGTTCACCCTGGCCCCGGCGGTTTGCTACGTGCTGAGCGCGATTATCGCCAAACGCTATTACACGCTGAAAACGCCATTCCTGACCAAAATCATGGGCGAGCTGGCGCAAGGCGCGCGCCGCAATCAGCAGGAATTTGAAACCCTGCCGGTCAGCAAAGAATTGCAGAACTAAGAGGATAAAAGTATGAAAATCAGTGACGGTAACTGGCTCATTCAGCCGGGCCTGAATGTGACGTATCCGGTTCAGGTGTTTGATGTGGAGCAGCAGGGCAACGACCTGGTGGTGTACGTTGCGCCGCGCGACGTGCGTGAGCGCACCTGGCAGCTCGACACATTGATGTTTACGGTTCGCCTGTTCTCGCCACAGGAAGGGATTGTCGGTGTGCGCATCGAACACTTCCAGGGCGCGCTGGACAAGGGGCCGCATTATCCGCTGAACGTGCTGAAAGACGTGAAGGTTGAGATTGAAAACAATGCGGAATTTGCCGGGCTGAAAAGCGGCAACCTCAGCGTGCGCGTCACCAAGGGCGAGTTCTGGGCGCTGGATTTCCTGCGCGACGGCCAGCGTATCACCGGCAGCCAGTTGAAAAACAACGGCTACGTGCAGGACGGCAATACCGACAGCAACTACATGTTTGAGCGTCTGGATCTGGGCGTCGGCGAAACGGTTTACGGACTGGGCGAGCGCTTTACCGCGCTGGTGCGCAACGGTCAGACGGTCGAAACCTGGAACCGCGACGGCGGCACCAGCACCGAGCAGTCGTATAAAAACATCCCGTTCTACCTGACCAACCGCGGCTACGGCGTGCTGGTGAACCATCCGGAAAACGTCTCCTTTGAAGTCGGCTCCGAGAAAGTTTCCAAAGTGCAGTTCAGCGTCGAAGGCGAATATCTGGAATATTTCGTGATCGACGGCCCGGCCCCGAAAGAGGTGCTGAACCGCTATACGCAGTTCACTGGCCGCCCGGCGCTGCCGCCCGCGTGGTCGTTCGGCCTGTGGCTCACCACTTCGTTTACCACCAACTACGATGAAGCAACGGTAAACAGCTTTATTGACGGTATGGCGGAGCGCAATTTGCCGCTGCATGTATTCCACTTCGACTGCTTCTGGATGAAAGCCTTCCAGTGGTGCGATTTCGAGTGGGACCCGGTGACCTTCCCGGACCCGGAAGGGATGATCCGCCGACTCAAAGCCAAGGGGCTGAAGGTCTGCGTGTGGATAAACCCCTATATCGGTCAGAAATCGCCGGTATTTAACGAGCTGAAAGAGAAAGGCTACCTGCTGAAACGCCCGGATGGATCCGTGTGGCAGTGGGATAAATGGCAGCCGGGGCTGGCGATTTATGACTTCACCAATCCGGATGCCTGTAAATGGTATGCCGACAAGCTGAAAGGCCTGGTGGATATCGGCGTCGACTGTTTTAAAACCGACTTTGGTGAACGTATCCCGACCGATGTGCAGTGGTTCGATGGTGCCGATCCGCAGAAAATGCATAACCATTATGCGTACATCTACAACGAACTGGTGTGGAACGTGCTCAAAGAGACCGTCGGCGAAGAGGAAGCGGTACTGTTTGCGCGCTCCGCGTCCGTCGGTGCGCAAAAGTTCCCGGTACACTGGGGCGGCGACTGCTACGCCAACTATGAATCCATGGCGGAAAGCCTGCGCGGCGGGTTATCTATCGGCCTCTCAGGGTTTGGTTTCTGGAGCCATGATATTGGCGGCTTCGAGAATACCGCACCGGCGCACGTCTACAAACGGTGGTGCGCGTTTGGCTTACTCTCCAGCCACAGTCGCCTGCACGGCAGCAAATCCTACCGGGTGCCGTGGGCGTACGACGACGAATCCTGCGATGTGGTGCGCTATTTCACTGAGCAGAAATGCCGGATGATGCCGTATCTGTATCGCCAGGCGGCGCTGGCTCGCGAGTGCGGTACGCCGATGCTGCGCGCCATGATGCTCGAATTTCCGGACGATCCGGCGTGCGATTACCTCGACCGCCAGTACATGCTGGGGGATTCCGTGATGGTGGCACCGGTGTTCTCGGAGGCGGGTGATGTGCAGTTTTATCTGCCGGAAGGGCGCTGGACGCACCTGTGGCGCAATGACGAGGTCGCGGGTAGCCGCTGGCACAAACAGCAGCATGACGTCCTGAGTTTGCCGGTGTACGTGCGAGACAACACCCTGCTGGCGCTGGGCTGCAATAGCCAGAAGCCGGATTACGCCTGGCATGAAGGCACCGCTTTCCAGCTGTTCCACCTGGAAGAGGGGCGTGAAACGTTCTGCGAAGTCCCTGCCGCAGACGGTTCGATTATCTTCACGCTAAAAGCGAAGCGTACCCACAATACGCTCACCGTAACGGGCGAAGGCGATGCGCGCGACTGGACGCTGTGCCTGCGTAACATCCCGCAAATCGGCGATGTGAAAGGCGGCTCTTACGCCAGCAGCGAGTGGGGTGTGGTGGTGAAAGCGGCAGGAAATGAGCTGGTGATTCACCTGTGATGCTGTTCCCCTCACCCCAAAGGGGCGAGGGGATGTGTATGGTGCCGGAGTTTGATTTGTAGGCCGGGTAAGGCGAAGCCGCCACCCGGCGTTTTTGTTGGCCCCTGAGCCTAAAATTGCCCAGTGGCGCTGCGCTTACCGGGCCTGTGTTTCAGAGCTGGGGTGATGAAGGCGCCACAGTGGGAACCGCAGCAGAAACCGTCGACACCACGCCCTCCGTCATCGTCTGTTCGACCTGCTGTTTCTCTGTATTCAGAGCGTGTAACTGACCGTTCACCGTGGGTTTCAGCGGCGTATCGGCCTGAATAGTGCCGCTGGCGGTAAGCTGGATATTCCCGTCGCCAGAAATCGGCAGTGCTGGCCAGCCCCACGGTTGCAGGATGTTCACCGGAACACCTCGCCCGTTCAGGCTTATCTGGGTCTGGCGTTGCGGCACCTGTGAAACGCTGGCGGTGGCTTCCAGCAATCCTCTCTCGGTGTAGCCACTCAGTTCACTGATGTTAATCGTACTGCTGTTTGCCGTCAGCGCCAGAGAGGGGCGACGCACATCCACGCGATTAAACGTGCCCACCGCAGCGTTGAGGGTGGCGTTCCCGCTCCACACGCCCCACTGATGGTCCTGAACCAGCCCCAGGTTCGCGCCGTAGCTGTCCAGCGCGGTGAGCTGCCACGGGAAAGTGGAGTCAACATCAATCACCAGATTGCGACTGGCGCTGAATTTCTTCAACGTCAGGCTGTTGAGCCAGCCGGGTAATGGTTTCATCCACAACTGTTTCCAGTTTGTCGGCAGGGTGTATTCCAGCCCGGCAATGGCCGTATCGTCGAGAACGAGTGCTTTACCGGAACGCTGCCAATGACCGGATGTGCGGATCATGCCGCCTTCCCAGCGGGTGGTGAACTGACGTAGCGCGATACCTTGCGGAGAGAATTCCGCGTTTAAGATGGGGTCGAAGAGATGCAGCGAACCGTAGATGAACTCACTGGCATTCATTGACAATTTGCCCTCCTGAGTCTGCCAGTCATCTTTGCTGAAGGTCAGGTTGCGCAAGCTGAGGTCAAGATCGGTCACTGCCCAGTCCGGACCTTGCAGGCGTGCGTCGGTCACCTCAAGGCGGCCAATTTGCAGGGAAGGAATACTTGTGAGCGGCGAAAAGAATTCCGCCAGCACTTTGTCGCTTTGTAAGCGGATGTCGTTCAGACGAAGGCTATCAACAATCCAACTGCCGTCCGCATTTCGTCGCGCTACGCCGGTTAATGCGCCGCGTGCGACGTCTGCGCCAATGTTGCTCAGTGTCACCTGTTCTTTGTCGATGCTGCCTTCAATCAGCACGTTAGTGGCGGGGATGTCGTTCAGCGTCAGCGAACCTGCACTGAGCTGGATCTGTGCTTTGCTGCCGAGTACCCGGCCTGCTTCAGGATTCCAGGGGATCACGCCACCGTCTACCCGTTGCGCGCTCAGGTTCCACTCGCTGCCGGGACTGTTGAACGCCATATCGTGCAGCTCTAAGCGATCGGCCCGGAAGGGAAGCGGCGCCGTTTGCGAGGAGATATTCAGCGTCCCGTCTTTAAGCAGGATGGTGTCAACATGCTGGGGATCGGTCAGCTGGCGGCTACTGAGTCCGATATCCACGGTTTTTGCGACTAACGTGGCAGGCTGACCATCCCGGCCAAAGGTGACGTTCTCCAGCAGGATGTGGGAAGGGGAGGAAAAACGGTGATCCATCGCATCAAAGGCCACGTGGTAGCCGCTATTTTCAGAGATCCAGTTGCTGACGCGTTCTGCTCCCCAGCGGGTTTGCAGCAGAAAATAGAGCACAATAACCGCCACCAAAAAGGCGATCAGCACGTAGATAAGCAGCTTTCCAATAAATTTCATGGTCTTCCATCCCGCGAAGTGCACATAACTGAGTTATGCACGATTTAGGCGTAATCCTCAAGGCGGGAATAGTGAAAGAGCGTTTCTGTGGCGGCGATTGTCGATCGCCGCCACATTCCGCTTACGGCTTTTCTGGCGGGAAAATCAGGTTCAGAACGATTGCGGTGATACCGCCTGCGGCAATCCCGGAGGAGAGCAGGTTTTTCACCCAGTCCGGCGCGAACTGCAGGATCAGCGGCTGTTGGGAAACGCCCAGACCTACCGCCAGCGACAGGGCGATAATCAGGATAGCGCGACGGTTTAACGGCTCACGCGACACGATACGCACCCCGGAGGCGGCGATAGTACCGAACATCACGAGAGTCGCACCGCCGAGCACGGGTTCTGGAATGTGTTGTACAAAACCGCTCACTGCCGGGAACAGGCCCAGGACAATCAGCATCAACGCGACAACAAAGCCAACATAGCGGCTGGCAACGCCCGTCAATTGGATCACACCGTTGTTTTGACCGAAGCAGGAGTTCGGGAAGGTGTTAAACACCGCAGAGACAAACGAGTTCAGGCCGTTAGCCAGCACTCCGCCTTTCAGACGCTTCATATACAGAGGCCCGGAAACGGGTTGCTCAGAAACATCGGAGGTGGCGGTAATATCGCCAATGGTTTCCAGTGAGGTGATCATAAAGACCAGCATCAGCGGCAGCAGAAGATTCCAGTCAATGCCCAGCCCGTAATACAGCGGCGTTGGCACCATGATGACATCCTGGGTGGTCGGGGCGGTATTTTCCGGCAGCATGCCCATAAACCATGCCAGCGCGTAGCCTGCGGCCATGGCGATCACCAGCGAAGCAACCCGCAGGTAAGGGTTACGCTGACGGTTAAGCAGAATGATCAATGCCAGAACGACGCCCGCCAGCAGCAGGTTTTTCGGTGAGCCGAAGGTGTTGTCGTTCATCGCGGCATAACCACCGCCGATGGACGTCAGGCCGACCTGAATCAGCGACAGGCCGATAATCATGACCACCACGCCGGAAACCAGCGGGGTAATGATACGACGCGCCAGATGCAGTACGCGGGAGAGTACCATTTCGGTGCAGCTTGCCAGCATCAGTGTACCGAACAGCGCCGCCATCATGGTGGGAACATCTGCGCCCCCGGTTTTCAGCGCCGTGCCGCCCATAATCAGCGGGGCGACAAAGTTGAAACTTGTTCCCTGAATCGAGAGCAACCCTGAGCCTACCGGACCCCATGCTTTAATTTGAATGATAGAGGCCACACCGGAGGCGAACAGCGACATGCTGATAATGTGTTGAGTATCCTGGGCCGGTAAACCGAGCGCCTGGCAGATTAACAGCGCGGGCGTGATGACTGCGACGAACATTGCCAGCAGGTGCTGAGACGCGGCAAAAAGAGTTTGAGGAAGCGGCGGACAATCTTCAAGACGGTAAATCAGTTCGCTGTTTTGAGTCTGCGCAATCGGTTGCGCATTTTCTGACTCGACAGTGTTAACAGACATCAGAGGCAATCCCGTAGTGTAAAAGCGGGCATTTTATCTGACCTGGTGGCAAAAGCAAACGTTTGCTAATCGTTATTCTTAATATTTAAAACAGATAAAATCACCTTTTTATATAACTTTTGTACCTTTTCTGATTAAAATCCATGCCGATTACTCGTTAAGAGCTGAGAAATGACCGAGGAATACATCGTTCGCGAGGAGCGATGCGTACTTAAAGGAGCTTAATATGTTTCATCTCGATACTTTATCGACACTTGTTGCAGCAACGCTGACGTTGCTGCTGGGACGCAAGCTGGTCCAGTCTGTCTCCTTTCTGAAGAAATACACCATTCCTGAACCGGTTGCCGGTGGATTGCTGGTGGCAATCGCTCTACTGGTGCTGAAAAAGAGCATGGGCTGGGAAATGGATTTTGATATGAGCCTGAAAGACCCGCTGATGCTGGCGTTCTTTGCCACCATTGGCCTGAACGCTAACATTGCCAGCCTGCGTGCGGGTGGCCGTGTCGTCGGCATCTTCCTGATCGTGGTGGTGGGTTTACTGGTGATGCAAAACGCCATCGGCATCGGTATGGCCAGCCTGTTGGGGCTGGATCCGTTGATGGGGCTGATCGCGGGTTCAATTACGCTTTCGGGCGGACACGGCACTGGGGCGGCATGGAGCAAGCTGTTCATCGAACGCTATGGCTTCACCAATGCGACGGAAGTGGCAATGGCATGCGCAACCTTTGGTCTGGTGCTGGGTGGGCTGATCGGCGGACCAGTGGCGCGTTACCTGGTGAAGCACTCCACCACGCCAGACGGTATGCCAGACGATCAGGAAGTGCCGACAGCGTTTGAGAAACCGGACGTTGGGCGCATGATCACCTCACTGGTGCTGATCGAAACCATTGCGCTTATCGCGATTTGTCTGACCGTCGGCAAAGTGGTTGCCCAGATGTTGGTGGGAACCGTGCTGGAACTGCCGACATTCGTCTGCGTACTGTTCGTCGGCGTGATCCTCAGTAACGGACTGGCGCTAGCGGGCTTTTATCGCGTGTTTGAGCGGGCGGTTTCGGTGCTGGGTAACGTGAGTCTCTCACTGTTCCTGGCGATGGCGCTGATGAGCCTGAAGCTGTGGGAACTGGCCTCGCTGGCGTTGCCGATGCTGGCGATTCTTGTGGTGCAGACCATCTTCATGGCGCTGTACGCCGTGTTTGTGACCTGGCGCATGATGGGTAAAAACTACGATGCCGCTGTACTGGCTGCCGGGCACTGTGGTTTTGGTCTTGGCGCTACGCCGACGGCGATAGCCAATATGCAGGCAATTACCGAGCGCTTTGGTCCGTCGCATATGGCGTTTCTGGTGGTGCCGATGGTGGGGGCGTTCTTCATCGACATCGTCAACGCGCTGGTGATTAAGCTGTACCTGTTGTTGCCGATTTTTGCGCAATAAGGACAATGCGGCGGTGTGAAAACCGCCGCGCTGTTTTAGCTTCAGGCGTTGGAGTAACGTTCGGTTTCCGGCATCCAGCGCTCGATCAACGCCGTAGCCTGTTGTGGATAACGTTCGTGAATATGGCGCGCAATGCGCTGAACTTCCGGAATAATGGCCTGATCGCGCAGTAAATCCGCCACTTTAAATTCAGCGCTTCCCGTCTGACGGGTTCCCAACAATTCGCCGGGTCCGCGGATCTCCAGGTCTTTTTGCGCAATCACAAAACCGTCGTTGCTGTCGCGCAGAACCTGCAGGCGTGTCTGCGCCGTTTTTGACAGGGGAGATTTGTAGAGCAGGACGCAGTGCGAGGCCACTGCGCCGCGACCGACGCGTCCGCGCAGCTGGTGCAATTGCGCAAGACCCAGACGCTCCGGGTTTTCAATAATCATCAGGCTGGCGTTGGGAACATCCACCCCCACTTCAATGACGGTGGTAGCAACCAGAAGATGAAGATCGCCCTGCTTAAAGGCAGCCATGATCGCCTGCTTCTCGGCGGGTTTCATTCTCCCGTGCACCAGACCAATGTTCAGCTCAGGCAGGGCAAGTTTCAGTTCTTCACTTGTGGCTTCCGCCGCCTGCGCTTCTAACAGATCCGACTCTTCAATCAGCGTACAAACCCAGTAAGCCTGGCGTCCTTCGTGGGTACATGCGTTACGCACCCGGTCAATAATATCGCTGCGGCGGGTATCCGGAATGGCGACAGTGGTGACCGGCGTGCGGCCCGGCGGCAGTTCGTCGATCACCGAGGTGTCGAGATCGGCATACGCTGTCATCGCCAGAGTGCGTGGAATCGGTGTCGCGGTCATGATCAACTGATGCGGGTGGAACCCTTGTTGCTGACCTTTCTCCCACAGCGCCAGGCGCTGATGTACGCCAAAACGGTGCTGTTCGTCGATGATCACTAACGCAAGGCCGTTAAACTGCACCTGTTCCTGGAAAATGGCGTGAGTACCGACCACCATTTGTACCTGACCGCTGGCGATGGCGTCCTGTTGCGCAAGACGCGCTTTGCCTTTTTGTTTACCGGCCAGCCAGCCCACTTCAATGCCGAGCGGGGCAAACCAGTGGCGGAAGTTATTGGCGTGTTGTTCCGCGAGCAGTTCGGTCGGGGCCATCATCGCCACCTGTTTGCCGTGGGCAATCGCCCGCAGCGCGGCGAGTGCCGCAACCAGCGTTTTACCGGAGCCGACATCACCCTGCACTAGGCGCATCATTGGCACATCCAGCGCCATGTCGCGTTCGATTTCCGCCACCACACGCGTTTGCGCCCCAGTCGGTTTAAAGGGCAGTGAATCAAGAAAACGATTTTTGAGTTCGCCTTGCGCACTGAGCGACAGCGCGTGATATCGCTGCGCTCCGGCACGCAGCGCCAGCATACTCAGGTTATGCGCCAGTAATTCTTCCAGGATCAGCCGCCGCTGCGCCGGGTGTTGCCCGGTTTCCAGGTCGCTGAGCTGGAGCGATGGCGGCGGACGGTGCAGTGTGCGTAATGCCTCCGGCAGACTCATCATGCCCTGTAGAAGCTCTGGCGGTAACAGTTCGGCAATGGCGCAGGTATCAAGTAAATCCAGCGCCTGATCGGTGAGTTTGCGCAGCGTTGCCTGTTTTATCCCTTCGGTGGTCGGGTAAACGGGGGTGAGCGTCTCCTGCAACTCCGGCGTGCTGAGATCGCCCTGAACGCGGTATTCCGGGTGGAACATTTCTGCCCCGTATTTTCCGCGCTTTGCTTCTCCGTAGGCCAGTACGCGGCGACCTGTCGCCAGGCTGTTTTTCATTGCCGCACTGAAATTGAAAAAACGCATGGTGAGGATGCCAGAGCCGTCGCTGATCTGACAGGTCATCATCCGGCGCCCGCCGAATGTGATGTTGCAGTTCAGCACTTCTCCTTCTACGGTGGCGTAAACGCCCGGCAGCAGTTCGCCTATCGGATAGAGATGGGTACGATCTTCATAACGCAGTGGAAGGTGCAGGAGGAGATCCTGTACGGTATGCAGGCCAATTTTCGCCAGTTTGCTGCTTTGTGCTGCGCCAACGCCCGTTAGTGAACTGAGCGGAACAGCATCTAACAGGCGCCCTTTCATTTACGCTTCATCCTTCCCGCCGCCTCTTTGTTGGCTGCATTCACTTACTCCGGTCACATCGTTTTCTATGCTCCTGGAGATTCGTTCATTTGCCGCCTTGATGCAACGTGAATGATTTTGCCTAATATTGGAAGCCTGCATGGTGGCCCACCATGCGGCATCGGCTTCAATTTCGCCTTGTGCATTCACATGGGGGTAAGGCAGGCCTTTGCGTTTAGCCACGTTCGCCAGTACCGGATAACCGCCTTCAAACAGCAGACGCTGCTGCTCGTCTTCCGGCAACATACTGTTCTCACGCCGATACATGCCCGCGTTTTGCCGCTGGCGCTGTGCTTCGTAGAGAATCAGAGCCGAAGCGACGGAGACGTTAAGTGACTGCACCATGCCAATCATCGGGATGATAATGTCCTGATCCGCAAGGTCTAATGCTTCTTGGGTGATGCCGGTTTTCTCTTGCCCCATCAGAATACAGGTCGGGCGGGTGTAATCAATTTCGCGGAAATCGACGGCTTTATCTGAAAGGTGAGTGGCCAGAATCTGCATGTCCTGGCTTTTCAGGTGGGAGACGGCGTCACTAATGGTGCGGTGAGTCTTCACCTGCACCCAGCTGTTGCTTCCCGCCGCCGAAGAGGCCATGGTGCGCATACGGCTACCCGGCCAAACGGCGTGGACTTCATGTACGCCAACGGCATCTGCGGTACGGATAATCGCAGAAACGTTATGAGGTTTATGGACCTGCTCCATGCAGACGGTCAGATCAGGCTGACGCCTGGCGAGCATCTCGCAGATACGCGCATAACGCTGTGCATTCATAAGGCTAGTTTCGGTTACGGGTGACTTTTATCACGTCCGGCATCACGCGGATTTTGCGCATGATATTCGCCAGATGCACACGATCGCGTGCGGTGAGACGAATAAAGGCGCTATAGACGCGACCATCTTTCTCTTCAGTATTCAAACTTTGAATATTGGAGGTGGTAGTGTTGATTGCCGCAGTCAGGTTTGCCAGCGCACCCTGGTGGTTAAACATGTCCACCTTGATTTCAGCGATGAACTCCTGCTCCGTCTCTTTATCCCATTCGACAGCCATAAACTTTTCTGGCTCTTTCTGGTAACCACGGATGTTACGGCAGGACTCATGGTGAATAACCAGACCTTTTCCGGGGCTGACGTGAGCGATAATCGGGTCGCCGGGAATCGGGCGGCAGCATTTGGCGAAGGTGATCAGCACGCCATCCGCACCTTTGATCGGCAGATGTCCGTGGCTGGAGTGCGCTTGTGCGGTTGCCGAAGCATCACCTTGCTGAAGATTCTTCGCCACCACGACGCTCATGGCGTTACCCAGACCGATTTCCGCCAGCAGATCGTCCAGCGTCGCGAGCTTCATGCGCTCAATTTCGCGCTGGATGCTTTCCTGCGGAATTTCAGCCAGTTTACGGCTGCCGCCTAAGGCATGATTCAGCAAGCGACGGCCGAGGCTGACGGAATCGTCGCGCTTGAGATTCTTCAGTAACTGGCGAATTTTGGCACGCGCTTTCGAGCTGACGACAAAGTTGAGCCAGGCGGCATTAGGACGTGCGCCAGGTGCGGTAATGATCTCAACCGTCTGGCCGCTGGAAAGCGACTGCGATAGCGGATAAGGCTGGCGGTCGACGCGCGCGCCGACGCAGGCATGACCGATATCGGTATGTACCGCGTAAGCAAAGTCGACAGGTGTGGCACCGGCAGGCAGTTCGACAATTCGCCCTTCCGGTGTGAAAACGTAAATCTCATCCGGGAAGAGATCGGATTTAACGCTCTCGATAAATTCAAACGAGCTACCGGCGCTCTGTTGCAGTTCCAGCAGACTCTGCATCCAGCGCTGGGCGCGGATTTGTGCGGTGGTGCTGGTCTCGCCGTGCTCTTTATAAGCCCAGTGCGCCGCAACCCCCATCTCTGCCATCTGGTCCATGTCTTCAGTACGGATTTGTACTTCCACTGGAACGCCATGTGGGCCGATCATCGAGGTGTGCAAAGACTGATAGCCGTTCGCTTTTGGAATGGCGATATAGTCTTTCACGCGCCCTGGACGCGGCTTATAGAGGCTGTGCATCTGGCCAAGCACGCGATAGCAGGTGTCGGAGTCATGGACGATAACGCGGAAAGCGTAGATGTCCATGATCGAGTGAAAACGCTGCTCTTTGAGCACCATTTTGCAGTAGATAGAGTACAGATGTTTTTCGCGACCGCTAACGCGACACGGAATTCCCGCTTCCTGTAAACGCCCTTCAATTTCAGAGAGGATTTTTTGGATCATCTCTTTACGGTTGCCGCGCGCGGCTTTCACCACCTCTTTAATCACCCGGTAGCGGTTTGGGTACAACGCTTCAAAACCCAGCTCTTCCAGCTCAGTTTTGATGTGGTGGATACCTAAACGGTGCGCCAGAGGGCTGTAGATTTCGAGGGTTTCACGGGCGATGCGGCGACGTTTGTCCGGGCGTAATGAGCCCAGCGTGCGCATGTTATGGGTTCGGTCAGCGAGTTTGATGAGAATGACGCGGATATCCTGCACCATCGCCATAATCATCTTGCGAAAGTTTTCGGCCTGCGCCTCTTTCTTATCGCGGAACTTGAGTTTATCAAGTTTCGACACCCCTTCTACCAGTTCAGCAACGCTTTTACCAAAAAGCTGTTCCATGTCCTGGTAGGTGGCGGGAGTGTCTTCAATCACATCATGCAGCAGCGCCGCCATTAGCGTTTCATAGTCGAGTTTCATCTCGGCCAGAATGCAGGCGACGGCGACTGGATGGGTGATATAGGGTTCACCGCTTGAACGTGTCTGGCCCTCGTGAGCGTCACGTGCAACGAGATACGCCTGCCGCAGACGCTTAATTTGGTCTTCCGGCAGGTAGTGTTGAATCAGTTGATTCAGGCTTTCAAACAGATACAAGGGCGACCCGCTGAGTAATTAACGACGACCTTCAGCAATAGCGGTAACGGCTTGTAATTCAGCGGCTTCCTGCTCTTGCTGTTCCTGGCGTTCACGCACGTCGAGGATCTGGTTGTTGATCAGACCTTCTTCGATTTCGCGAAGCGCGATTACAGTAGTTTTATCGTTTTCTTCCGGTACGAGCGGATCCTTTCCGCCTACCTGCATCTGACGAGCGCGACGCGCGGCGACCAGTACCAGGTCAAAACGGTTACCAATTTTCTCTACAGCGTCCTGAACAGTTACGCGTGCCATACTTAAAATGCTCCACAGGTGAAGAAATGACTGGGCATGATACTGAATGTGGGTTCAGTCTGCCAACAGTTTGCTGATTAAAGCGTCATGACGCTGCTTTTGGCGGCTCATGCGCAGACGTTCGGCGCGAATGACGGTTTTCAGATCGCCGAGGGCGGTATCAAAATCATCATTCACAATGAGGTAATCATATTCGGCGTAATGGCTCATTTCTGCAACAGCTTGCGCCATACGTTTTGCAATGACTTCCTCGCTATCCTGACCGCGACCGCGAAGACGGCGGTCCAGCTCAATTTTGGACGGCGGTAAAATAAAGATACTGCGTGCCTGCGGCATCTTCTCACGAATTTGCTGGGCGCCCTGCCAGTCAATATCAAGAAAAACATCCACACCGGAAGCCAGCACTTGCTCAATGGCCTCGCGAGACGTGCCGTAATAATTACCGAACACTTCAGCATGCTCGAGAAACGCATCTCTGCCAATCATGGTTTTGAATTCGTCATGATTCACAAAGAAATAATGTTCGCCATGCACTTCACCCGGACGCGGAGCGCGTGTGGTGTGTGAAACAGAAACCTGGGTGTCATACAACGGTTGGGTTTTCAATAAAGCCTGAATCAGGCTGGATTTACCCGCGCCACTGGGGGCAGAAACAATATAAAGCGTGCCTTGAGCCATGAGTATCTTATGTATGTGATTGTCGAAAGAGAGCCTACATACGAGCTTATTATACACGTCGCCGCTATATGACGTAGCCCTTGTCACACTTTTTGCCCCTGATTATTGCGTTTTGCGTACCTTTTTCCTGATTTACCGTGAAATTACTGCAATGAGTGAAAATGACAGGAATCCTGCTCGCAGGCTGTGTGTTTGCCGCTCGGTGCCGAAATCATTCTGCGCTATATCTGCCGGACAACGTGCAGCGGAGGTGCAGATGACGTTATGGAAGAACATCGCAATCAGTGTATTGCTGTGCCATTCATCGGCTGGCGCGGTTTGCCCCGCCTGGTCGGCGACGAGGGCGGAAGAGGAAATAACCCGCTTAACGCGGCAAATCGCGCAGTGGAATGACATTTACTGGAAGCAGGGTATTAGCGCAGTCGATGATACTGTTTACGACCAACTCAGTGCGCAACTAACGCAATGGCGGCGCTGTTTTGGCGAGGAGGCCACTACAGATCCGACTGCACCGCCAAAAAATGGCTCAATGTTGCATCCTGTTGCCCATACCGGTGTGCGCAAGCTTGCGGATAAACAGGCGATGCAGCAGTGGATGCATCGTCGAAGCGATCTGTGGGTTCAGCCGAAGGTGGATGGTGTGGCTGTGACGCTAGTGTACCGGGATGGCAATCTCATCAGAGCGATTAGCCGGGGGAACGGACTGGAAGGTGAAGAGTGGACGCAAAAGGTTCGCCATATTCCGTCTGTGCCGCGCACCACAAAAGGAACGCTTGCCAATAGCGTCCTGCAGGGCGAAATCTTCCTGCTTCAGGAAAACCATATCCAGCAGCAAATGGGGGGAATGAATGCCCGTTCTAAAGTCGCAGGGATGATGATGCGTGCAGATCATTCCTCCTCGCTAAGCGCATTAGGCATTTTTATCTGGGCGTGGCCCGATGGCCCGCAGTCGATGCCTGAACGATTGCAGAAACTGACTGACGCGGGGTTTAGTTTAACGCAGCGCTATACCCAACCAGTGAATAACGTCGATGATGTTGAAAAAGCGCGAGAGAGATGGTGGACAACGAGCCTGCCGTTTGCCACCGATGGCGTCGTGGTACGGATGGGTAAAGAACCGGAAGCCCGAAGCTGGCTTCCTGGCGAAGGGGACTGGCTGGTTGCCTGGAAATACACCCCGGTGGCGCAGGTCGCAGAGGTGGCGGAAATTCTCTTCACCACGGGAAAGAGCGGGAAAACCGCAGTGGTGGCATCGCTTGCTCCGGTTATGTTGGACGATAAGAAGGTTCAGCGTGTCAATCTTGGCTCCGTCAGACGTTGGGAAGAGTGGGACATCGCACCTGGCGATCGCATTCTTGTCAGCCTTGCCGGACAAGGTATTCCCCGTATCGATGATGTTGTCTGGCGTAGTACGCAGCGGACTAAACCAACACCTCCCGGAGGGCATTTGGGTTCATTGACCTGTTTTTATGCCTCATCTGAGTGTCGGGAACAATTCATTGCGAGACTGGTTTGGTTGGGGTCGAAATCGGTCTTGGATCTGAATGGTGTGGGAGAGGCTGGATGGCGAGCGCTTCATCAGGCACATCGCTTTGAGCATATATTTTCCTGGCTGGCGTTAACCCGGGAACAATTACAGAACACGCCAGGAGTAGGCAAAGGGAAAGGCGCGCAATTGTGGCACCAGTTCAATATGGCGCGCCGCCAGCCCTTTATCCGCTGGGTTATGGCGATGGATATACCGCTAACGCAGGCCGCGCTTAAGGTCAGCGGTATTCGTTCGTGGGAGTCATTGTTGGCGCAAACCGAGCCGTATTGGCGAATGCTGCCGTCAACGGGCGAGCGCCGCGCCAGAAAGGTCATACAGTGGAGGGATAACCCAGAGATAAAAACGCTGAGTCAGTGGTTAGCTGCTCAGCGTATTGCGGGGTTTATGCCTTAGTGGCCTTCGTGATGATAATAAAACACGGGCAAACCCAGTTTGAGACGCAGCGCCAGCAATCTCGCGGTGAAGCCAAAAATCAACGTGGAGATAACGACCACATCATGGCTGGAGACATAGTGCTGAAGCGCTATGTAAAGCACGGCAGAAGCAAATGATACGCCGGCGTACAGCTCTTTCTGGAAGACCAGGGGAATGCGTTTACAGAACATGTCACGCAACACGCCGCCAAATACGCCGGTGGTCACTGCGGCGACCACGGCAATGATCGGGCCATGACCCATATCCAGCGCAACCTGAGCACCGATGATGGAAAAGACCACCAAACCCAGTGCATCAAGCACAAGGAATAATTTGCGCAAATAAGGCATGACGGGGGCGACAATGGTCGTCAGCACCGCAGCAGCCGCCACGATAATGACATATTCAGGATGCTTCACCCAGCCGAGCGGATAATGCCCAAGCAGAATATCGCGAACGGAACCGCCGCCAATGGCAGTCGCGGTTGCAATGATGATGACGCCGAAGGTATCCATGCGACGACGACCTGCAGCAAGTGCGCCCGTCATGGCTTCTGCGGTAATGCCAATTAAGTACAAAACGTGTAACAGCATGCCTTCCCCCTGATTTACTGGGGAGAAAGGTTAGCGATTTGTGCGTAGTATCACGATTGAGATTTTCTAAGGCGAGGCGGTTTTAATAACTTTATCTTATGCAAAATTATATTCTTCATCATATTTCACGCCTTTTCAGGTTATGAGGTTGAAAAAGAATGATGAAAATAACTAATAGAAAAAGAGAAGGGTGACTCGATAAAAAGGAAAAACACGTAGCACCGCTTCATTTTCACGGGCTACGTGGTGAAAAATGGCTTACTCGATATTCTGAATCTGTTCGCGCATTTGCTCGATCAATACTTTCAGTTCAATGGCGGAATTGGTGACTTCTGCATTGATAGACTTAGACGCCAGTGTGTTCGACTCACGGTTGAATTCCTGCATCATGAAGTCCAGACGACGGCCAACCGCCTCTTTTTTCTTCAGGATGTTGTAGGTTTCTTTAACGTGCGCTTCCAGACGATCCAGCTCTTCCGCCACGTCGATGCGCTGCGCCATCAGCACCAGCTCTTGTTCCAGGCGGTTATTTTCCAGTTGAACCTGCGCATCTTCCAGCTTGGCCACCAGACGTTCGCGCTGCCACTGTAAGATCTCCGGCATGTGCGCGCGTACTTTGATGACTTCGGCGCTGACGCCTTCAAGACGTTGCTCAATCAGGGCTTTCAGCGCCTGGCCTTCGGTTTCGCGGGCGATGATGAAGTCGTCCAGCGTACCGTCAAGGGCGGCCAGGATTTCTGCCGCAATAGTGTCCAGATCCTGCTCCTGAGCGGCCATTACTCCCGGCCAGCGCAGAATATCAACCGGATTGATTTCCCCTTCATCACTCTGCATTTTGACCCAGTTAGCGGCGGTGACGAGCTGCTTTGCGAGCTTCTCATTCAGAATGAGTTCACCTTGTGCGCTGGCATCGGGTTCAAAACGCAGCGTACATTCGACTTTACCGCGCGTCAGGCGCGTGCGAATACGTTCACGAACAACAGGCTCGAGGCTACGGAACTGTTCCGGCAGACGAAAATAAGTTTCCAGATAACGCTGGTTTACCGAGCGCATTTCCCAGGTGGCGCTACCCCATTCACCCTTGATTTCACGCCGGGCGTAGGCGGTCATACTGCGGATCATAGACGTTCCTGTTTTTAAAGGAGAGATGGGGGGATTATAGCTATGCATGCCCTGTCAGGATAGGAATAACCGACGGAAGTCCGTATAATGCGCAGCCACATTCGTTTCAAGCCGGAGATCTCAATATGCGTCCAGCAGGCCGTAGCGCTAATCAGGTGCGTCCCGTAACCCTGACCCGTAATTATACAAAACATGCTGAAGGCTCGGTGCTGGTCGAATTCGGAGATACCAAAGTGCTGTGTACTGCCTCTATTGAAGAAGGCGTACCCCGTTTTCTGAAAGGGCAAGGGCAGGGTTGGATTACTGCCGAATACGGTATGCTGCCACGCGCTACGCATACGCGTAATGCGCGTGAAGCGGCAAAGGGCAAGCAGGGCGGCCGTACCATGGAAATTCAGCGTCTGATCGCTCGTGCATTGCGTGCAGCAGTTGATCTCAAGACGCTTGGCGAATTTACTATCACGCTGGACTGCGATGTTATTCAGGCCGACGGTGGTACTCGTACGGCTTCTATCACCGGTGCTTGTGTTGCTCTGGCCGATGCGCTGAAAAAGCTGGTCGAGAACGGTAAGTTGAAAACCAACCCGATGAAAGGAATGGTTGCTGCGGTATCCGTGGGTATCGTGAATGGCGAAGCGCTGTGCGATTTAGAGTATGTTGAAGACTCTGCTGCAGAAACGGATATGAATGTGGTGATGACTGAAGATGGCCGCATTATTGAAGTTCAGGGGACGGCAGAAGGCGAGCCGTTCAGCCACGAAGAACTTCTCTCCTTGTTGGCGCTAGCCCGAGGGGGAATCGAATCTATTGTAGCGACGCAGAAGGCGGCGTTAGAAAATTGATTTTTAAGGCGACTGAGAAGTCGCCTTTTTTTTGTCTGAAATAAAGTGAGATGAGGAGCGAATCCATGAAACCGTATCAGCGCCAGTTTATTGAGTTTGCGCTTAACAAGCAGGTACTAAAGTTTGGCGAGTTTACGCTGAAATCCGGGCGCAAGAGCCCCTATTTCTTCAATGCCGGACTGTTTAATACCGGGCGCGACCTGGCTCTGTTAGGTCGTTTCTATGCGGAAGCGCTGGTGGATTCCGGCATTGAATTCGATTTGCTGTTTGGTCCTGCATACAAAGGGATTCCAATCGCAACCACAACCGCGGTTGCGCTGGCGGAGCATCACGACAAAGACCTTCCATACTGCTTTAACCGTAAAGAAGCCAAAGATCATGGCGAAGGCGGCAATCTGGTCGGTAGTGCGCTACAGGGACGTGTGATGCTGGTGGACGACGTGATTACGGCTGGCACCGCGATCCGCGAATCAATGGAGATTATTCAGGCGAATGGCGCAACGCTTGCGGGCGTGCTGATTTCATTGGATCGTCAGGAACGTGGACGTGGCGAGATTTCAGCCATTCAGGAAGTGGAGCGCGACTATCGCTGCCAGGTGATCTCTATCATTACGCTGAAAGACTTGATTGAGTACCTGGGTGAGAAACCAGAGATGGCTGAGCATCTGGCTTCCGTTCGCGCGTACCGGGAAGAATTTGGGGTGTAATTTCGCCTGAAATGCCCGGTAGCGCTTCGCTTACCGGGCAATAAAGAGTTACTGCAACTGTGCGGAAACCAGCGGCCAGCGGGCGTCGAAATCGTCGGTCGGTCGGTATTTGAATTCGCTGCGAACAAAACGCGACAGCATGCCTTCACAGAACGCCAGAATCTGGCTCGCCAGCAGCGTTTCTTCCGTGACGTAACCTTCGCCTTCACGCATTCTCTTTTCCCGCAAAACCTGACGCAACTGCGCTTCGATACGTTCGAAAAGCTGGTTGATTCGCCCTTGCAAGCGGTCTTGTTCAAACATTAATGCGTGTCCGGTGAGAATACGCGTCAGACCGGGATTGCGTTCGCCAAATCCCAAAATCAGCAACACAATCAAACGCAAGCGTGTGCCGGTGTCTTTCTCATCTTTCAAAATTAAATTGATACGGGTAATCAGACTATCTTCGATAAACTCGATCAGGCTATCGAACATGCGCGTCTTGCTGGGAAAATGGCGATACAGAGCGGCTTCGGAAACGCCGACGGAAGCTGCCAGTTTTGCTGTCGTGATGCGCTGGCTTCCATCGCTGGATTCCAGCATCAGCGCCAGGGACTGAAGTATTTCTTCGCGACGATTCCGTTTCGCAGTTTGTTTTTCTGCCATGTTACAAAATACCCCTGAAAATAAGCACTTGCCAGGCTGGCACCCACACTACGACCGCAAACTCAGGGTTTGCGGTGATGTTATGACGTTATTGCGTAGTGGGATACGTGACGTATTACTTACGTCCTGAATGGCCGAAGCCGCCTTCACCACGATCGGTGGCATCAAAATCTTCCACCAGATTAAATTCGGCCTGCACAACAGGAACAAAAACCATCTGTGCGATACGCTCGCCAGGTTCAATGGTGAAGCTGTCCTGACCACGGTTCCAGACGGAAACCATCAACTGGCCCTGGTAATCTGAGTCGATCAAACCGACCAGGTTGCCCAGCACGATACCATGTTTATGACCCAGGCCGGAGCGCGGCAGAATAACGGCTGCCAGAGAGGGATCGGCGATATGAATAGCCAACCCTGTCGGCAGCAACGTCGTCGCGCCAGGCGCCAGCTCTACGGCGGCGTCGAGACAGGCTCGCAGGTCAAGTCCGGCGGAACCGGAGGTGGCATATGTCGGAAGCGGGAACTGCTGCCCAACTCGCGGGTCCAGAATCTTAACGTCGATTTTTTTCATCATAACGGGTCACGATCTCGTCGAGTAATAATTGGCCGAGGAGTTCCTTACGCTCAAGCGGTAAGACTTTATCTCCATCCTGCCAGAAAAGGTGCAAAGCGTTGCTGTCGCTATTAAAGCCTTGAGTTGTAAGCGAAACATCATTCGCGCAGATCATATCAAGGTTTTTACGGATACGTTTTTGCTGGGCATATTCTTCCACATTATTCGTTTCGGCGGCAAACCCAACGACAAAGGGGCGATTAGCATCAAGTGCGGCGACCCCGGCGATAATGTCAGGGTTTTTGACCATTTTTATTGTTAATTCATCACCCTGAGTGGCTTGTTTCTTGATTTTTTCATTTGCGACAGAGGCGGCTCGATAGTCAGCCACTGCGGCACAACCGATAAAAATATGCTGCTGTTGCGCTGCCGCCTGGACCGCCGCTTCCATTTCCACCGCAGTCATCACATCAACACGCTGAACACAAGGCGGCGTCGGCAGTGAAACCGGCCCGGAGACCAGCGTCACGTTAGCCCCGCGCCGTGCGGCTGCGGCAGCAATCGCGAATCCCATCTTGCCGGAGCTATGGTTAGAGATATAACGCACCGGGTCGAGTGGCTCGCGCGTTGGACCCGCCGTAATCATGATGTTGAGATGTTGCAGATCGTTGACAGGCGAAAAATGTGCTGCAGCCATATCCACAATCGTTAACGGGTCGAGCATGCGGCCAGGACCCACGTCTCCGCATGCCTGGCTTCCGCTGTCCGGGCCCCAAATCAGCAAGCCGCGGGAGGCAAGAATGCTCAAATTATGCTGTGTTGCCGTGGCGCGGTACATTTGCTGGTTCATCGCCGGAAGCACGGCAACCGGTGACGGCGTGGCCAGGCAGATCGTCGAGACCAGATCGTTTGCCATACCGGCAGCGACGCGGGCAATCAGGTCGGCCGTCGCTGGCGCGAGGATAACCAGATCGGCCCATTTCCCCAGCTCAATATGGCCCATGGCCGCTTCGGCGGCGGGATCCAGCAGGCTATCGGAAACGGGGTAGCCCGAAACCGCCTGTAAACTCAGGGGGGTGATAAAGGCTTTTGCCGCTTCAGTCATTACCACGTGGACATCGGCGCCACGTTCACGCAAACGACGTACCAGTTCCGGGGTTTTATAGGCCGCAATGCCGCCGCTGACACCGAGAACGATTTTTTTACCGGCCAGGCTCATCATGATCTTTCCTGTTGGGTGTTGGGTTTCACCAGAAGGCGGATATTTTATCACAATCCTTAGCGCGTCGTGTTTTTGCCCGCGATTCACTTTGCGAAGCGGTACGCAGGAGTGATAACAGGGCGTCGAATCTCCTGAGTGGCTGTGCCAACATGTGGCATGACTCAGGGGGAAGGTGCGTATGGATACCGCAGAAAATTTGATGCCTCGGGAAAAAATGCTGAAGTCAGGAATTGGTTCCCTCAGCGATGTGGAGCTTCTGGCCCTCTTTTTACGTACGGGAACGCCGGGAAAAGATGTGATGACGCTGGCGAAAGAGATGCTCCGCCATTTCGGTTCTCTCTACGGCCTGCTGACGGCTGATTTTATACAGTTCCGTTCTCTTTCCGGGGTGGGGATTGCTAAATATGCGCAGCTTAAAGGGATTGCAGAACTGGCCCGGCGTTACTACAACGTACGGATGATGGAGGAAAATTCGCTGCTGAGTCCGGAAATGACGCGGGAATTTTTGCAAAGCCAGCTCATGGAAGAGGAACGGGAGATCTTTTTGGTGATCTTTCTTGATGCCCAGCATCGCGTCATTACGCACAGCCGCCTGTTTGCCGGAACGCTCAGCCATGTTGAGGTGCATCCGCGTGAAATCATCCGCGAGGCGATAAAATTAAATGCGTCGGCGGTGATCCTTGCACATAATCACCCTTCGGGGTGTGCAGAGCCGAGTAAAGCGGATAAACTCATCACCGAGCGTGTGGTAAAATGTTGCCAGTTCATGGATATCAGAGTGCTTGATCACCTCGTGATTGGGCGCGGAGAGTACGTTTCTTTTGCCGAACGTGGCTGGATTTAGAGCACTTTGCGCGATCCAGTGGGATCTTTGTCTGTTCGGGACTTGAGCACATCGCTTACACAGCGTATACTACGCCACCTTTGAGAATCTCGGGTTTGGCATTTGGGCCTGGCAATCGAGAGTTCGCTTAGAACTGCGATAACCGGGCTGAGAAGCCTGACGAGGCGCCAATACCCCATACGAAGCTCGAGCTAATTTGATTTTTGGAGAATAGACATGTCCCGAGTCTGCCAAGTTACTGGCAAGCGTCCGGTGACCGGTAACAACCGTTCCCACGCACTGAACGCGACTAAACGCCGTTTCCTGCCTAACCTGCACTCTCACCGTTTCTGGGTTGAGAGCGAGAAGCGTTTTGTCACCCTGCGTGTATCTGCTAAAGGTATGCGTGTTATTGATAAGAAAGGCATCGAAACAGTTCTGTCTGAACTGCGTGCCCGTGGCGAAAAGTACTAAGTACTAAGAGGAAATAAATCATGGCTAAAGGTATTCGTGAGAAAATCAAGCTGGTTTCTTCTGCTGGTACTGGTCACTTCTATACCACTACGAAGAACAAACGTACTAAGCCGGAAAAACTGGAACTGAAAAAATTCGATCCAGTTGTTCGTCAGCACGTTTTATACAAAGAAGCGAAAATCAAATAATTTTCGTTTTGATGTAAAGAAAAACCCTGCCTCGGCGGGGTTTTTTGTTTTCTGGCCGTCCCCATAATAAAGACAGATGAAACAGTGCCGGAGACGCTATGCCTGAGTTACCTGAAGTTGAAACCAGCCGCCGTGGGATCGAACCCCATCTGGTCGGGGCAACCATTTTGCACGCCAACGTGCGCAATGGGCGTTTACGATGGCCTGTATCAGAAGAAATCTACCGTCTGAGTGATAAGCCCGTACTGAGCGTGCAACGCCGTGCCAAATACCTGCTGCTGGAGTTACCGGATGGCTGGATAATCATTCATCTGGGGATGTCAGGCAGCTTGCGTATCCTCCCTGAAGAACTCCCCGCAGAAAAGCACGATCATGTTGATTTGGTGATGAGCAACGGGAACATTCTCCGCTACACCGATCCGCGTCGCTTTGGCGCCTGGCTTTGGACGAAAGAGCTGGAAGGGCATAATGTCCTGGCACACCTTGGCCCGGAGCCGCTGAGCGACGATTTCAACGGCGAGTATCTGCAACAGAAGTGCGCAAAGAAGAAAACGGCCATAAAGCCGTGGTTGATGGATAACACGTTGGTGGTGGGTGTCGGTAATATCTACGCCAGCGAGTCGCTGTTTGCGGCAGGCATCCATCCTGACCGTCTGGCTTCGTCGTTGTCACCAGATGAGTATGTGCTGCTTGCACGCGTGATTAAGGCTGTTTTACAGCGTTCTATCGAACAGGGAGGGACGACGTTGAAGGATTTCCTGCAAAGCGACGGTAAGCCAGGATATTTTGCGCAGGAATTGCAGGTGTACGGACGTAAAGGTGAACCTTGTCGGGTCTGTGGCACACCGATTATCGCCACCAAACATGCTCAGCGCGCGACGTTTTATTGTCGTCAGTGTCAGAAGTGATTGAAGGGTAGAGCGATTGCAGGCCGGATAAGCGCCAACGCTATCCGGCATTGTCGTTACTTCAGCTTATCCATCAGCGCCTGATGAACGTTGGCCGGCAGGAAATGGGTAACATCACCCTGATGACGCGCCACCTCTTTGACCAGCGAAGAAGAGATAAATGACCACTCTTTGGAGGGCATCAGGAAGACGCTTTCCAGTTCTGGCATCAGATGGCGATTCATGTGCGCCAACTGCATTTCATACTCAAAATCCGCCACCGCACGCAGGCCACGAATCAGAATGCTCGCCTGTTGTTCACGAGCGAAGCTCGCCATTAAGTCGCTAAACCCCATCACTTCAACGTTACCGAGATGTGCCGTCGCCTGTTGCGCCAGCGCCACTCGCTCTTCAAGCGTGAACATCGGTTTTTTACTGGGGCTGGCGGCAATGGCCAAAATCACGTGATCAAACATCTGTGTCGCACGTGTCACGATATCGATATGACCGTTAGTAATCGGATCGAAGGTACCCGGATAAATTGCCCGTTTTTGCATGATAGCCCTCAATGCGTTTTAGGTGGCAGGTAGGGTTCCAGCAGTTGTAGCAGACGCTGAAGCGCGCCCTGGTTTTGATACAGCACTTCAACAGCATGGCGACCATAGAAATTACGGTAATCGGCATCGGTCAGCAAAGAAGAGACTTCTTTTGCCAGTGTGGTGTCATCGGTGACGGTGATAAGGCCACTTGCCTGCTCCAGCCTGGCGCAAATATCTTTAAAATTAAAGGTATGCGGTCCCATTAATACCGGGATAGCGTGCGCAGCAGCCTCCAGCGGATTATGCCCGCCCCGTTCGACCAGTGAACCGCCGACGAAAGCGAGATCCGCAATACCGTAGAGCAACATCAATTCGCCCATGGTGTCGCCGATGACCACCTGAGTGCTGGCGGAGGGCACTTCTCCTGAGGAGCGTGTGGTAAAGCTTAGTCCAGCCTGACGTACGAGGTTAATCGCATCCGGAAAACGTTCAGGATGTCGGGGAACCAGAATTAGCAGCAGATTGGGGAACTGGTGTAGCAACGTCTGATGCGCGGCGATAATCACGCTTTCTTCGCCGTCATGGGTACTGGTGGCAATCCACACGGGACGATGCGGCGCCCACTGGCGACGCAAGGTGACGGCTTTAGCCGCCAGCTGTGGGGTGACAGAAATATCGAACTTCAGGCTACCGGTGACGGTAACTTGATTGTTCCTCGCCCCCAACGTTACAAAGCGCTCGCCGTCTTCGCCATTTTGCGCCGCAATGAGTGTAATACGACGCAGCAACGTGCGGACAAATTTACCCAGCTTTGCGTAACCCGCCGCTGACCGTGCAGAAAGGCGCGCATTGGCAATCACCAGCGGAATATGACGTTTGTGCAGTGCGGCAATCAGATTTGGCCACAGCTCAGTTTCCATGATCAACACCAGTTTGGGGTCGACTTTATTGAGGAAACGATTGAGCGCATCTGGCAAATCATAAGGCAGATAGACGTGCTGAACATCGCTACCAAAAGCGGACTGCACGCGCTCTGAACCCGTAGGCGTCATGGTGGTGACCGTGATCGGAAGATCCGGATAACGGTGACGCAGGGCGCGGACCAAAGGTATTGCGGCCAGTGTTTCACCCACAGAGACGGAATGCAGCATGATCCCGCCGGGTTTCAATGGACGACGGTAAAATCCGTAGCGTTCACCCCAACGTTTTCGATAGGCAGGCGCCTTACGTCCGCGCAACCAAAGCCGTATCCAGATCAATGGCTGAATAAGGTAGAGAAGGGCGGTGTAAAGCAATTCGAGCATAATAAATAGCTGACTTAGGGATGTGCTGGGGATTCTATGTATTTAGCTCAGGCTTTACCATTACTTTTCCTGTTTTTGAATCAAATAGCCTGAAACGTGGATAAAGAATGCAGGAGGCCACAGTTTTTTTGTATTTTTATGCGATTCATTGATTTTCCCCTGTAACGCAATCTTAAATGGTCGTATTAGCCCGGCGTGCTGTTTTTTATTCCACTGATTATAAAAGAAAAAGAATGCGACGCGCTTAAAATTTATTCATATCGGATCGCGGCGAAAGAAGTGATACACTAACATGCACAAAGTAAGTGCGCGTATCAGTATTCAGGTAGCTGTTGAGCCTGGGGCGGTAGCGTGCTTTTTTTCTGCTTACCTTTACCGGAAAATCACAACAAAAGAGTCGCTTGTGGATAAGCCATTTAGAAAAATCCTGGTCGTAAAGATGCGTTTTCACGGAGATATGTTACTCACGACTCCCGTTATTAGTACGCTAAAGCAGAATTACCCTGATGCAAAAATCGATGTACTGCTTTACCAGGACACAATGCCCATTTTGTCTGAAAATCCTGAAATTAATGCTCTTTACGGCATAAAAAATAAGAAAGCCGGCGCGATGGAGAAAATTTCAAACTTCATCCAACTGGTCAAAACGTTACGGGCAAACCAATATGATCTGATCGTAAATTTGACCGACCAGTGGATAGTCGCTCTGCTGGTGCGAATGCTGAATGTTCCGGTCAGGATTTCGCAGGATTATAGCCACCGTCAGTCCTCATTTTGGCGAAATAGCTTTACTGCCATGGCGCCGCTACAGGGAGCGAATGTGGTGGAGAGTAACTTATCCGTTCTGGCTCCATTAGGGATCTCGTCGAACGTGGCTCGCACGACCATGAGTTATAACCCTTCTTGCTGGGAGCGTGTGCGCAGCGAGTTAGATAAGGCAGGGGTCGGCGAGCGTTATGTGGTGATCCAACCCACCGCGCGCCAAATTTTTAAGTGCTGGAATAACGAGAAGTTTTCACAAGTCGTTGATGCTTTACACGATCGTGGCTACGAGGTTGTGTTGACTTCCGGCCCTGGGCAGGACGATTTGGCCTGTGTTGATGCTATTGCTCAGGGGTGTCAAACACACCCTGTTACGGCGCTTGCCGGTAAAGTGACGTTTCCGGAACTGGGAGCGTTGATTGATCATGCCGATCTGTTTATTGGCGTAGATTCAGCGCCTGGGCACATTGCCGCTGCCGTCGATACTCCGCTGATTTGCCTGTTTGGGGCGACGGACCACAATTTCTGGCGGCCGTGGTCGAATAATATGATTCAATTTTGGGCGGGTGACTATCGCTCCATGCCTCCACGCGAGCAGCGCGATCGCAATGAAATGTATCTTTCCGTTATTCCGGCAAGTGACGTTATTGCGGCTGTTGATAAGCTGCTGCCATCGGGTCGCGTTTCTTCAGTGGCGGATACCCCATCATGATCGTCGCATTTTGCCTGTACAAATATTTTCCCTTCGGCGGTTTACAGCGTGATTTTATGCGCATTGCGCAGACCGTCGCCTCGCGTGGTCACCATGTTCGGGTCTATACCCAGTCCTGGGAAGGCGAGTGCCCTGATGTTTTTGAACTTATCCGGGTTCCAGTGAAATCGCGCACTAATCATGGTCGTAACGCTGAGTATTATTCCTGGGTGCAGGCGCATATGCGTGAGCATCCGGTTGATCGGGTTGTCGGGTTTAATAAAATGCCGGGGCTGGGTGTCTACTACGCAGCCGATGTGTGTTATGCCGAGAAAGTCGCACAGGAAAAAGGCTTTTTTTACCGGCTGACGTCACGGTATCGCCATTATGCAGCCTTCGAGCGCGCAACCTTTGAACAAGGTAAGCCAACGAAATTGCTGATGTTAACGGATAAGCAGATAGCCGATTTTCAGAAGCATTATCAGACTGAAGCCGATCGCTTTCACATTCTCCCTCCGGGGATTTATCCGGACAGAAAATACAGCCAGCAAATTCCAGATAGCCGGGAAATTTACCGTCAGAAAAACGGTATTACAGAGCAACAGAATTTACTGTTGCAGGTCGGTTCTGATTTCACGCGTAAAGGTGTCGATCGCTCTATTGAGGCGCTTGCATCATTACCCGAAGCTCTGCGACATAATACGCTGCTGTTTATTGTGGGTCAGGATAAGCCGAGAAAATTTGAATCTCTGGCGGAAAAGCTGGGCGTAAGAGCCAATGTCCATTTCTTTTCTGGCCGTAATGATGTTGCGGAGTTAATGGCCGCCGCCGACATATTATTACACCCCGCTTATCAGGAAGCTGCGGGTATTGTCTTACTGGAGGCAATAACTGCGGGATTACCTGTTCTGACCACCTCTGTTTGTGGCTACGCACATTATATTGTGGATGCGAATTGCGGTGCAGTGATAGAAGAACCTTACCGACAAGAAGGGCTAAATGAGATTTTACGCAAAGCGTTAACTCAACCTTCATTGCGTGCTGCCTGGGCAGAAAACGCCAGGCATTATGCCGATACACAAGATTTGTACAGCCTGCCAGAAAAAGCGGCGGATATTATTACAGGTGATTTGGATGGTTGAGCTGAAAGAGCCACTGACCACGCTATGGCGAGGTAAAGATGCGTTCGAGGAAGTTAAAACGTTGCAGGGGGAAGTCTTCAGGGAACTGGAGACCCGCAGAACACTGCGATTTGAACTGGCCGATAAAAGCTACTTCCTTAAATGGCATAAAGGCACATCCCTAAAAGAGATTGTCAAAAACCTACTCTCACTGCGTATGCCTGTGTTAGGTGCCGACAGAGAGTGGAATGCGATTCATCGCCTCCGTGATTTAGGCGTAGACACGATGCACGGCGTGGGGTTTGGTGAAAAAGGCGTGAATCCGCTGACCAGAACTTCCTTCATCATTACCGAAGATCTCACCCCCACCATCAGTCTGGAAGAGTATTGCGCTGACTGGGCAACGAATCCTCCTGATGTGAAAGTGAAGCGGATGCTCATCGAACGTGTTGCTACGATGGTGCAAAAAATGCATGCAGGCGGGATCAATCACCGTGATTGCTATATATGCCACTTCCTTTTACATCTGCCTTTCTCAGGTGAGGAAAAAAATCTCAAGATTTCGGTTATTGACCTTCACCGGGCGCAGATTCGTCGTAACGTTCCACGTCGCTGGCGTGATAAAGATCTCATCGGTCTCTATTTTTCCTCAATGAACATTGGCCTGACTCAGCGGGACGTTTTCCGCTTTATGAAGGTATATTTTAGTTTACCCCTTAATGACATCCTCCACCGGGAAGATGAGCTTATTAAAAAAACTAAAATCAAAGCAGAAAAAATCAGAGAAAGAACGATTCGCCGATCGTTATGAATCAATTCTTGCGAGTTGTATAGATTTACAGGTCAGGATGAAGCTCCGCGTTTCATCTGTTTCTGAGTTGAATAAAAGGTGGCGTAGAGTAATGTCAATCGCACCTTCAAATATATTGGGTAAGTATTAAATATGTCACAGTTTAGTGATAAAGACGTCATTCTTTCTGTCATGGAGTATAACTTTCATGACAGAATATCTGAAAATAATTTTAATATAGCGTTTGGTATAGATAAAAATTTTCTTTTTGGATGTGGTGTATCTATTGCTTCTATACTATTAAGCAATAAATCGATAAACTTTGACTTTCATGTTTTTACTGATCATTTTAGCGAAGATGATCAGAATAGATTTTCTGCATTAGCCGAACAATATAAAACCTGCATAAAAATCTATTTAATAGATTGTAATAAATTAAAGTCATTACCCAGCACGAAGAACTGGACATATGCAACATATTTTCGTTTTGTCATTGCCGATTATTTTTATGGTAAACTAGATAAGTTACTCTATCTGGATGCTGATATTGCCTGTAAAGGCAGTATTCAGGAACTGGTTGATTATTCTTTTGCGGAATACGAGATTGCTGCGGTAGTTGCAGAAAGGGATATCGAATGGTGGACCGACCGTTCTATCACTCTGACAACCCCAGAGCTTGTATCTGGATATTTTAATGCAGGCTTTTTGCTCATTAATATTAATGAATGGCAAAAAAGTGATATTTCAGTCAAGGCGATTGAGATGTTGCGGATTCCTGAGTGGGTGGCTAAAATTACTCATTTGGATCAGGATGTCTTGAACGTTCTTCTTGTTAGCAAAGTGAACTTCATTGATGGGAAATATAATACTCGCTTTAGTATCAATTATGAATTGAAAGATAAAGTGATTAACCCTGTCAATGATGAAACCGTGTTTATTCATTATGTTGGACCGACAAAACCCTGGCATGAATGGGCAAACTACCCTGTTTCGCAAAGCTTTATTCATGCGAAAGAGCATTCACCTTGGTGTAATGTCGCTCTGCTCCAACCTGCAAATAGCAACCAATACAGATATTGTGCTAAGCATAAATTTAAGCAGAAAAAATTTCTCCAGGGCGTGTTGAATTACATAAAATATTATAAGGCTAAAGCAATCAAATAATAAAAAGACCTTTTAATAGTAACTAATATAATGGCTATCGCATGATTCATAAAAAAAAGATTAAAGATTTAACTGTATTCATAAAAGATAATGATCCTTTTTATGAGAAAATATTAAATGATTTTCTCAATTTCGATCTCAAAATACTGAAGGTATTTCGCTCGATTGATGATACAAAAGTCATCTTGATTGATACACCTCGAGGTCCAATTGTATTAAAAGTCTTTGCACCAAAACATAAAAAGTTAGAGCGATTTCTTAAATCGTGTATAAAAAAAGACTATTACGAGAATTTGATCTACCAAACCAACAGAGTTCGTAGTGAAGGTGTCAATTCTATAAATGACTATTATTTACTTGCAGAGTATAAAACATTAAATTTTGCACATTACTTCATAATGCTCATTGAATATATTGAAGGTGTTGGGCTAGAAGAATATAAAGAAATACCTAAAGATATAAAACATCAACTAGCAGAGTCAATTAAAGAATTGCATGCTCACGGTATGGTTTCAGGAGACCCTCATAAGGGGAATTTTATCGTTTCTGAAAAAGGTCTTCGTCTGATAGATTTATCAGGCAAAAAAATAAGTCCTGTATTGAAGGCCAAGGACAGAATTGATCTTGAACGCCATTATGGTATAAAAAACGAAATTCAAGACTCAGGATATAACTCGTTACTCTTTAAAAAGAGATTGAAAGCGATAATTAGAGATATAAAAATAAAACTCGGATTAAAAAAATAGTAGCTAAACCAGAACGGCTAGACTCCGACACAATATCAATGTATTGATGCCGTAATATCTATGAAAATGAAAGGTGACCGGGAATTGGATTTTAAAAATTTAACCAAATTTAAAGATATAATAGTATTAGACTGTCGTACGGTTAAATGCAATGACCGCGATACTTTTAATATTTCATGGGGAATTGATAGTAACTATCAAGTCGGTGCTGCAATATCGATAGCATCAATTCTGGAGAATAATAAACAGAATAATATTGAATTTACTTTTCATATTATTGCTGATTACCTTGACCAGGATTATGTAGAGCTTTTAACACAGTTAGCAGAACAGTATAAAACAGTCATTAAACTATATCATATTGATTCTGAACCATTGTCTACGCTACCAAAGACTAATATATGGCCAGTATCAATATATTATCGCTTACTTTCTTTCGACTATTTCTCTGAACGCCTGGATAAATTGCTTTATCTTGATGCCGATATAACATGCAAAGGTTCATTGCAAGAGCTTTCGGTATTGGAGTTCGATCATGAGTACGGAGCAGTGGTGGTCGATGTTGATTCAATGCAAGCCAGGAGTGCAGAACGATTGAATAACGCAGAGTTTGAAGGTAATTATTTTAACTCTGGGGTGATGTATATCAATATGAAGCAATGGTTGCAATCAAATCTGACTGAGAGATTCTTCGATTTACTTTCTCAGGATGATGTTGTTGCAAAGATAAAATATCCTGATCAGGATATACTAAATGTCATGTTCCTCCATCATGCTAAAATCTTGCCGCAAAAATATAATACTATTTATTCATTGAAATCTGAGTTTGAGATAAAAAATATAAATTACTATAAATCAATTATAAATTCAGAAACCGTATTTATACATTACACTGGTGTAACCAAACCCTGGCATGACTGGGCTAACTATCCATCGGCACAATTTTTCCGCAGTGTGTATCAAAAATCTCCCTGGAGAGAAAGAAATTTAATTCCCGCAGTGCGAAAACATGAGTATAGAGAAAAATATAAGCACTTGCTTTATCAAAACAAAATAATCAGTGGGCTTATTTCAGCAATCAAATATAACTTAATGAAGGGTTGATTTTATATGATTGATAAAATCATCTTTACGGTTACACCGATTTTCTCTATACCACCGCGTGGTGCGGCTGCAGTCGAAACATGGATGTATCAGGTTGCGCAAACTACCCGTATTCCAAACCGTATCGTTTGCATCAAAAATGAAGGGTATACTGACTATTCACGGGTAAATGAAAACTGTTCTATTCATCGTATCGGCTTTAGCCGGATTTATAAGCGAATTTTTCAGAAATGGACCCGCCTGGATCCTTTACCTTACTCTCAGCGCATATTAAATGTTGCTAAAGATTTTTCAGTTACTGATAAGAGTGTTATTGCTGTACACAACAGCATGAAACTGTATCGACAGATTCGCCAGCGAGCTCCTCAGGCAAATGTGGTGATACATATGCATAATGCGTTCGAACCAAAAGGATTGGAGAAGAACGTTAAGATGATAGTTCCCAGCATGTTTTTAAAAAACTACTATCATTCATATCTCCCAGAAGCGGATATTGCTATTGTTCCTAATGGAATTAACCTGGAAATTTATCAATCAGATTATAAACCAATCTCCAGGTTAGATCTGAATATTTCACCCGAAGATAAGGTGATATTTTACGCAGGGCGTATTGTACCGGATAAAGGTGTATTACTGCTTTTACAGGCATTCGAAAGACTCGTTGAGTCGCACCCTGACTTCAAGTTGGTGGTGGTTGGCGATCATATGGAAGTCAGTAAAAGCGATAAAGGGGCTTATCAGCGTGAAGTCCGCGAAATCGCAGAGCGCTTGACAGATAACTGTATTATGTTGGGAAGCATCCCTCCTGAAAAAATGCACCGCTACTATCCACTTGGTGATTTAGTTGTGATCCCTTCTCAATTTCAGGAACCTTTCTGCATGGTTGCAATAGAAGCCATGGGGGCAGGTAAACCCGTGTTGGTGAGCACGCGTGGAGGAATGGTTGAGTTTGTCAAAAACAAAGATACTGGTTATCACTTAAGAGAACCTATGACCGCAGAAACTATTGCGGAGGACATTGAGTGCGTACTGCATGACAGCGAACTATCGACTATCGCGAAACGTGGGCAACAGTATGTTTTTGACCATTACAGTTGGACGAGTGTGACTCAGCGGTTCGAGGATGTTATTCATCATTGGTTTGACTGAAATAAAAAAGGCTACGTTAGGTAGCCTTTTTTGTTGAGAATATCCAGAGTTATTTCTTCATGGCGAGTAACAGGCCAACAAGAATGCCCAGATTATCCAATTCGATCTGTTCAACGTTTCCGCGAATAATAAAATATCCGAAGAAAGATAGCAGTATGATCATGTGTGCATTATAGGGAGAGTCACGACCCTCTTTAAATGCCTTTGATACAGTTTCTTTTACTATTGCAGCGTAAACAAGTAGCAACCCGGCCAATCCGAGAAGACCTGTGCCAAACCAGACAAATAACGCGAGGTTATGAGGGCCAATGGAGGTTCTAAATTTCCATAATGGATAATCTACGGCACGATTGTTATAGACCGTCTTATAGGCATTATTACCGAAGCCATAGCCAATCACCGGATTTTCGAGTATGAGATCCAGTGCACTGCCCTGAGTACCATTCCCATATCGGTATGAGCTGTCTGTCTGATTGAGTTTAAAGGCCAATTTTGCCGACATTTCTTTATGAGAGAAAATAGCGGTCGCCGCCAGAGCTGCGATAATCATTCCTACAGTCAGCATTTTCCATTTTTTATGCATCAATACCCACGCCAGTCCGATGATTAAGACTGATAGCCATGCTCCGCGAGACAGTGTACCCAGCATCAGGAAAAGATAGATCGCACTAAAAATAATAAAAGCGATCCGATGCTTTGTTGATTTAAATAACCATAAATTCAGAAGTACCGGGAACAAAAAGACTAATGAATCCGAGATGCTACGATGTCTGTAATCAGTAAATGGCATAATTCCACTCTGATAATCCTTAATGTAAAAGACGAGCTCAGACAAGCATCGTAAACTTAACGATGTGAGAAAAGAGATGAAAATAAATTTTGAAATGAATTCTACTTTCTCATCTTTTAGCAACACCGGAATGGAAATGGTAAGCAGCAACATATTTTCGATGACAGAATTATTGATTTCTTTCAGGCTTGCTTTTAAATCTGGAGTCTGAAATAGCGAAAGGAGTACTGCTATAGTAAGAAATAGAATACTGCCGAAAAGGAATGTTTTGAAAGTGGAAATATAATGTTTTGGTTGCTTGCAAAGATAAACAATTGTTGTGATCGTCATAAGAATGACGATGAGATGTTTATAGCGTGTAATACCACCTAAGAAATAGGTAGCGATAAACAAGAATATAAGCGTTCTATTCCAGTATAATTTCCAGTTTTTTTTCTCGTTGGAAAAAAACAATGTGAGGGCCATCTTTTCTCCGATGTCTGTTTGCAAGAGCTTATAAGTTCGAAACTAATAGTTCAAATACGGCAGAGGCAGGCAAATCGGTAAGATTTCTGCTGGCGGAACGGCACTCTACCTGGTTTCTTCCATAGCCACCAATCAACCCGGGGTCCGTAGGGCCGTATAGCGTTACATTTGGACGGTCTAGCGCGGCAGTCAGGTGACTCAGTCCCGTATCAACCGACACGACAAACGTTGCCCCCGCCAATACCCGCGCGACGTCTTCCAGGCTCATACGCGGTAAAACATCTACGTAATCAAACCCTTCAGCCAGTCTCTTCGCCCGGGTTTCTTCGTGAGCTGCTCCCCACGGCAATTTAATGCGAACGCCTGACTGACTCAGCAGGCCAATTAATTCCCGCCAGTTTGCCTCCGGCCAGTGTTTATCATCTCTGGTGGTGGCATGTAAAAATACAGCATATTGGCCCGTATCGGTATTCATTTTGTGCAAGAAATGTTGCGCAATGGCATAATCGCCCTGAGTCTGCGGTTTGCTGTAACCCAGACTTTTGGCGAACAGTTCTCGGGTGCGCTCTACCGCATGCTGCTGTTTAGCAATATGATGGCGACAGTTGTAAAACAAGCTGGCCAGTGGTTCGCGGGCTGTTTGCCAGTCCATGCCATGCTTGATGCCACGAGCCAGACGAGTGACTAATGCCGCGCTTTTCACCAGCCCCTGCGCATCAATAATTGCATCATATTGCTGTGCCTGTACCGCCTCTTGAAAGGTTTTGCGTTCAGCTTTAATGGCAGTAGAAAACCAGGCTTTTCGCCAACGGCGAATCGCCACCGGGATCACCCGGTCAACCGCAGCGTGCCATGACGGAATTTGTGCAAACCCTTCTTCCACTACCCAGTCAAAGCGAATTCCTGGAATAGCCTGCTGTGCATCAGTGAGCGCAGGAAGCGTATGTAACACATCACCCATCGATGATGTTTTGACGATCAGAACCCGCATTCGTCAGGCTTCCTCTTGTAACAACAGACTGTTAAGTTCTTCCAGTACACGCTCTGGTGTAATGTCGATCAGGCTCTGGTGATACCCTTCTGCCGCATCTCCTTTCCGCACCCGGTGATAACCTGTAATCAGGCGGATCACGCGAGCTTTATGTGAAAGTGGCGGTGTGAAATCCGGGCTGCTTGGGCCATAAAGTGCGACCAGCGGACGATTCAGCGCCGCCGCCACGTGCATCAAGCCAGAATCGTTGGTAACGACGGCCTGACACGCCGCGAGGAGGATGACAGCCTGTTCCAGCTGTGTTTCACCAGCCAGATTACGACACCATGCCTGTTGTTCGGCGCTCAGAGCCGCCAAAATCTCGTTTCCGGACTCATGATCTTTCGCCGAGCCAAACAGGACAATTTGATAACCTTCATCAATGAGCTGTTTGGCCAGTTCCGCGTAGTGGTAATGCGGCCAGCGTTTTGCCGGGCCAAATTCAGCGCCAGGGCAAAAGCCGATTATCGGACGTTCAGTGGAAAGTGCGAATTCGCTGCAGGTGAGTGATTTTTCCCCTTCGCTAACCTGCAATTGCGGCCAGAGCAGTGGCTGTGGCAAATCTTTTGCTGTCCGCATCACACCTTTGTCGTAGGCCAGCGCAACATAGCGCTCGACCATCAATGGCCAGGCCTCTTTATCGAGCACGCGCGCATCGTTAAGCAGGCCGTAGCGCATCTCGCCGCGCCAGCCCGTACGATGGGGAATACCGGCAAAGAAGGGGACGAGTGCCGATTTAAACGAGTTTGGTAGCACGTAAGCGCGATCGTAACGCTTTTCACGCAAACCATGTCCGAGTTTGCGCCGCTCGCCAAGTTCCAGGGCACCATGACCCAGCGGCATCGGGAGCGCTTCATTGACTTCCGGCATCCGCGATAACAACGGACGGCACCACGCAGGGGCCATCACATCGATTATCGCCTGGGGATAACGCGCCTTGAGCGTGCGATAGAGACTTTGCGACATCATCATGTCGCCCACCCATGACGGGCCGATCACCAGTATCTTCATACTTACTTCTTACGCGTCGCGGTTCAGCCAGGCCATATATTCCGTTACGCCTTCGGCCACGGTCTTGAACGGCTTGTTGTAGCCTGCTGCACGCAGGTTGGTCAGATCAGCCTGAGTAAACGCCTGATAGCGTCCTTTCAGTTTTTCCGGGAACGGAATGTATTCGATATCGCCTTTTTTATGGTAAGCCAGAGCTGCATCCGCCACGGCCTGGAAGGATTCCGCACGGCCTGTTCCCAGGTTAAAGATGCCGGAAACACCATTTTCGAGGAACCACAAATTCACGGCGGCAACATCGCCAACATAGACGAAATCGCGCTTGAAGTTTTCGCTGCCTTCAAACAGTTTCGGCGTTTCGCCGTTATTGAGCTGAGTGTTCAGATGGAATGCGACACTCGCCATGCTGCCTTTGTGACCTTCGCGCGGCCCGTAAACGTTAAAGTAGCGGAAGCCTACAATCTGTGAGTTGGCTTCTGGAAGGATCTGGCGTACATATTCATCGAACAGGAATTTGGAATAACCGTAAACGTTAAGTGGTTTCTCGTATTCACGAGATTCAATAAAATCGGATGTGCGACCGCCGTAGGTTGCTGCGGAAGAGGCGTACAGGAACGGAATCTCGCGCTCCAGGCAATAATGCAGCAGCTCTTTGGAGTATTGATAGTTGTTGTCCATCATATACTTGCCATCCCACTCTGTCGTGGAGGAGCATGCGCCTTCGTGGAAAATCGCTTCGATATCGCCGAACTCTTCCCCAGCCATAATCTGGATCAGGAAATCTTCCTTATCCATATAGTCAGCAATGTCCAGATCCACCAGGTTAACAAACTTGGTGCCGTCTTTCAGGTTGTCCACCACCAGGATATCGGTGATGCCTTTATCATTCAGGGATTTAACGATGTTGCTGCCGATAAAGCCCGCGCCGCCGGTAACGATGATCATAACTGTAACCTTCGAATTATGGAGTCAGAGACAATCTCAGACACGAATATCTGTAATCATACCATCACATTGACGCCCCTTCAGCCATTTACGTGGTGGATAGTGATGAGGAGAAGGAGGAACGTCTTCTCCATTAGGCCTTTATGTGTATTTGTATATTTAACTCGGAAACCCGATGAACTGAACGGTATTTTGGAACAATAATAATCATTGTTGTATGACTTAGGTTATAAAACACTCTATGTACAGAGTGTTACTCAATGTGATATAATATTTCTTTTATATTAATGGTTTTTATTAGCGATGAAATCATCTACCACGATAGTAACAGCATATTTTGATATCGGTAGAGGGGAGTGGACTGCTAATAAAGGGTTCCGCGAAAAACTTGCCCGCTCAGTTGATGTCTATTTGAGTTATTTCGAACGGTTGGCTGCACTAGAAAATGACATGGTCGTGTTCACGTCTCCTGATTTAGAAGCCAGGGTTGCTGAAATACGCCAGGGGAAACCGACAACAATTGTTACTGTTGATATAAAAAATAAATTTAAACACATCCGAAGCAGAATAGAAAAAATTCAGCAGGATGAGACATTTACGCGTAAATTAGAAACCCGACAGTTAAAAAATCCAGAATATTGGTCCCCGGACTACGTGCTGGTTTGTAATTTAAAAGCATATTTTGTGAACAAAGCGATTGATTCTGGTTTGGTCAAAACCCCGCTGGTTGCATGGGTTGATTTTGGTTATTGCCGTAAACCGAATGTCACACGCGGTTTGAAAGTATGGGACTTCCCTTTTGATCAAAATAAAATACACCTTTTCACGATCAAGAAAGGTTTAAACGTTTCTTCATTGCAGCAATCTTTCGATTTTATGATCGGTAACCATGTTTATATCATTGGTGGTGCTATTGTAGGTTCTCAGGAAAAATGGAAAGAATTTTATCCATTAGTCACAGAGTGCCAGAAAGTAACACTAGAGAATAATATTGTGGATGATGACCAGGGCATCTTTGTCATGTGTTATTACAAACGACCTGATTTGTTTGCTCTTAACTATCTTGGCAGAGGCAAATGGTTTGATCTCTTCCGCTGCTTCAAACGAACTGCGCTTGGTGCGAAACTGCAGTCATTAAGGATTCTTCTTTCCAGAAAGTAGTTGCCTGACACAAACGTAGAATCCGCATTTTTTGGCAAGGTACCTCCTGAGGGGGGATCTTGCCTTCTCAGCATAAGTTCTCACGCCTTATAATCTGTAAATTCTAATAAATTCATATCGTTAATTACTTTTTGGCGCAATGCTTTCACTCTGAAAATCACGATAAGCCATGTGGATACGCGTGATTTATGCTGCATTTTAAAGAAGTGATAATGCGTCATCTCGTATCAACGTATAGGTTTGGGTAATATGTGCTGAAATTTGCCCAGTCTGGAGAATCGCAATGCGTGGGGATTTTTATAAGCAGTTGAACAACGATCTGGAAACCGCTCGTGTGGAAGGATTGTTTAAAGAAGAGCGCATTATCACGTCTGCGCAGCAGGCAGACATCACCGTGGCGGATGGAAGCCACGTCATCAACTTTTGCGCCAACAACTATCTGGGTCTGGCGAATCATCCGGAACTGATCGCAGCAGCGAAAGCCGGAATGGATTCCCACGGCTTCGGGATGGCCTCGGTACGTTTTATCTGCGGTACCCAGGACAGCCATAAGCAACTGGAGCAAAAACTGGCGGCTTTCCTGGGTATGGAAGATGCCATTCTGTATTCCTCCTGCTTTGATGCCAACGGCGGCCTGTTCGAAACACTGCTGGGCGCAGAAGATGCGATTATTTCCGATGCGCTGAATCACGCCTCTATTATTGATGGTGTGCGTCTGTGCAAAGCGAAGCGTTTTCGCTATGCCAACAACGATATGCAGGAGCTGGAAGCGCGTCTGAAAGAAGCGCGTGAAGCCGGTGCTCGCCATGTGCTGATCGCGACCGACGGCGTGTTCTCCATGGACGGCGTGATCGCCAACCTGAAAGGGGTGTGTGACCTGGCGGATAAATACGATGCGCTGGTGATGGTTGATGACTCTCATGCTGTCGGTTTTGTGGGTGAAGGCGGTCGTGGTTCTCATGAATACTGCGATGTGATGGGCCGTGTGGACATCATTACTGGTACGTTAGGTAAAGCACTGGGTGGTGCATCCGGCGGTTATACGGCGGCGCGTAAAGAGGTGGTGGAGTGGTTGCGTCAGCGTTCTCGCCCGTACTTGTTCTCCAACTCATTAGCTCCGGCGATTGTTGCCGCCTCTATTAAAGTGCTGGAGATGGTGGAAGCCGGTAGCGAACTGCGTGGCCGCCTGTGGGCGAATGCGCGTCAGTTCCGTGAGCAGATGTCTGCTGCCGGCTTTACGCTTGCGGGTGCGGACCATGCCATTATCCCGGTCATGTTGGGAGATGCTGTGGTTGCGCAAGAATTTGCTCGCGAACTGCAAAAAGAGGGTATTTATGTCACCGGGTTCTTCTATCCGGTGGTGCCAAAAGGTCAGGCGCGTATTCGTACCCAGATGTCTGCGGCGCATACGCCTGAGCAAATTACGCGTGCCGTCGCGGCGTTCACGCGTATTGGTAAACAACTGGGCGTCATCGCCTGAGGATGTGAGATGAAAGCGTTATCCAAACTGAAAGCGGAAGAGGGCATCTGGATGACCGACGTTCCTGAACCGGAACTCGGACATAACGATCTGCTGATTAAAATCCGTAAAACAGCCATCTGCGGGACCGACGTTCACATCTATAACTGGGATGAATGGTCGCAAAAAACGATCCCGGTACCTATGGTTGTTGGGCACGAATACGTTGGCGAAGTGGTCGGTATCGGCCAGGAAGTCAAAGGGTTTAAAGTGGGTGACCGCGTTTCTGGTGAAGGTCACATCACCTGTGGTCATTGTCGTAACTGTCGTGGCGGACGTACTCACCTGTGCCGTAATACGACCGGTGTGGGGGTCAACCGCCCAGGCTGTTTTGCCGAGTATCTGGTGATTCCTGCGTTTAACGCCTTTAAAATCCCGGACAACATCTCCGACGATTTAGCTTCTATCTTTGACCCGTTCGGTAATGCGGTGCACACCGCGCTGTCGTTCGATCTGGTGGGCGAAGATGTGCTGGTATCAGGCGCTGGCCCGATCGGTATTATGGCGGCGGCAGTGGCAAAACATGTGGGTGCGCGCCACGTAGTCATCACTGACGTCAATGAATACCGTCTGGAACTGGCACGCAAGATGGGCATCACACATGCGGTAAACGTCTCGAAAGAGAACCTGCCTGATGTGATGGCTAAACTTGGGATGACCGAAGGGTTTGACGTGGGTCTGGAAATGTCCGGCGCACCGCCAGCGTTCCGTGCCATGCTGGATACCATGAACCACGGTGGTCGTATTGCCATGTTGGGGATCCCTCCTTCAGACATGTCTATCGACTGGACAAAGGTGATCTTTAAAGGCCTGTTTATCAAAGGCATTTATGGTCGCGAAATGTTTGAAACCTGGTACAAGATGGCCGCGCTGATCCAGTCTGGTCTGGATCTGACCCCGATCATCACCCACCACTTCTCTATTGATGAGTTCCAGAAAGGCTTTGATGCAATGCGTTCGGGCCAGTCAGGGAAAGTGATCCTGAGCTGGGATTAATATTCAAAGGGCTGGTTATCCAGCCCTATTTCTGAAGAAATCCTGAAACTTGAATCTAATTTCTAAAAATAATTATTAATCCCTCTATGCTTTTATTTTTCCTGTTCATTTTTCGCTGAATGCTGATTTTTCTACGGTACATTACATTTGTTCATAGATAATAGTTTCTGACTTAATAGTGTCTTAAGACAAAGGGGATAAAAGAGAGTCTAAATTCAGCGTTTATTCGGTAATGATATAATGAACAGTGCAATTAAACTTAGTGTTATTATCCCGTTGTATAATGCAGGTAATGATTTCCAGGCATGCATGGAATCTTTAATCGCGCAAACATGGACTGCTCTGGAAATCATTATTGTTAACGATGGTTCAACGGATCACTCTGTAGACATCGCAAAATATTACGTCGAGAACTATCCCCATATCCGTCTGCTCCATCAGGTTAATTCGGGAGTCTCCGTCGCACGCAATCGCGGCCTGGCGGCGGCTAGCGGGAGTTATGTGGCGTTTGTGGATGCTGATGACGTGGTCTACCCGGAGATGTATCAAACGCTGATGACCATGGCGTTAGAGGACGATCTGGACGTCGCACAATGCAATGCAGACTGGTGCTTTCGGGAATCAGGGCTGGCCTGGCAATCCATCCCTACCGATCGTTTGCGGTCCACCGGTGTATTAACAGGTCCAGACTGGCTACGCATGGCTCTCTCTTCGCGTCGATGGACTCATGTCGTCTGGATGGGCATTTATCGTCGGGATATTATTGAGAAAAATAATATTACCTTTATTCCTGGGCTGCATCATCAGGATATTGTGTGGACAACGGAGTTTATGTATAACGCCATCCGCGTGCGCTATACCGAACATTCACTTTATAAATATTTCCTGCATGATAATTCAGTCAGTCACCTGCAAAGGCAAGGAAATAAAAATCTGAATTACCAACGGCATTATATTAAAATTACGCGCTTATTGGAGAAACTGAATCGCGATTATGCTGGCCAGATTCCGATTTATCCTGAGTTTCATCAGCAAATAACGTACGAAGCACTGCGTGTTTGTCATGCCGTGCGTAAAGAGACGGATGTTTTAATGCGTCAGCGGATGATTGCGGAGATTTTTACCTCCGGGATGTATACGCGTCTGATAACAAATGTACGGAGCCTTAAAGTGGCATACCAGGCGCTATTGTGGTCTTTCCGTCTCTGGCAATGGCGCGACAAAACGCTGTCGCACCAGAGGATCGCGCGTAAAGCGCTTAATTTGCGTTAGCGTTAATACCGTTGGAGGAAGATGTCTTCCCCCAACCTTGCCACTGATGCTGGAAGTAGGTGACGACGGTGCTCTGGCGGATACTTTCACTCAATACGTTAAAGAACTGGTCGGCATAGACCGGGGCTAACGGTTGCTTCGGCTTACACAGATTCACGCCACGGAACGGGTTACGCGGCGCGTTGGGTTCGCTGTTGCCCGGTGGCGTCAGGTTCGGTGTGGAAGTATCCACCTGGGGTTCGTTGAGCAAGGTGCTTGGGCGCACCAACGTGATGTCGGCCGGTAGGTTATAGACCATTTGTTGCAACACGCGCACCGTTGATGGGTGGGGGTGTCCGATAGCAATGGCGGACCCATTACGGCGAGCTAACTCAATGGCACGATTAAACTGATGACGGATGTCCGCTTCGTTTTGCGAGTCATCGAGGAACACTTTGCGTTTAATCACTTTCACGCCCGTTCCGGATGCGGCCCGCATTGCCTGGCTGTTGCCGATAGTCATGCTGTCGAGGAAATAGAGATCGTAACGCTCCAGCGCCTGCATCACTTTTTGCATACCAAACAGGCTGGAGGTCATCGCGCTGCCCATATGGTTGTTAAGCCCAACGGCATATGGCACTTTGTCGACGGCATCGCGGATAATCCGCTCAATGTCGGTGCTGTTCATTTCCGGGCGTAGGGTGTCTTTCTCCAGCGGCTGCTTACTTAATGGTGCCATCGGCAGATGGATCAGAACTTCGTGGCCGCTATTGTGTGCTTTGGTTGCCATTTCACGCGCGTGCGGCGCATTGGGCAGAACGGCGACAGAGATGTTGGAAGGCATCGCCAGCACCTGATTTTCATTATGCGGGCGATAGCCGAAATCATCGATGACGATGGCAAGTTTGCCAGCAAAAACAGGGGTTGCGAACGCCAGCAGGCTGACCAGTGAGAGCATGATACGGCGAAACTGAGGCAAAACTTATCTTCCCAACCACGGCTGTGGATTGACGGCCTGACCCTGGCGACGAATTTCGAAATAGAGCGCTGGTCGACCCTGACCACCGCTGCTGCCAACCAGCGCAATAGGCTGACCTGCGCGCACTTGTGTACCGACACTGACCAACGCACTCTGGTTGTAACCGTAAAGGCTCATGTCGCCTTTGCCGTGTTCTACAACAACAACCAGACCGTAACCCTGTAGCCAGTCCGCCAGAATGACCCGGCCATCTGCGATGGCTTTCACTTCGGTGCCTTCGGACGCACCGATAACCATCCCCTTCCACCGTAGCTCACCCTGCAGTTGTTCGCCATAACGATGCAGCGTTGGACCGCGTACTGGCCAGAATGCCTGGCCGCGAGGCGCACCCAGACCGCCGGTACGTGATATCAGTGATTTTTCGCTTTCGGTAGGTTTATAGGTCGTGCCTTTGCGAGTCGCTTCCTGTTGGCGATTACGCACAGCTTGCGCTTCGTTGGCTTCACGTTCAGCCCGCGCTTTTGCTGCGGCTTCTGCCCGTGCAAGGCTGTTGCGCAGGCGGGATTCGTTAGCGCGCATTTCACTCAGCTGCTGTTGGCCTTGCTGAATCGATGATTCCAGACCGGAGAGCGTTTTTTGGCGCTCATTACGCGCCTGTTCTAGTTTGGCCTGTTGGGCGCGCTGTTCGTACAGCAGCGTCTGCTGCTGGCTTTGCTTCTCTTCCAGCTCGGCCTTTTGCGAGGCCACTTCTTCACGGGTTTGTTTCAGTTCAGCGATCGTTTCCTGACGCGCCTGGTTCAGATAACCAAAGTAGGCTTGCAGGCGCTGCCCACGCTGGCTCTCTTCGCCGCTGAGAATCAACTGAATTCCGGTATGCTCGCCCTGACGAAATGCGGCATCAAGCTGTGCGGCGAGGCTGCGTTCCTGACTGGCTTTTTGTTTCTCCAGTTTGGCAATGGACGCATTCATCTCGTCGATCTGTTTATTCAACTGGGCGAGGGTATTCTGGGTTTCACGCAGCTTACGGGCGGCGGCAGAAATGGCTTCTTCCTGCGCTTTTAACTGCGCAAGCAGGCTTGAACGTTGTTGCTGTTGCTGACGTACGGCGCGTTCTTTCGCGGCGATGTCAGCCTGGATGGATTTGAGTTGGTCACGCTCATCTGCGTGTGCGGAAAAGGCGCACAACAATACGCCAGCGCTAATAACGCTGGCGTAGATCAGGGGCCTGACTGAAAACCTTTGCGGTTTCACGGCCCATGTAATGGAATTCAACGCCTTTCCCCTCATGGGGAGGGATTATTCCACGATGAACAGCGGCTTACCAGTCATCTCTTGCGGGATTTCCATACCCATCAGCGTCAGCATGGTCGGCGCGATATCGGAAAGTTTACCGCCTTCTACCGCTTTCACGTTTTTAGCACCGACATAAATCAGCGGTACGGGCAGGTTGGTATGCGCTGTATGTGCCTGTCCGGTTGCTGGATCGCGCATTTGTTCAGCGTTGCCGTGGTCAGCGGTGATCAGCAACTGGCCGCCAACGGATTCAACGGCTTTGGTCACTTGCTCAACGCAGTGATCCAGCGTTTCAACCGCTTTAACCGCCGCGTCCATCACACCGGTGTGGCCCACCATATCGCCGTTCGGATAGTTACAGATGATGGTGTCGTATTTACCGCTCTCAATGGCGGCAACCAGTTTTTCGGTCAGCTCTGCTGAGCTCATTTCTGGCTGCAGATCGTAGGTCGCCACTTTCGGAGAGTTGATCAGGATGCGATCTTCACCGTTGAACGGCTCTTCTACACCGCCATTGAAGAAGAAGGTGACATGCGCATATTTTTCCGTCTCGGAAATACGCAACTGGGTTTTATCGTTTTTCGCCATCCACTCGCCGAGGGTGTTCGCCAGCGATGCGGGTGGGTAAGCCACTGCGGCTTTGATGTCGGCCGCATATTCGGTCAGCATCACGAAGTTCAGGTTTACCACTTTCTTACGGGCGAAGCCGTCGAAGTCAGCGTTAACAAATGCACGGGTAATTTCGCGGGCACGGTCAGCACGGAAGTTCATGAAAATCAGCGCGTCGCCATCTTCCATCGCCGCGTCGGCCTGACCTTCTGCACGAATCACGGTGGCTTTCACGAATTCGTCGTTTTCGTCACGCGCATAGGCGGCCTGCAGGCCTGCAACCGCGGTGTCAGTCTGGAATTCGCCCTGTGCCAGCGTCATCAGGTCATACGCTTTTTCAACGCGATCCCAACGGTTGTCGCGGTCCATTGCATAGTAACGACCGATGATGGACGCTACGCGCCCTTTGCCCAGCGCGGCAAATTTGTCTTCGAATTTTTTCAGCGAGGATTCAGCGCTGCGTGGCGGGGTGTCACGACCATCCAGGAAAGCGTGAAGGTAGATTTTCTCTACGCCACGTTCTGCGGCCAGCTCAACCATCGCCATGATGTGATCTTCGTGGCTGTGTACGCCGCCCGCAGACAGCAGACCCATGATGTGTACGGCTTTACCGGCGTTTTTCGCCTGATCAACGGCAGCGGTCAGCGTTGGGTTCGCAAAGAAAGTGCGTTCTTTGATTTCAACGTCCAGGCGAGTCAGATCCTGATACACGATGCGGCCTGCGCCCAGGTTGACGTGACCCACTTCGGAGTTACCCATCTGGCGGTCAGGCAGACCCACTTCCAGACCGGAAGCGTCGATCAGGGTATGCGGACGTTTTGCCCACAGAGCATCCATTACTGGGGTTTTGGCATTAAAAATGGCGTTATCCTGGCTGTCTTCGCGATAGCCATAGCCATCCAGGATCACCAGTACCATAGGTTTTTTAGAAACCGACATTGCGACAACCTCATACTCAAGAGACAAAAATAATTGCGTAATTTTACTACAGCTGAATCGATAAAATAGCCTCAGAAGATCAAAGAATGAAGTAGAGCGGTCGGAGGATGGCGCGGATTTACGGTTTTTTTTTCGTAGCACCCCGCAAAAATGCAATCCATTGCACGCTCTGGCTGTATTTGCGACAACGCGCAGGTATACTTCTTCCCTGGTTTTTTTAATCACTGAGTCGGGAGTTGTTACCCCCCATGCAAGAAATTATGCAATTTGTTGGCCGCCATCCTGTTCTAAGTATCGCCTGGATTGCGTTACTGGTGGCGGTATTATTCACCACGTTCAAAGGCCTGACCTCGAAAGTGAAGGTGATTACACGCGGCGAAGCGACACGTCTTATCAATAAAGAAGATGCCGTTGTTGTGGATTTACGTCAGCGCGACGACTTCCGCAAAGGCCATATCGCGGGCTCCACTAACCTGCTGCCGAGCGAAATTAAAGCCAACAACGTCGGCGAGCTTGAGAAGCACAAAGACAAACCGGTTATCGTGGTGGATGGCTCTGGCATGCAGTGCCAGGACTCTGCAACGGCGCTGATTAAAGCCGGTTTTGAGAAAGTGTTTGTGCTGAAAGAAGGTGTTGCAGGCTGGAGTGGTGAAAACCTGCCTCTGGTACGCGGTAAGTAAGCTGTAGGTAAACAGGAGCGAAGTCATGGCCAATATTGAAATCTACACCAAAGCGACCTGCCCGTTTTGCCATCGTGCAAAAGCGCTGCTGAGCAGTAAGGGTGTGAGTTTCCAGGAACTTCCAATTGATGGCGATGCCGTTAAGCGTGAAGAGATGATCAAGCGTAGTGGTCGTACGACGGTTCCGCAGATTTTTATTGATGCGCAGCATATCGGTGGGTGTGACGACTTGTATGCGTTGGATGCGCGTGGTGGACTGGATCCCCTGCTGAGCTAACGCACGTTGTTAACATTGCATCAAGACAGTATTTAAGGACAACACTAAAGGGTTTTCTAAACATGTCAGAACAAAACAACACTGAAATGGCTTTCCAGATCCAACGTATTTATACCAAGGATGTCTCTTTCGAAGCGCCAAATGCGCCGCATGTTTTCCAGAAAGATTGGCAGCCAGAGGTTAAACTTGATCTTGATACGGCATCGACCCAACTGGCAGATGACGTGTATGAAGTGGTGCTGCGTGTCACCGTAACGGCTTCCCTGGGTGAAGAAACGGCGTTCCTGTGTGAAGTTCAGCAGGGCGGTATTTTCTCCGTCAGTGGTATTGAAGGGACTCAAATGGCGCATTGCCTGGGCGCATACTGCCCGAACATTTTGTTCCCGTATGCCCGCGAATGCATCACCAGCCTGGTTTCCCGCGGTACATTCCCGCAACTGAACCTTGCGCCGGTCAACTTTGATGCGCTGTTCATGAACTATTTACAGCAGCAGGCTGGCGAAGGTACTGAAGAACATCAGGATGCCTGATGAACCAAAGTAATGCTTCAATGACTGTGATCGGTGCCGGCTCGTACGGCACCGCTCTTGCCATCACGCTGGCAAGAAATGGCCACCAGGTTGTCCTGTGGGGCCATGATCCTAAACATATCGCGACCCTTGAACACGATCGCTGCAATGTCGCGTTCCTCCCTGATGTGCCTTTTCCTGACACGCTTCTCCTGGAAAGTGACTTAGCCACTGCGCTGGCGGCCAGCCGTAATATTCTGGTCGTGGTGCCGAGCCATGTCTTTGGCGAAGTACTGCGTCAGATTAAACCGTTGATGCGCTCGGATGCGCGCCTGGTATGGGCGACAAAAGGTCTGGAAGCGGAGACGGGACGCCTGTTGCAGGATGTCGCGCGTGAAGCGTTAGGACCGGAAATTCCGCTCGCGGTGATCTCTGGCCCGACGTTTGCCAAAGAGCTGGCTGCAGGTTTACCGACGGCAATTTCCCTGGCTTCAACGGATGACGCTTTTGCTGACGATCTGCAGCAATTGCTGCACTGCGGTAAAAGCTTCCGTGTTTACAACAACCCGGATTTCATTGGCGTACAGCTAGGCGGCGCGGTGAAAAACGTCATTGCGATTGGCGCGGGAATGTCCGACGGTATCGGTTTTGGCGCCAATGCGCGTACCGCGTTAATCACCCGTGGGCTGACCGAAATGACACGTCTGGGCGCCGCACTGGGCGCCGATCCGACCACCTTTATGGGGATGGCTGGGTTGGGCGATCTGGTGCTGACCTGTACTGACAACCAGTCGCGTAACCGCCGCTTTGGCATGATGCTCGGACAGGGCATGGATGTTCAAGGTGCGCAGGACAAGATTGGCCAGGTGGTTGAAGGCTATCGCAATACGAAAGAAGTTCGTGAATTGGCGCACCGTTTTGGTGTCGAAATGCCAATAACCGAGGAAATTTATCAAGTATTGTATTGCGGAAAAAACGCGCGCGAGGCAGCATTGACTTTATTAGGTCGTGCACGCAAGGATGAGCGTAGCAGCTACTAGCCGCAAGGATCTGTCTGAACAAAATGACCCGGCCCGCGAAGAACGGGCCGGTCGTTAGCCTCAATACCTGGAGTCCGCAATGCCGTGTGAAGAACTGGATATCGTCTGGAACAATATTAAAGCCGAAGCCCGTCAACTTGCGGACTGTGAGCCGATGCTGGCCAGTTTTTACCACGCCACGCTACTCAAGCATGAGAATCTGGGCAGTGCGCTCAGTTATATGCTGGCGAATAAACTGGCTTCGTCCATCATGCCCGCGATAGCTATACGTGAGGTGGTGGAGGAAGCTTACGCGGCAGACCCGGAAATGATCGCCTCGGCGGCCTGCGATATTCAGGCGGTGCGCACTCGTGACCCGGCGGTCGATAAATACTCAACCCCGCTTTTGTACCTGAAGGGTTTTCATGCTCTGCAGGCGTACCGTATTGGCCACTGGCTGTGGAATGAAGGTCGCCGGGCGCTGGCGATTTTCCTGCAAAATCAGGTTTCAGTGACTTTCCAGGTCGATATTCACCCGGCGGCAAAAATTGGCCGTGGGATTATGCTCGATCACGCCACCGGTATTGTGGTGGGTGAAACGGCGGTCATTGAAAACGATGTTTCCATCCTGCAATCCGTTACGCTGGGCGGGACCGGTAAATCGGGCGGCGACCGCCATCCGAAAATTCGTGAAGGCGTAATGATTGGCGCGGGGGCGAAAATCCTCGGTAATATTGAAGTCGGGCGTGGCGCGAAGATCGGCGCAGGTTCCGTCGTATTACAGCCTGTTCCGCCGCACACCACCGCTGCAGGCGTTCCGGCACGTATTGTCGGTAAACCTGACAGCGATAAGCCGTCCATGGATATGGATCAGCACTTCAATGGGATACACCATACGTTTGAGTTCGGCGACGGCATCTAACTTTCGGACTATCTTACTTGTCATCTTGAACCGGGGCTGTGCTCGCCATCCTCACGTACTGCGTGTACGCTCCGGTGGCTGCACGCAGTCCGTGTCCAATCAGACTGCGCCGATAACGCCCGAAAAATAAATGGCAAATGCGTTCACAGGTCGGATAAGGCGTCAGCCGCCATCCGACAAAAATCAACTACGCAATACCGCCCCTGGATACCCCAACTGGCGCCACGCTTCATACACCACCACCGACACTGCATTTGACAGGTTCATACTGCGGCTGTCCGGCATCATTGGAATGCGAATTTTTTGTTCAGCGGGCAAGGCATCAAGAATGCTGGCGGGCAGACCTCGTGTTTCCGGACCAAACATCAAATAGTCGCCATCCTGATAGCTGGCTGCGCTGTGTGCCGGTGTACCTTTGGTGGTCAGTGCAAACAGACGCTGGGGATTTTCCGCCGCCACAAAAGCGTCGTAATCGTGGTGGCGTTTTACCGCGGCGAACTCATGATAATCCAGTCCTGCGCGGCGCAAGCGCTTGTCGTCCCAGGTGAACCCCATCGGTTCAATAATATGCAGACGAAAGCCAGTGTTGGCGCAAAGACGAATGATGTTGCCCGTATTTGGCGGGATTTCTGGTTCGAATAGAACGATGTTTAGCATACTGCCCCCTTGAGTGCGGGGGGCAGAATAGCAGAAATCACCGGTACTATGCGACGGTCAGGCGTTGTAGCTTGTAGCGTTGCAGTTTATAAAGCGTGGCGGCAGCGGCCACGAGCGCCGGCAGGCTGAGAAACATCAGGATACTGTCGGCCTGCCATTGCAGAGAGAGCAATTGCGCGCTGGTCATGGTTCCGGCCACGCCGCCAAAGCGTCCGACGCCCTGCATCCATGCGATTCCCGTTGCGCGGCAGTGGGTAGGATAGAACGTTGCCGCCAGCGTCTGTAGGCCGGATTGCGCGCCGTTCATGGTGATCCCCATCAGGAAGATCAGCGCGCCAAACAGGATGATGTGGTTGTTTTCAAACCCGAGCGCAAGGGCGAACAGCATGGTCAGGATAAAACCGGTGGTGACCACTTTGTGCGCTTCCCAGCGGTCCATCATCCAGCCTGCCAACAGGATCCCTGCCGTACCGCCGAAGGTGAACAGCGAGGTGAGCCACGCCGATTCCGCGAGAGGGTAACCCATTCCCAGCATCAGCGTCGGCATCCAGCTCAGTAACACGTAGTAGATAACCAGCCCCATAAAGTAGGTCGTCCAGAGCATCAGCGTGCCGGGTAGCCAGGGCATGCTGAACAGTTGCGCCACGCTGCCCTTTTTGTCTGCAGTGCGTTCTTCATCCAGATAAAACTGGGTGACCTGCTCAAGATTGCCCGTGATGAAACGCTGGGCGACACGTCTGATTTGCGCGATGTCTTTACCCCGATGAACCAGATATTTGACCGACTCCGGCAGGAATAGCACCAGTAATACGGTTAAGACCAGCGGGGCGATTGCACCCGCCAGCAGCACGCTGTGCCAGCCGTAGTTGGGGATAAGCCAGGAAGAGATTGCCCCGCCCCCTGCAGCGCCAAGAGGAAAACCGCAGTACATCGCGTTAATCGTCATCGAACGGCAACGCTTTGGCGCAAATTCCGACACTAACGTAATTGCGTTGGGCATTGCGGCACCCAGTCCGAGCCCGGTGAGGAACCGCCAGAGCGTCAGCATATTCAGCGATTGCGCATACGCGGTGCCCAGACTGGCAAGGCCAAAAAACAGGCAGGAAAAAACCAGCACGCGTTTACGCCCAATGCGATCTGACATCGGCCCGGCGACCAGCGCCCCGAGTGACAGCCCCAGCAGCGCAGCGCTTAATACGGGCCCGAGATCCTGCTTCTGAATCCCCCAGTCGGCAGAGAGCGTGGGAGCAATATAACCCATCGCCGCCGTATCGAATCCGTCGATGGCCAGAACCAGAAATCCCAATACGATAATCACCCAGTGAAAGCGCGAAAAAGGAGTGTCATCTATCGCCTGCTGGATATTCACTTTACCGGAATACACCATGTAACCCTCGCCCGTTGTGATGTTGGATGTGTGTGTGAATTGCTCTTGTATTTGCTTGTATATACATTTGCGATCGCACAAAAAATTGTCAAATTAATTTGGTGTAAATGTTAACTAATCGTTATTTTTGAATTAAAAATGGCCGGACTGAAAATCAGACCGGCCATTCGGGAACAGAGGATGTTAAGCGGGGGCTGAGTTACGCGGCGTCACCACGGGTCAGTGACGTCAGCGCGGCAGGCAGGCTTTTTCCGAGCTCCTGCACCAGAGAATCACGGCTGATTTCGCTAATCGTTTTTGCACCGGTCAGCGTCATTGCCACTTTCATCTCTTTTTCGATCAGATTCAGTAAGTTGGCCACGCCCGCTTGTCCTGCCGTGGCCAGCGCGTAAAGATAAGCACGTCCCAGCAGCACGGTATCAGCACCCAGCGCGACCATGCGTACGACGTCCAGACCGTTACGAATACCGCTGTCGGCCAGAATGGCGATATCACCCTTCACCGCATCGGCGATGGCGGGCAGGGCGCGCGCGGAGGAGAGCACGCCATCAAGCTGACGACCGCCGTGGTTAGACACTACAATGCCATCGGCGCCGAAGCGCACTGCGTCGCGGGCATCTTCCGGATCGAGGATCCCTTTGATCACCATCGGGCCGTCCCAGAACTCACGGATCCACTCGAGGTCTTTCCAGGAGATAGAGGGATCGAAGTTGTTCGCCAGCCAGCCAATGTAATCTTCCAGTCCGGTCGGTTTTCCCAGATAGGTGGAAATATTGCCTAAATCGTGCGGGCGACCATTCAGGCCGACATCCCACGCCCATTGCGGATGGGTTACCGCCTGCCAGTAGCGGCGCAGTGCGGCATTCGGGCCGCTCATGCCTGAATGAGCGTCACGGTAGCGCGCCCCCGGTGTCGGCATATCGACGGTAAAGACGAGGGTTGAGCAGCCTGCTGCCTTCGCGCGTTCCAGCGCGTTGCGCATAAAGCCACGGTCGCGCAGCACGTAAAGCTGAAACCACATCGGGCGTTTGATGGTCGGCGCCACTTCTTCTATCGGGCAGACGGAAACAGTGGAAAGCGTAAACGGAATGCCGTGGGCATCAGCGGCGGCGGCGGCCTGCACTTCGCCGCGACGGGCGTACATACCACACAACCCAACCGGGGCCAAGGCAACCGGCATCGACAGCTTTTCATTAAACAGTGTGGTTTCCAGGCTTAAGTCAGACATGTTTTTCAGGACTCGCTGGCGAAGTGCCACCTCAGACAAATCTTCCACGTTGCGGCGCAGGGTGTGTTCCGCGTAGGCGCCGCCGTCAATATAGTGGAACAAGAAAGGGGGCAGAATGCGCTGGGCTGCGGCGCGATAATCGCTGGCTGCTGAAATAATCATGCTTTGTTCTCCCTGGAAATATCATTATGGTCTCCGGGCAGGCGGGTGATTCGCGCCTGGCGGGCCTGGTCTTCATCAAATCGTTTAATCGTGGTGTGGACAAAACCTAAGTGGGCCATCATCGCCTGGCGTGCGCCTTCCGCGTCGCCTGCCATAATGGCGTCGAGAATGGCCTGATGCTGCTCTGTCAGACGAGCAAACACTGGCGGAACCAGATACATACGCTGGCGGCTCTGTTTCACCGAAGAGTGCAGTACGTCGAAGAAACCTCGCATGGTCTGCAGCAGCACCACGTTGTGTGAGGCTTCGGCAATGGCGAGATGAAAGCGAACATCCGCCTGTGAGGCGATATCCGGGTCTTCACTCAGCGTGGCTTCAAAGCAGAGCTTAATTTTTTCTTTATCGATCTCAGTGGCGCGCATCGCGGCGTGCCAGGCGGTACTGGCCTCGATCGCATGGCGGGCTTCCAGGATATCAAAACTGTAATCCGGGTCATCTGCCATCAGGGTCTTCAGCGGCTGAACGATATTTTGTTCGGACCAGGATTCATGCTGCCAGCGGACAAATGTCCCGCCGCCGCGACGGCTAAGCAGCACGCCCTCGCTCACCAGTTTTGCCAGCGCCTCGCGCAAGGAATTGCGCGACACGCCAAGCTGTACGGCCAGCTGGCGCTCAGCGGGTAATTTCATGCCCGCTTCCAGCTGTTGTTCTTCAATCAGCGCCCGCACACGAGAAGCAACCTCGTCTGACAGGCGTCTGGGCATCACAATCATGGAATCATCCAGGTCAGGACATAGGCCTGAAGCGTGGTGATCACGCCCACCATACAGGTGAAAATCAGGCTGTGTTTAACGGTAAAACGGAACAGATCCGACTCTTTGCCGACCAGCCCGACCGCCGCACAGGCGATGGCGATGGACTGCGGCGAGATCATCTTGCCGGTAACGCCACCGGTGGTATTGGCGGCCACCATCAGCACATCAGAGACACCGATTTGCTGAGCGGCAGTCGCCTGTAGAGCGGCAAACAACGCGTTCGAAGAGGTATCTGACCCGGTCAGGAATACACCCAGCCAACCAAGGAACGGTGAGAAGAAGGTAAAAGCGCTGCCCGTGTGCGCCAGTGCCAATGCCAGCGTCGAGGAAAGACCGGAATAGTTAGAGATAAAGGCGAACGCCAGTACCATCCCGATGGAGTAAATCGGCAGCGCCAGATCTTTCAGGGTACTGCCGAAAGTCTGGATGGCGGCAGACGGCTTCATTTTCAGCCAGACAACTGACAGCAATGCGGCAAACAGAATGGCGGTACCGGTGGCCGAGAACCAGTCGAACTTGTAGACCGCAGCGTAGGCGGTGGCTTCGTGTACCACCGGCGGCATACGGGCGACCAGTTTGTCGAGATACGGAACCGGAATGTTAACCACCCAGTGGTACATTGCGCCGCCCGGCGCAAACAGCGCTTTAAACGGTGGGATACTCCAGAGCGTCACGGTTGCCGTCAGGAACAGGAACGGAGACCAGGCGCGAACCACTTGCCCCGCGGTGTAGTTTGTACGGGCCAGGGTCTGATCGACCTGTGACGCGCCCATATCGCCAAAGCGGAAGATGCGTACCGGCTGCCAGCGTTTCAGGAACAGGGTCAGACACACCAGAGAAACCAGTGACGAGATGATGTCAGGCAGCTCCGGTCCAATAAAGTTAGAACTCAGATATTGGGCGATGGCAAACGAACCGCCAGCCACCATTACTGCAGGCCAGGTTTCCTTCACGCCGCGCCAGCCGTCCATTATCGCCATGATCCAGAACAGCACGATAATGGTCAGGAACGGCAGTTGGCGGCCCACCATCTGGCCAATTTCAAAGCTGTCCAGCCCGGTGACCTGACCGGCAACCAGAATAGGGATACCCATCGCGCCAAACGCCACAGGCGCGGTGTTCACAATCAGGCACAGTCCCGCTGCGTACAGCGGATTAAAACCCAGGCCGACAAGCAGCGCGGCGGTAATCGCTACCGGAGCGCCAAAACCTGCCGCCCCCTCAAGGAATGCGCCGAAGCAGAACCCGACAATCAGCATCTGCAAACGCTGGTCAGGGGAGATCGACAGTATCGATGATCGGATGATGTCGAACTGGCCTGTTTTCACCGAGATTTTATAGACGAATACCGCGGCAATAATTATCCAGGCAATTGGCCACAGCCCGTAGAAGAAGCCGTATACCACGGAGGCCAGCGCATGATCGACAGGCATTTTGTAGAACAGCAGCGCCACGGTAAGCGCAATAACCACCGTCCACGAGGCGGCAACATAGCCTTTCAGCTTGAGCTTAATCAGCGCGAAGAAAAAGAACAGAATGGGGAGCGATGCTACCAGACTGGAAAGCCAGATATTCCCGGCCGGATCGTAGTTTTGCTGCCAGAGATTCATTGCAGGTCTCCTGAGGGCCACGCACACAATGCAATGAGTCTGTGCTCATCTCTAAGTCACATTCTGTGTAAAAGTGGTCCTGCCAATATTGTTGTGTAGGGATAATGACAATGAATGGTTAACTAAATGTTATTTATTGGCAACGATAGTGTAATGAAATTTTGGGGAAGTGTGAACCACTGAGCGGATTAAGCGGGAATTGGTAGGGCCAATCGGAGGGGCCGGGTAAGCATGGCGGCTACCCGGCAGCAGATCAGAATTCGGTCTTCGCGAAACCGGTCATCTCTTGCAGGTCCATTTCGCGACCTAACGCTGTCATCGGGTGTACTACCACCAGACCACGGACGCTTTTCTTCAGCTTGCCCATGTCAGCTTGTTCTTTTTTGGTAATCGCACGACGAAACGGCAGGTTCATCAATTTCTGCGCTTCTTTACTCAGCTTTTGGCTGTGAACGTCGCGCAGACGCGCAATTTCAGCTTCCAGGGTTGCTTTTTCTTGTTCCAGTTCGGCGTACTTCTCGGCACCCTCGACCAGGGAGAGATCGGCCTGCTGGTGGCGGATGGCATCCAGGCGATCGCTGAGGCGTTTAATTTCGTTTTTTTCGACTTCTTTCATGGGATAGCTTCTGATAGAAATAGGATGAATATCCCATAGTATGCGCGCAGAGCGGTATTATTCACAACTAATGGGATAAAAATAATCAAATACTGCGAGTATTATGATGCTAACTAATTTTCATAGTGGACTGATTAAATAAGAATTTTATAGAAAAAGGGGAGGATGTGAAGATTAATTTATCGGTTTACGATTAAGCACGTTTTCCTCAATGTCATCATTCATCTGATCCTAAACTGCAATAGGCAACCGCGTCCGTGAAACGCGGAGAATTCATGGAGGGTTAATCATGGGAAAAATCGGTGAGAATGCATCAGCTCTTATTGATAAGACTGTAGATTTTATGGCTTCCAGTCAGGCTTTCCGGGAGTATCTGAATAAAACGCCGCCGCGTAATGTTGTCCCTGCTGAGGTGCCGCAAGAGAATGTGCAGATGTATCTGCAGCGGCTGGAATATTATCGACAGATATACAAGCCAAAGCGGGAAGAAAATCAGTAGGTCTGCGCCGGGTTATTTCTGAAATGCTTTTTTTAAGCTGATTTTGGAAATCAGCTCGGTCAGAGAAAGCACCATGGTTGAGCGTACTGCTTGTTGGTAGCGCTGAATTTGCATGGCATACAAACTCGGGTCAGAGGTGTCGAAATGCGGCGGCGGCGGAAGCGCCATCACGCAGTGTAGCTCGCCAAATGGGCCGAGGATTTCGTCATCCGTAAATGCGTACTCATTGCCGTCGTGATTCAGCTCTTCACGCAGCGCCATCAATAGCTCTGCATCTTCATATTCCGGACGGCTGAGAACACCTAAGCCATAGATGAGCTTCAGACGCACAGAAAGATCGCCCAGCGGTCCGTCACCGTCGAGCAACGGTTCTACAGCATATTTCACCGCGTAATCGTCTTTGCGGAATACCTGAAGCACCAGAATATTCACCGCCTCGGTGAGTAGCTCCACGGCGGTGATCAGGAAACTCCGTACGGTCTTGCCAGCATTCAGACGTTCAAGCACACGGTTTTCAAAGGCCTGGGTTTGTTCCATTATTGGCTGCATATCTGACAATCTATTATTCAGGCACAGGATGCCCTGCGCCTGGTACGGCATCATAATTACTTTGCGTTATACGCGTTAACCGCCTCGGCAACGACATCGCTATTAGCATCCAGTCCGGAAACCTGTGCCAGCGCCGCCTGCGGGCCTTTCTCTTCAATCAGTGCAGCCAGTTCCTGAGCCTGTGGGTCTTCGTCGCTGCGATAGTGCATCGCGCCGGCAATCCCTTTGACCAGATTGGCGTGCGGCAGCGCATATTCCAGCGTCCCGAGCAGCGGTTTAATCAGACGGTCGCCCGCGCTCAGTTTACGCAGCGGCTGACGTCCCACACGCTCAACGTCATCTTTCAGATACGGGTTTTCAAAGCGACCAAGGATTTTCTGGATGTATGCAGCGTGTTTATCCGCATCAAAGCCGTAGCGTTTGATCAGCACCGCGCCGCTCTCTTCCATCGCGCCTTTTACCACCGCACGGATTTTCTCATCGAGAATCGCGTCACGGATGGTCTGATGACCTGCCAATTTTCCGAGGTACGCGGTTATAGCATGCCCGGTGTTCAGCGTGAAGAGTTTACGTTCGACAAATGCCATCAGGTTATCAGTTAATTCCATACCTGGGATGTTCGGCAGTTCGCCTTTGAACTGGGTCTTGTCGACAATCCATTCGCTGAAGGTTTCTACGGTCACTTCCAGCGGATCGTTAGTGGCCGAAGCCGAAGGCGGAACAATACGGTCTACGGCGGAATCCACAAAGCCCACATGCTGCTCAACCCAGGCTTTATCTTCCTCTGGCAGCGCATTCATCACATGGCCTTTCAGTTGGGTGGTGCCACGCACCATGTTTTCGCAGGCGATGATGTTCAGCGGGGTTTCGATGCCCTGCGCTTTGCGTTTCACCAGACCTTTGGCGACCGCCGGTGCAATACGCTCCAGCACCACCGGCCCAACCGCAGTGGTCACAATATCGACGTGCGCGATCAGATCAATGACCTCGTCACCAATGCTGCTTACGGCATTCACGTTGGAAACGGTTTCGACCTGCTCATTTTCACCCACAACATGAACCTGATAGCTATGACGGGCATTCAGGGCGTCGAGCACCACCTGATTTACATCCGCGAAAGTCAGTTGTATCCCCGCGTCGGCCAGCAGTTTGCCGATAAAGCCACGACCGATATTACCTGCGCCAAAATGTAATGCTTTCATAGTGTTAACCTTCATTAATGTTTTTACCCGAGAGGGCTGGGGTGAGGGACAGCAAAACGCTCCCCCTCACCCTAACCCTCTCCCGTAACGGGAGAGAGTAGGACGTAGGCCCGATTAGCGTTAGCGTCATCGGGCTACGCGACTTACTTACGACCTGCCAGCAGTTCCAGGACTTCATCCACGCTGGTGGTGTGCGCCAGACGTTCGATCACGGATTCATCATCCAGTGCGTTGGTCAGGCTGGTAATCACCTGGATGTGCTCGTTGTTGCGCGCAGCGATACCAATGACCAGACGGGCAATGTCGTCTTCTTCTTCGCCAAAGCGAACGCCTTCCGGGTACTGGCAGAACACTACTCCCGTTTTCAGCACGCGGTCTTTGGCTTCAACGGTACCGTGTGGAACTGCGATAGACTCGCCCAGATAGGTCGGGGTCAGCTTTTCGCGTTCCAGCATCGCAGCAACGTATTCCGGCTCTACATAGCCGCCTTTCACCAGTTGCTCACCGGCAAAGAGAATCGCTTCTTCTTTCGTCGCCGCTTTGCGACCCAGGAAGATGTTTTCCGCACTCAGCTTGAACAGGTTGTTGTCGCCTTCGTCAAAGCTGTCTTTCAGATGATCGCGAACTTTCTCTTCGTTGACGTTGTGGCGCTGTGCCGCAACCAGACGCTCGGTCAGGCTGGAGTACAGACCGCTGTCCAGGAAGTTAGTCAGCGAAATATGCTGCGCCTGAGGCACCTGGCGCATCGCACGCTCGGTCAGATCGCGGTGGGTGATCACCAGGTCCACATCCGGCGGCAGGCTGTTGATTGCGCTGTTGGTGACAGAGATGTGGCTCAGCCCTGCATCCTGCACTTTTTTACGCAGCACACCTGCGCCCATCGCACTGGAACCCATACCGGCATCGCAGGCAACGATGATTTTACGCACGTGGCTCAGGTCGTTGGTGACATCACCTGCGGTCAGCGCAGAGGCACCTTTAGACTCAGCTTTCATGTCGTGCATACGGCGGGTTGCCGCGTCGATATCGTCCTCTTCCTCTTTCACTTTGCTGGTTTTCAGCAGAATGGCAGAGACAACGAAGGAGACCGCCATCGCCGCACAGATTGCTGCGATGTTCGCGAAGTAGGCGCCTTTTGGCGTCATCGCCAGTACCGCCAGAATGGAACCCGGAGAGGCCGGTGAAACCAGACCGCCGTTGAGAATGGTCAGCGTGAACACACCCGTCATACCGCCAAGGATAACGGCGAGGATCAAGCGTGGGTTCATCAGCACATACGGGAAGTAAATTTCGTGAATACCACCCAGGAAGTGGATGATTGCCGCACCGCCAGCTGACTGCTTAGCGCTGCCGCGACCGAAGAACATGTACGCCAGCAGAACGCCCATCCCCGGACCTGGGTTCGCTTCAATCAGGAAGAAGATGGATTTGCCCATCTCATGGGACTGTTGAATGCCCAGAGGTGAGAAGATACCGTGGTTGATGGCGTTGTTGAGGAACAGGATTTTCGCCGGTTCAACGAAGATGGAGGCCAGCGGCAGCATGTCGTGGACAACCATGAAGTTAACGCCAGCAGCCAGAATTTTGGACAGTGCTTCAACCAGCGGACCAATGCCGAGGAACGCCAGAATGGCGAGGATCATACCGATGATGCCAGCGGAGAAGTTATTCACCAGCATCTCAAAACCGGACTTGATCTTACCGTCCACCCAGCCATCGAAATGTTTGATTGCCCAGCCACCCAACGGACCTGCGATCATCGCGCCGAGGAACATTGGCATATCCGCACCAACGATAACACCCATGGTGGTGATTGCACCCACCACACCACCGCGATCGCCACCGACCAGACGGCCGCCGGTGAAACCTATCAGCAACGGCAACAGGTAGGTGATCATCGGTCCAACAAGCTTCGCCAGCGTTTCGTTCGGCAACCACCCTGTTGGAATGAATAATGCGGTGATAATACCCCACGCGATAAACGCGCCGATATTTGGCATCACCATGTTGCTGAGGAATCGACCAAAGCTTTGCACTTTGATCTTAATATCGGATGACATAAAAACACCCCTTCTTATGTTGCTGTCGCGCAGGCTGGAAGCCCGAGGATTATTGTTAATGTGGCGGCAGAGGTAGCCGGACCCTGGAGATACTGCGAAATCTGGCACCGAATCGCTCAACTGTCCAGTCGATGGCCTGTTGTGTGATTTTTGTCACATAAATATAGGGGGTAGGTCGGCATTTGATGTGATATTGGTCACAATAAAGCGGTGTGAAAAAACAACAAAATGACCGAAGCGGCAAAAAATGGCAATTAAATGTGATGGTGGTCACCATTTCATTTCGATGGTTTGTTGAATTTTTGTGATGTAAATCACAAGATATTTTTGCCGCGACGGTGAGTGGATGTGATCCATCGCAGGTTCTACCATCCTCTTTAACCGCCCTGAAATTGAGCAACCTCTCACCCCGAAAATTTAGCATTTCGTGCTATGGCTAAAATGGCGATTTCGAATTATGTTCAAAACATCAGCCATGACAGTCATCGGCTGCCTGCAATTTAAAACTCTTATTAAACGTGAACGCGAGGCAGGTATGTTTCTAAATTATTTCGCGTTGGGAGTGCTGATCTTCGTTTTCCTGGTTCTGTTTTACGGAATCATCGCGATTCACGATATCCCCTATTTGATTGCGAAAAAGCGCAATCACCCTCATGCCGACGCCATTCATACGGCAGGCTGGGTAAGCTTGTTTACGCTGCATGTTATCTGGCCGTTTCTGTGGATTTGGGCAACGCTGTATCAGCCAGAACGAGGCTGGGGCATGCAATCACACGCCAGGCCGCCAGGGCAGGAGCCTGACCCCGACATTGCCGCGCTGTCAGAGCGTATTACACAGCTAGAACAAAAACTGGCCCGGGTACAAACCCCCGACGACGATTCCTCTGTGGAGCGCTAATCATGGATCTGCTGATTGTGTTGACCTACGTGGCGTTGGCGTGGGCGGTATTTAAGATTTTCAGGATCCCGGTCAATCAATGGACGTTGGCAACGGCAGCGTTAGGCGGTGTATTTTTGGTGAGTGGGCTCATTCTCTTAATGAACTACAACCACCCCTACACCTTTACGGCACAGAAAGCGGTTATTTCCATCCCGATTACGCCGCAGGTCACCGGCATTGTTAGCGAAGTGACGGATAAAAATAATCAGTTGATTAAAAAGGGTGAGGTGTTGTTTAAACTCGACCCTGTTCGTTATCAGGCGCGGGTCGATCGCCTGCAGGCTGACCTGGTGACGGAAACGCATAATATACAGACGTTAAAAGCGCAACTCGCTGAAGCGCAGGCGAATACCACGCGGGTATCCGCCGAACGCGATCGGCTGTTCAAAGATTATCAGCGTTACCTGAAAGGCAGCCAGGCGAAGGTGAATCCTTTCTCTGAAAGCGATATCGATAATGCGCGGCAAAACTATCTGGCACAGGATGCCATGGTAAAAGGCTCCGTTGCAGAACAAGCGCAAATTCAGAGTCAGTTAGACAGTATGGTCAACGGCGAGCAGTCGCAGATCGTCAGCCTGAGAGCACAACTGGCGGAAGCCAGGTATAACCTTGAACAAACGGTGATTCGCGCGCCCAGCAACGGCTATGTCACCCAGGTGCTTATCCGTCCTGGTACCTATGCGGCCGCGCTACCGTTACGCCCGGTGATGGTATTTATTCCTGAGCAAAAACGACAAATCGTTGCACAATTCCGCCAAAACTCGTTGTTACGTCTTGAAGCGGGCGATGATGCGGAAGTGGTGTTCAACGCGCTGCCAGGGCAAGTTTTTCACGGCAAACTGAACAGCGTTTTGCCGGTGGTCCCCGGCGGTTCTTATCAGGCTCAGGGGGTATTGCAGTCGCTGACGGTGGTTCCGGGAACGGATGGCGTCCTCGCGCTGATTGATTTGGATCCGAACGCCGAAGTAGAAGCATTACCCGATGGTATCTATGCGCAGGTGGCTGTTTACTCTGACCATTTCGCCCATGTGTCCGTCATGCGTAAGGTATTGCTGCGCATGACCAGCTGGATGCACTATCTCTATTTGGATCACTAATGAAATGAAAGGCAGGCGTGCGATAAGCATCACCTGCCTTTTGCTCAATCCTGAGCCATACTGATATTTTTGTTGGCAAAAAGGACTGAACATGAAACTCATCGGCAGCTACACCAGCCCATTTGTACGCAAAATTTCCATTCTGTTGCTGGAAAAGGGCATCACCTTCGAATTTGTTAATGAACTCCCTTACAACGCAGAAAATAGCGTGGCGGATTATAACCCGCTGGGCAAAGTCCCCGCGCTGGTGACTGATGATGGGGAGTTCTGGTTCGATTCGCCCATCATTGCGGAATATATCGAATTGCTGGATATCGCTCCGGCCATGCTGCCGCGTGAACCGATGGCGTCACTGAAAGTTCGGCAGATTGAAGCGCTGGCGGACGGAATCATGGACGCTGGGCTGGTTTCTGTTCGTGAACAGGCGCGGCCTGCAGCACAGCAATCAGAAACGGAGCTGCTGCGCCAGCGGGAGAAGATCAACCGCAGTCTGGATGCGCTGGAGGGCTATCTCGCGAAGGGGACGATCACCACCGATACGGTAAACCTGGCCACTATCGCGATTGCCTGCGCGGTGGGCTACCTCAACTTTCGCCGCGTGGCGCCGGGCTGGTGTGTGGACAGACCGCAGTTAGTCAAACTGGTCGAAACACTCTTTAGTCGCGAAAGCTTCGCGCGCACGGAACCGCCAAAGGCTTGACGCGTATTATGTCCGCCTGATTAAACTCACGGTACAATCCCCCCTATGTCTACCTCCCTCTCCGCACCGGAGAGGGCCACCAACAGCCAGGCTTTTTCATGACAACCGAAACGCGTTCGCTTTACAGTCAGCTTCCCGCTATTGATCGCTTATTGCGTGATAGCGCCTTTCTTTCTTTACGTGACCTTCACGGACATACCCAACTGGTGGAGTTGCTTCGCCAGATGCTCGATGAAGCCAGAGAGATGATACGGGACGCGCAGGCATTGCCGGTATGGAGTGAAAACTGGGCGCTGGAGGCGAAAACCCGGCTGGAAAAAGAATCGCAAAGTGCCTTGCGTCCGGTGTTCAACCTGACGGGAACGGTACTACACACCAATCTCGGGCGTGCGATTCAGGCGCAAGAGGCTATTGAAGCCGTCGCTGATGCGATGCGCTCTCCGGTCACGCTGGAGTATGACCTGGATGATGCAGGTCGCGGGCATCGCGACCGTGCGTTAGCTGACCTGTTGTGCCGCATTACCGGTGCGGAAGACGCCTGTATCGTCAATAACAACGCGGCGGCGGTGCTGCTGATGCTGGCGGCGATGGCCAACGGTAAAGAGGTGATCGTTTCCCGTGGTGAACTGGTAGAAATTGGCGGCGCGTTCCGCATTCCGGATGTCATGCGTCAGGCCGGGTGTACGCTGCATGAGGTGGGGACGACCAACCGGACGCATGCAAACGATTATCGCCAGGCGGTGAACGAGAACACCGGCCTGTTGATGAAAGTGCATACCAGTAACTACAGCATCGAAGGATTTACCCACTCGGTGGATGAAGCTGAATTAGCGGCGATCGGGATGGAACGGGATATTCCGGTGGTGACGGATCTGGGCAGCGGTTCACTGGTGGATCTGAGCCAGTACGGTTTGCCGAAAGAGCCGATGCCGCAGCAATTGATTGCTGCTGGCGTTAGCCTGGTGAGTTTTTCTGGCGACAAACTGCTGGGTGGACCGCAGGCCGGGATTATTGTCGGTAAGAAAGAGATGATTGCCCGTTTGCAACGTCATCCTCTTAAACGCGCGCTACGGGCGGATAAAATGACCCTCGCGGCGCTGGAAGCGACGCTGCGTCTGTACCTGCACCCGGAAGCATTAGCAGAGAAATTACCGACACTGCGGCTGTTAACCCGCAGCGAAGCGGCGATTCAGGCACAGGCGCAGAGGTTACAGCCGTTGCTTGCCACGCATTATGAAGGGCTGTTTGCCGTCAATGTCATGCCCTGTCTGTCGCAGATTGGCAGCGGCTCACTGCCTGTTGATCGGTTGCCCAGCGCGGCACTGACATTTACCCCGCATGATGGGCGGGGAAGCCATCTCGACGCGTTGGCGGCGCGCTGGCGCACGCTGCCCACGCCAATCATTGGCCGCATTTACGATGGCCGCTTATGGCTGGATTTGCGCTGTCTTGAAGATGAAACCCGGTTTATGGAGTTGATGTTGAAATGATTATTGCCACTGCCGGACACGTTGACCACGGTAAAACAACGTTATTACAGGCGATTACGGGTGTGAATGCCGATCGTCTGCCTGAAGAGAAAAAGCGCGGCATGACCATCGACCTGGGGTATGCCTACTGGCCGCAGGCGGATGGTCGCGTGCTGGGGTTTATTGATGTTCCAGGCCACGAGAAATTTTTGTCCAACATGCTGGCGGGGGTGGGCGGTATTGACCACGCACTGCTGGTGGTGGCTTGCGACGATGGCGTAATGGCGCAAACGCGCGAGCATCTGCAGATCCTAAAACTGACGGGGAATCCGCAACTCACCGTCGCACTCACCAAAGCTGACCGCGTGGATGAAACGCGAATTGAAGAGGTGCGTGAAGAGATCAAGACGACGCTGACCCACTATGGTTTTTCCGGGGCAAGGCTCTTTGTGACTGCAGCCAGTGAAGGGCGCGGCATTGACTCGTTGCGTGAACATCTGCAGCAATTGTCTTCGCGCGCCCATGCGAGCAATCAGAGTTTCCGTCTGGCCCTCGACCGCGCCTTTACGGTGAAAGGCGCGGGACTGGTGGTGACCGGGACAGCGCTCAGCGGCGAAGTGAATGTCGGCGACACGTTGTGGCTCACTGGCGTGAATAAACCGATGCGTGTACGTAGCCTGCATGCGCAAAATCAGCCGACTGAGCACGCCCATGCCGGGCAGCGTATCGCGTTAAATATCGCCGGCGACGCGGAAAAAGATCAGCTTAACCGTGGCGACTGGCTGCTCTCCGATGCGCCGCCGGAGGCATTCACCCGCGTCATTGTCTCTTTAGAACAACAGGCGCCGCTCACGCAGTGGCAGCCGCTGCATATCCACCATGCCGCCAGCCATGTGACCGGGCGCGTTTCCCTGCTGGAAGGTTCGCTGGCTGAACTGGTTTTTGATACTCCGCTCTGGCTTGCTGATAACGACCGCCTGGTATTGCGTGATATCTCCGCGCGCACCACGTTGGCGGGGGCGCGCGTTGTGATGCTCAATCCGCCGCGCCGCGGTAAACGTAAGCCCGACTATTTACAGTGGCTGTCGGCGTTGGAAAATGCGCAGGATGACAGCGCCGCGCTGGAGATTCATCTGGAGCGTGGGGCCGTCAATCTGCCCGATTTTGCGTGGGCGCGCCAACTCAATGGCGAGGGTATGCGTCAACTTATTGATCAGCCTGATTTTATTCAGGCCGGATACAGTCTGTTGAACGCCCCTGTCGCCGCCCGCTGGCAGCGTAAAATCCTCGATACGCTGGCGACCTACCATGAGCAGCATCGTGACGAACCGGGACCTGGACGCGAGCGGCTGCGGCGTATGGCGCTGCCAATGGAAGACGAAGCGCTGGTGCTGCTGCTGATCGAACGTATGCGGGAAAGCGGCGTTATTCATAGCCATCACGGGTGGTTGCATCTCCCCGATCACAAAGCCGGGTTCAGCGACGAGCAACAGGCCATCTGGCACAAAACCGAATCGCTGTTTGGCGATGAACCCTGGTGGGTACGGGATCTGGCGCGGGAAACCGGAGCAGATGAGCAAATCATGCGTCAGGTATTACGACAAGCTGCGCAGCAGGGGATGATCACGGCAATCGTGAAAGATCGTTATTATCGTAACGATCGAATTGTCTCTTTTGCCAATATGATCCGCGACCTGGATCGGGAAAAAGGATCAACCTGTGCGGCTGATTTCCGTGATCGACTCAATGTTGGGCGAAAACTGGCCATTCAGATTCTGGAGTATTTTGACAGGATTGGTTTTACTCGTCGCCGGGGAAATGATCACCTGTTACGGGATGCTTTATTATTCCCTGAAAAGAAATGATACGGTTAATATATGTACGACATAAATTAATACAAAAAATACATTGATTTGGATAAAGCACGTTCAGTTATTAACCGAATGTGCTTTTTTATTTTCGTCATTATGAAAAAAACAACGCTGATCATATTTTGAGTAAACATTACTCCGTATGCTGCTTTTCTGATTTATTGATGAAATTAAGGATAGTCTTATGGCTGCTTCAACATTTTTTATTCCTTCCGTTAATATCATTGGCGCTGATTCACTGAAAGACGCGATGAATACGATGGCGGAATATGGATTTCGCCGCACGTTAATTGTCACGGATACCATGCTGACAAAATTAGGTATGGCGGGCGAAATTCAAAAAGCGCTGCAGGAACGTGATATTTTCAGCGTGGTTTATGATGGTACGCAGCCTAACCCAACCACTGGAAACGTTGCCGCCGGGCTGAAAATGCTTGAAGAAAATGCGTGCGACAGCGTGATTTCTCTGGGCGGTGGATCTCCGCACGACTGCGCAAAAGGTATTGCGCTAGTGGCGGCTAACGGTGGCGATATCCGTGATTATGAAGGTGTGGATCGCTCCGCGAAACCACAGTTGCCGATGATTGCCATCAACACCACGGCAGGCACAGCATCGGAAATGACTCGCTTCTGCATTATCACCGACGAAGCGCGCCACATTAAAATGGCGATTGTGGATAAACACGTCACACCGCTTCTCTCCGTGAACGACTCTTCGCTGATGGTCGGTATGCCGAAATCGCTGACCGCCGCGACCGGCATGGATGCGTTAACCCACGCTATTGAAGCGTATGTTTCCATCGCCGCCACGCCGATTACCGATGCATGTGCTCTGAAAGCCGTCACCATGATTGCTGAGAATCTGCCGACTGCGGTTGAAGATGGCAGCAACGCGCAGGCGCGTGAAGCGATGGCCTATGCGCAGTTCCTGGCGGGAATGGCGTTTAACAACGCGTCTCTTGGCTATGTACATGCGATGGCGCACCAGCTCGGCGGTTTCTACAACCTGCCGCATGGCGTGTGTAACGCCATATTGCTGCCGCACGTCCAGGTGTTTAACAGCCAGGTTGCGGCGGGGCGTCTGCGTGATTGCGCGGCGGCGATGGGTGTGAACGTAGCCGCTATGAGCGAAGCGGAAGGCGCGCAAGCCTGTATCGCCGCGATTCGTGAACTGGCACAGCAGGTGAATATTCCGGCGGGTCTGCGAGATCTGAACGTGAAAGAAGAAGATTTTCCGGTACTGGCGACCAATGCGCTGAAAGATGCCTGCGGCCTGACCAACCCGATTCAGGCGACCCACGAGGAGATCATGGCAATTTATCGTGCTGCCATGTAAATAATCGCGGAGGGTGATACGGCCTATGAATCGTATGATTTATAGGCCGGATAAGGTGAAACCGCCATCCGGCAAAGATCATCAGCCCGCGTTTTTAATCCCTTCTCGCAGCCATGGCGTAATAGTCACCCCGACCAGTAAACCTTCTGGGCTGAGCAAGCGGGTCACGGTTTGCCCCCATGGCTCTATACGGTTAGCAATTAACAGCTCGTAACCCTGACCAATCAACGCCTGTGTGGCGGCGTCGATATCACGTACCTCAAATTCAATCCACGCTTGCGGAACCAGCAGGTCTGAAGGCCACTGCTCGTGACCAAAGCAGGAGATTGCCGCCTGCGAGAGAGGCCAGAGCGCAAAATGATTCACCCCCGCCAGTTGGTCGACTTCGGTAAGGAGGTATTCCTCATTGCCCTCCATCTCTTTAAGCGGCAAACCCAATGACGTTTTGTAAAACGATGTGCTGGCGTCAGTACTACGCGTGATGGGGCCAAATCCAGCCACAAACAGAACCTCAACGCCGGGAATATCTTGTTTCATGTTCACCCCTTGAAAGGTACTACAGATAACGTGACCGCAGTCGTAAAGCTGTAACCGTCTGGCGAAGATTTCACCAGCTCAGTCTACCTTTGTAGTACCCCTACAGCAAGGAGATGGTCATGACCAATAATCCCCCTTCAACACGTATCCAGCCCGGCGAATATGGTTATCCTCTGAAGTTAAAAGCCCGCTACGACAACTTTATCGGTGGCGACTGGGTTGCGCCTGCAGACGGTGAGTACTATCAGAACCTGACGCCTGTGACCGGGCAGCTGCTATGTGAAGTGGCCTCTTCCGGCAAAAAAGATATCGATCTGGCGCTTGATGCTGCCCATAAGATAAAAGACAAATGGGCGCATACCTCTGTACAGGATCGCGCTGCCATTCTGTTCAAAATTGCCGATCGTATGGAGCAAAATCTGGAGTTGCTGGCAACGGCGGAAACCTGGGACAACGGCAAACCGATTCGTGAAACCAGCGCTGCCGACGTGCCGTTGGCGATCGACCATTTCCGCTATTTTGCCTCTTGTATTCGTGCGCAGGAAGGCGGTATCAGTGAAGTGGACAGCGACACGGTCGCTTACCATTTTCATGAACCGCTTGGCGTGGTGGGACAAATCATTCCGTGGAACTTCCCACTGCTGATGGCAAGTTGGAAAATGGCGCCAGCGCTGGCGGCGGGCAACTGTGTGGTGCTCAAACCTGCGCGTCTGACACCGCTTTCGGTGCTGTTGTTGATGGAAATCATTGGTGATTTGTTGCCGCCGGGCGTGGTGAACGTGGTTAACGGTGCGGGCGGGGAGATCGGTGAATATCTGGCAACCTCGAAGCGCATCGCAAAAGTGGCGTTTACCGGTTCAACGGAAGTTGGCCAGCAGATCATGCAGTATGCCACGCAGAACATTATTCCAGTGACGCTGGAGCTGGGAGGAAAATCCCCGAATATCTTCTTTGCTGATGTGATGGATGAAGAAGATGCGTTCTTTGACAAGGCGCTGGAAGGCTTTGCCCTCTTCGCATTTAACCAGGGCGAGGTCTGTACCTGCCCGAGTCGTGCGCTGGTGCAGGAATCCATTTATGAGCGCTTTATGGAACGGGCGATTCGCCGGGTGGAGAGCATCCGCAGTGGTAACCCGCTCGACAGCGTGACGCAGATGGGGGCGCAGGTCTCTCATGGTCAGATGGAAACCATTCTGAATTACATTGATATTGGTAAGAAAGAAGGGGCTGATATCCTGACTGGCGGGCGACGCAAGCAGCTGGAAGGCGAGTTAAAAGAGGGGTATTACCTCGAGCCGACAATCCTGTTTGGTAAGAACAATATGCGCGTATTCCAGGAGGAGATCTTCGGCCCGGTGCTGGCGGTGACAACCTTCAAAACGATGGATGAAGCGCTGGCGCTGGCTAACGACACTCAATATGGCCTCGGCGCAGGGGTCTGGAGCCGCAATGGTAATCTGGCCTATAAAATGGGGCGTGGCATTCAGGCCGGGCGCGTGTGGACCAACTGTTATCATGCTTATCCCGCGCATGCCGCGTTTGGGGGCTATAAGCAGTCGGGCATTGGCCGTGAGACACACAAAATGATGCTCGAGCATTATCAGCAAACCAAATGTCTGCTGGTGAGCTATTCTGATAAACCGCTAGGATTGTTCTGATATTTATTTTATAACATGCCCGGTGACCTCTCGTTTACCGGGCATGATTCCCTTCAAATCCAACGCAGCGCCATCCGCAATATCGCCATAGTATATATAAATCTATATGACTTTATATAAATATGGTCATTGCCTGGCGAGCGCACCCCCCATTACTATCCTCCAGATGTATTTGGTTTTGTTAAAATACTGATTGATATTTTTTGGGTTTTTGAGGGAAATATGTTCCTGAATTATTTTGCGTTAGGTGTATTGGTTGTCGTATTCCTGGTTATTTTTTATGGGATTATCATTCTGCATGATATTCCCTACCTAATTGCGAAAAAACGTAATCATCCACATGCCGACGCGATACATGTCGCGGGCTGGGTGAGCTTGTTTACGCTACATATTATTTGGCCCTTCTTATGGATTTGGGCAACGCTTTATCGTTCGGACCGCGGATGGGGAATGCAGAGTCATAACCCTGATCTTATTGAGTTGCAACAGCGTGTCGCCGGACTGGAAAAAAAACTGGCCGAGGCTAAGTCCTCCCCAGCGGAGTAATTTTTATGGATTTACTGATTATTCTCACCTATGTGGCTTTTGCATGGGCCATGTTTAAAATCTTCAAAATTCCCGTCAATAAATGGACAATACCGACTGCAGCATTGGGCGGTATATTTATTGTTAGCGGTTTAATATTACTGATGAACTATAACCATCCGTATACTTTTAAAGCGCAGAAGGCGGTGGTCTCCATTCCGGTAGTGCCATTGGTGACGGGTACTGTCATCGAAGTGACGGATAAGAAAGATACCCTGATAAAAAAAGGGGAAGTTCTTTTTAAATTGAATCCGGGACGTTATCAGGCCCGGGTTGATCGTCTGCAGGCTGATATTGTCACGGCGACCCATAAAGAGCAGACGCTTGTCGCGCAGCTGGCAGAAATGCAGGCAAATACACAGAAGGCGAAAGCCACACGAGACCGACTCGGGAAAGATTATCAGCGTTATCTGCAGGGCAGTCAGGCAAAAGTGAATCCATTCTCGGAACGCGATATTGATGCTGCACGGCAGAACTACCTGGCTCAGGAAGCCGCAGTAAAATCATCCATTGCAGAAGAACAGCAGATTCAAAGTCAGTTAGACAGTCTGGTTCAGGGCGAAAACTCGCAGGTCGCAAGCCTCAGAGCGCAACTTGCGGAAGCGGAATTTAACCTTGAACAAACCGTCGTGCGCGCGCCGAGCGATGGGTATGCGACGCAGGTATTGATACGTCCAGGCACCTATGCCGCCGCACTGCCTCTGCGTCCAGTGATGGTGTTTATTCCCAGCCAGAAACGACAAATCATCGCCCAGTTCCGGCAGAATTCGCTGCTGCGTCTGAAACCTGGCGATGAAGCTGAAGTGGTGTTTAACGCCCTGCCGGGGAGAGTGTATAGCGGGAAGCTCTCTTCCATTAGTCCCGCAGTACCCGGGGGGACGTATCAGTCGATGGGGGCTTTGCAATCTTTAAACATAACGCCCGGAACGGATGGGGTGATTGCCAGCATCGAACTGAATGAGAATGTGGATTTCAACGCGCTGCCTGACGGTATCTTCGCCCAGGTTGCCGTCTATTCCGAGCACTTCAGCCACGTCTCCATTATGCGTAAAGTGCTGTTACGAATGACCAGTTGGATGCACTACCTGTATCTCGATCATTGATCTGTTAATTGATAAGCTTGCTCAGGTGATTTCTGGATTACGTGAGCAAGCTGATGACGAATTTCATTCAGCAACTCATCCAGCACATACTGCACTCGCCAGGGTTGATATTCACGCTTGCGGAAGATAACGACTAAATCCAGCCACCATTGATGTTGTTCCGCAAAACAGGGGCTCAACGTTCCAGACTGAATATCCTGCTTTAATGTTGTATCAGGCGCAAACACAATGCCCAAATGATTACGGGCAAGATCGAGTGCTGCTTGCGTATTGTCGCAAACATAATTTCCCTTCACCCGATATTCATTAGCATCCTCCCCCCCGTTAGATGTAAAGCGCCAGATATTGGCATCATCAATCATCATTGAATCAATAAGAATACAGGAATGATTTTCAAGTTCCTGGGGATGATTAATGGGATGCTTTTTAAGATATTCACGACTTGCATAAGCGCTGACTGCATATTTAACCAGAAATGAGGCAACCAACGTTTGATCTTTCGGTGGTGCATACGTCACCATAATGTCGCAGTCATCAGGAAAGTCGACGCCTTCATAAAATGCTTTTCTTTCAAGGTTTGATGTTTTAAGTGTCAAGGTAATATCGCCAATATCGGCTATATTAGCGATAACATTCTTAGATAAGTAAGAAATAATTCCTGTAGGCGCATACACAGTAACGCGTCCACGTTTCTCATGCTTATAATCAGCAATAAAATTAGTTAACTGATTATTTTTATCCAGACAAGCATTGATATACGGGAGAAGCGCGGCCCCAAACGGCGTGAGCGTGAGCTGTCGGGTGGTTCTGTCGAATACTTTTAACCCTATTTTTGATTCAAAATCAGCAAGGTACTTGCTAACGTTTGCCTGAGCGATACCCAGCGCTAACGCGGCATGGCTGATATTTTCGCTGGCCGCAATCACCGAGATAATCTTTAATTCTCTCGGCTTGAGTTGTTGTTTGTTCATCATAGAACCCATGTATATATGAATTTATATATTACTATATAAATATGTGCATTGCATCGTTGAAATTGTAAGCATTATTATGCTCGCGCTTTGTAGCTTATTTTAAAATGGAAAGTTGGGCATGTTAATTAAACGTAATATTTTGGCAGTATTTGCAATGTCTTTTATGGCGAGTGCAACTGCTTCAGAATTCTCTCTTGGTGCCGGTGCTGTTTATAATGAATCACCTTATCGCGGATATAATGAAAATGTTCATGCGGCACCGCTGATCAGTTACGAAAGTGAGTCTTTTTATTTCAGACAAACATCCTTAGGCTATATTCTTTCAAAAAATGAAAAAAATGAATTTAGCATAACCGCTTCCTGGATGCCGCTGGAGTTTGATCCTGCCGACAACGACGAGCATGACATGAAGCAGCTGGATAAGCGCGACAGCACAGCTATGGTCGGTGCCGCATGGTATCGCCACGAGAAGTGGGGAAGCGTGAAAGTGTCTGCTGCCGCAGATGTTTTGGATAACAGCAATGGTTGGGTGGGTGAAGTTTCTGTTTTCCGCCCTATGCCTGTGGGTAAATTCACCCTTACACCGTCTGCTGGTGTTCTCTATTACGACAAAAATTTCAACGACTACTACTACGGTGTATCGGACAGCGAATCCCGCCGCAGCGGACTGTCCAGCTACTCTCCTGACGACAGCTGGATGCCGTATGTAGGTCTGGCCATGAAGTATCCGTTAACCAACAACCTGGTACTGGTTGCCAGTGCGACGTATACCGTACTGCCGGACGATGTTAAAGACAGCCCGATGGTAGATCGCGACGACAGCTTCACTTTCCTGTCTGGGGTGAGTTGGCGTTTCTGATTATCATCCTGTTTGCCCTCAGGGAAGAGGGCGAATTCTTACGCCATATCGTGAAATGCTCACAACGGTTGGCCGGACAGGACACGCTAGTGCCGCCATCCGGCAGGCTACCCATTACTTCTCGTTGATCCAAATCCTCATTTCACCTTCGCCACGGTTTGCCCAGCTAAACCAGGGAATGAATGTCAGCGTATGCGCTTGTCGGGAACCGGGTGAGACGTCGTAGTGCCACAGCGATTGTCGATCCGCATCGGCGACGCTTTGTTTTACGCCATCAGCCTGGATCAGGATTTTACGGGCGAATATTCCTTTGCCTTCAATTACTCTACATTCGCTATCGTTGGGCAACCATAGATTGTGTAATTCTTCGCCGTTGTCCGCTTGCTCAAGACAATAGACCAGCGGTCCGCGTTGGATAGCGACTTTACCCGTGACATGACGGACCAGCGGATTACCGTACACGCGGCGCACCGGCATCGGCAAGGTCAGAACCAGCGCATCTCCTTCCTGCCATGTATAGGTAATGTGCAGATAGCCTTTACGTATGTCCTGTTCCACCGCCTGATTATTCAGGGTGACATGGGCCTCAGAACACCAGTCGGGCAGGCGTAAGGCCAGGGTGTGATGAATGGGGTGCGGGGATTCTATGGTGATTTTTACTTGTTCATGCCAGGGGTAGTCTCCACTGATGCAGAGTTTCAGCGTGCTGTCTTGCACCGGAACCTCTACGCGGTTTCCTATATACAAGTTGATATATAAGGTGTTTTCACTCTGAGTGTAGATGTAATGGCCTATGGAGGTTAGTACGCGTGCGATGTTTGGCGGGCAGCAGGCGCAGCCAAACCAGCGCTGGCGAACCGGCTGCACATGATCGTAAATGTGATTGAATTTTAATGTCCTGGGATGGACTTCCAGCGGGTTAACGTAGAAGAAATGTTTGCCATCGAGCGCCATCCCACCGAGCACGGTGTTATATAAGGCACGTTCCATAACATCGGCATACTGGCTGTCGGCTTCCAGTTCCAGCATCCGGCGAGCGAACATCATCAACCCGATAGACGCACAGCTTTCGGCATACACCGTGTCGTTAGGTAAATCGTAATCGCTACTGAATGCTTCTCCCCGGCTTTGTGAGCCAATTCCGCCAGTAATGTACATCTGGCGCTGGGCCATGTTTTGCCACAAACGCAGGCAATCCTGGCGTTTGCTTTCATCGTGGTTCAGGCGAGCCAGGTGCGCCACTCCGGTCATCAAATAAACAAAACGGACGGCATGACCGATAGCCACGGGTTGCTCTGATAGCGGTAAATGCGCCTGGCTGTATGGTTTGTCTTTCACCATCCAGGCGGTGCCATGATTAGGCCAGTGCCAGGTACCACCGCGTTTATCGAATTCGGTGTCGTAGAAGTGCGGCTGCGTGCCGCGCTGTTCAACAAAATAATTCACCAGCCGCAGATAACGTGTTTCCTGAGTGACCTCAAACAGACGCATTAGCGCCAGTTCAATTTCCGGGTGTCCATCGTAACCCTGCAACTTATCTTCCTCTGCGCCAAATACACTGTCGATATGATCGGCAAGGCGGCAGGCAACCTCCAGTAAATTGCGTTTACCGGTTGCCTGAAACCATGCAACCGCTGCCTCTATCATGTGTCCGGCGGTGTAAAGTTCGTGGCACTCCGCCAGGTTAGTCCAGCGTTTCTCAGGTTCTTTTACCGTAAACCAGGTGTTGAGATATCCATCCGGGCATTGGGCGGCCGCGATCAGTGCAATTACCTCATCGGCTGTTTTTTCAAGATTAGCGTCCGGTTTCTGGCACAACGACCAGGCAACGGCTTCCAGCCACTTCGCAGCGTCGCTGTCCTGAAACACCATCCCGTAAAACTCCCCCGATTTCTGGCCTGCGGCAATACGGAAATTCTCTATCGCATGGCTGGGATCGGCTTCAGGGATACGGTCGTTCAGCGCGTCCCATTGGTAGGGGATAACGACATCGCGGACCAGTTGCTGATATTGTCCGAGGAACGGATCGTTAACCGTGAGTTTATGCAGATCGATTTCCTGTACGTTCACTGTGTGCTCCTTAAGGCTGTACATGACGCTGACGCAGGTCGGTGGCAATGCGAGACATCATCGGGTTATTGAGTTTGCAACGACGGATCGACAGCGCCAACAGCAGGTGAAACAGGGCCGGGAGTAGCGTTTCCATGGCAGTAATTCCCTGTAAAGAGTGCGGAGTCTGGTTAGCCGTGCCGGGTTGATAGGCGACAAAAATGAATAGCAAACTGATGATCCCTGCGCTGGAAGCCCAGGCCAGTTTGATGAAAAACAGATTGAAGGCGAAGTTCATGCCGGAAGAGCGCACGCCGGTTTTCCATTCACCATAATCGTCGGCAAACGCCATCAGTGAGAAGTGTAGTGGTAACGTGAACCCAAGAATAATGCCGTTGCCGAGAATGATGACCAGCCACAGCGTCTGGTAACCCGGGCCGGAGGGGAGAAACCACATCAGCACGGCAAACAGAGCCAGCACCAGGTTGGTGTAGTAATAGAGTTTGACGGTATCTACCCGGCGAGTCAGGGGGTTAACAATCACGGAACCGAGAATAGAGGCGAAAGTCACCATGGTGAAAAAGAGCGATGTGTAAGCGGTGCTGCCCTCCAGAACGTAAGTAATGAAGTACATATACCCGCCGCCGCGAATGTTAAACACGTTGATTAGCAAGAAAGACATCACCAGCATCAGCAATAACTGGTCATTTTTACGCAGTCCGCCGAGATGTTCGCGCAGGGTAAATTGCCCCATCATCGCCAACGGAACACGCTCACGTACCCAGAAGAAACAGCATAAAAACATCACTACGGCGACCGCACAGAGCACGCCAACACCCCGTTGATAGCCCTCGGCCGTATTGCCCTGACCGAGTACATCGACCATCCAGGGCAGCCCGACAGAAACGAGAAACCCGGCGACGCCACACAGCACAAATCGCCAGGACTGGCACGAGATTACCTCGTTGTGGCGGGTGGTCATGGTATTTATCAACGCGCAGTAAGGCACGTTGATAGCGGTATAACCAACCGAAAGTAAGAGATAAGTACCGAATGCCCAGGCGATTTTTATCCCCATACTGGCATCCGGCACGGTAAAGGTCAGAACGCCGATGATGCCAATGGGAAAGGCAATCCACAGCTGCCATGGACGAAAGCGTCCCCATCGGCTTTGTGTGCGGTCGGCAATCACTCCCATGATGGGATCGGAAATGGCGTCGAAGACACGTAGGGCAATAAACAGCGTACCGACCAGTGCGGGGGTTAAACCGAACACATCAGTGTAGAAAAAAGTGAGAAAGTTCATGATCAGGCAGGTGATGACGGTCCCGCCTGCATCCCCCAGTCCGTAGCCTATCTTCTCACGTACGGTCAGCGCATCATCGGCATTGTTCCGGACAGTATGGGGGGGCGCAATCGGTGTAGAGGTCATGGATATTCCTCGCTAAAGGGTGAGGTATCTTTCAGTGATTATTGTTTTACGGGATATGACCTGATTAATTCTGCCTGGATCGCGGGTGGCAACAAGGCGACGATAGAGTAAAAAAAGATGACGATTCCGACCTGTTATTAAATTTGTGATTCAGATCCAGGGAGGTTTTATTTTTTGATTAATAATCAATGTATAACGTGATCTTCTTATGCCTTTTTAATGGAAAATTACATATTTATGCTCGAATTATCCATGACATTACCGATTAAAGTACAAAACGGTGGATTATTCATTTCCCGTGGTGTGGGACGCCATCCAGCCAGACGACTGGCGTCATGGGAAATTATCTTTGTTGAAAAAGGTCAGTTGGCTATTCAGGAAGAGGAGCACACATTTTACGTGGAAGCCGGGGAAAGCTTGTTGCTCTGGCCGCATCGGCGTCATACTGGCGCGGCGGATTTCCCCGCCGACCTCAAGTTTTACTGGCTTCACTTTGAAGTCAAAGCACCGGACAACGACCCACGCTGGTTGACCCATCTCTCTGTACCCCAGCATACTCAAGTCACCGATCCCCAGGCGTTAGTGGCGCTGTTTCGTCAATTTATGAGTGAACAGGAAAAACTTCAGCGCGGCCCGGCGCTAGAGTTTATTGTCTTGCTTATTTTGCAACAGCTTACGTGTTCTGCCCAACAACGTGAAAACAACAATGACGCGGGGAGCGTGTTGGCCTGGAAAGCACGACAGCTTATTCGCACGCAATATCATTTAGCGCTTTCTACCGCGATTTTGGCGAAGGAACTTCATTGCAATGCTGATTATCTTGGCCGGGTGTATCGCCGGGTATTTCACCTGACGTTAACGGAAGCCATACACCGTCAACGCGTGCGGGAAGCGGAGAAATTGCTCATCAGTGATGCCTGCTCGCTGAAAGAGGTCGCAGAATTATGTGGGTTTAACGATGTGGGTTATTTTCGTCAAATATTCCGTAAAAACACAGGGTTGACCCCCGCCACCTGGAAGCAGCGGTACTGCAAGGAACATATTAACTCTGCGTGATGGCAAGACCGCTCTGGCAATTTCACCTGCGCTGGTTTTTTGTGTTCGGGAGTCAATGTATCAGGCAAAACACCAGAACATGACGGGCATCTGACAAAAATGAAGGGTTTCCGTTGTCGGATCAAAGCAGCGTTGGCGGCCTCTCTGGCAATCTGGCGCTTTAAGGCGGATGGAGCAGGTCATGAACCCATTTATTGTGGCGGATGCAGCGAAGTGCATTGGATGTCGTACCTGCGAAGTTGCCTGTGTGGTCTCACATCAGGAGAGCCAGGACTGCGCAGCGGTGTCTCCTGGAGAATTTGTCTCGCGAATTCGGGTCATTAAAGATAATGCGTTCACGACGGCGGTGACCTGCCATCAATGTGAAGACGCACCGTGTGCGAACGTCTGCCCGACGCAGGCTATTCGTCGCGAACGTGGGCATATCTTCGTTGAGCAATCGCGCTGTATCGGGTGTAAAAGTTGTATGCTGGCATGCCCGTTTGGGGCGATGAATGTGGTTTCGAAGATGTCCCGGGCGCAGGCCATCAAGTGCGATCTTTGCTGGCATCGCGAGGCGGGACCCGCCTGCGTCGAGGCCTGTCCAACCCATGCCTTAGCGTGCCTGGACGTCGCCACGCTCCAACGTCATCGTCTGCTTTCCCAACCGTTGTGAACACGACATTCCCGGCAATCATGACCGGGAATGTGACGAACTGTCAGCCCTCAAGCCAGGCGCGTTCAATCTCTTGGGCCAGAATTTTTACGCCCGCTTCGATTTTCTCCGGATCGGGAACGTAATTCATCCGCATGCATTGATGCGTGTGCGGCCATGGTTTATCCAGTCCAGGGAAGAAGTAGTCGCCAGGCACCATCAGGACGCCGCGTTTTTTCAGGCGCTGATAGAGCAATTCTGTGGTGATGGGCAAATCCTTAAACCACAACCACAGGAAAATGGCGCCCTCCGGTTTATGGATCAGGCAGCGGTCTTCAGATAAATAGCGACGAATGATGGTAATCGTCTCCTGAACGCGCTGGTAATAAAACGGTTTTATCACCGTCTCTGACAGGCGCAGCAGATCGTTGCGTTTGATCATTTCACACATCATCGCGGGCCCCATCCCCCCAGGCGCCAGGCTGATAATGCCGTTCATGTTGGTGATGGCGGTGATGATTTCTTCATTGGCGATAATAATACCGCAGCGAGAACCGGGAAGCCCCAGCTTGGAGAGGCTCATGCACAGGATAGTGTTGGGGTTCCACAACGGTCGAGCGTCGCTGAAAATAATCCCCGGGAAGGGAACGCCGTAGGCGTTATCAATCACTAGCGGGATGTCGTGTTGGTGCGCCAGAGCGTCCAGCTTCATGAGCTCTTCGTCGGTGATGACATTGCCTGTTGGGTTTGTTGGGCGCGATACACAGATCATGCCCGTCTCTTCGCCGATATGCAGATGTTCAAAATCAACGTGATATTTAAACTGGCCTTCCGGCAGCAGCTCAATATTCGGGCGAGCCGAAACGAAGAGATCTTCTTCCAGACCGGAATCGGCATAGCCAATGTATTCCGGCGCGAGCGGGAAAAGCACTTTTTTGGTCGTGCCGTCGGCGCGGCGTCCGGCGAAGAGATTAAACAAGTAGAAAAATGCGCTCTGACTACCATTTGTTAGCGCAATATTTTGTGGCCCGATATCCCAACCCAGCGTTTCACGGAGCAGTGCGGCGAGCGCGTCCAGCAGTTCGGTTTTTCCCTGCGGACCGTCATAATTGCAAAGCGCATCAGTGGCTTTGCCGTTCTCCAGCATCTCAGCCAGGAGCGCGTGGAAGTATTCCTGCATCGCCGGGATTTGCGCCGGGTTACCGCCGCCAAGCATGATTGCGCCAGGCGTGCGTAAACCGTCGTTGAGGTCCTCCATCAGGCGGGTAATGCCTGAGTGGCGGGTAAATTTGTCGCCAAAAAGTGAGAATGTCATAGCAGATGGTCTGTCGGGCTGAGTAGTAAAGTGGCTAACCATAGCGCTACCTCTGGCAGGGTGCAAATCAGGCGACTGTGAAGAGAATCACACTTTATGCTGCCAGTTTCTGTCTGATTAGTGTTTTGTTTTGCTAAAGGGTTCTGACACATAGTGGATGCCAGAACCCAGATGGAATCAGGGGCGGCCAGCCCAAATGACCATCACTTTATCGTCACCACGCTCGCGCACGAAGCCGTATCCCTGCGTTAATGAAAGGGTCGTTTGTGTACCCGCGCCAATGGCGGAATGGCGGGATCTGAACTGGCTGATACGCTGCCAGTGCGCAACGGCGTCAGCCGCGTTACCGCTCACATCCTGCCAGTTCATCTCTGACCGTGTCCCCTGCAGAGGATCGGAGCCGGTGGGGCCGAAAGGTCGCGCAGACTCATCACCGTAAAAGATCTGTACAGCCCCTGGCGCCAGCAGCAACAGCTCCGCAGCTTTATCGCCGCCTTCCCGGAACAGGCGAGTATCGTGTGATGAGAGATAGCTCAGAACGTTGAAATCTTGCAACTTTTCCGCCATCTGTTGCCAGGTGAGATCCATGTTTGCCAGACAATCGACCGCTTTTGCCGCCTGTTCCTGGTAATCAAAATTGATCATCGCGTCGAAGCCGTGGCGGTAATAGTCGCTTTGCATCACGCCATGACCCCAGGCTTCACCGGTCATCCAGAAGGGGCTGTCATCCAGCGCCTTGTCTGGATTGGCGTGTTTCCATTCAACCAGCGCCGCGCTGGCCTGCGTTTTCAGTTGTTGCCAGGCGGGAAGTTCGACGTGTTTGGCGGTATCAACGCGGAAACCGTCGATACCGTAGTCCCGTACCCACTGGCTTAACCAGTGGGTTAAATAATCTCGCGGCGTGTAACCCGCAAGGGCTTTGGCATGGGTATCCGGTTTGTGTTGATAGAAGACGGGCAGGCCAGAAGGGGTGGTGGACTCGGTTTTGAGATCCGGTAAAAAGGCCAGGGACATGGTCTGGTCATCAAAGCCCGGCGCGTCGTAATCACCGATGTCGGTGCGGATCCACTTTTTTCCCCACCATTTTTCCCAGGCGGCTTTATCGCCGAAGTTGATGTAATCATTAAAGCTGTGCCAGCTTTGACCTGCTGCGGGTTTCCAGTCCGTCCAGCGCTCACCGAGCGTTTTCTTCAGCTCGTCTCCCGATAGATACAGCGCACCAAACTGGTACTCCTGCATATCCGCCAGCGTGGCGTAACCGCTATGGTTCATCACCACATCGAACAGAATTCGAATGCCGCGCTGATGTGCGCCGTCAACCAGTGCGCGCAGGTCGTCACCGGTACCCATATTGGCGTCAAGCGTGGTCCAGTCCTGGGTGTAATAACCGTGGTAGGCGTAATGGGGGAAATCGCCTTTGGTACCGCCGCCGACCCAACCATGAATTTGCTCAAAGGGGGCGCTTACCCACAGGGCGTTGACGCCAAGCTGCTGCAGATAGTCCAGTTTGCTCACCAGCCCGCGTAAATCGCCGCCATGAAAGGTACCGATCTCCTGCATACCGTCTTTATGGCGGCCATAACTGTTGTCGTTTGTCGGATCGCCATTCTGGAAGCGGTCTGTCAGCACAAAATAGACGGTGGCGTTATGCCAGTCGAATGCAGCGGGAGCGTCGGTCTCTGCCCGTTCCAGCAGTAAAAGTCCATTACTGGTCGCCGCGGGCTGGAGCGTGATGTGGCCATTTTTAACCGTGGCGATTTGCTGGCTGTAGAAATCGCGTACTTTTGAGCCTTCCGGAAAGCTCCCGGCGACATCCAGGGTCAGCGGCGAACCGTCCCATTTTGGACACTGGCGTATCTGATGGGCGACAGGTTCGGCGGCATTCTTTACCGACAGCATCAGCGTCGGTGTACCCGAGCGGGTATCCACCTCCAGCGTATAGTCGCCCGCTTTAAAAAGCCGCCATTGCGGAGGGGTTCCCTCGCACGGTTTGAGGGATAGCATCTGATTGAGCTTTATCGTCTCTGCGGGCTGCCAGCACTGTTGGTCAAACGTCAGCGTTAAAGGACGAGTACCCTTCGTCAACGTGGTATGGCTGACAAATTTACCCGTTCCTTGTGCAGTGAATGCCGGGAAGCCGGGCGTTGTCCATGATGAAGCGATCGCAATGCCGGGCATCAACGCCAGAGCAATGGCGGCAAGTTTCATAACGCGGTCCTTGTTGCGGCGATTTTAGTCAGTTTGCCAGTGAAATGGGGCGGCAAACTCATCCTTTGGATGAATACCTCCAGGATGAGGCGCGAGGATGAGCGATCGTGCGCAAAAAACAGCCTTATTTTGCGATAACCTCCACATTTTCATCGAATTAATGACATTCCTAACCGTTAGCGCGTGACATAGTTTCAGAATTGGACTATTCCTTTGGGTGCTCTGGACGGCTATTTTTGATATGATTTGAGATTCAACTCTCATTTTTGTGAAAAATATAAGGTGTTGGAATGTATAAATCCGACCAGGAGACCTAATGATATTGACTCCCATTCGACGATATGGGGCAATGATTCTTATGTTACTCACCATCGCATTTTCGGGTGAGGTGCTGGCAAAGACGCACACAACGACAACGAGTCAGAAGTCCCATGTAACCAAGACAAGTAATACACAGGCAAGCAGTAAACAAGAGTATTCTCGCAATAGTGCAAAGAGCAGTTCACTTCCTGATTTGCGAAAATACCCTTCCGGAACACCAAGGAAAAAAGCGTTTCTCCGGACGGTTATGCCTTATATTACCAGTCAAAATGCTGCCATTACGGCGGATCGTAACTGGCTGATTTCAAAGCAGTACCAGAACCGCTGGTCGCCTTCTGAGCGTGCGCGTATGAAAGATATCGCGAAACGCTACAAGGTGAGCTGGTCCGGCAATACGCGTAAAGTTCCGTGGAACACGTTACTTGAGCGTGTCGACATTATCCCTACCAGCATGGTGGCGACAATGGCTGCGGCAGAAAGCGGCTGGGGTACCTCTAAGCTGGCCCGTAGCAATAACAATCTGTTTGGTATGAAGTGTGGGAAAGGCCGTTGCAGCAACGCGCCAGGTAAAGTGAAAGGCTATTCTCAGTTCGACTCTGTTAAAGAGTCGGTCAGCGCCTATGTCATCAACCTGAATACCCACCCGGCTTACTCCTCCTTCCGTAAGTCGCGCGCGCAGCTGCGCAAAGCGGATCAGGAAGTGACAGCTACGGCGATGATTCATAAGCTGAAGGGTTATTCAACGAAAGGACAGAGCTATAACAACTATCTGTTCGCTATGTACCAGGATAACCAGCGCTTAATTGCCGCGCATATGTAATCGTTAAATGCCGGATGGCGCATTAGCGTCGCCATCCGGCAAGCACATCACAACAACACTTCACTGTTCAGGTCACGGTACTCTTTCGGGGTCGTGCCATACTCTTTCTTAAAGACCGAATAGAAATATTGCAGGGAAGGATAGCCGCACATCTGCGAGATTTCGTTGATCGACAGTGTGGTGGAAATCAACAGGCTACGTGCTTTTTCCAGTTTTTCAGCATGGATTACGGCGTGGATAGTCTCTCCTACTTCCTCTTTGAATCGCTTCTCCAGATTTGAGCGAGAAATGCCCACCGCATCCAGCACCTGATCAACCTTGATACCTTTACAGGCATGATTGCGAATGAAATGCATGGCCTGAATGACGGCCGGGTCCGTGAGCGAACGATAATCGGTCGACTGACGCTCAACGACGCGCACCGGAGGGACGAGGATACGCTGTAAGGGCATCTCTTCGTTGGCCAGCAGGCGGTGCAGCATTTTGGCGGCCTGATATCCCATCTGCCGCGCGCCCTGTGCGACCGACGAGAGCGCGACGCGTGACAGGTAACGGGTGAGTTCTTCGTTATCAATCCCAATGACGCTCAGCTTTTCGGGCACTGGGATGTGCAGATGTTCACAGACCTGCAGCACATGCCGCGCACGGGCGTCAGTCACCGCAATAATGCCGGTTTGTGGCGGCAGGGTTTGCAGCCAGTCTGCCAGCCGATTTTGTGCGTGCTGCCAGTTCTCTGGCGCTGTCTCCAGCCCCTGATAGACCACGCCGCGGTATTTCTCTTCCGCCACTAACTGACAAAACGCGTATTCACGTTCTGCTGCCCAGCGTTTACCGCTGGAGGCGGGCAGGCCATAGAAGGCAAAACGGTTAATCCCTTTTTCTTTCAGGTGCAGAAAGGCGCTTTCCACCAATGCGAAGTTATCCGTGGCGACGTAATGGACCGGAGGGTAATGTTCAGGAAGATGGTAGGAACCGCCGACGCCGACGATGGGAACGTCAACGTCAGCAAGCAGGCGGGCAATCTCATCGTCGTCGTAGTCGGCGATGACGCCATCTCCCAGCCACTCTTTGATGTTATCAATCCGGGCACGAAAGTCTTCCTCAATAAAGATATCCCACTCGGATTGCGACGCTTGCAAATATTCACCGACACCTTCGACGACCTGACGGTCGTAAGCTTTGTTGGCGTTAAATAACAGCGTGATACGATGACGTTTATCAAACATGGTTCTTTTCCTGCTGAATCATGCATAAAAACAATGCCGGTAGATATTTACCGGCATTGAAACTTCCCCATTTTCTTACATTCAGGCACGGCGTTTGGTTGCTGAGTCCATCCATACTGCCAGCAACAGAATCGCTCCCTTCACGATATACTGCCAGAAAGTGGGAACATCCATCATACTCATTCCATTGTCGAGAGAGGCCATAATAAATGCACCCATAACGGCACCGGCGACACTCCCAATACCGCCCGCCAGACTGGTTCCCCCAATCACACACGCGGCAATCGCATCCAGTTCCGCAATATTCCCGGCGGAAGGGGAGCCCGCGCCAAGTCGTGAACTGAGGATCAGACCGGCAATCGCCACCATCAGGCCATTAATGGCGAAGACCGCGAGCTTGGTACGCTCGACGTTAATGCCAGACAGACGTGCGGCTTCGATATTGCCGCCGATGGCGTAAATGCGACGACCAAAGGCGGTGCGCGTTGCCATAAACATGCCGCCCAACAGCAGTAGCGTCAGCAGCAGCACCGGCGTCGGGACGCCACGATAATCATTCAGCAGCCAGATTGCGCCTAATACGATAATGGCCGTCAACGCCTGGCGACCGACAACCGACGTCGATACGGGAGATTCAAGGCCTAATGCCTGGCGACGCATACGCCCACGCCATTGCCAGCCAATAAACGCCATTAACCCGAGAGCGCCGATGATAAAACCAGTACCATCAGACAAGTAACTTTGGCCAATCTGTGACATTGCAGCGCTGGTGGGCGAGACAGTTGTGCCGTTGGTGATCCCGATGAGAATACCGCGAAAAGCCAGCATGCCGGCAAGCGTCACAATAAACGAAGGGACTTTGCGGTAGGCGACCCACCATCCGTTCCAGGCGCCGAGGAGCAAACCCAGAGCCAGCGTGACGATCACCGTCAGCGGTAATGGCCAGCCTAGCCAGACGTCGCAGATTGCCGCGACGCCGCCCAATAAGCCCATCATCGAGCCGACCGAGAGATCGATTTCGGCGGAAATAATCACGAACACCATACCGACAGCCAGGATACCCGTAATCGCAGTTTGTCGCAGCAGGTTAGAGACGTTGCGGGCGCTCAGGTAGGCGCCATCGGTGGTCCACGTGAAGAACAACATGATAACGATAATCGCCGCAATCATGACGAAGACTTGTAAATTCAGCGATTTGATTCCGGGGAAGCCGCCTGCCCGTGGGGCTGCAAGTTTCGCTTCAGACGGGGTGTTTTTCGACATGGTGTTCGCTCCTCAATGCGGCTTCCATGACCTGCTCCTGAGTCAGGTTATGATTCACCAGGTTAGCTTTCAGTTTTCCTTCATGCATCACCAGGATGCGATCGCTCAGTCCGAGCACTTCAGGTAATTCGGAAGAGATGACAATGACGGCGATCCCTTGCTGCACAAGCTGGTTGATGAGCTTGTAGATTTCATATTTAGCGCCGATATCAATTCCCCGCGTGGGTTCATCAAGGATCAGAATGCGGGGATTTAACAGGAGACAGCGTGCCAGAATCGCTTTTTGCTGATTGCCTCCGCTCAGACGACCAATGGCAAGATCGGGAGAGGAGGTTTTTACTTTGAGCTGCTGGAGGGATTCCAGAATGCATTTTTGTTCTGCGGCATCATCGAGATGGCTCAGGGGCCCGGAAAATGTGTCGAGAGCCGCCAGCGTGATATTTTTTCCCACCGCCATCACGGGAACAATACCGTCTCTTTTGCGGTCTTCGGGAACCATGGCAATACCCTGAGCAATGGCTTGCTGGCAGTTACGAATATCCACGGGATGGTCCTCAATGAATATTTTCCCCTCCCAACGACCAGGCCAGACGCCAAACAGACACTGAACGGCTTCGGTACGCCCGGCTCCAACGAGTCCGGCAATGCCCAGAATTTCACCGCGCTTAAGGGAGAAGGAAATATCGTTAACCCGCTTAATATGGCGGTTCACAGGATGCCATGCGGTGAGGTGCTCAACCCGTAAAATCTCGTCTCCCATTGTGTGTGGTTCACTGGGATAGAGCGCAGTTAACTCACGCCCGACCATCATGGTGATAATATCGTCTTCACTCATGCCAGTGGCATCACGGGTGCCAATATGCTGACCATCGCGAATAACGCAAATCGTATCCGAAATGGCTTTAACCTCATTGAGTTTGTGAGAAATGTAAATGCAGGCAATATCGTGCTGTTGCAGGTCGCGTATAATATTCAGCAGGATGGCGGTTTCCTGCTCGGTGAGTGAGGCCGTGGGTTCATCCAGAATGAGCAGGCGGACCTGTTTGTTCAGCGCCTTGGCGATTTCGACCAGTTGCTGTTGTCCCAAACCTAAATCACCGACTCGTGTATCGGGCGAAATGGACAAACTGACCTGTTCTAATAATTTTTGGCAACGCAGCGTCATCATGTCGTAATCCAACAGGCCATGACGCGTGATTTCGCTGCCAAGAAATATATTTTCCAGAACCGTCAGATGTTTAACCAGGGCTAATTCCTGGTGAATAATGGCAATACCTTTACGTTCGGTGTCGCGAATATGGTTAGCCTGAATGGTTTCGCCCGCAAAAATGATCTCGCCTTCGTAAGACCCGTGCGGATAAATACCGCACAGCACCTTCATTAATGTCGATTTCCCGGAACCATTCTCGCCGCATAATGAAACGATTTCGCCAGCATTGACCCTGAGGCTCACGTTATCAACCGCCTTCACGACGCCGAATGTCTTGGTAATGCTCTTCATTTCAAGTAGATATGGCATAACTGCTCCACATAAGCCAATAAGAGAACCCTGCGTGGACGTGGACGTTGACGTATACCGGTCGCTATTTTGCTGTAACGTCGGTATCGCCCTCTGATGACTCAGAGGGCGTAACGCTTAAAGCTCGCTTTTCTTGTGGAACCCGTCTTTGATGACCGTCTCGGTAATATTGTCTTTGTTCACGTCAATAGGCGTAAGCAGTCGGGAAGGGACATCTTTCAAGCCATTATTCAGCGTGGTATCTGCTTTGGGTTGCTGATCATTACCCAATTCGACGGCGATCTCTGCGGCGGTGTTGGCGAGCAGGGTGATCGGCTTATACACTGTCATCGTTTGCGTTCCCGCCACAATGCGTTTGATACCGGCGAGGTCTGCATCCTGCCCGGAAATGGCGACTTTTCCTGATAAACCTTGCGCACTTAGCGCCTGAACCGCGCCGCCCGCCGTTGCGTCATTTGAGGCGACGACAGCATCAATTTTGTTGTTGTTGGCGGTCAACGCATTTTCCATAATCTTCAACGCATTTTCCGGTAACCAGCCATCAACCCATTGATCGCCGACGACCTTAATTTTGCCTTCGTCAATATACGGTTTTAATACTTTCATTTGCCCGGCGCGGAACAGTTTCGCATTATTATCGACGGGTGATCCTCCCATCAGAAAATAATTACCCTGGGGTACAATATCGACCAGTGATTGAGCCTGTAATTCACCCACTTTTTCATTATCAAAAGAGATATAAAAATCGATATCGGCATCATTGATCATGCGGTCATAAGCCAGGACTTTGATCCCTTCTTGCTTCGCCTCTTTGATGACGTTGCTTAAGACTTGTCCGTTGTAAGGAATTATCACGAGGACGTCTACGCCACGGTTGATCATGTTTTCAATCTGCGACATTTGGGTTTCTTCATTACCATTTGCAGATTGTACAAATACTTTTGCGCCGAGCGACTCCGCTTTGTTGACGAAAATATCGCGATCTTTCTGCCAGCGCTCCAGGCGGAGATCATCAATCGCCATACCGATTTTAACTTCTTTAGCATGGCCTGCGACGCTAGTGAGTAAAAGGGATGTGCAGACAGTCAGTAAAATATTTTTTATCTTCATCTTCATAATCGTGATGCCTTTTGTAGGGGAGGAACAGCAGTAAAAGTAACAATCACAGCGTAAGACGTAGCAGATTTTTAACAGTTAATGCACGGAAGGCAATTATAGATTTTTATCTTCCTGTTACGATTTTTGGTTTATTTCGTAATTTATGACCGGGATCTTATTTTAAATGAATTGCCGCTTAACTTGCATTTGAGTTTGATATGTAACGTTTTTTTAATTGTCTGAGTTTTATTTTGCGAAGTGGCGCACACTTGTGAATTATCTCAATGGCAGTGTGAAATAACATAATTGAGCAATGGTCAGGGAGTGCCCAATATTACGACATTATCAATCACCCGCCGCATTACCTGATTATGGAGTTCATTATGCAAGCCTATTTTGACCAGCTTGATCGTGTTCGTTATGAAGGCACTAAATCGACTAATCCATTAGCATTTCGTCACTATAATCCGGACGAAATCGTGTTGGGCAAACGCATGGAAGATCATTTGCGTTTTGCGGCGTGCTACTGGCATACCTTCTGTTGGAATGGCGCCGATATGTTTGGCGTTGGGTCGTTTAATCGTCCATGGCAGCAGCCAGGCGACGCGATTGAGCTTGCGAAGCGCAAGGCTGATGTCGCATTTGAATTCTTCCACAAACTGAATGTGCCGTATTACTGTTTCCATGATGTGGATGTCTCACCTGAAGGCGCTTCGTTACAAGAGTACAAAAATAACTTTGCGCAAATGGTTGATGTTCTGGCGCAAAAGCAAGACCAGAGCGGCGTGAAGCTGTTGTGGGGGACGGCGAACTGCTTTACCAATCCTCGCTACGGCGCGGGCGCAGCCACTAACCCCGACCCGGAAGTCTTTAGCTGGGCGGCCACCCAGGTGGTGACGGCAATGGATGCCACCCATAAATTGGGTGGGGAAAACTATGTACTGTGGGGCGGTCGTGAAGGTTACGAAACCCTGCTGAATACCGACCTGCGGCAGGAACGCGAGCAGATTGGTCGCTTTATGCAGATGGTGGTTGAGCATAAACACAAAATTGGCTTCCAGGGCACGTTGCTGATCGAACCCAAACCGCAGGAACCCACCAAGCACCAGTACGACTATGATGTGGCTACCGTCTACGGCTTCCTCAAACAGTTCGGTCTGGAAAAAGAGATCAAAGTTAACATTGAGGCGAACCATGCCACGCTGGCGGGACACTCATTCCATCATGAAATTGCCTCTGCTATCGCGCTGGGTATTTTTGGTTCCGTTGATGCCAACCGTGGTGATGCACAGCTGGGTTGGGATACCGATCAGTTCCCGATCAGCGTGGAAGAAAATGCGCTGGTGATGTATGAGATCCTGAAAGCGGGCGGTTTTACCACCGGCGGCCTGAATTTTGACGCCAAAGTGCGTCGTCAGAGCACCGATAAATACGATTTGTTCTACGGCCACATTGGCGCAATGGACACCATGGCGCTGTCGCTGAAAGTGGCGGCGCGTATGCTTGAAGACGGTGAACTGGATAAACGCGTTGCGAAACGCTATGCCGGATGGAATGGCGAATTGGGTCAGCAAATCCTGAAAGGTCAGTTATCACTCAGTGAACTGTCGCAGTATGCTGAACAACGTAATCTGGCGCCGGTTCATCAGAGCGGCCATCAGGAACTGCTGGAAAATCTGGTGAATCATTACCTGTTCGACAAGTAACCGGCTTCATTAGCTGCCCGTAAGCCCGGTAAGCGAATACGCCACCGGGCATTTCTTTTTAAGGAATCATCGCTATGTATATCGGGATTGATCTGGGTACCTCCGGCGTGAAGGCCATTCTGTTGAATGAGCAAGGAGAGGTGATTGCCTCGCAGACACAGACGCTTACCGTCTCCCGGCCTCATCCATTATGGTCGGAGCAGGATCCTGAACAGTGGTGGCAGGCGACCGATCGTGCGGTAAAAGCATTGGGCCAGCAGCACCCATTGAGCGGCGTGAAAGCCGTGGGTATTGCGGGACAGATGCATGGCGCCACGTTACTTGATAAACAACAGAAAGTATTACACCCGGCGATTCTGTGGAATGACGGTCGCTGCGGCGAAGAGTGCGTATTACTTGAAAAACAGGTGCCTGCATCGCGCGCCATTACCGGCAACCTGATGATGCCAGGCTTTACCGCGCCTAAAGTATTGTGGGTTCAGCGCCACGAGCCGGAGATTTTTCGTCAGGTCGCCAACGTGTTGCTGCCGAAAGATTATCTGCGTTTGCGAATGACCGGTGAGTTTGCCAGCGATATGTCTGATGCTGCGGGTACGATGTGGCTGGATGTGGCGAAGCGTGACTGGAGTGACGTCATGCTTGAAGCGTGTGGGCTGACCCGTGAGCATATGCCCGCTTTATACGAAGGGAGCGATATTACCGGCACGCTGTTGCCAGAGGTGGCGCAGTCATGGGGGATGTCTGCGGTGCCCGTTGTGGCAGGCGGAGGCGATAACGCAGCCGGTGCTGTTGGCGTCGGGATGATGAATGCCGATCAGGCGATGCTCTCCCTGGGCACATCCGGCGTGTATTTTGCGGTGAGCGACGGTTTCCTCAGCAGACCCGAAAGCGCAGTGCACAGTTTTTGCCACGCGCTGCCTGGACGCTGGCATTTAATGTCCGTCATGCTGAGCGCCGCCTCTTGCCTGGACTGGGCGGCAAAATTAACCGGGATGGCCGATGTTCCTGCGCTGATCGCCGCCGCGCAGCAGGCGGACGACAACGTCGAGCCCGTCTGGTTCCTGCCCTATCTTTCCGGTGAGCGTACGCCACACAACAACCCGCAGGCTAAGGGCGTGTTCTTTGGTCTGACGCATCAGCATGGCCCGGCAGAGTTGGCGCGGGCTGTGCTGGAGGGGGTCGGTTACGCGCTGGCTGATGGCATGGATGCGGTACATGCGTGTGGCGTACAACCCAGCAGCATTACGTTGATTGGCGGCGGTGCCCGCAGTGAATACTGGCGGCAGATGCTCTCTGATATCAGTGGATTGCAATTGGATTATCGCACCGGTGGCGATGTGGGGCCGGCATTAGGGGCGGCGCGTCTGGCACAAATTGCAGTGAATCCCGAAAAACCGTTATCCGATTTGCTGCCGCAACTCCGGCTGGAACAGGCGCATTATCCGGATGCGCAGCGCCATGCGCGCTATCAACAGCAGCGTGACACTTTCCGCCGTCTCTATCAGCAACTCGTGCCGCTGATGTCTTAATCCGCAATTCCTTCCGGTTCGCGCTGGAAGGAATTCCTGATGCCTATTAATTCATCAAACATACATGGAAATTGATATGTATGTTTTCTGATTTTTACGGTATGGCCACGCCTTCGTCTTTCTCATCTCTATTTATTGCCTTAATGTGAATCACCAAAGCATAAGGAGAGTGATATGGACGATAACGTCGTGCGCAGGAAGCGGACAATTGGGTTGATACTGCTGGTCAGTGGGGCGCTGGTCTATCTGACAGGGCTATGGCCTGTCTGCCAAACGTTGTGCCAAAAAGGCTATTTTTTGGGTGTCATCGTCATGATGGGCTTTCCTGTGCTGATTCATTATGAACAGACTGGCAGCGAACGTCTGATCGCTCACTGTAAGCGTTTGTTATTGTTTGGTTCGGGAATGCTGTTCGTTGGGCTATGGAATATTGAGTTGTCACCGGTGATGAAAGTGATCTGTCTGTTAGCGGTGGGGGTGTGTCTGTATGGCACGGACATGTACGCGTCATATTGTGAAAGTGAATGATGGCCGAAGCCATCATGTGTCAGCTTAGCTGACCAGTCTGCGCGTATCCACTCGCTGCAATAGCACGGAAAGCAGCAAGCTCCCCGCCAGCGTGATACTGAAAATCCAGACGATATCCAGCGGCGGCCAGTGTTTAATTTCAATCCCATTGGTACGCAACGCATGGATAATGAGCGCGTGGAATCCATAAATACCGAGTGAGTGGCGCGAAATCAGCCCTAGCAACGGAACAGTTTGTTTATTCAGCGTATTCTTGACCAGCGTCAGTAGCGATATCGCGAAAATAAACACCGCAGGTCCGCAATAGACATACCAGGTATCGGCAAAGTTTCCCCGCCAGCGAAGTTCATACAACGTGCCGCGAGAAATCACCACCACAGCGGTAATGCAAAGCAGCGCGCTTATCCCGGTGAGCGCTCTTTTTTGCGTATCCATCATGCCAATGGCCCGACCGAGCATGCCGTACAGGATGTAATAGAAGGTGTCGCCATTGATATATAAATTAATCGGTAGCCACTCAAATCCACCTATTTTCTGCGTCACGGTATTGGGGTTCGCGATGATGCCAATCATTACCATCAGTACCAGCAACATTTTTCCACTGACATTTTTTACCTGTATTAGCGGCGATACCAGGTAGATGACGGCGATCGCGAAGAAAAACCATAAATGGTAGAACACCGGCTTTTGCAGCAGATTTTTTAACGAGAGTTCTGCGTTGATAGAGGTAAACAGCGCGATATACGCCAGCGCCACGCCGCTATAGAACAACAGGCAGAGCGCAATACGTAAAAAATGACGTGGCTGGGCGCTACGTTCCCCAAAAAAGAGAAAGCCTGAAATCATAAAGAAAAGCGGAACGCTCACGCGTGAGGCTGAGTTCAGGACATTCGCAAGATCCCAGTTCATCGGGCTGACGCTTTGCGCATTAGTGACGTACCAGGTGGTGGTATGAATCATAACCACCATTAAACACGCTATCCCGCGCAGATTATCAATCCAATATATTTTGGGCTGCATCAGTGCCTCTGTTTTCGTTCTAAAAATAGTCTGACTGGTGATTTGCCGGTGTATCTCACTGGAATAATCTGAGTTTATACGCTAAAGCTTGTGATGCGCTGGCGAGATTCGCAAAATGTGCGGGCTACGCGAACGTTAATAATAATAAGACAGACCGGCATATAAGGCGGTAATAAAAATGATGATGAAGTCTCTCTTCCCGGCCATGTTGACTCTGGTGCTGGCGGGATGTGCTGGCGAGCAACCGCCGGTGCAAAAAGCGCAGAAGCTCAAAGTAAGCCCCTCGAGAACGCTGGATATGGAAGCGTTGTGCAAAGGTCAGGCGGCAAAGCGCTACAACACAGGCCCGCAAAAAATTGATGTTACCGGCTTTGAACAGTTTCAGGGCAGTTATGAAATGCGTGGCTATACCTTCCGCAAAGAGGGTTTTGTCTGTTCTTTTGACGCGGACGGGCAGTTTTTACACCTTTCCATGCGTTAAGCCCTGCCTTTTTCCCGTTTCGTACTGTATATCTTGCAGTCAGCGGGTATACTGATCCCTTCCTTTAAATCCACACGTATCCAGCACGAAATAATATGCAAAAGTTTGATACCAGGACCTTCCAGGGCTTGATCCTGACCTTACAGGATTACTGGGCTCGCCAGGGCTGCACCATTGTTCAACCATTGGACATGGAAGTCGGCGCGGGGACTTCTCACCCAATGACTTGCCTGCGTGCGCTGGGGCCAGAGCCGATGGCGACTGCCTACGTGCAGCCTTCCCGTCGTCCGACCGATGGCCGCTACGGCGAAAACCCGAACCGTTTACAGCACTACTATCAGTTCCAGGTGGTCATCAAGCCATCTCCGGACAACATTCAGGAGCTGTACCTCGGTTCCCTGAAAGAGCTGGGAATGGACCCGACCATCCACGACATCCGTTTCGTGGAAGATAACTGGGAAAACCCGACGCTGGGTGCCTGGGGTCTGGGCTGGGAAGTGTGGCTGAACGGGATGGAAGTGACTCAGTTCACTTACTTCCAGCAGGTGGGCGGTCTGGAGTGTAAACCGGTTACCGGCGAAATCACCTACGGTCTGGAACGTCTGGCGATGTACATTCAGGGCGTAGACAGCGTTTACGACCTGGTCTGGAGCGACGGCCCGCTGGGTAAAACCACCTACGGCGACGTGTTCCATCAGAACGAAGTGGAGCAATCCACCTATAACTTCGAATACGCGGACGTGGACTTCCTGTTCTCCTGCTTCGAGCAGTATGAGAAAGAAGCTCAACAGCTGCTGGCGCTGGAAAACCCACTGCCGCTGCCAGCCTACGAGCGTATTCTGAAAGCCGCTCACAGCTTCAACCTGCTGGATGCGCGTAAAGCCATCTCCGTCACCGAGCGTCAGCGCTATATTCTGCGCATTCGCACCCTGACCAAAGCAGTGGCAGAAGCTTATTATGCTTCCCGTGAGGCCCTTGGCTTCCCGATGTGCAACAAAGACAAGTAAGAGGCGGCCATGTCTGAGAAAACTTTTCTGGTGGAAATCGGCACTGAAGAGCTGCCACCAAAAGCCCTGCGCAGCCTGGCGGAGTCCTTTGCTGCGAACTTTACCGCGGAGCTGGATAACGCCGGCCTCGCACACGGCAACGTTGAGTGGTTTGCTGCTCCGCGTCGTCTGGCGCTGAAAGTCGCGAATCTGGCTGAATCACAGGCAGACCGCGAAGTTGAAAAACGCGGCCCGGCGATTGCCCAGGCGTTCGACGCCGAAGGCAAACCGAGCAAAGCGGCAGAAGGCTGGGCACGTGGCTGCGGGATCACCGTTGACCAGGCCGAGCGTCTGACCACCGACAAAGGTGAATGGCTGCTGTATCGCGCCCACGTGAAGGGCGAAAGCACCGAAGCGCTGGTACCGAACATGGTGGCAACTTCGCTGGCGAAACTGCCGATCCCTAAACTGATGCGCTGGGGAGCAAGCGACGTCCACTTCGTGCGTCCGGTACATACCGTGACTCTGCTGCTGGGCGATAACGTCATTCCGGCAACCATTCTGGGCATTCAGTCCGATCGCGTGATTCGCGGCCACCGCTTTATGGGCGAGCCGGAATTCACCATCGACAACGCCGATCAGTATCCTGAAATTCTGCGTGAGCGCGGCAAAGTCATCGCGGATTACGAAGAACGTAAGGCGAAAATTAAAGCGGACGCGGAAGAAGCAGCACGTAAGATTGGCGGTAACGCTGACCTGAGCGAAAGCCTGCTGGAAGAAGTGACCTCGCTGGTGGAATGGCCAGTGGTGCTGACGGCGAAATTCGAAGAAAAATTCCTCGCGGTGCCGTCTGAAGCTCTGGTGCACACTATGAAAGGTGACCAGAAGTACTTCCCGGTTTACGCGAACGACGGCAAACTGCTGCCGAACTTTATCTTCGTCTCCAACATCGAGTCTAAAGATCCGATTCAGATCATTTCCGGTAACGAGAAAGTGGTGCGTCCGCGTCTGGCGGATGCCGAATTCTTCTTCAACACCGACCGTAAAAAACGTCTGGAAGATCATCTGCCGCGTCTGCAAACCGTGCTGTTCCAACAGCAACTGGGTACGCTGCGTGACAAGACTGACCGTATTCAGGCGCTGGCAGGCTGGATTGCCGGACAGATTGGCGCTGACGTAAACCACGCGACCCGCGCGGGCCTGCTGTCTAAGTGCGACCTGATGACCAACATGGTCTTCGAGTTCACCGACACCCAGGGCGTGATGGGCATGCACTACGCGCGTCACGACGGCGAAGCGGAAGATGTGGCCGTGGCGCTGAACGAGCAGTATCAGCCGCGTTTCGCGGGTGATGACCTGCCGTCAAACCCGGTGGCGTGTGCCGTGGCGATTGCCGACAAGATGGACACCCTGGCGGGCATCTTCGGTATCGGTCAGCATCCGAAAGGCGACAAAGACCCGTTTGCGTTGCGTCGTGCTGCGCTCGGCGTGCTGCGTATCATCGTTGAGAAGAACCTGAATCTCGATCTGCAGACTTTGACCGAAGAAGCGGTGCGTCTGTACGGCGACAAGCTGACGAACGCCAACGTGGTGGATGACGTTATCGACTTTATGCTGGGCCGTTTCCGCGCCTGGTATCAGGACGAAGGCTACACCGTCGACACCATTCAGGCTGTGCTGGCGCGTCGTCCGACCCGTCCGGCAGATTTTGATGCGCGTATGAAGGCGGTTTCGCACTTCCGTACTCTGGACGCTGCGTTAGCGTTGGCTGCCGCGAACAAGCGTGTTTCTAACATTCTGGCGAAATCTGACGAAACGCTGAACGGGCGTGTGAACGCCGCGACGCTGAAAGAGCCGGAAGAGATCGCGCTGGCCATGCAGGTTGTGGTGCTGCGTGACAAGCTGGAGCCGTTCTTCGCTGAAGGCCGCTATCAGGAAGCGCTGGTTGAACTGGCTGAACTGCGTGAGCCAGTGGATGCCTTCTTCGAGAAAGTGATGGTGAACGTCGAGGATAAAGACCTGCGTATTAACCGTCTCTCTATGCTCGAAAAACTGCGTGAACTGTTCCTGCGCGTCGCGGATATTTCGCTGCTGCAGTAAGCATTCGCTCTGATGCAAAAAAACCTGCCATTTGGCAGGTTTTTTTATGCCTGAAAGTTAGCGCAGGTGCAACGAAGTCAGGCAGGTTTGGCTGTCATCCGTTGTCTTAATAGGATGAACCGCTTTCTTGCCGTTGTAGCTCACTTCAATGGAACCTTCCATATTGCGTGGCAGCCACACGCCGACAAAACCATTCTGATAGCTTTTCATCTCTTTTTGGACGACAACATCACCCTTGTTATCCGTCACTTTCACATTGAATGTCGTGTTCGGCATCTCTCCCCGACAGCCGGAAAGGCTGTGGTTAAAGCAGGGATGAGTTTGCTGTTCATAAGGCGCAAAGGAGAGATAGAACTTATCACCCAGCGGCAACGCCCAGGTCTGGTCCCCGTCCGATAACTTCAGCTCGGTACTGGTTATGGATGCAGAGTAAGGCAGAGGGCGGTTTTGCGGAGACTGATCAATGGTTTCGACGATCTGTTCAACGGATTTACCGGCAAGCCCATGCTCTGCAAGGAATGTGGATTCTGGCGTCGCGGCGAATGCGGCGCTGCTGGTGAGTAATCCCAGGCATAACAAGAGTGAGGATTTCGGCATAGCTTCAATTCCATGTGAAAAACAGGGATTTCACTATAATGCTTGCCCTAAGGGGAGGGTCAAAGGTTACGCAGGTAAAGTAATGCAAAGACGGGTGAGAGAAGGACTGTGGGATTCAGATAAAAAAATCCCCGCCATCTGGCAGGGATCTTGAATTCTGAGCTTTTTAAGCTTACAGGCTGGTTACGTTGCCAGCTGCCGGGCCTTTAGCGCCGCTTTCGATGGTGAAGGAAACTTTCTGACCTTCATCCAGAGATTTGTAACCTTCGTTCTGGATAGCAGAGAAGTGTACGAACACGTCTTTAGAGCCATCGTCAGGAGTGATGAAGCCGAAGCCTTTATCAGCGTTGAACCATTTTACGATACCAGTCATTTTACCGGACATAGTGTATTACCTTTTAAAAAATAAGTTTGCCTTTCGGCGATATGGCGTGCTTTACAGATTTTTTAAGCGTTAAGGAAATGCGCACTACGAGGGGTATCAACGATAACTCTTGAAGGGGACTTGCCTTACTAAACTGCTTTAATGGTCTGTACGTCAAACCGTTGAGTGCATTAACTCATGTAATGCGTATTGATGCAACTTTTATTTTCTCTTTTTGGAAACTAAGCGGGAAAACGGTCCCGATGCAGGACCGTTAAGTGAGGGAGTTTGCAGGTCGCTCACTCCATCAATTGCTTACTTAATCTCGGGTTCGCCTGGATGAGACGCATCAGTTTTAACTCGGTGGCAGAAGGCTTTACGCGTTTTGACTCCCACTCTTGCACCGTAGCAACTGTCACGCCCAACGCTCTGGCGAACTCATCTGTTTGCAACCCGGTTCCTCTTCGCAGTTGTTCAAATTCGGTGAAGGGATTGGGCTTATGTGTCAGGGTAATCTTTTGATATTCATCTTTAAAAACAATCTGTTCCAGACTGCTCAGCAGCTCAAGCATGGGTTCTTTGTATTCCATTGATAACTCCTATAAATCACACAGCGGGATCGTGAATTTCATCGAAGCCCATTAAGAATAGTCGGGATAACTAGAGCGGGGAGAAAGATGCAGGATGTTTTCCCGAAATGGATTCGTTTCAGCAAAAGTCCGGCGCGGATCAGCCATTTTCTAATGGCCTGATATCGGTTGAGATATACGAAGGATCAGGAGGATTTGTAAAGATTACGAAATTCTTACTATATCGCGACGGTGGGGTGGGGAGCAGGTTCCCGACGGCACAGGATCCGGCTTTCAGCGTCTCGTTGTAGTGAAGCCTTCACTTGTGTAATTTTCCGCTACAAGATTACGTGGAAAGGGTATCTTGCAAGCCTGACCTGGACTATCCTTGTCAGCGTCAGGCACGCGGGTGTCGTTGTGCGCATTTATGGGTGAAAGGAGTATTAAAATGGCGACAGGTAAGTCCTGCTCTCGCTGGTTTGCGCCTGTTGTGGCGTTATTGATGGTAGTTAGCCTGAGCGGGTGTTTTGATAAAGAAGGCGATCAGCGCAAAGCGTTTATCGATTTCCTGCAGAATACTGCAATGCGTAGCGGGGAACGTTTGCCGACGCTGACCGCCGATCAGAAAAAACAGTTTGGTCCCTTTGTTTCTGATTACGCCATTCTGTATGGCTTTTCGCAGCAGGTAAATCAGGCGATGGACTCGGGTCTGCGTCCGGTTGTTGATAGCGTCAATGCAATCCGCGTACCTCAGGATTACTTAACCCAACGTGAACCGCTGCGTCAGGCAAATGGTTCATTAGGTGTTCTTGCCCAGCAGTTGCAGAATGCAAAATTGCAGGCAGATGCTGCGCATGGCGCGCTGAAGCAGGCTGACGATCTGAAACCTGTTTTTGATAAGGTTTACAGCAAAGTCGTTTCCGCACCGGCAGATGCGTTACAGCCGCTGATCCCAGCCGCGCAAATTTTTACGCAGCAGCTGGTACAGGTCGGCGATTTTGTGGCGCAGCAAGAAGCGCAGGTGAGCTTTGTGGCGAACGGCATTCAGTTCCCTACATCTCAACAAGCCAGCCAGTACAATACGCTGATTGGCCCGCTGGCATCCCAGCATCAGGCATTTACTCAGGCCTGGACGGCTGCGGTGAACGCGACCGAATAAACGATTAATGTCCGAGAGGATCGGGCATTGAACCCGTTGATATGAAAAAGAGGCGAGCGATTCGCCTCTTTTTTTTCACTATGTTCTCACTGCCTTGCGACTTGCGGGTTAACGCAATTCTTCTCTACCTTGCCTTGCAGCGCATCGATTAAATTATCCACCGCGCAGGCGGCCATGTTATAGCGCGTCTCATGGGTCGCCGATCCGATGTGCGGCACTGCCACCACGTTTGACAGAGACAATAACGGTGAGTCCACCGGCAACGGCTCTTGCTCAAACACATCCAGACCTGCAGCATGAATCACGCCGTTTTGCAGGGCGGCAATCAGCGCGTTTTCATCGACAACCGGGCCACGCCCCGCGTTGATGAAAATGGTGGAAGACTTCATTTTGGCAAATTGCTCTGCACCAAACAGATGATGCGTTTCTTCTGTTAGCGGCAGGATCAGGCAAACAAAATCAGATTCCTGTAACAGCGTGTCGAGGTCGCAATAGCGCGCGTTAAAACGATCCTCCGCCTCCTGATGGCGGCGGCGCGCGTTATAGAGAACCGGCATGTTAAAGCCGAAATGGGCACGTTGCGCCAGCGCCAGGCCAATGCGGCCCATGCCGACGATCCCCACTGTTTTGTGGTGGACATCGGTACCAAACCAATCCGATTCAATATTTTTCGTCCATTCGCCCGCCTTCACGCGCTCTGCGACGTCCACCACGCGGCGTGCTGTACTCAGGATCAGCGCCATCACCGTATCGGCAACGGTTTCTGTCAGCACGGTGGGCGTGTGCATCAGCAGTACATTGCGCGCATTCAGGGCATCCACATCAAAATTGTCATAGCCTACCGAGATGGTGGATGTTGCGCGCAGTTGCGGCATCTTCTCCAGCAATGTGCTATTGACGGTTTCACTGGAGCCCAGCAGGCCTTCTGCCGTGGCAAAGGCTTTGGCGTGTTGTTCTACCGTCTCCGGGCGCAGGTTCGGCACCTGCGTAACGATGAAGTGTGCTTCCAGGCGATGCAGTAAATCGTCAGGCAACGCTTTGTAGAGAATAATGGACGGCTTCATGCAAATCTCCGTGAGTTAAAATTTACGCGTGGCGTGCGCCAACCGGCAGCTGATGATTATTTGCGGGTTTAACGATTAGAGTTAGCCATACTGGGGTAAAAAGCGCCACCCCCATAAACATGTAAGAGGCGAAGGCGTGCGGCTTTTGCTACGTTGCTGATGGTGGGACGCGCTGATGTTGCCACAGGAGATTCCCTCACCTGAAAGAGAGAACACCTTGGCGCGTAAATTTAGCTCATCAAGTATTTTGCCCGGAAGCGCAACGCTTACCGGGCTTGCGAATGTAGACCCGAGGCCGGACAAGACGCTCGCGCGTCGTTTTCCGGCAACAAAAATTACTGAATCGGGCTTAAGGTGATTTCGACGCGGCGGTTCTGCGCTTTGCCTTCTGCGGTGCTGTTGCTGGCAATTGGGTTTGCCGGGCCCATACCGCTGGTGCGGATACGGTTAGCTTCAACACCCTGGGTGATCAGCGAACTGGCCACTGAGTCTGCGCGCTGTTGCGACAGACGCATGTTCAGATCCTGGCTACCGGTGCTGTCGGTGTAACCAATGACGTTGACTGCCGTTTTATTGTACTCTTTCAGTACCATCGCGACGCCTGTCAGGGTATTTGCACCCGCTGGTTTCAGGGTGGCGCTGCTGCTGTCGAAGGTCACGTTGTTTGGCATGTTCAGGATGATGTTATCGCCGCTACGCGTCACACTTACGCCTGTTCCCTGCATTTTCTCGCGCAGTTTTGCTTCTTGCGCGTCCATGTAGTAGCCAATACCACCACCTAATGCAGCTCCCGCCGCTGCGCCAATCAGCGCGCCTTTACCGCGATCCTTCTTGGATGAGGAGAGGGCGCCGACGCCAGCGCCAACCAGCGTACCAATACCTGCACCAATACCGGCTTTACCCGCTTCGCGCTCACCGGTATATGGGTTTGTTGTGCAGCCAGATACCGCCAGGGCGCCGCTCACGATGGCAGCAATCATAAATACACGTTTCTTCATCTCAATTCCTTAATGACTTTTTATTCTTTACCACAGCGACCGTGGCGATTGATTATGACGCGTGAACATGAAGAAAATTCCAGGGAAGACTCTTAAATTTGTAAGTAACATTGAACGGAACAATAAAAAAGCCGCCACACCTGCAGGAGCGTCTCACTTGTCCAACGCATCATCACGCTATTCAGTACTCACTGCTGCTCACTGGGGACCCGTTCTGGTCGAGACGGATGGTAACACCGTCTTTTCGTCCCGTGGAGCATTACCTACGTCACATCCTAACTCGCTGCAAACCGTCGTGCGCGATCAGGTACACAGTAAAACCCGGGTCCGTTTCCCGATGGTGCGTAAAGGATTTCTCGCCTCGCCAGAATGCCCGCAGGGCGTGCGTGGACAGGACGAATTTGTCCGTGTGAGCTGGGATGAGGCGCTGGATCTGATTCACGCGCAGCACAAACGCATTCGCGACAACTATGGCCCTGCGTCGATTTTCGCCGGTTCATATGGCTGGCGCTCGAACGGCGTACTCCACAAAGCAGCGACGTTGCTGCAGCGGTATATGGCGCTTGCTGGCGGGTATACCGGGCATCTGGGGGATTATTCTACCGGTGCCGCGCAGGCCATTATGCCGTACGTGGTCGGTGGAAATGAGGTCTATCAGCAGCAAACCAGTTGGCCGATGATTCTGGAACACAGCGATGTGGTGGTGTTATGGAGCGCTAACCCGCTGAATACGCTTAAAATTGCGTGGAATGCGTCGGATGAACAGGGCATTGCGTATTTTGACGCGCTGCGTAAAAGCGGTAAACGACTGATCTGCATCGATCCTATGCGATCGGAAAGCGTCGATTTCTTTGGCGAAAAAATGGAGTGGATCGCTCCGCATATGGGCACGGATGTCGCACTGATGCTGGGCATTGCGCATACGCTGGTCGAAAACGGCTGGCATGATGAAGCTTTTCTGGCGCGCTGTACGACCGGATATGAGATATTCGCCGACTACCTGCTGGGCGTGAGCGACGGGACAGCGAAGACGGCGGAGTGGGCTGCAGAAATTTGTGGCGTATCGGCAGTAAACATTCGCGAACTGGCCGCGATATTTCATCAAAACACCACTATGTTGATGGCCGGTTGGGGCATGCAGCGTCAGCAATTTGGCGAGCAAAAACACTGGATGATCGTCACGCTTGCCGCCATGCTTGGGCAGATTGGCACGCCCGGCGGCGGTTTTGGTCTTTCTTATCACTTTGCCAATGGCGGTAACCCGACGCGCCGCGCGGCGGTACTGGCCTCCATGCAAGGGAGCCTCAAGGGCGGTACCGATGCGGTGGATAAAATTCCGGTAGCGCGCATTGTGGAAGCGCTTGAGAACCCCGGCGGGTTTTACCAGCATAACGGCATGGACCGTCACTTCCCGGACATCCGCTTTGTCTGGTGGGCGGGCGGGGCGAACTTTACCCATCACCAGGATACCAATCGCCTGATTCAGGCCTGGCAAAAGCCGGAGCTGGTGGTGATCTCCGAATGTTTCTGGACGGCGGCGGCAAAGCACGCGGATATTGTGTTGCCTGCCACGACCTCCTTTGAACGCAACGATTTAACCATGACCGGGGATTACAGCAACCAGCACCTGGTGCCCATGAAGCAGGTTGTGCCGCCGCGTGATGAAGCACGCAATGATTTTGATGTGTTTGCCGCGTTGTGCGAGCGCTGGGAAGCGGGCGGCCATGCGCGTTTCACCGAAGGGAAAAGCGAGCTGGAGTGGCTGGAGACCTTTTACAACATTGCCGGGAAACGCGGCGCCAGTCAGCAGGTAACGCTGCCCCCATTTGCATCGTTCTGGGCCGAGAACACTTTCATTGAAATGGCGGAACACCCGGCCAATGCGCAGTTTGTTCGCTTCGCCGATTTTCGTCGTGATCCCAAGGCAAATCCGCTAAAAACGGACAGCGGCAAAATCGAGATCTACTCCAGGCGAATTGCCAGTTACGGTTATGCCGATTGTCCGGGACATCCGACGTGGCTGGCGCCGGACGAATGGCACGGTAACGCCGACGCGGATCAACTGCAGGTTTTGTCAGCGCATCCTGCGCATCGCTTACACAGCCAGCTCAACTACAGCGCACTGCGCGAGCAGTACGCGGTGGCCGGGCGCGAGCCGATCACACTGCATCCACGGGATGCTCAGGCGCGGGGCATTGCCGATGGCGATACGGTGCGGGTCTGGAATGCGCGTGGACAAATCCTTGCGGGTGCGGTGGTCACGGAAGGGATTAAGCCTGGCGTTATTTGCATTCACGAAGGCGCGTGGCCAGACCTGGATAATACCGTCGGGGGAATGTGCAAAAATGGCGCGGTCAACGTGTTGACCAAAGATCTCCCCAGCTCGCGGCTGGGGAATGGTTGTGCAGGAAACACCGCACTGGCGTGGGTGGAGAAGTACACCGGTCCGGCGTTGACGCTTACAGCGTTTGATCCGCCCGCCAACTCATGATCCAGGTCGGATGCTGGGTATCTTCCTGCCATGCGCTGTCTTCAATACGAAAACCCATCGCATGGTAGAAATTCACGGCAGACTGATTTTTCTGGTAGACCTCCAGACTGAGAACCGGAAAGCGCTGTTGAACGAACTGGACCAGCGCTTTACCGATCCCGCTTCTGATGGCCTCTGGCGCGACAAACAGCGCGCCCAGAAATCTCGCCTCCATGACGCTGGCGAAACCTTTCAGAATACCGTCGTCTTCCCATACCCAGGTTTGCGCAGCAGGCAAATAGACATCCCGCACAATATGCTCGCTCTCATGCCAGTAGCGCGCTTCAATGAACGGGTGGGCGTACAGGGTGCTCTTCATCCATAGCGCCAGTAGCGACGCCATATCGTTACTCTGAGACTCGCGAATCATGAGGTTCTCCCGGATGGCAAAAACAGCCGGTCACATGGTCATTGACCAGTCCGCACGCCTGCATAAAGGAGTAGCAGATGGTGGTTCCGACAAACTTGAATCCCCGTTTTTTTAACGCCTTAGAGAGCGCATCGGAAGCGGGGGTGGATGTGGGGATCTCACTCAGCTCGGCGGCACGCGTCACCTGCGGCGGGTTATCAACAAACGACCAGACAAAATCGGCAAAAGGTTCACCGTTTTGCTCCATGGCAAGGTAAGCCCGGGCATTGCCGATGATGGCCTGAATTTTTCCACGATGGCGAATGATGCCGGCATCCTGGAGCAGGCGTTCGACGTCCTCTTCCTGCATGGCCGCTACGCGGACGGGGTCAAACTGATAAAAATTAGCGCGATAGTTCTCACGCTTTTTCAACACGGTGATCCAGGACAACCCGGCCTGTTGCCCTTCCAGGCAAATCATTTCGAACAGTTTTTTGCCATTGGTTTCGGGGACGCCCCATTCCTTGTCGTGATAAGCAATGTAAAGGGGATCCTGACTGACCCAGCCGCAACGCTGCATATTCTTCCTCGCTTTTGACTACCGTAAATATTTCATTCGGCCCGCCTTGACGCGCCAGCTAAAAAGACAATATTTAATACAGGGCTAAGTTGCCCGATATCCTTCACACAATGACAATAATATCGCCGAATTCGGCTCTTCTCTGGAGTCGCGTTGATGATTATAAAAAAATGCAGTGGTCGCCGGGCGTTATGCGTGACGGCGAGCGTAGTAGTCTGTTCGTTTTACATCAACACAGCTTGTGCCTGGCAACAAGAATATATCGTTGATGCCGTTTCGGGTCATACGACAGAACGTTATACATGGGATAGCGATCACCAACCAAGTTATAACGATATTCTGGCAGAACGTATTAGCGCTGCTCAGCATTCGCCTGGGCTGGTGGTCAATCTGGCGGATGAATCGCCGATGGAGTCGACCAGCGGCATGAGCATGGGCTGGAACATTCCCGTCTCGCAGCGGGTCACAACAGGGCCAATTGCAGCCCTGCATTACGACGGTTCGACCACCACGGCGTACAACGAGTTTGGCGACAGCGTGACGACACAAACGCTGACCGATCCCTTGTGGCATGCCAGTGTCAGTACGCTAGGCTGGCGAGTTAATTCGCAGTTCGGCGATGTGCGGCCCTGGGCGCAAATTAGCTACAACCAGCAATTCGGGGAGAATATCTGGAAAGCGCAATCGGGGTTAAGCCGTATGACGGCAGCAAGTCAGGAGAGTAACTGGCTGGATGTGACCGTGGGCGCGGATATGTTGCTGAACCCTCATATGGCGGCCTATGCGGCGCTCTCGCAGGCGGAAAATAATACTAATACCAGTGACTATCTTTACACCATGGGGGTAAGCGCCAGATTTTGATCAATATAGATACGTAATTAAAACAATTTATTCACATGGCGCATTCAATATTTACACCGTTCTCAGCGATAGTGTGTACTAACTGACTCAAAAAAATCAGCACGTCGCTTATTTGTCTCGTCATTCATTCCACAATCCAGGCATTTCATTCCGTTCTGATGGCATTTCATGCCGTTTTTTCCCTGCATAAAAAGCACTTCGTTATTGTGGTCAGCAGTGAATGACTCCATTTGTTTATGCAGGAAGACGGCCATGAAAAATTCTGATTATCAGCGCACCCGTTGGTTAACGCTTATCGGCACCATCATTACGCAATTTGCGTTAGGTTCTGTTTATACCTGGAGCCTGTTTAATGGCGCGCTCTCTGAAAAACTGAATGCGCCAGTCAGTCAGGTCGCGTTCTCATTCGGTCTGTTGAGTCTGGGCCTGGCGATCTCTTCTTCCGTTGCCGGGAAGCTTCAGGAACGTTTTGGCGTGAAACGCGTCACGATGGCGTCCGGGATTATGCTGGGCGTGGGGTTCTTCCTGACCGCCCACTCTGACAACCTGATCATGTTGTGGCTGAGTGCCGGTGTGTTGGTCGGCCTGGCGGATGGCGCAGGCTACCTGTTAACCCTCTCCAACTGTGTGAAGTGGTTCCCGGAGCGCAAAGGTCTGATTTCCGCTTTTGCGATTGGTTCTTATGGGCTGGGCAGCCTTGGCTTCAAATTTATCGATAGCCATCTTCTGGCAAGCGTCGGCCTGGAAAAGACGTTCATGATTTGGGGCGCTATCGCACTGGTGATGATTGTCTTTGGCGCCACGCTGATGAAAGACGCACCGAATCAGGAAGTTAAAGCGAAAAATGGCGTAATGGAGAACGACTACACGCTGGCGGAATCCATGCGTAAACCTCAGTACTGGATGCTGGCTGTGATGTTCCTGACGGCTTGCATGAGCGGTTTGTATGTCATTGGCGTAGCGAAAGATATCGCCCAGGGGCTGGTGCATATGGACATCGCGACGGCGGCAAATGCGGTGACCGTCATCTCTATCGCCAACCTGTCTGGTCGTCTGGTGCTGGGCATCCTGTCTGACAAAATGTCCCGTATCCGGGTTATCACGATGGGTCAGGTCATTTCACTGGTTGGCATGGCGGCCCTGCTTTTCGCCCCGCTGAATGAGGTGACGTTCTTTGCGGCCATCGCCTGTGTCGCGTTCAACTTTGGCGGCACAATCACGGTGTACCCATCGCTGGTCAGCGAGTTCTTCGGCCTGAATAATCTGGCGAAAAACTACGGTGTCATTTACCTGGGCTTTGGTATCGGCAGTATCTGTGGTTCGCTGATTGCGTCCCTGTTCGGTGGGTTTTACGTCACCTTCTGCGTTATCTTCGCGTTGTTGATTATCTCTCTGGCGCTCTCCACGACGATTCGCCAGCCGAAACAAGAAAGACTCGAAGCGGTGCATGCGTAACCCTGTTGCCTGATACACACGTTGAGAAAGGCCAGTGCAATGACTGGCCTTTTTTCGTATTCTCTGTCTGCCGTCACTGACAATTTCTACATTGATTCTTGCATTTTTGTAAATCTATGCTGTGATCACACTCTTTGTAGACACTTTTCCCTCTTCTTGTGGTCTACTTAGCCGCGCTTGTAGATTTTCCTTATACAGCTACTTCCGCAATTTCACCTGTCCGGTCTGTTTGACCGTTGCGCAGGCAGTTTTAATCCTGACTCCCAGGGCTTGTTTGCATGAGATACATTAAGTCGATAACGCAGCAAAGGCTCAGCTTCTTGCTTGCGCTTTATATCGGTCTGTTTATGAATTGTGCCGTATTTTACCGTCGCTTCGGTGGCTACGCGCATGAATTTACCGTCTGGAAAGGACTCTCTGCGGCTGTCGAGTTGGCGGGTACTGTTCTCGTCACGTTCTTTTTACTTCGCATTCTCTCGCTGTTTGGCCGACGAGCCTGGCGTGTACTCACCACGCTGGTCGTGCTCTTTTCCGCCGGCGCCAGTTATTACATGACCTTCCTGAATGTGGTCATCGGCTACGGCATTGTGGCTTCTGTCATGACCACCGATATTGATTTATCGAAAGAGGTTGTGGGCCTGCATTTCATTCTATGGTTAGTGGCGGTGAGCATCCTGCCGCTGTTCTTTATCTGGAGCAACCGCTGCCGCTACACGCTACTGCGTCAGTTGCGCACGCCGGGTCTGCGCGTTCGCAGCGTGGCCGTTGTCGTGCTTTCCGGGCTGATGGTCTGGGCGCCGATTCGTTTGCTTGACGTACAGCAGAAGAAAGTTGAGCGGGCTACGGGGATCGATTTACCCAGTTATGGCGGCGTGGTGGCAAACTCTTACCTGCCATCAAACTGGCTATCCGCGTTGGGTTTATACGCCTGGGCGCAGGTGGATGAATCCTCCGATAATCATTCGTTAATGAACCCTGCCAAGAAATTCACCTATGTTGCGCCAAAAGACATTGATGACACGTATGTGGTGTTCATCATTGGTGAAACGACGCGCTGGGATCACATGGGTATTTTCGGCTATGAACGAAATACCACGCCGAAGCTGGCTCAGGAGAAAAACCTGGCGGCATTCCGTGGTTACTCATGCGACACCGCGACAAAACTCTCTCTGCGTTGCATGTTCGTGCGTCAGGGCGGGGCGGAAGATAACCCGCAACGTACGTTGAAAGAGCAAAACATTTTTGCGGTGCTTAAGCAGCTAGGCTTCAGCTCAGATCTGTATGCGATGCAGAGTGAGATGTGGTTCTACAGCAACACGATGGCCGATAATATCGCCTATCGTGAGCAGATTGGCGCCGAGCCACGCAACCGTGGCAAGACTGTCGATGACATGCTGTTGGTTGAGGAAATGCAGCAGTCATTAAAGCGCAATACTGACGGTAAGCATTTGATTATTTTGCATACCAAAGGGTCGCACTTTAACTACACCCAGCGCTATCCGCGTAGCTATGCGCAATGGACGCCGGAGTGTGTTGGGGTGGATAACGGTTGTACCAGAGCCCAGATGATCAACTCTTACGATAACTCGGTGACTTACGTCGACCATTTTATTACCAGCGTTTTTGACCAGTTGCGCGATAAGAAAGCCATTGTGTTCTACGCAGCGGATCACGGTGAGTCGATCAACGAGCGTGAGCATCTGCACGGTACGCCGCGTAATATGGCGCCGCCAGAGCAGTTCCGCGTACCCATGATGGTCTGGATGTCCGACAAGTATCTTGAGAATCCGCAACATGCGCAGATGTTTGCTCAGTTGAAGCAGGAAGCCGAAATGAAGGTGCCGCGTCGTCATGTTGAACTCTACGACACCATTATGGGTTGCCTCGGCTTTACCTCGCCAGATGGCGGAATCAATGAGAACAGTAACTGGTGTCGTATTCCTGAAGCGGGGAAAGCCGCAGCTAACTAATCGCGCTGCTGACTTTCTCGCCGTTTAGAGGACATTTTGATACTAAGGGATTGACGGGCGCGTACCCCAGCAGTAATATGCGCCCCGCATTCGGTGATTGGCGCAGCCTGGTAGCGCACTTCGTTCGGGACGAAGGGGTCGGAGGTTCGAATCCTCTATCACCGACCAAATTTAAAAAGCCTGCTCTTGAGCAGGCTTTTTTGCATTCGTAGGCCTGATAAGCGAAGCGCCATCAGGCAAAAACACCGCATCATACCCGGCATTGCCGGATGGCGGCGTAAGCGCCTTATCCGGCCTACGGGCGAAGTGCCATCAGGCAAAAACACCGCATCATACCCGGCATTGCCGGATGGCGGCGCAAGCGCCTTATCCGGCCTGGGGGCGAAGCGCCACCAGGCAATTTGCACGCCTAATCCCACCTGTGACTGATCTGCACCACTGCGACCAAAAACGCGCCCCAATTCTCACTGTGTGTTAACGATTTTGTGACATATTCCATTGTCTTTTTTGATATGTGCTTGAATCTTTTTTGGGCGTTACTTATGACTGAACCCAGCATTTTCCGCTGTGCGCTTTAACGTTCATGATATTAATCGCTCAGATATGCAGCATCTCGTCAGAAATTTTTCATAATATGCACAAACGTTAACCACCAAATGTTGCGAAGTATGAAGAGATTAATTCTGGTGTTGCCCGCGTAGCACAAATTTCTCTGCTGAAAATAGTGGTTCGAAGTTTTTTTAATCTTTGTTTGTGAATTCTCACCATTGTTGTAAATCGTGGTTACCTGTATTGACGTTTTCACATTCTGTTGACAGATTGTAGGGCATGAGGGGCATTTCATGGAGAATCCGCACTGCAACTCAGTCGTTTATGTGAACGGAATCCCCATCCTCTTAACGCCGACCCGGCCGGGTAAAAAACAAAAAAGGCCAGGCGGTGCAGCCCACTGCAAAGGGTAAAACAACAAAACATCACAATTGGAGCAGAAGAATGAGTATTTCCTTGAAGAAGTCAGGGATGCTGAAGCTTGGTCTGAGCCTTGTGGCTATGACTGTCGCAGCAAGTGTACAGGCTAAAACTCTGGTTTATTGTTCAGAAGGATCTCCTGAAGGGTTCAACCCGCAGTTGTTCACCTCTGGCACAACCTATGACGCCAGCTCAGTGCCTATCTATAACCGCCTGGTAGAATTTAAAATCGGTACTACCGAAGTCATTCCTGGTCTTGCTGAGAAGTGGGAAGTCAGCGAAGACGGTAAAACCTATACCTTCCATCTGCGCAAAGGCGTGAAGTGGCAGGACAACAAAGAATTTAAACCGACGCGTGACTTTAATGCTGACGACGTCGTGTTCTCCTTCGATCGTCAGAAAAATGCGCAGAACCCGTACCACAAAGTCTCTGGCGGTAGCTATGAATACTTTGAAGGGATGGGGCTGCCTGACCTGATTAGCGAAGTGAAGAAGGTCGACGACAGCACCGTTCAGTTCGTGCTGACGCGTCCGGAAGCGCCGTTCCTTGCTGACCTGGCAATGGACTTCGCCTCTATTCTTTCCAAAGAATATGCAGACAACATGCTGAAAGCCGGTTCGCCGGAAAAAGTCGACCTGAACCCCATCGGTACCGGTCCGTTCCAGCTGCTGCAGTACCAGAAAGACTCCCGTATTCTCTACAAAGCGTTCCCGGGCTACTGGGGTACTAAACCACAGATCGATCGTCTGGTTTTCTCCATTACGCCTGATGCCTCTGTGCGTTACGCCAAACTGCAGAAGAACGAATGCCAGGTGATGCCGTACCCGAATCCGGCGGACATCGCGCGCATGAAGCAGGACAAAACCATCAACCTGATGGAGCAGGCGGGTCTGAACGTTGGCTATCTCTCCTTCAACACCGAGAAGAAACCGTTCGATGACGTTAAAGTCCGTCAGGCGCTGACGTACGCGGTAAACAAAGAAGCGATCATCAAAGCCGTTTATCAGGGTGCTGGCGTTGCGGCGAAGAACCTGATCCCGCCAACCATGTGGGGCTATAACGACGACGTTAAAGACTACAGCTACGATCCTGAGAAAGCGAAAGCGCTGCTGAAAGAAGCCGGTCAGGATAAAGGCTTTACCGTTGAGTTGTGGGCAATGCCAGTACAGCGTCCATACAACCCGAACGCTCGCCGTATGGCTGAGATGGTTCAGGCCGACTGGGCGAAGATTGGCGTTCAGGCCAAGATCGTGACCTACGAGTGGGGCGAGTATCTGAAACGCGCCAAAGCGGGTGAACACCAGGCCGTTATGATGGGCTGGACCGGCGACAACGGGGATCCGGATAACTTCTTCGCCACCCTGTTCAGCTGCGCGGCGGCGAAAGACGGTTCCAACTACTCTCGCTGGTGCTACAAGCCGTTTGAAGACCTGATTCAGCCGGCACGCGCGACCGACGACCACAACAAGCGTATTGAGCTCTACAAGCAGGCTCAGGTGGTGATGCATGACCAGGCGCCTGCGCTGATCGTTGCTCACTCAACGGTGTACGAGCCAGTACGTAAAGAAGTTAAAGGCTATGTGGTTGATCCATTAGGGAAACACCACTTCGAAAACGTCTCTATCGAATAATTAAAAGCAACGCCGGGATGCGCTACGCACCGTTAAGTCGGTCCGCGTAGCGCCACCTGGCAGTAATGCTTTATCCCCTTCTTGCATGAGGAGGGGATAAGATTTGTGAGCAATACAGACCCACGGTTCCAGGCCGTGTGTCATTAGAGAGAATCCGGGTTATGTTGCAGTTCATTCTCCGACGTTTGGGACTCGTCATCCCCACGTTTATCGGTATCACTCTTCTCACCTTTGCCTTCGTTCATATGATCCCCGGCGATCCGGTGATGATCATGGCGGGTGAGCGTGGTATCTCCCCTGAGCGTCACGCTCAATTGCTGGCAGAACTCGGTCTTGATAAACCGATGTGGCAGCAGTACCTCCATTACATTTGGGGGGTTATGCATGGTGATTTAGGCATCTCGCTGAAAAGCCGCTTACCGGTGTGGGAAGAGTTCGTCCCTCGCTTTAAAGCGACGCTGGAGCTGGGCGTCTGCGCCATGATTTTCGCTACTGCGGTCGGGATTCCGGTCGGGGTACTCGCCGCCGTTAAGCGCGGTTCCATTTTCGATCACACCGCCGTTGGCCTTGCGCTGACCGGTTATTCCATGCCTATCTTTTGGTGGGGCATGATGCTGATTATGTTGGTCTCCGTGCAGTGGAACCTGACGCCGGTTTCCGGGCGGGTGAGCGACATGGTGTTCCTTGATGATACCAACCCGCTGACCGGTTTTATGCTGATCGACACCGCGATCTGGGGTGAAGAGGGCAACTTTATCGATGCCGTGGCGCATATGATTCTGCCTGCGATGGTGCTTGGCACCATCCCGCTGGCGGTGATTGTGCGTATGACGCGTTCCTCGATGCTGGAAGTGCTGGGCGAGGATTACATTCGTACCGCGCGCGCCAAAGGACTCACCAGGATGCGCGTGATCGTCATTCACGCTCTGCGTAACGCAATGCTGCCTGTCGTGACGGTGATTGGTTTGCAGGTGGGGACGCTGCTGGCAGGGGCGATTCTGACCGAAACCATCTTCTCGTGGCCTGGACTTGGGCGCTGGCTGATTGATGCGCTGCAACGTCGTGATTATCCGGTGGTACAAGGCGGAGTGTTACTGGTGGCGACGATGATTATTCTCGTCAACCTGCTGGTCGATCTGCTGTACGGCGTGGTGAACCCGCGTATTCGTCATAAGAAGTAAGGGGCCATCATGTCACAGGTTACTGAAAATAAAGTTATTACTGCACCGGTGCCGATGACCCCGATGCAGGAGTTCTGGCACTATTTTAAACGCAACAAGGGTGCCGTTGTGGGTCTGGCGTATGTCGTCATCATGATCCTGATTGCGGCCTTTGCAAACTTTCTCTCCCCCTATAATCCGGCAGATCAGTTCCGTGATGTGCTGCTGGCGCCGCCTGCATGGCAGGAAGGCGGCACGATGGCGCACCTGCTGGGGACCGACGATGTGGGCCGTGATGTGCTGTCGCGTCTGATGTACGGCGCGCGTTTATCGCTGCTGGTCGGCTGTCTGGTGGTGGTGTTGTCGCTGATCATGGGTGTCGTGCTGGGACTGGTGGCGGGTTACTTCGGCGGTATCGTTGATAACATCATTATGCGCGTGGTCGACATCATGCTGGCCTTGCCAAGCCTGCTGCTGGCGTTGGTATTGGTGGCGATTTTTGGTCCCTCAATTGGTAACGCCGCACTGGCGCTGACGTTCGTGGCGCTGCCGCACTACGTTCGTTTAACGCGTGCCGCGGTGCTGGTCGAGGTGAGCCGCGATTACGTCACCGCTTCCCGCGTAGCGGGCGCTGGCGCGATGCGTCAGATGTTCGTCAATATTTTCCCTAACTGCCTTGCGCCGCTGATCGTTCAGGCGTCGCTCGGTTTTTCTAACGCCATTCTCGATATGGCCGCCCTTGGCTTCCTGGGTATGGGCGCGCAGCCGCCGACGCCGGAGTGGGGCACCATGCTCTCCGACGTGTTGCAGTTCGCGCAAAGTGCCTGGTGGGTCGTGACCTTCCCGGGTCTGGCGATCCTGCTGACGGTGCTGGCATTTAACCTGATGGGTGACGGTCTGCGTGACGCGCTCGATCCCAAACTGAAGCAGTAAGAGGTTCGAGATGGCGTTATTAAATGTAGACAAATTATCGGTGCACTTCGGAGACGTTGGCACTGAGTTTCGCGCCGTAGACCGTATCAGCTATAGCGTAAATCAGGGCGAAGTGGTCGGCATTGTGGGCGAATCCGGCTCGGGTAAATCGGTCAGCTCGCTGGCGATCATGGGACTGATTGATTATCCCGGTCGGGTGATGGCGGAAAAGCTGGAGTTTAATGGCCAGGATCTGAAGCGTATCTCTGAGAAAGAGCGCCGCAATCTGGTCGGCGCCGAAGTGGCGATGATTTTCCAGGACCCGATGACCAGCCTTAACCCTTGTTATACCGTGGGTTTCCAGATTATGGAGGCCATCAAGGTGCATCAGGGTGGCAACAAGAAAACCCGTATTCAGCGGGCCATTGACCTGCTGACGCTGGTGGGTATTCCCGATCCGGCCTCGCGTCTGGATGTCTATCCGCATCAGTTGTCTGGTGGGATGAGCCAGCGTGTGATGATTGCGATGGCCATCGCCTGTCGGCCGAAGCTGCTGATTGCCGATGAACCGACCACCGCGCTGGATGTGACTATCCAGGCGCAAATCATCGAACTGCTGCTGGAACTGCAGCAGAAAGAGAACATGGCGTTGGTATTGATTACCCATGACCTCGCGCTGGTGGCGGAGGCTGCGCACAAAATCATTGTGATGTATGCCGGTCAGGTGGTGGAAACGGGCAATGCGCATGATATCTTCCGCGCCCCGCGACATCCGTATACTCAGGCGCTGTTACGCGCGTTGCCTGAATTTGCGCAGGACAAGGCGCGGCTGGCCTCGCTGCCGGGCGTGGTGCCGGGGAAATATGACCGCCCGAACGGCTGTCTGCTGAATCCTCGCTGCCCGTATGCGACGGACAAATGCCGTAGCGAAGAGCCGGAACTGATGCAACTGGGTGAAGGTCGCCAGTCGAAATGCCACTACCCACTCGATGATGCCGGGAGGCCAACACTATGAGTACGCACGAGGCCACCTCGCAACACCCGCTGTTGCAGGCTATCGATCTGAAGAAATACTATCCGGTGAAAAAGGGGCTGTTTGCTCCTGAACGGCTGGTAAAAGCGCTGGATGGCGTTTCGTTTACGCTGGAGCGCGGTAAAACCCTGGCGGTGGTGGGAGAGTCTGGCTGTGGTAAATCCACGCTCGGCCGCCTGTTGACGATGATTGAAACCCCGACCGGTGGTGAGCTGTATTATCAGGGGCAGGATCTGCTTAAGCACGATCCGCAGGCGCAGAAACTGCGTCGGCAGAAAATCCAGATCGTGTTCCAGAACCCGTACGGTTCTCTGAACCCGCGTAAAAAGGTGGGACAGATTCTGGAAGAGCCGCTGCTCATCAATACCAGCTTAAACAAAGAGCAACGTCGTGAAAAAGCGCTGGCGATGATGGCGAAAGTCGGTCTAAAAACCGAACATTATGATCGCTATCCGCACATGTTCTCCGGTGGCCAGCGGCAGCGTATCGCCATCGCACGTGGACTGATGCTCGATCCGGATGTGGTGATTGCCGATGAACCGGTCTCCGCGCTGGACGTTTCCGTGCGCGCGCAGGTACTGAATCTGATGATGGATTTGCAGCAGGATTTGGGGCTCTCTTACGTCTTTATTTCGCACGACCTGTCGGTGGTGGAACACATTGCCGATGAAGTGATGGTGATGTATTTAGGTCGCTGCGTGGAGAAAGGGACGAAAGATCAGATCTTCAGCAATCCACGCCATCCGTACACGCAGGCTCTGCTTTCAGCAACGCCGCGTCTGAACCCGGACGATCGCCGCGAGCGCATCAAACTGACCGGCGAACTGCCAAGCCCGCTGAATCCGCCGCCGGGGTGTGCCTTCAATGCTCGCTGTCGTCGTCGCTTCGGTCCCTGCACCCAGTTGCAGCCGCAGCTTAAAGACTACCGTGGTCAACTGGTGGCCTGCTTCGCTGTTGATCAGGATGAAAATCCGCAGCAATAACTGCCGGGTATCCCCTAATAACCGGAGCCTTGTGCTCCGGTTTTTTTATATTTAATTTTTGAGTCCACAATGTGAGTCCATAGGCAGAAGATAATTCCGCGTAGGTTAGAATGTATGCAGATTTCGTAATGTCACAGAATTATCGGTTAAATCGCAGTTGCTGAATGAAATGGAGCAAACGTGGTCACGATACGTTGGGATATCAGAACAATCGATCGCCTGTCCATGGTTGAGGATGTCCTCAAGGAGTTCTCCTGCTGCGACATTAATATTATCTCGATGAAAGTAACGCCCGGCAGGATCCTGATTAAATCCTGGTGTCGCCACTTGCAGGATATTTCCAGCGTGCAGAAACGGTTATGCCAGCGCGCAGATATTATCAATGTTACCTACCTTTCCGAAGATATGACTGAGCGATCGTCGTCGGAACTGGCACGCCCGCGTTATTTCTCCGATATCATTTGCAGCAGCCCGAGCATGCAGTCGCTGATCGAAAAAGCGATAAAAATTGCCGACAGCAAATATACGGTGTTGATCCGTGGTGAAACCGGAACCGGTAAGGAACTGCTGGCGCGCGCTATTCATAATTCCGGGCAACGTCGTTTTTATCCTTTTATCCCCGTGAACTGTTCCACACTTCCTGAAACGCTGATGGAGAGTGAATTTTTCGGTTATGAGAAAGGGGCGTTCAGCGGTGCAGACAGCAAAGGGAAAAAAGGGCTTTTCGAGATGGCGGACCACGGTACGCTTTTTCTGGATGAGTTCGGTGAAATGCCGCTGAATCTACAGGTTAAATTACTGCGTGTGTTGCAGGATGGCGGTATTCGCCGGGTTGGCGGCGCGCACATTATCCCGGTTAATGCACGTATTATTGTCGCCACCAACGCCAACCTGGAAGAGATGGTTGAACTGCGTCAACTGCGCGCCGATCTTTACTATCGTATTAATGTCCTTTCGCTCACTATCCCTCCGCTGCGCGAGCGCCCGGAAGATATTACCTTGCTGATCCGCCACTTTGTAAATAAATACGCCAGGGAATTTCAGCGGCGGCTTATTCTGGACAGAGCGTGTTTTTCGTTTTTACTCCGTCATCGCTGGCCGGGTAATGTCAGAGAGCTGGAAAACGCCATCATCCGGCTGATGCTAATGTCTGAGTGTGATGTGATTACGATGGATGATTTACGCCTGGTGAGCCTGCCGGTTGAAGAATGCTCAAATATCAAGCGGGAGACAACATTCCCGTTTAAAGAGCAGGTTCAGCATGCGGAGCGCAAAATTATTGAGCAGATGGTCGGTGAGAACGTCTCGTCACGGGATATTGCAAAAGCGCTTGGCGTTTCGCATACCACTGTGCTGAATAAGATCCGTAGTTATCAACTCGAGGGTGTAAATTAAGCGCCGTCACTGACGGCGCTTAACCGAATTATTCAATCAGCTTCAATAGCGGTGAAAAGCACAGCAGGATCCCGTACAGCAAAATCAGCCAGGTTCGCAGGCCGCGCAGTTTTTCCAGTTGTTTGACTTTATAGATCAGGAAGAAAGGAATGATACAGGAAACAATACCATAGAGCGGGCTACCCAACTGGAAGAATACAAGTACCGAGACGCGGAACGAGACCCAAATAACCAGTGTGATGACAATAAAAGTACAAATACCCAAGGTGAGCGTCAGTGGGCTAATTTTCTCAACGTTAATTACGCGACTCAGTAAATTAAGAATAATGCCTTTCATCGCTTCATGAAAGCCGAGATAAATACCAAAAAAGGCCGTCAGCACTGCGAAGATATTTAATATCGTAGAGGTGATATGAATAATTTTCCCCGGAATCACCTGCGCCGCCAGTGCCAGTGCGGAGATATTTTGTTCAAAAGCGGAAACGGCTTCTTCGTGGCTAATCGAAAACGTAAACGAGAAGGAGAAGAATAAAATAACCGCAATCAGAGTGATGTAGCTAATACGGTGCGTACGGATCGCCATTCGGGTTGCCATAACCCTGTCGGCCTCGCGTTTGCGGTAGGCGATATTCATAGGGTTTAGCACCTGAATAAATACCGCAGAGAAAAAGCAAAAAGGAACCGTCAGCAAAACGTCGCGGAAGAAGACCGACGCCTGTGGAAATGCCGTTATGTTACTGAAATTCCAGTGTGGAACCATGGCGAAACCAAACACGACAATGATGCCGACTTTCACCACCACCATCGGTCCTGAGATTTTAAACAGTAATTTTTCACCGCCGGAGGCAATGGCGACAAGGAGAGCAAAGATCGCCACTTTGTAGAGGATGGATTGCGAGAGGTCTGCCTCTGTCAGACCAAATGTTTTAATATATGATGCGCTGTCAAATACAACGGATAACGAGTAGATAAAAATACCGTGGATAATCATCAGGAAGTAAATTACCCCCAAAAATACTCCCCAGTTTTTACCCAGATAGTGGCTGATAATATCGGTATAATCGTTACAGGTTTCACTTTCAGATAATGTCTTTAAATAAATATCCTGCACAATATAGGTTGCAGGATAGGCAATAATAAAGGCGACAATAAATACCCATATTCCAGTCAAACCGATTTGCACGGGCATCAGGACTGTTCCTGCGCCAATGGCCATACCGATGCATAATAACACCCAGCCAAAATCATATTTTGTAAACGGTAATTTTTTTGAGGATGGCGTAATGGTTGCTTTATTGTTACTTAATTGTAGTGTGTTGTCCTGCATAGAGCCCCCTGCCCAAAATACACATCATCCTCCGGGGTGCGTCATGGCGAAGGATGAGGCGTATAGCCAGGCTGTTTGTGCCTTGATTTCATCCCCCTGGACCGGTGATGTCGGTCCAGGGCGTCATGGTCAGAACGTTGCCTTTCTGATGGCGTTTTCAAGGTCGTTAATAATATCTTCTGGATCTTCAAGACCCACAGAAAGACGGATAAGTCCGTCGGTAATACCTGCTTTTAGCCGCTCCTCTGGTGCAACAGGCGAATGTGTCATAGACGCAGGATGCTGAATGAGGGTTTCGGTATCACCGAGACTGACCGCGAGGAGGCACAATTCTACAGAATTGATCATTCGTCTGCCAGCCTCGATTCCGCCTGCAATTTCAAAGCTAATAATGCCGCCCGGCAGGCTCATTTGCCGCTTGCCAAGTTCGTACTGCGGGTGCGATGGCAACCCGGGATAGTAAACGCGAGTGATTGCCGGGTGATTTTCCAGAAAACGGGCAATTTTTAGCGCGTTTTCGCAGTGGCGTTCCATGCGGATGCCCAGCGTTTTAATCCCGCGTAGCGTGAGCCAGGCGTTGAAGGGACTCATACAGCCGCCGGTGATGTCTTTAAGACCGACAAAACGGGCCTGGTCGATAAATGCCTGGCCACCGACGATAACGCCGCCAATGACATCGCCATGGCCGTTAATGTATTTCGTGACGCTGTGCACCACGATGTCCGCGCCCAGTTGCAGCGGTTTCTGGCAATACGGCGACATGAAGGTATTGTCCACGACCAGCAGCGCGCCATGCTGATGCACAATCCCGGCGACCGTTTCAATGTCGACCAGTGAGAGTGTCGGGTTCGCAGGCGTTTCGATATAGACAACCCGGGTTTCCGGGCGTATCGCTGCACGAATTTCGTCGGGATTGGCGGCGTCGACAAAACTCACATTGATGCCGAACTTCGGCATGCTGTGCGACAGGAAGGCATGGGTGCAGCCATAAATCGCGCTGGCGGAAACGATATGGTCGCCTTGTTGGCACAGTGTAAGCAGCGTGGTGGTGATCGCCGAAATACCAGAGGCCGTTGCCAGCGCCGCTTCGCCCCTTTCGAGTACCGCCAGCTTTTTCTCCAGCGCATCGGTTGTGGGGTTGCCAAGGCGGGTGTAAATGTACCCGGACTCTTCGAGGGCAAAGCGGGCGGCGCCTTGTTCGGCGCTGTCAAAAACAAATGTTGAGGTCTGGAAAATAGGTGTACTGAGCGCACCAGTGGAAGGATCGGGTTGTTGCCCCGCGTGAACGATCTGGGTGTTGAATCCGTAAGTACGACAGTCAGTCATGATATCTCCTTTGATTCGAAACAGAACAGCTCATACTCATATAGCAATCGCTGTGCCATGAAAGGAGTTCTTTAATATCAGTATATTAGGAAATTTTTTGTCGGGGCGGGTGTCAGGAAAGTTGCCAACTGGCAAGAATCTTTCCAGCGGTGGAGTGGCCGATCGTCATGAAAATCCTGTAAATGCGAGGCGTCACGCAGTGTGGGGGAGTGCGGGATGATAAGGAGTGGGGGTTGCCGTAGAATCCGCGATAAGCCGGGTTTACCCGGTGAGGCGCAATGTTGCGGGGGCTTGATCCCCGGCGGCATCGGTTGCTGGAAAGAGAAAACCCCCGCACGTTGTTCGGTATAAACCTGGCAACAAAACGGGGGCTAACTTGACTCCAGACAAGTTGAGAATAGCCGCGAACAGTTGCCATTGCAACACAGGCGGTTTTATGACGCTCATGCAACTTGGCACGGCCTTCTGGCACGATCTGGCGGCTCCGATCATCGCTGGCATTATTGTCAGCCTGATCGTGAACTGGCTACGTCACCGGAAGTAATGTGCCTTGTGGGCGTCTGCCTGCCGTGATGGCAACATGCGCCCGAACCAGGCCGCAGGGGAGACTCTGCGGCCTTTTTCGGTTTACTGTGGATAAGGTACCCAGTCGCCGCCGTTGAGGCGTACGTACGGTTTACCCTGATACTGAATCACCACTGCATTGGCGTTCTCGGAGACTGGCGCAGTCTGCGGCAGTCCACCCGTCAGCTGGTTCCAGTTAACGTTGTCTTCCGTAAACAGCTTCCCGTCAAGAGTGCGCACCACCAGTTCGGAGATAGCCAGGTAGCTGCTCGGCTGGTTTATATCGATCGGCGCACCCTGGTGAGGGGCTTTCATCCCGAAGAATTTCACCGCAGCCGGTACGTTGGTAATGGAAGGGCTGGGGATGTCACGCAGGCCGGAGACCTGCATTCTGTCGCCCTTCAGCGCACCGCCGTGTTCCGGCACCATCACTACCATCACTTTACGGCCAGATTTTTCCAGCTCTGTGAAGAAGGCATCCAGCTCATCAAACATTTTTTGGGCGCGAACTTTGTAATCCGCCGTTTTGCTGACGCCAGGGAAGTGGTTCCCGTCGTGCAGCGGCAGGGTGTTGTAGAAGGTCGCGCTTCGTGAGTTTTGATCTTTCTCGGTGGTTTCCAGCCAACGATCGAGAACTGCGGTATCGTCATAAACCGGGGAGCCATCAAAGCCCAGCAGCGTGACCGGCAGACCTTTCTGGTCCATAAGTTCACTCTGCATACCGCCATTCTCACGAACTTCTTTCAGGAAGCCGCCAAACTCGCCGTTATGCCCCATCATCAGGTGTTGTGTGAAACCCAGCTTCGACAAATTATCGAACAGGTAGCAGTCATTACCCGCGGGTTGATACAAGTTCGTATGCGATGGCTGACCGCAGCTGGCGCGCAGCAGGCGAATCGCCGCCGGGCCGCTATAGGAGGTCGCGGAGTTAAAGTGTTTAAACAGGATGTCGAAATGCGCCCACAGCGGATGCGACGCCAGGCCAGCGGCTTCAACATCAGACCAGGAGAGCGAACAGATGTTGATCACCAACAGTTCGAACGGTTGAGCATCTGCAGGAAGTGAGCCAGGGAACGGCGTTTTCCGCTTCGCTTCGGCATTGTAGAAGGTATTCAGCCAGGCACTCAGATTCGCGGTGGTTGGCGGTGCCGTCTGAGCCGGAATATCACCCACGACTGGCGTATCGCCTGCGGTTGCTACGGTCGCTGCCGCAGAGCCGCCGGTGGTCGTGACCGTACTGGTGGGTTGACCTGCCGGCCACAGAGAGAAATTGGGTCCCGCCAGCGTCAGCACGTTCAGCCAAACGAGGATCGCGACGACGAAAACCGTCACCCGAACCCACTGCGACAGGAACAGCCAGGCAACCAGCAGAACGAATATCGCGCCAATCATCTGCCAGTTGATAAAACGGGTCACCAGATCGAGCACATAGCCGGCGCTAAATCCGGCAACCTGCGAACCCTGGCTCATGATGCTTTCCGGACCCGGCAGCCAGGTATCATGCCAGAAAAGCGCAAAACCAATCGGAATCGCAATCCAGTGGCGAAGGCGATGCAAACTGTGCTTTGGTATTGGCATGAGCAAAAAGGCCATGAATACCAGGTTCAGTAAGGGGTGGAAATTAAGATAGCCGGCCCAAAGCAGACCGAATTTCACCAGAAAGTAAAAATTCCAGCCAGAAAGCCCACGCCAGTATTGCCATAACGGCGAAGGCATTGATGAGGATTGAGTATACTGAGTCATTTGTTGTCTACCTTGACTTTTGAAGCGCGGCGCAAGGTTCCGGCTGGTTTTACATAGCGAGGTTTGGCAAATAAAAGCCGGGCAGTGTCCCGGATACGGCGAAGCGAATGGCGTGCCAGATAGCCCAGCGGGAAGAAAATCAGTGCGCTGAAGACAATGATTTGAATGATATCATTGATATTCATCATGATGTTCGCTCCACGGTATCATCCTGCAGTCGCAATGGTTTCGGAATACGGCGCCAGACTCGCCCATCGTGTTCAGCATTCAGAACGGGGTTCGGTCCTTGTGTCAGCGGTAGCGGTTTGCCCCACATCTCTGGCGACAGTAAGCGCATTTGCACCAGTTCGGCGCTGATCAGGCTGTCTTCAAACCAGACCATACGGTTGGAGAAAATATCGCCTGTCGGCAGCGGGAAAATATGGTTCAACGCGGTGTCCAGATCGTTAACCCGGCAGAACGACAGAAACAGCACCAGACGATTGCCGCCAATGGTCATGATGTCGCCGGTACGGTTGGGACGGCATAATGTGAGCGCCTGCTCGACACGGATGCCGGGTACCGGTCGCAACGCCACCATGACGCCTTTCCCATCTGCGGGAAGCAGCGTATTGGCCATCATGTTATGCACCGCTTCGCAGAAGACATCCCATTTTTGAAAACCACGCAGTTTCAGCGGTTGCGTCATTGAGAGAAGCGTGGTGATGTCTTCAGGTACATAACGGCTAAATTGTTGCCCCTGAACGCTTTCAATTAACGTCAGGCAGCGGGAGAGCGGCGCGTTCCATGGAACGACCATGTTGGCGCCGCAGCCTAATAACAGACGTTCATCGGTGGCGCGCAAACTGGCGGTGTTTTCCCGCACAATGATTTTCAGCGCGCTGCCTCGCTGGCGACGCAGGGTATGGATGCTGCGCGCCATCGGTTCGATCTGGTTATTCTGGGCCAGAGAGAAAATGATCGTCGCCGCCTGAGCGGTACGCGCTTCGTTGAATAAGGTTTCGTTATTGTCGAAAAGCATCCAGTGCTCAGAGAGCGGAGGGGCGCCTTCGAGTACGACAACGTTGCTGAGGATCCGTTTTTCGTCGCTACGAGGCTGGATCTCCGCTTCTTCCTGCTGAGCGAGTTCCCAGCGATTATCCTGATGGCGCAAGGTGAGCTGCTGACGTGCGCTGACCCCTTTTTCATTGCACCAGAAGGCGATGTCGAACAGATGCTGATCGCCCTGAAAACGCAAACTGGCGAGACCGAAAAGTGTGCGATATTCTCCCATCAACAATGATGACTGTTTGTCATTGTTGTTCCCAGGGTTAATGACCAGCAGTGAACAGCGATGGAGTTGGGTCCATTTATTCATTTTTGCCAGCCACTGACGCAGTCGCTCGGAAGATATATTTTGCCACGCATTATTTGCGCAAATAAGGATAAAAAGATAATGAGTGGGCTGGAGGGAGCAAAGCAAATCGCGGGGCAGGGAGTATAGTCCTTTTTCAGAGTTCGGCATGGAAAATAACTGAATTTTTTCCGGGCCGTGAGCCTCATCTAATTTGACCGATTTTTCCAGATCGTTCCCCATGCAAATGACCGCGACTTTCGCGTTGCCCGTTTGAGATGCAATCGTTTGATTTACCATGCTGAGGGCGTCTTCATTGCGATCAGCGTTAAGCCACCAGACACCGCCGGTTGGCATATGACGCAGTTCATCCCATAATGATGAGATACCGATAGAAAATACGGGGTCCACAGTGTCCCTCTTGTCACTATTTTATCTGCTTATCAGTTTACTAGCGAAAGCACAGAAATAAACCTAACATTGAAATTAAAACGTATCAGATTTAGCATGTAAAACCATCCGTCAGGCAGGAAGCCTTGCGACATCAGTCTCTGAGTTTTCATTATCATTATAAATTGCGCAATAGATAGTTCAAAAAATGAACAATTCTTTGTGCTGAGAAGATTAACGATGAGAAGGGACGGAATGCTGCCAGAAAAATGTCTGAAGCGTGGCGAGTATATTCAAAAGGGATAAATCAGAATGTATAACAATGAACCAGGTACTCAGTCTGATTCAGCTTTGGGCTATACCTTCCAAAATGATTTTCTGGCCTTAAGTCAGGCATTTTCGCTGCCTGAAATAGATTACACCGATATTTCCCAACGCGAGCAGCTCTCTGCGGCGATTAAACGCTGGCCGTTGCTGGCTGAATTTGCGCAACAACAATAAGGGAGCCGTGGATGGCTATTCTGGGATTGCAGGGCGTGCGCGGTGGAGTGGGTACCACGTCGATCACTTCGGCACTCGCCTGGGCGTTGCAGATATTAGGGGAAAACGTACTTGTCGTGGATGCCAGTCCCGATAATTTGTTGCGCCTGTCATTCAACGTGGATTTTGTTCATCGCGAAGGGTGGGCGAGGGCGATACTGGATAACCGCGACTGGCGTGATGCCGGAATGCGCTACACCTCGCAACTTGATCTGTTGCCATTTGGTCAACTGAGTGCGCAAGAGCGTGAAAACCCTCAGGAGTGGCAGGATCGCCTGGGCGGTATTTTCGAGGGGATCTCCGCGCTGAAAGAGAGCGGACGTTATTCATGGATCCTGCTGGATCTTCCCTCTGACGCCTCACCAATCACCCGCCAGTGGGTGAATCTTTGCGATCACACGCTGGCCGTGGTGAAAGCAGACACGAACTGCCATATCCGTCTTCACCAGCAGGCGCTGCCCACTGGCGCACATATTCTGATTAATGACTTACGCATCGGCAGCCAGTTACAGGATGACCTGTACCAGATTTGGCTGCAAAGTCAGCGCCGCCTGCTGCCGATGATCATTCATCGGGATGAAGCGATGGCGGAGTGCATGGCGTCGAAGCAGCCGCTGGGAGAATATCGCAGTGATTCGCTGGCGGCAGAAGAGATCCTGACGCTGGCAAACTGGTGTCTGTTGCATTATGCCGATCATAAAACGTCTGTCGGGAGCCCATCATGAGTCTCCTGTCCCGGTGGTTGCTTATTCCGCCGGTTAGCGCGCGCCTGAGCGAGCGTTATCAGGGGTATCGTCGTCATGGCGCTTCGTGTTTCAGCGCGGCGATGGGCTGTTTTTGGGTGATTCTGGCATGGGTGTTCTTCCCGCTTGAACATCCGCGCTGGCAGCGTATTCGCGGCCAACATAAAGCGCTGTATCCGCATATTAACGCCGCCCGCCCGCGCCCGCTGGATCCTGCTCGCTACGCCATTCAAACGCTCTGGTTGATGGCAACCTCACAGCGAAAAGAAAATAAAGAACCGCGCTGGCGGTCCTTTGCCCGTTTGCAGGGCGTGCGTGGCCGCTATCATCAATGGATGGACGCGTTGCCTGAGCGCGTGAGTCAACGCACTCACCACCTGGACTCGCAAAAAGAGTTGGGGCATCTCAGTACTGGGGCGCGTCGACTCATTCTCGGCGTTATCGTGACGTTTTCGCTGATTTTAGCGGTGATTTGTATTACCCAGCCGTTTAACCCGCTGTCACAATTTATCTTCCTGATTCTGCTGTGGGGCGTGGCGTTGTGGGTACGCCGACTACCGGGACGTTTCTCCGCCCTGATGCTGATAGTGCTGTCGCTGACGGTGTCTTGCCGTTATATCTGGTGGCGCTACACCTCGACGCTAAACTGGGATGACCCGGTGAGTCTGGTTTGCGGTCTCGTTTTACTGTTTGCCGAAACCTATGCCTGGATCGTACTGGTGCTGGGTTACTTCCAGGTGATTTGGCCGCTTAATCGTCAACCTGTCCCGCTGCCAAAAGATATGGCGCAATGGCCGACCGTCGATATTTTTGTGCCCACGTACAACGAAGATCTCAGCGTCGTGAAAAACACCATTTATGCGTCGTTGGGTATCGACTGGCCAAAAGACAAGGTGACAATCTGGATTCTGGATGATGGCGGGCGAGAAGAGTTCCGCCAGTTTGCTCAGACCGTCGGGGTGCAATACATCGCCCGTACCACCCATGAACACGCGAAAGCCGGGAACATTAACAACGCGCTGAAGTATGCGAAGGGCGAGTTTGTGTCGATCTTTGACTGCGACCACGTGCCGACGCGCTCGTTCCTGCAAATGACGATGGGCTGGTTCCTCAAAGAAAAACAGCTCGCAATGATGCAGACGCCGCACCATTTCTTCTCGCCGGACCCGTTTGAACGCAACCTGGGGCGTTTTCGCAAAACGCCGAACGAAGGGACGCTGTTCTATGGGCTGGTGCAGGATGGCAACGATATGTGGGATGCCACTTTCTTCTGCGGTTCGTGTGCGGTGATCCGGCGTAAACCGTTAGATGAGATTGGCGGCATCGCCGTAGAAACCGTGACCGAAGACGCCCATACCTCGCTGCGCTTACACCGCCGTGGTTACACCTCCGCCTATATGCGTATTCCGCAGGCGGCAGGGTTGGCGACAGAAAGTCTGTCAGCGCATATCGGGCAGCGTATTCGCTGGGCGCGTGGGATGGTGCAAATCTTCCGTCTGGACAATCCGCTCACCGGCAAAGGCTTAAAACTGGCGCAGAGGTTGTGCTACGTGAACGCCATGTTCCACTTTTTGTCCGGTATTCCCCGGCTGATCTTCCTCACGGCGCCGCTGGCCTTCTTGCTGTTACACGCCTATATCATCTATGCCCCTGCGCTGATGATTGCGTTGTTCGTGTTACCGCACATGATCCACGCCAGCCTGACCAACTCGAAGATTCAGGGGAAATACCGCCACTCGTTCTGGAGTGAAATCTACGAAACGGTGCTGGCCTGGTATATCGCCCCGCCGACGATGGTGGCGCTGATCAACCCGCACAAAGGGAAGTTTAACGTGACGGCAAAAGGCGGGTTGGTCGAAGAAGAGTACGTGGACTGGGTCATTTCCCGGCCTTATATCTTCCTGGTCTTGCTCAACCTGTTGGGCGTGGCGGTGGGCGTCTGGCGTTACTACTACGGCCCTGAAAACGAAATACTCACCGTGATCGTCAGCCTGGTATGGGTTTTCTACAACCTGATTATTCTCGGTGGCGCGGTGGCCGTCTCCGTGGAGAGCAAACAGGTCAGACGGGCGCATCGTGTTGAGATCTCAATGCCTGCCGCTATTGCCCGTGAAGATGGTCATCTGTTCTCGTGCACCGTGCATGACTTCTCCGACGGCGGTCTGGGGATCAAGATCAACGGACAGGCGCAGGTGCTGGAAGGGCAGAAGGTGAATTTGTTGCTCAAACGCGGCCAGCAGGAATATGTCTTCCCGACGCAAGTCGTGCGCGTGCTGGGTAATGAAGTGGGGCTGCAACTGATGCCATTGACCACGAAACAACATATTGATTTTGTACAGTGCACGTTCGCCCGGGCAGATACCTGGGCGCTTTGGCAGGACAGCTTCCCGGAAGATAAACCTCTGGAAAGTCTGCTGGATATTCTGAAGCTGGGCTTCCGTGGTTATCGGCATCTCGCCGAGTTTGCCCCGTCTTCCGTCAAAGTAATTTTCCGGTCTCTGACGACGCTGGTTTCCTGGATTGTGTCGTTTATTCCACGTCGCCCGGAGCGGGGCGTGGCGGTGCAACAGCCGGATCAGGTTATGGCTCAACAATGATGATAACGCGATGAAAAGAAAACTTTCCTGGATTTGTGCAGTGGCAATAGGGATGAGCGCTTTCCCTGCTTTCATGACGCAGGCAACGCCTGCAATGCAACCACTGGTAAATGCTGAGCCAGCAGAGGCGCCAGCTGTGCCTGCGCCGGCAGATGAAAATCAGCCCGTCGGACAGGTGATGCCGGGTGTGGCGGGGGCAAACGCGCCGATTGTCGCGCAGAATGCGCCTTCCCGCGATGTGAAGCTCACCTTTGCGCAAATTGCGCCGCCGCCGGGCAGCATGGTTCTGCGTGGCGTCAATCCGAACGGCGGTATTGAGTTCGGTATGCGCAGCGATGAAGTGGTCTCGAAAGCGGTGTTGAACCTCGAGTACACCCCTTCGCCGTCGCTGTTGCCGATACAGTCGCAGCTAAAGGTTTACCTGAATGATGAATTGATGGGCGTATTGCCTGTCACCAAAGAGCAACTGGGCAAAAAAACGCTGGCCCAGATGCCGATCAACCCTTTGTTTATTACCGACTTTAACCGGGTGCGCCTGGAGTTTGTTGGGCACTACCGCGATGTCTGTGAAAACCCGGCCAGCAGCACATTGTGGCTGGATGTCGGCCGCAGTAGCGTACTGGACCTGACCTACCAGACACTGCCGGTAAACAACGATCTCTCGCACTTCCCGATCCCGTTCTTTGACCCGCGAGATAATCGTCCTGTTACCTTGCCGATGGTGTTCGCACAATCACCGGATAAGGCGCTGCAACAGGCGGCGTCGATCGTCTCCTCCTGGTTTGGTTCGCGTGCGGGCTGGCGCGGTCAGCACTTCCCGGTGATGTATAACAAATTGCCGGATCGTAATGCGATTGTGTTTGCCACTAACGACAAACGCCCAGACTTCCTGCGCGATCATCCGGCGGTGAACGCGCCGGTGATCGAGATGATTAACCATCCGGATAACCCGTATGTGAAACTGCTGGTGGTCTTTGGCCGTGATGACAAAGACCTGTTGCAGGCAGCGAAGGGGATTGCGCAGGGGAATATTCTGTTCCGTGGCAATAGCGTGGTGGTGAATGAAGTGAAACCGCTGCTGGCCCGTCAGCCCTATGACGCGCCGAACTGGGTGCGTACTGACCGCGCGGTGACCTTTGGCGAGCTGAAAACCTATGAAGAGCAGTTACAGTCAACAGGGCTGGAGCCTGCGCCGATCAACGTGTCGCTGAACCTGCCGCCGGATCTTTATTTGTTACGCAGTACCGGTATTGATATGAACCTCAACTACCGTTACACCACGCCGCCGCAGAAAGACAGTTCGCGGATGGATATCAGCCTGAATAACCAGTTCCTGCAAGCGTTTAGCCTGAACAGCGCGCAGGAAAGCAATCGCCTGTTGCTGCGTCTGCCTGTCCTGCAAGGGCTTCTGGACGGCAAAACAGATGTCGCGATCCCGGCGTTGAAACTGGGCGCGATGAACCAGCTGCGCTTTGACTTCCAGTATATGAACCCGATGCCGGGGGGATCGGTTGATAATTGCATCACTTTCCAACCGGTACAGAACCATGTCGTGATCAGCGACGATTCCACTATCGACTTCTCGAAGTATTACCACTTTATCGCGATGCCGGACCTGCGTGCTTTCGCGAATGCGGGTTTCCCGTTCAGCCGTATGGCTGACCTGTCCGAAACCATCATGGTCATGCCGAAAACCCCGAACGAAGCGCAGATGGAAACGCTGCTGGATGTGACCGGGACGATAGGGGCGCAAACCGGCTTCCCGTCAATTAACCTGAACATCACCGACGACAGCAGCCAGATTCAGGGCAAAGACGCTGACATCATGTTAATCGGCTCCATTCCCGATAAGCTGAAAGATGAGAAGCGAATCGATCTGCTGGTGCAGGCGACGCAGAGCTGGGTAAACACCCCGACGCGCCAGACCACATTCCCGAGCATTATGCCGGATATGGCCGATCGTGCGGCGGATGTGCGTACGACCCTGACCTCCTCTGGCCCCATGGCGGCCGTGGTGGGCTTCCAGTCGCCGTTTAACGATCAGCGAAGTGTGATTGCGCTGCTGGCCGACAGCCCGCGCGGTTATACGTTACTGAACGAAGCGATGAACGACAGCGGAAAACGGGCGGCAATGTTTGGTTCTGTTTCGGTAATTCGTGAATCCGGTGTTAACAGCCTGCGGGTCGGGGATGTTTACTACGTCGGGCATTTACCGTGGTTTGAACGTCTGTGGTATGCCCTGTCGAATCACCCGGTACTGCTGGCCATTCTGGCGGCGGTGAGCGTCGTGCTTCTGGCTTGGGTGCTGTGGCGTCTGCTGCGCATCATTAGTCGCCGCCGTCTTGATCCGGACAATGAGTAATTAGCGATGAACGCGCTTCGTGGATGGACGTTAACGGTGTTAATGGTGGCCGCCGTGAATGTGCAGGCAGCCTGCACATGGCCTGCCTGGACACAGTTCAAAAAAGATTACATCAGCCAGCAAGGGCGGGTAATCGATCCCAGCGACGCGCGTAAAATCACCACCTCGGAAGGGCAAAGTTACGCGATGTTCTTTGCCCTCGCCGCGAATGACCGCCCGGCGTTTGATCAACTGCTGGACTGGACGCAGAACAACCTCGCGCAGGGTTCTTTGCAGGAGCACCTGCCCGCCTGGCTCTGGGGGCAAAAAGATCCGAAAACGTGGAGCGTGCTGGACGCTAACTCTGCGTCTGACGCCGATGTCTGGATTGTCTGGTCTTTACTGGAAGCGGGAAGATTGTGGAAAGCGCCGCGCTATACCGACATCGGCACTGCGCTGTTAAAACGCATTGCCCGTGAGGAAGTGGTCACCGTGCCGGGGCTGGGTTCCATGCTGTTGCCGGGTAAAGTCGGTTTCGCGGAAACGGCAAGCTGGCGTTTTAATCCCAGTTATTTGCCGCCGCAACTGGCGCAGTACTTTACCCGTTTTGGCGCGCCGTGGACCACCCTGCGTGAAACCAATCTGCGCCTGCTGCTGGAAACGGCCCCGAAAGGTTTTTCGCCGGACTGGGTGCGTTATGAGAAAAATAAAGGCTGGCAGTTGAAGCCGGAAAAAACGCTGGTCAGCAGCTACGATGCCATTCGCGTTTATATGTGGGCGGGCATGCTGCATGATGGCGATCCGCAAAAAGCGCGTCTGCTCGCGCGATTTAAATCGATGGCTACCCTGACAACAAAAAACGGCCTTCCACCGGAGAAAGTGGACGTCGCCAGCGGCAAAGCACAGGGCAATGGCCCGGTGGGCTTCTCTGCCGCTATGCTGCCTTTCCTGCAAAACCGCGATGCGACAGCGGTGCAGCGACAGCGTGTGACCGACGACTTTCCTGGCAGCGATGCCTATTACAGCTACGTGCTGACCCTATTTGGACAAGGCTGGGATCAGCATCGTTTTCGCTTCACCCTTCGTGGTGAGTTACTACCTGACTGGGGCCAGGAATGCGCAAGTTCACACTAAGTTTACTCAGTATATCGCTCGGCCTGACGTTAATGCCGATGGTTCATGCTGCGCCTTCCGCGCAGCAGCAACTGCTGGAGCAGGTGCGGCTCGGCGAAGCCTCGCACCGTGAAGATCTGGTGCGCCAGTCTTTGTACCGTCTGGAACTGATGAACCCGAATAATCCGGACGTGATTGCCGCCCGTTTTCGCTATTTACTGCGTCAGGGCGATATCGCAGGGGCACAGAAACAGCTCGACCGACTCTCCCAGTTAGCGCCGAGCTCCACCGCGTATAAATCGTCCCGCACGACCATGTTGCTCTCCACGCCGGAGGGAAGACAGTCCTTGCAGGAGGCGCGTCTGCAGGCCACCACCGGGCATCCGGAAGAAGCGATTGCCGCTTACGATAAGCTGTTCAAGGGGAATCCGCCGGACGGTGAACTGGCCGTCGAATACTGGACGACGGTGGCGAAATTACCCGCGCGGCGCAATGACGCCATTAATCAGCTCAAAAAAATCAATGCCAGCAACCCGGGCAACAACGGTTTACAAAACTCACTGGCGCAGCTGCTGTTTGACAACGGGCGGCGCGAAGAAGGGTTTGCGGTATTAGAACAGATGGCGAAATCCAACAGCGGACGCAACGCAGCGGCGGATATCTGGTATAAGCAGATCAAAGACTTGCCAGCGAGTGAATCCAGCGTGCAGGCACTGCAAAAGTACCTGACGGTGTTCAGCGAAGGCGACAGCGTCAATGCGGCGCGCGGCAAGCTGAATGATCAACAAAAACAGCTGGCCGATCCCGCTTTCAGAGCAAGAGCCCAGGGGATGGCTGCGGTTGACGCCGGACAAGGCGGCAAAGCCGTGACGGAATTACAGCAGGCGGTCAGCGCAAACCATAACGACAGCGAAGCCGTTGGCGCGCTGGGTCAGGCCTATTCACAGCGTGGCGATCGCGCGCGCGCCGTGGTGCAATTTCAGAAAGCCCTTGAGATGGACCCGCAAAGCAGCAGCCGTGACAAGTGGGAAAGTCTGCTGAAAGTGAACCGTTACTGGCTGTCGATTCAGCAGGGTGACGCCGCCCTGAAAGCCAATAATCCGAACCAGGCAGAGCGTCTTTATCAGCAGGCGAGAAGCATTGATAACACCGACAGCTACGCTGTTCTGGGGCTGGGTGATGTGGCGATGGCGCGCAAAGATTACGCCGCCGCCGAACGGTACTATCAACAAACGCTGCGCATGGACAGCGGTAACAGCAACGCGGTGCGCGGGTTAGCGAATATTTATCGGCAGCAATCTCCGGAGAAAGCCTCGGCATTTATCGCCTCGCTCTCCGCCAGCCAGCGTCGCAGCATTGATGACATTGAGCGCAGCCTGGAAAACGATCGCCTGGCGCAGCAGGCAGAAGCGCTGGAAAATCAGGGAAGCTGGGCGCAGGCCGCTGAACTACACCGTCGCCGACTGGCAATGGATCCGGGGAGCGTCTGGGTCACTTATCGTTTGTCACGCGATTTGTGGAACGCCGGACAGCGCAGCCAGGCCGATGCGCAAATGAGCGCGCTGGCGCGCCAGAAACCCAATGATCCAGAACAGGTCTATGCCTACGGACTTTACCTCTCCGGTAACGATCAGGGTCGTGCGGCAATGGCGCATATTAACAGCCTGCCGCGCAGCCAGTGGAACAGCAACATTCAGGAACTGGCAGACCGGCTGCAAAGCAATCAGGTGCTGGAAACCGCTAACCGTCTGCGTGACAGCGGCAAAGAGCGGGAAGCGGAAGAGTTACTCCGACAGCAACCGGCCTCCACACGTATTGATTTAACGCTTGCCGACTGGGCGCAGCAGCGCCGGGAATACACGACCGCGCGCGCGGCGTATGAGGCGGTTCTGGCGCGCGAGCCGAATAACGTTGATGCCCATCTTGGTTTGACGGAAGTGTTTATCGCTCAAGGAGATAACGCGGCGGCACGCGCCGAACTGGCAAAATTGCCTGCTGCAGAAGCCGGAGAAACACCGTCTATCAACATGCAGCGTCGTATCGCGCTGGCGCAGATGCAGTTGGGCGACACCGCGAGCGCGCAGCAGACGTTCAATAAAATTGTGCCGCAGGCGAAATCGCAGCCGCCATCGATGGAAAATGCGATGGTACTGCGTGATGCCGCCGCGATTCAGGCGCAGGCAGGTGAACCAGAGCAGGCGCTCGACACCTACCAAGATGCGATGGTCGCTGCGGGGATCACGCCAACGCGTCCCGAGGATAACGATACATTTACCCGTTTGACGCGCAACGATGAGAAAGACGACTGGCTGAAACGCGGCGTACGTAGTGATGCGGCGGATTTATATCGTCAGCAGGATCTCAACGTCACCCTTGAGCATGATTACTGGGGATCGAGCGGCACCGGCGGGTATTCTGACCTGAAAGCGCACACCACCATGCTGCATGTGGATGCGCCGTATTCCGACGGGCGCATGTTCTTTCGTACCGACATGGTCAACATAAACGTTGGCAGCTTCTCTGATGATGCCAACGGGCAATACGATGACAACTGGGGGACTTGTACCTTGTCCGACTGTAGCGGCAGCCGCAGTCAGTCCGATCGCGGCGCCAGCGTCGCCGTTGGCTGGGCGAATGACACCTGGAGCTGGGATATTGGCACCACGCCAATGGGCTTCGAGGTTGTTGATGTCGTGGGGGGCGTGAGTTACAGCAACGATATCGGTCCGTTGGGCTACACCCTGAACGCGCACCGTCGTCCTATCTCCAGTTCGCTGCTGGCCTTTGGCGGGCAGAAAGATGCGCCGAGTAATACCAACAAAACATGGGGCGGCGTCCGTGCGGACGGAGGCGGAGTCAGCCTCAGCTATGACAAAGGCGAAGCGAACGGCGTCTGGGCGTCGCTGACCGGCGATCAGCTCACCGGGCAGAATGTGGAAGACAACTGGCGCGTGCGCTGGATGACCGGTTATTACTACAAGATCATTAACGAGAATAACCGTCGTGTCACCATCGGTCTGAACAACATGATTTGGCACTACGACAAAGACCTGAGCGGATACTCGCTGGGTCAGGGCGGTTACTACAGCCCGCAAGAGTATCTCTCATTCGCCGTACCGGTGATGTGGCGCCAACGCACAGAGCACTGGTCGTGGGAGCTGGGCGGTTCCGTGTCATGGTCGCATTCGCGCACCAAGACGATGCCGCGTTACCCACTGATCAATTTGATCCCAGAAGATTTTCAAGATGAAGCCCGCACCCAGACCAACGATGGCGGTAGCAGCCAGGGCTTTGGCTACACGGCGCGGGCGCTGATCGAACGTCGCGTCACCTCGAACTGGTTTATCGGAACGGCAGTAGATATTCAGGAGGCGAAGGACTACACCCCAAGCCATTTCTTGCTGTATGCGCGGTATTCTGCCGCAGGCTGGCAGGGCGATATGGATTTGCCGCCACAGCCGCTGGTGCCTTACGCCGACTGGTAAGTTTTCAGATACCGCCTCTCTTAATGCCGTCACGATCGGGTATACTCTGGCGGCTTTTAAAGATATCCCTGGAGAGTCAATTTGCGCGTCAGTCGCTCGTTAACAATTAAGCAGATGGCGATGGTTGCGGCCGTTGTCATGGTGTTCGTTTTTATATTTTGCACCGTTTTGCTGTTTCATCTGGTACAGCAGAACCGCTATAACACGGCTACGCAACTGGAAAGCATCGCTCGCTCTGTTCGGGAACCTTTATCTGCGGCAATTCTCAAGGCCGATATCCCTGAAGCGGAGTCCATTCTTGTCAGTATTAAACCTGCCGGGGTGGTCAGCCGCGCCGATGTCGTGTTGCCTAATCAGTTTCAGGCGCTGCGCATCAGCTTTATTCCCGAGCGCCCGGTGCCTGTCATGATCACGCGCCTGTTCGAGCTGCCGGTACAGATCTCGCTGCCGGTTTACTCGCTTGAACGTCCGGCTAACCCGCAGCCGCTGGCGTATCTGGTGCTACAGGCCGATTCGTTCCGCATGTATAAGTTCGTCATCAGCACCGTCTCCACGTTAGTGACCATTTACTTACTTTTGTCGCTGGTGCTCACGGTGGCCATCTCCTGGTGTGTGAACCGCCTGATTTTGCATCCGCTACGTAACATTGCGCGTGAGCTCAATGATGTTTCGCAAGAAGACCTGATCGGGCATCAGCTGACGCTGCCACGCCTGCATCAGGATGATGAAATTGGCATGCTGGTGCGCAGTTACAACCGGAACCAACAGATTTTGCTGCGTTACAACGAAGAACAAACGGACAACGCGATGCGTTTTCCGGTTTCAGAGTTGCCGAATAAAGCGTTCCTGATGGGAATGCTGGAGCAGGTGGTAGCGCGCCAACAGACAACGGCATTGATGATTGTGACGTGCGAAACACTGCGGGATACCGCTGGCGTTCTTAAAGAGACGCAGCGGGAAATCCTGCTGCTGACGCTGGTGGAAAAGTTGAAATCCGTGCTGGCGCCGAGAATGGTGCTCACCCAGGTCAGCGGTTACGACTTTGCGATCATCGCCCACGGCGTCAAAGAACCGTGGCATGCGATAACATTAGGTCAGCAAGTGCTCACTATTATTAATGAGCGGCTGCCGATCGAAAGCATACAACTGCGCCCCAGCTGCAGCATTGGCGTCGCGATGTTTTATGGCGATCTGAGCGCAGAACAGCTGTACGGTCGCGCGGTGTCCGCCGCCTTTACCGCGCGGCGAAAAGGCAAAAATCAAATTCAGTTCTTTGATCCGAAACAGATGGAACTGGCGCAGCAACGCCTGACTGAAGAGAGCGACATTCTTAGCGCGCTGGATAATCACCAGTTCTCCATTTGGTTACAGCCGCAGGTGGAGATGTCCAGCGGCAAGGTGCTGAGCGCAGAAGCGTTGTTGCGTATGCAGCAGCCGGATGGAACCTGGGAACTGCCTGAAGGGTTGATTGAACGCATTGAATCCTGTGGCCTGATGGTGACGGTCGGCCATTGGGTGCTGGAAGAGTCCTGCCGCCAGCTTTCGGCCTGGCAAGAGCGCGGTCAGATGATGCCGCTTTCCGTGAATCTCTCTGCGTTGCAGCTCATGCACCCGAGTATGGTGTCGGATCTGCTGGAGTTGTTAAACCGTTACCGCATTGAGCCGGGCACATTGATTCTGGAGGTGACAGAAAGCCGCCGGATTGACGATCCTCATGCTGCGGTGGCGATCTTGCGCCCATTACGCAACGCGGGCGTCCGTATTGCGCTGGACGATTTTGGCATGGGATACGCGGGGTTACGCCAGCTACAACACATGAAGTCGCTGCCGGTCGATGTGCTCAAAATCGATAAAATGTTTGTTGATGGGCTACCGGAAGATAACAGCATGGTCACCGCAATTATCCTGATGGCGCGTAGCCTCAATTTACAGATGATTGCAGAAGGCGTGGAGACGGAAGCGCAGCGTGACTGGCTGGCACAAGCGGGTGTCGAAGTGGCGCAGGGTTTCTTATTTGCTCGCCCTGTTCCTGCGGAAGTGTTTGAAGAGCGCTACCTGAAGGACGTATCGCCTGATTACAAAAGTTAAAAAAGGTCGGGCTTGTGCGAGCCAGTTCAAACTTTTTAACATTTTTGTTTCAATTATGATCCAGGTACATTTCTGTCATGTTGTCGGGGTGTTATTTTAAGGCCGCAGGTCAATCATAACCTTACAAGGCCTGTGGTTTTTACTTCAAGGACACCCTATGAAAACCTCTCTGTTCAAAAGCCTTTACTTTCAGGTCCTGACGGCAATCGCCATTGGTATACTCCTTGGCCATTACTACCCTGAATTAGGCGCTCAAATGAAACCGCTTGGCGACGCGTTCGTTAAGCTCATTAAGATGGTCATCGCTCCTGTCATCTTCTGTACTGTCGTGACCGGCATTGCAGGTATGGAAAGCATGAAAGCCGTTGGCCGCACAGGTGCGGTTGCGCTGCTGTACTTTGAAGTCGTCAGTACTATCGCGCTGATCATCGGCCTCATCATTGTTAACGTGGTGCAACCTGGCGCCGGGATGAACGTCGATCCGGCAACTCTGGATGCCAAAGCCGTCGCGATTTACGCTGAGCAGGCGAAGGACCAGGGGATCGTGGGCTTCCTGATGGATATCATCCCGGGCAGCGTTATCGGTGCATTTGCCAGTGGTAACATCCTGCAGGTCTTGCTGTTTGCCGTGATGTTCGGTTTTGCTCTCCATCGCCTGGGCAGCAAGGGGCAGATGATTTTCAACGTGATTGAAAGCTTCTCGCAGGTCATCTTCGGCATCATCAATATGATCATGCGTCTGGCGCCTATCGGTGCGTTTGGCGCGATGGCCTTTACCATCGGTAAATACGGCGTGGGGTCGCTGGTGCAGTTAGGGCAGTTGATCATCTGCTTCTATATCACCTGTATCCTGTTCGTGGTGGTGGTGCTGGGTGGGATCGCCCGCGCAACCGGCTTCAGCATTTTCAAATTTATTCGCTACATCCGTGAAGAACTGCTGATTGTACTGGGGACCTCTTCTTCCGAGTCTGCGTTGCCGCGTATGCTCGACAAGATGGAAAAACTGGGCTGTCGGAAGTCGGTCGTCGGGTTGGTTATTCCAACCGGCTATTCATTCAACCTGGATGGCACATCCATCTATCTGACCATGGCGGCGGTGTTTATCGCGCAGGCGACGAACAGCCATATGGATATTTTCCATCAGATAACGCTATTGGTGGTGTTGCTGCTCTCCTCGAAAGGGGCCGCCGGGGTTACCGGAAGTGGCTTTATCGTTCTGGCTGCCACCATCTCCGCCGTCGGGCATTTACCGGTTGCGGGTCTGGCGCTGATCCTCGGTATCGACCGCTTTATGTCTGAAGCCCGTGCGTTGACCAACCTGGTCGGTAACGGCGTGGCGACAGTCGTGGTTGCCAAATGGGTGAAAGAACTGGACCACAAAAAACTCGACGATGTGCTGAATAATCGTGCGTCGGAAGGCAAATCGCACGAAATATCCTCTTAATCTCACCACTAATGCCCGCAGTCCCTTCCAGGACTGCGGGTGTTTGCGCATAATTGACCCCTGCACCAGAATCGCCTTACCGGGCGCTTCGGTTTTTTTACACTTCATCCGTGACATTTCCATGTTTTTGCGGTCTAACACGAAGTGTTTTTAACGTCATATTCAGATAAGCCTTTTTCAGGATTGTCTTTTTATTACCAGGATTGTTGATCAGGGGTTCACATGCAGGGCACAAAAATTCGACTTTTAGCGGGCGGTTTGCTGATGATGGCCGCTGCCGGCTATGTGCAGGCTGATGCGCTCCAGCCCGATCCAGCATGGCAACAGGGGACGCTGGCAAATGGTTTACAGTGGCAAGTGTTAGCCACTCCGCAGCGCCCCAGCGACCGAATTGAGGTTCGCCTGCTGGTCAATACCGGTTCTCTCGCCGAGAGTACACAACAGAGCGGTTTCAGCCATGCCATCCCGCGCATTGCGCTGACACAAAGCGGCGGCCTGGAGGCCACGCAAGCACGTTCACTTTGGCAGCAGGGGTTTGATCCTAAACGCCCGATGCCACCGGTTATCGTTTCTTACGATTCCACGCTGTATAACCTCAGCTTGCCAAATAGCCGTAACGATCTGCTTAAAGAAGCACTCTCTTACCTGGCCAACGTCTCAGGTAAGCTGACGATCACGCCGGAAACGGTGAATCACGCGCTGAGCAGCGAAGATATGGTCACGACCTGGCCGATGGACACCAAAGAAGGTTGGTGGCGCTATCGTCTGAAAGGGTCGGCATTGTTAGGCCATGACCCCGCAGACCCGCTGAAACAGCCGGTCGATGCGGCGAAAATTGAAGATTTCTACCAGAAATGGTACACCCCGGACACGATGACGCTGATTATTGTTGGCAACGTTGATGCGCGTTCGGTTGCCGAGCAAATCAACAAAACCTTTGGCGAGTTAAAAGGTAAGCGTGAAACACCTGCGCCAGTATCGACCCTTTCGCCGCTGCGTGCGGAAGCGGTCAGTATTATGACGGATGCCGTACGCCAGGATCGTCTTTCCATTATGTGGGACGCGCCGTGGCAGCCTATCCGCGAGTCTGCCGCGTTGCTGCGTTACTGGCGTGCCGATTTAGCCCGTGAAGCGCTGTTCTGGCATATACAGCAGGCGCTGAGCAAGAACAACGCCAAAATTGGCCTCGGCTTCGACTGCCGGGTACTGTTCCTGCGCGCCCAGTGCGCGATCAACATCGAGTCAGCCAACGACAGGCTGAATGCGAATTTGGGGATGGTGGCGCGTGAGCTGGCGAAAGTTCGCAACGATGGCCTGCCGGAAGAGGAATTTAACGCGCTGGTGGCGCAAAAGAGTCTGGAATTGCAGAAGTTGTTTGCGACCTATGCGCGTACCGATACTGACATCCTGATTAGCCAGCGTATGCGTTCGCTGCAAAATCAGGTGGTGGATATCGCGCCTGAGCAGTATCAGAAGCTGCGTCAGGACTTCCTCAACAGCCTCACCGTTGAAATGCTGAACCAGGATCTCCGCCAGCAGTTATCGCAGGATATGGCACTGATTCTGCTGCAACCGAAAGGCGAGCCAGAGTTCAATATGAAGGATTTACAGGCAACATGGGATCAAATCATGGCGCCTGTCGCCTCAGCGGCAGCCACGACCAGCGTAGAAATGGATGAGTCGCATCCGGAAGTGACCGACATTCCGGCGGCACAGTAGACAGGGTAGACAGGTAGGCCGGATAAGGCGTTAACGCCTTATCCGGCGATGGTGTGATGCCTGATGGCGCTATACTTATCAGGCCTACGCTCTTGTAGGCCTGATAATGCGCATTACTGAGGCATCGCGTCGCGCGGGATGATTGCCCCGCGATGCTGGATAACGGTGCTGGCCGTCAGGTGCCCGCGTTTTGCCGCATCAACCGCAGTGCCGCCGGTCAAACGCACCGCCAGATAACCTGCGCTGAAGGAGTCGCCCGCAGCGGTAGTGTCAATCACCTTCTCTTTCGGCAGTTTCACCGCCGCGACGTCGATCAGTTCCTCACCCTGGATCGAGACCAGGCAAGAGTCCGCACCGCGTTTCACCACCACTTCTTGTACGCCCGCCGCATGGGTGCGTGCAAACACGTCCGCAACCGGTTTTTCGCCCCACAGCGCGTCTTCATCATCCAGCGTCAGGAAGGCGATGTCGGTGCATTCCAGCATCTGCTGGTACACCTGTTGCGTCTCTTCAATACTTGCCCACAGGCGAGGACGGTAGTTGTTGTCAAAAATGACTTTTCCGCCGTTGGCGCGACACTCGCTCAGCAGGGTCAATAACTTCTCGCGGCTGGTTGGACTCAGGATCGCAAGGCTGATGCCGCTCAGATACAGGTAATCGAATGTCGCCAGCTCCTCGCAGATCGCGGCAGACTGCTCGCTCTCCAGCCAGAATTTTGCCGCGGCTTCATTACGCCAGTAATAGAAGGTGCGCTCGCCGGTGCTGTCGGTCTCAATGTAGTAGAGGCCCGGCAGACGGTTCTCCATGCGTTGCGTCAGGGAGGTGTCGACGTTTTCACCCTGCCAGGATTCCAGCATTTGCTGGCTGAAATTATCAGTGCCCAGTGCCGTGACATAGTGAACGGATAATGCCGCAGAATCGACCTGGCGGGCGATATAAACGGATGTATTCAACGTGTCGCCACCGAATCCGCGCTGAACGTCTGCGCCTTTCTGTGACAGCTCAATCATGCATTCGCCAATCACGGCAATCTTTTTGGACATAGTCGTGAACCTGCTCTGAAAATAGTAGCGGTAGTGTGCGCTGTGGGTGTTTAGTGGTCAACTATATTAAAACAACGTTCCATTATTTTTTTGAGCCAACGCGTATTCTGTGCTGATTTTTTGGCGATCTGTTTTTTATTTTGCAAGGGACTGAACATAAAGTTCTCCGTTGAAGCGCCGATAACCTTTGACGAGTCCGGGCAGTCACACTCTCACACACAGGACATCTGAGATGATAAAGCAGGTTATCCAGCAGCTAAGCATTCCTGATGCAAGCATCGAAAGCTTGCAGGAGCGGCGCTTTTGGCTGCAGTGCGAGCGGGCTTATACCTATCAACCGATTTATCAGACCAGCGGACGATTGATGGCTGTCGAACTGCTGACGGTGGTGACTCACCCTGATAATCCCGCTCAACGTCTGGCCCCGGATCGCTATTTTGCCGAAGTGACGGTGCGACACCGTATCGATGTTGTAAAAGAGCAGCTCGCTCTGCTGGAAAAGAATGAACGCTTTTTCAGACAGCATGATTTACTGGCCTCGGTGAACGTCGACGGTCCGACGCTGATCGCCATGCGCCAACAAAGCGATATCCTGAAAACGATTGAACGCCTGCCCTGGCTGCGCTTCGAGCTGGTAGAGCACATCCGCCTGCCAAAAGATTCATCGTTCGCCTCAATGTGTGAGTTTGGCCCGCTCTGGCTGGATGACTTTGGGACCGGAATGGCAAACTTCTCCGCGCTCAGTGAAGTGCGTTACGACTACATCAAAGTCGCCAGGGATCTGTTTGTCATGCTGCGACAAACCCCAGAAGGGCGAAATCTGTTCACTTTGCTGCTGCAACTGATGAACCGTTATTGCCGTGGCGTCATTGTCGAAGGTGTTGAAACACTGGAAGAGTGGCGCGATGTGCAGAACTCGCCTGCGTTTGCCGCGCAAGGCTATTTCTTGTCGCGCCCGGTCGCGCTGGACACGCTCGAAGAGGTGATTTTGACGCTGTAATGATGGGCTGTTTCCCGTAATGTCGCGTGGTTGACGCGGCATTCCCGGACACTGCCTGCCTCCTTTTTCGCCTGCTGGACTATCTTTAGGACAGGCAAGGACAGAAGCGAGGACGTAAAGTATGACGAAAGCAGGCAAAATAACGGCTGCAATATCAGGGACTTTCTTGTTGTTGATCGCTGTGTTCATCATTCTGATCGCGACATTTGACTGGAATCGCCTCAAACCGACCATCAACCAGAAAGTCTCTACTGAACTCAATCGACCCTTCGCCATACGGGGCGACCTCGGGGTGGTGTGGGAACGCCAGCCGCAGGAAACGGGCTGGCGTAGCTGGGTTCCGTGGCCGCACGTCCACGCAGAAGACATTATTCTCGGTAATCCGCCGGATATCCCGGATATCACCATGGTGCACCTGCCGCGCGTTGAAGCCACGCTGGCGCCTTTAGCGTTATTGACCAAAACCGTCTGGCTTCCGTGGATCAAACTGGTGAAACCGGATGCACGCCTCATTCGCCTGTCTGAACAAAATAATAACTGGACGTTTAATGTGGCGGGCGACGATCGCAACGATCCGCCTGCGCCGCCGTCGGGCTGGTCTTTCCGGCTGGATAATATTCTGTTTGATCAAGGCCGTATCGCGATCAACGACCAGGTGAGCAAAGCTGACGTCGAGATCCTGGTCGATCCGCTGGGCAAACCGCTGCCCTTTAGCGAAGTGACGGGCGCGAAGGATAACAACAACACCGCCAGGGTTGAGGATTATGTTTTTGGCCTGAAGGTGCAGGGGCGCTACAACGGCGAGCCGCTTACCGGAACAGGCAAAATTGGCGGTATGCTGGCCTTACGCAGCGAAGGCACGCCGTTCCCGGTGCAAGCCGACTTTCGATCGGGCAACACCCGCGTGGCATTGGTAGGCGTAGTGAACGATCCCGGCAGGATGGGCGGGGTCGATCTGCAGCTCAAATTTTCCGGTGATTCGCTGGGTGAATTATACGACCTGACAGGCGTACTGCTGCCCGACACCCCGCCGTTTGAAACGGACGGGCGGCTGGTGGCGAAAATCGACACGGAGAAATCCTCTGTCTTTGATTATCGCAACTTTAACGGGCGGATTGGCGACAGCGATGTTCATGGCTCGCTGACGTATACCACTGGCAAGCCGCGACCAAAACTGGAAGGCGATGTGGAATCGCGCCAGCTTCGGCTGGCCGATCTCGGCCCGTTGATTGGCGTGGACTCCGGCAAGGGGAGCCGAACTGAACAACGCAAAGGTGAGAAAGACCTTCAGCCTGCGGGCAAAGTCCTGCCTTATGACCGTTTTGAAACCGATAAATGGGATGTGATGGATGCCGATGTGCGTTTTAAGGGGCGACGCATTGAGCACGGTAGCAGCCTGCCGATTCGCGATCTTTCCACACACATCATCCTGAAGAACGCCGATTTGCGCCTGCAGCCGCTGAAATTTGGTCTGGCGGGCGGCAGCATCGTTTCCAACATTCATCTGGAAGGGGACAAGAAACCCATGCGAGGGCGGGCGGAAATCCAGGCGCGTCGTCTCAAGCTCAAGGCATTGATGCCTGACGTGGAATTAATGCAAAAAACCCTCGGCGAGATGAACGGGGATGCCCAGATTCGTGGCAGCGGGAACTCCGTCGCGGCGCTGTTAGGCAACAGTAATGGCAATCTGAAACTGTTGATGAACGACGGTCTGGTCAGCCGGAATCTGATGGAAATTGTTGGATTGAACGTAGGTAACTTTATTGTTGGGCAAATATTTGGCGATGACGAAGTACGAGTGAATTGCGCGGCGGCGAATCTCGACATTACCAATGGTGTAGCACGCCCACAACTTTTTGCTTTTGATACAGAAAATGCGGTGATTAACGTCATCGGAACGGCCAGTTTTGCCTCTGAACAACTTGATTTAACCATCGATCCAGAGAGTAAAGGGATTCGTATCATTACCCTGCGTTCACCGCTGTACGTGCGTGGAACGTTCAAGAATCCACAGGCGGGCGTGAAGGCCGGTGCATTGATAGCACGAGGCGCGGTTGCCGCGGTGCTGGCGACCTTAGTGACCCCCGCTGCCGCGCTGCTGGCGCTGATTTCCCCGTCTGAAGGCGATGCTAACCAGTGCCGGACGATTCTGTCGCAGATGAAGAAGTAGCATTGTATGCCGGATAAACCTGCAGCTTATCCGGCAATCACATTACAGCGACTGGTGGCGCGTCTCATGCGTTAACAGGAGCGCTATCAGCGTCAGTCCCGCCATCGAGGCCAGGTAAATGCCCACCGCTGCCAGACCGTAGTTTGCCTGCAACCACGCAGCAATGTAGGGGGCGACAGAGGCACCGAGAATCGACGCGACGTTATAGGAGAACGACGCACCGGTGTAGCGTACCTCGGTCGGGAACAACTCCGGCAGCAGTGCGCCCATTGGGCCGAAGGTCAGCCCCATCAGACTCAACCCCAGCAGCAGGAAAGCGAATACCAACACCGAATTACCGGAGCCCAGCAGCGGTTTAAAGGCGAACAGCGCAAACAGAATGATCATCGTGGTGATAATGACCATGCTTTTACGACGGCCAAATGCATCTGCCAGCAGACCTGCCACCGGCACCATCACGCCGAATCCGATAACGGCCATCATCAGCATCCACAATACGTCGTTACGCGACATACCGAGGCCCACAGGGGCGGCAGCGGTACTGAAGGTCATGGAATAAACGGTCATGATATAAAACAGCGTATAGGTCGCCAGCATGATAAATGTGCCAAGCACCGTGACGCGCACATGTTTTGTCAGCAGGGTTCCCAGCGGAATTTTTACCTGTTTTTTGGCGGCGGCGACTTTCGCGAATACGGGCGTTTCGTGCAAAGAGACGCGCACATACAGACCAATAATCACCAGCACCGCAGAGAAAATAAACGGTACACGCCAGCCCCAGCTCATGAATTGCTCATCGGTCAGTAACCAGGAGAGCAACAGGAACGTACCGTTGGCAAAGAAGAAACCGATAGGCGCGCCCAACTGAGGGAAGGAGCCGTACAGCGCGCGTTTGCGCGGCGGCGCGTTTTCCGTCGCCAGCAGCGCCGCGCCGCCCCATTCACCGCCAAGTCCCAGCCCCTGGCCAAAACGCGCCAGCGCCAGCAACAGCGGGGCGAAAATACCGATCGTCGCGTAACCGGGCAGCAGGCCAATGATGACGGTGGAGATCCCCATTGTCAGCAGTGAAGCCACCAGCGTCACTTTGCGGCCAACGCGGTCGCCAAAATGGCCGAATACGGCGGAGCCAATCGGGCGTGCCACAAAGGCGATGGCGAAGGTGGCAAGCGACTGTAGTGTGGCGGCCGCAGGATCGCCCTGTGGGAAGAAAATATGGGGGAACACGATCACGGCGGCGGTCGCGTAAATGTAAAAGTCGAAAAACTCAATGGCGGTACCGATGAGTGATGCGATGACGACTTTATTACGCGAATTGACCGGCGTGTGTTCCTGCTCGTTGTCGAGTGTTGTGGCGGTTGCTTGCATAGTATTTTCTTATTTTTTGGCGAACGAATGGCCATATTACGCACAGCAAAAGAGACATTTCAATATGTAACAAAATGGGATTTTGCTCAGAAAAGCGGCAAAAAGGGGATAATTTTTAGGCCAGCGATTTCGCTTCTATGAAATGCTTCACAGAATTTTAAACTTAGATAATAAAACTGGTTTTTGGTTAAATAAAAGTTAAGGACTGGATTTATATTCTGAAATGGCGAGAGGGGCTGATATTTTTTATTTTTCATCAGCCCCATGAATGATTTAACGGTGTGTTTTGCCTGGCATCCGTGGATCGTCTTTGTATTGCGCGGTGGCAATCCAGGCCGCGCAGAAGAGCGTCAGGCGGGCGAAGAAATAGAAGAACGCCATCAGACCCAGCACTGAGCCAAATGCGGCGCCGGAAGGGGATTTCACCAGCGCGGGCAGCGTCCACGTCATGATGATTTTGATGACTTCAAAGCCGATGGCGGCAATAAATGTTCCACGGATCAGCGCTTTCTTGCGCGGGCGATGGCGCGGCAATCGCCAGAAAATCCAGAAGAACAACAGGTAGTTGGCAAAGATTGAAATGGCCAGTCCGATCAGCCGCCAGGCGGGTTTCAGCCATTCGATGCTGTCGAGATACAGCGCCGAAATGATCATCTGCTGGGCGGACCCGGCGATGGAGGTGATGGAGAGGGTGACGATCAACGCGACCAGCAGACCGATCAGGGAGATAAAGTCACGCAGGTATTTTATCCAGATTTTTTCCTGATCCTGCGGTGTGCGTTCCCACACGTCCCGCGACTGGGCGCGAATCGCTTCCCGCAGGTTTCCCATCCAGTTGATGCCGGAATAGAGCGCGATCCCCAGACCGACCAGACCGACGGTAGTACGCTGCTGAACGGCGGTATTGATCGTGCTTTTCAGCGTGGCGGCTAACGTGGGATCGCTGACGTTTTGCAGAATTTTTTCGAAGATATCCTGGAGCAGCGTGGGGTGCGACGCGAGAATAAAACCGGCGGCGGCGAATGACACCATCAGAATGGGGATCATCGACAGAAACGAGAAGTAGGTAATGGCCGCGCCGAACTGGTTTCCCAGTCGGTCATTAAAACGTTCTGCTGCACGGAGTAGATGGGCAATCACGGGCTGGCGTTGGAACTTTTGCGCTGTCGTGGTGACGGTTTTTAGCGTCTTGCGGGCTTTGCCGCTTTTCTCTGACGCTTCACGCGCGTCAGTCTCTACGGTTTGAATCGGGTCGTGCTCCAGTTCCTGATCCGGGCGTTTTACGTCATTTTCCTGCATCATCAGGTCGATAGTCCTTTTTTTGTCTGCTATCGGGTTAGTATAGCCTCTCTGGGCGGCTTCCCGAAAAGTACGGCCAGACGCTAATCCACATAGCCTTTCATCACGCCGGTTAACCACGCCATAAACAGATGTACCCGACGGGAAAGGTTGCGACGGTGTGGATACAGCAGTGAAACCGGCATGGCGTCGGCACGATATTGCGGTAACACTTCAATGAGCGTTCCTGCACGCAGCGCATCGCGCACCCCAACGCGCGGCACCTGAATGATGCCCAGACCCGCCAGGCAAGCCGCATGATAGGTCTCGGTGCTGTTCACCGTTAATATGCCGCCCGTTTTAATCCACTGCGTTCCATTGGCCGTTGCGACTTCGAAACCCTGCGGGCGTGTGCCCAGATTGAGTGAGTAGTGCACCACCGCATGGGAGGCCAGATCTTCCAGACTCTCCGGATAGCCAAAGCGCGCCAGATACTGGGGGCTGGCGCAGTTAATGACCGACAGCTTCCCCAGCGGGCGAGCGATCAATCCAGAATCTTTCAGCGTGCCAACGCGCACGACGCAGTCAAAGCCCTCGCGAATTAAATCGACCAGGCGGTCGCTGCTGCTGAGCTCCAGTTCAATCCCCGGATACTGATGCAAAAATTGCGGGAGCTGTGGCATGACCAGGTTTTTGGCGACGCCCACCGGCATATCCACCCGCAGTTTACCGCTGATGCTTTTTGGGTCGTGCTGAAACAGACCGTCCAGCTCATCAAGATTGCTCAGCAGATCTTTGGCGCGCTCGTAATAGACCATACCGTCCTGCGTGAGCTGAACGCGTCGCGTAGTCCGGTGCAGTAGCTGCGTCCCGAGCAGGTTCTCCAGCGCCTGAATCTGGCGAGATACGCTACCTTTAGGGAGGCCGGATGTCTCGGCGGCGCGCGAAAAACTCTCCAGTTCCGCGACGCGGATGAACAACTGCATTGCGTGAATTTTATCCATCCCGACCGCCTATTGTTGTTCTGTGTGAAACAGTGATGCGCATCTGGCTATATTTATTATTTTTCTATCACCTAATAAGCTCTTTCTCAATCTTCACAACAGCTGAAATGAGGTTTCTTATGACACAACGTATCGCATTAGTGACCGGCGGCAGCCGTGGACTGGGTAAAAACGCGGCGTTGAAGTTGGCAGACAAGGGAACGGATATTATTTTCACCTGGAATAGCCAGCAGCAGGCGGCGCTGGATGTTGTCGCTGAAATTGAGCGAAAAGGGAGGAAAGCGGTGGCAATACAGCTGAACGTCAGTGATATTGCCAGTTTTGCGACATTCACCCGCGACGTCAAAACACAACTGAAAAGTGTCTGGAATCGCGAGACGTTTGATTATTTAGTGAACAATGCCGGTATTGGCCTGTATGCGCCGTTTGCGGACACGCCGGAAGCCATGTTTGATGAATTATTGAGCATCCATTTTAAAGGCCCTTTCTTCCTGACCCAGCGCCTGTTACCGCTGATTAAAAATGGGGGACGGATCCTGAATGTCTCAACGGGGCTGGCCCGTTTTGCCCTGCCGGGGTACGCGGCCTACGCCTCAATGAAAGGGGCGATGGAAGTGCTGACACGCTATCAGGCCAAAGAGTTGGGCGAGCGCGGGATCACGGTGAACAGCATTGCGCCTGGTGCGATTGAGACTGATTTTGGCGGCGGCAGACTGCGAGACAACAAAGAACTGAATGCCTACGTTGCGTCGCAAACCGCGTTGGGACGCGCAGGCTTGCCGGGGGATATTGGTGATGCCATTGTCGCATTGCTCAGTGATGAACTGGGGTGGATGACTGCGCAGCGAATTGAAGTGTCAGGCGGCATGTTCCTGTAAGCGTGGGGTGGATGAGATCCGGCGGGCGAGGTTGTCCGCCGGAGTAGCATCGGCGAGCGAATATCAGCGCCACTCATGCTTTAACAGGCCAAAGAGCCAGTCATCCTGCCACCGTTGCTGCAACCAGTAGCTTTCGCGCAGCGTCCCTTCCAGCACAAATCCTGTTTTTTCCAGCAACTGGCGAGAAGCCTGATTGCCTGCGGTGACGCAGGCTGTCAGTCGCCGCAGACCGCCCGCGGAAAAAGCATAGTCGCAGACGGCGCGTAAAGACTCAGTCCCATAACCTTTTCCCTGAGCCTCGGGAGCCAGCAGGAACCCGACTTCGGCGCAATCTTTCCCGCGATGAATATAACCGTTGATGCCAAGCGGCTTGCCCGTTTCGTTGTCGCAAAGGATCAGACACAGCCAGTGAGGGCTTCTAGGCTGCCATTCGGGCAATCGGGAGTCGAAGGCCTCGCGAATGTCTGCTTCGCTACGCGCATCGTCCACATAGCGCATCACGTCAGGGTGTTGCTGTAGCGAAAGAAAAAAGGGCCAGTCGGCAGGCTCAATCGGGCGACAGGTCAGGCGAGAGGTTTTCAGTACGGGCACAAGCATACCTCCGAATAATTTTCTCAATGTTCACGTCGTGGTCACTGTTATATATGTTTAACTTGTTATATCTATAAAAACAGATAATTAAAATGAATATAACGAACTCCCCTGGAGGTAACACCGTTAGTTCCGAGATATCCGGGGCGACCACCGGGTTTGGCGTCCCTCCGGGAACCAAATCCCGGTGTTTCCCCTCATTCATTGGCTGAAGTGAACGGTGTTACCCCTGGTGGGCGTTATTTACATTAAGGATGATAATGACGATCAGCGTTTTACAGACGACAAGCACTACCTTTGAGCACTGTCTGGGTATTATCCGCCACGCATCGGTAGAAATTTTGCTGTTGTTAGGGGTCCATGCCTCCGAGGGGAAAGATCCGCGCTGGTTTCTGGAGCAACTGGATCAGGCCCGTTTGAACCTCGGCGGCTGGAATGCCATCGCAAAACGACTGCATATGAATGACGCGCAACTCAGCCAGTTTACCCTACGGTTGCGCCATCTCCAGCAATGCGTACCGCAATATGAAAACGGACAGGCCGTAAGTGAGAATCAGCTCATTGCCGCGCTGCGTTTCGTCACCGCGCTGGAACAGCTGCGCCAGTGCCAGCCGCTGCTGACGTATCTCACAGACGTAGACGCCAGCGATGAAAGCCAACAACGGCGTGCAGAGCGCCAGCTTCGTACGATTGAGCTGGTTTTAAAAGGACTGGTGGCGCAGGTCTGGCCGGACAGCCAGTCACTGAATGCGTATTTAAAACAGCATTTTGGTGCCGATCGCCTCAGGCACTGGATAAAGCAGGGTGACGACCAGGAGGCGCTCAGTGGAATGTGCTTTAGTGAGCTGGCGCTGATGGTGGTCGATAAAAAGAGCTTTGCCCGCCACTACGCCGGGGTGTTTGATGATACCTCCGTACTGACGCTGTTTGTTGAACCCCGTGCGACGCTAAGGCAATTTCTCGACGACTGTCGACAGGCGCGTAACGGCGTGATTGCCGGTGAACCACTTACGGCAGCGCAGTTGACGCTGCTTTCCTGCCAGTACCAGCAGATTACCCGCCCGGTACAGCGGGCGTTTGAGCGCGGGCGTGCGCGGGTGAATCCCGCCTCGTTGCTGATTGTCGATGACGCGCAACTGGAACAGTATTGGGAGCGCGCGCGGCACAAAAATCATCCGACGGGTGGCGATCTGCAGGAGATCGGTGAAACGATAGAACCCCCGCGCAAACGGCCGCAACGTACCGCTGAAGAGCGAGAACAGCTGATCTCCGGCACCCTGTGGGGCGCCGTTGGCGTAATGGTGCTGGCGATACTGGGGGGCGGAATTTGGTTATTCAGTTCGCAACAGCCGCCAGCCGCGCCGGGTGTTGAGATCGTGAAGAATGAGCCGAAACGGGAAGCCCCTTCCCCGCGGGAGAGCATCACGCAAAAGGGGATCACCTGGGATGCATTTAACATGCGGGCGGCTATCGACAGGAATGACACCCGTATCACAACGCTGTTTTTACAGGGCGGGATGAACTGGCAGTTAGCCTGGACCGAGCAGGCTTTTGCCCTGGGAAATACTGACGTGTTGCAGCTGTTGCTCCGTTATCCCTCGCAGATGGATGAGCCTAAACCCTGTCGACGGTTTATCAATACCCTGGGACACGCCATGTCGAACGGCGCGTCGCTGACCGCCGAACACGCCTTGTATCTGCAACGTTTTTGCACCGTGCCTGCGGTCGTGGCGAGCCAAAAACATGAGGCTGAGCAGGCGACATTACGCGCCCGCGCTGAACCCAGCGCGGACAACAAGAAATGGCTGAAGATTCAGACCGCCATTTATAAGGAGATTCGCGGATAGCGGGGGCGCTACGGCTCCCCGTACAATCCAATCAGGCGGCGCACCACACCGTTGGTCCAGCCGAACCCATCCTGCAGGGGATATTCGCCGCCGCCGCCTTCACGCGGCGTGCCGCCCGCGATATGGTATTTTTCAATAAGTTTATGATGATGCTGGTAAAAATGGTTCACCGTTTGTAGCCAGCTACGCGCGATCTCATCACCAAGGGCATCATCGCCATACATCTTGAACCCCTGAATAGCCATCCACTGTAGCGGCGCCCAGCCGTTGGGTTTATCCCACTGCTCGCCGGTTTCGTATTCGGTCGCCATAATCCCACCGGGCGTCAGTAAGCGGCTGCGGACCGCGCTGCTCAGGTGATCGGCCTGTTCATGCGTCGCCATGCCGACATACAGAGGCACAATGCTGGCGGCGGAGAACAGGGCCATCTGCTCGCGCCGCCAGTCGTAGTCCCGATAGCAGCCATTATCGTTATCCCACAGGTAACGGTTCACGGCGGCACGACGGCCGCTGGCCTTCTGGCGGAAAAGAGCCTCGGTGTCCCGGTCGCCTTTTAGCGCAGAAATATTGGCAATGGCGCTCTCCAGTTTGAACAAAAAGGCGTTGAGATCGACGGGGATAAACTGGGTGGTGCGAATACTTGCCAGTCGCGCTGTATCGCGCAGCCAGCGGGATGAGTAATCCCAGCCGGAAGCCGCACCGGCACGCAGATCGCGATACACCTCATTGGGAGGGCGACCGGAATGTTTGGCGGTTTCCACATCCTCCAGCCACGACTCGTCACGCGGGGTGTCGCGATCGTCCCAGTAACGGTTAAGCAGCGAACCGTCGGGCATCCGGACGACGTGACGATAGGCCTGATTGAGCACCAGGGATTCCGCGCCGTCCATCCAGAATGCGTACTCCATCTTCAGATGGTCGAGGTAACGCCGTGCGCCGCGTACGCCATCTTCTTCGAACAGTTCTACCATCAGGGCAAACACCGGCGGCTGTGAACGACTCAGATAGTAGGTACGGTTGCCGTTCGGAATATGGCCGTAGTTCTCAATCATCCAGGCGAAGTTGTCCGCCATACATTTCAGGAGATCTCCGCGACCACTTTCCGCCAGCCCCAGCATGGTGAAATAGGAGTCCCAGTAGTAGGTTTCGCTGAATCGCCCGCCAGGCACAATGTAGGACTGCGGTAACGCCAGCAGCGAAGACCACGGAATGTGATCCTGCGGCTCGCGCGTCAGCACGGGCCAGAGCTGGTCGATATGCTCTTTCAGCGAATTTTCCGGGTTAGAGACATATTCCGTGGAGCACACGTCCGGCAGCCAGAAGTGGTTTTCCACAAACTGTCGCAGGTTGAAATCACGGTGTCGTCTGACTTTACGGTAGCGGATCAGAATATCGAGCGGCTCCATCTTTGGCGCGCAGTCCGGGAAGGTTTTGCTGTCGGCAAAGATTCGGGCGGATTGCACATGTTCGAACAGTTCGAGGTAACGATCGGCTGGCGTAAGCGCGTCGGAGGCGGGAAGCCCCTCAATCATCTCGGGTTCCGGCTCTGCCTCGATCATTTCATCCAGCTTTAACTCGTGCGGATCCGTTTCATAAATCAGATCAACCTCGATCGTCATTTCGTCGGAAGGGACGTGTTGCAGTTTCTGGTTGAGCATAATGAGAAGGACCTCCGGATTGCGTCGTAAAAGATACGGGTGTTGCCCGGCTGTTTTTTAAGCGTAGACATTCGCTTCGGTGCGCGGGGTGCAAAGTGTGCGGTGGTTCACATTTATGGCTGAGGGGAACGAGTGCGTATATCTCGTGACTTGATGATTTATAAGCCGTTATCGCCAGAGTGATTTACAACAATAGCGGACAAAAAATCAGAGCATTCGGTTAAAAGCGACTGATGAAGGGTAAAAAAATGCCCCTCCGGGGAGGGGCATTCGAAACTTAACGCATCGTAACAAATTCTTCCGACGCGGTGGGATGGATGGCGACAGTGTTGTCGAAGTCTTTTTTGGTTGCGCCCATTTTCAGCGCTACCGCAAAGCCTTGCAGCATTTCATCCATACCGAAACCGATGCCGTGGATACCGACAATCTTCTCTTCCGGTCCTACGCAGACCAGCTTCATGCGGCACGGCTGACGGTGAGAGGTCACCGCCGTGTACATCGCGGTAAATGACGATTTGTACACTTTTACCTGATCGTCGCCATACTGCTCGCGCGCCTGGGGTTCGGTCAGTCCCACGGTGCCAATCGGCGGGTGGCTGAAGACCACGGTCGGAACGTTGCTGTAGTCCAGATGCTCGTTCGGTTTGTTGTTAAACAAACGCTCAGAGAGACGACGACCCGCTGCCACTGCCACTGGCGTCAGCTCTACCGCGCCGGTGTTATCGCCCACCGCGTAAATGCCATCTACATTCGTGTTCTGGAATTTATCGACGACGATGTAACCTTTTTCACTGGTTTTCACGCCCGTTGCCGCCAGATTGAAGTTATCGGTTGCCGGTTCGCGACCGATAGCCCAAATCAGGCAATCAACGGTTTCGCTGCGACCGTCTTCCAGTTGCAGCGTCAGGCTGCCGTCGGCGTTTTTAACCACTGCTTTCGGGATGGCGTTGGTGTGAAGCTGAGGGCCTTCGGCATTCATCACTTCGACCAGCGTTTCGGTGATCATCGGGTCAAAGTTGCGCAGCGGCGCGTGTTTACGCACGAACAGATGCGTTTTAGCGCCCAGACCGTTGATCACACCCGCCAGTTCGACAGCGATGTAACCGGCCCCGACGACCGCAACGCGTTCCGGCAGCGCGGGCAGTTCAAAGAAGCCGTCAGAGTCGATACCGTATTCCACGCCCGGAATGTCCGGGTGGCTCGGGCGACCGCCGGTGGCAATCAGAATATGGTCGGCAGTGATCGTTTCGCCATTCACTTCAATGGTTTTCGCATCAATGAAACGGGCGAAGCCTTTGATTACATCAACCTTATTTTTGCCCAGTACGTTATCGTATGAGGTGTGGATACGGTCGATGTAGGCGCTACGGCTGGCGATCAATGTGTTCCAGTTGAACGCGTTGATGGTGGTGTCAAAGCCGTAATCCGGGCCATACAGGTGGATCGCTTCACGAATCTGCGCGGCATGCCACATCACTTTCTTCGGTACGCAGCCGACGTTCACGCAGGTGCCGCCTAACTCTTTGGCTTCAATCAGCGCACATTTCTGGCCGTACATGGCCGCGCGGTTAATGGAGGCGATACCACCGCTGCCGCCGCCGATAGCGATGTAATCATAGTGTTTGGTCATGACTTTTGTCCTTAATCGTTGATTGCTGCGATTGTAGCGCGAGACTTAAAAGGTTCCACCGATGGCTGTGATTACTCTGGCACTACCCAGTTTACCGCGGTATGACCGGTGCCTGCCGGGACCAGCTTGCTGTGCAGCCATGGCAGTACGGCATTCATCTGCTGTTCCAGCTTCCACGGCGGGTTGATCACAATCATGCCGGATGCCGTCATACCCCGTTGATCGCTGTCCGGGCGGACTGCCAGCTCAATTTGCAGAATACGGCGAATACCGGTGGCTTCCAGTTCTTTGAGCATGCGTTTGATTTGCGCACGCAGGACGACCGGGTACCACAGCGCGTAGGTGCCAGTGGCAAAACGTTTATACCCTTCGTTGATCCCGCTGACGACGGCCTGATAGTCCGTTTTCATTTCATAAGGCGGATCGATGAGGATCAGACCGCGACGGGAAACCGGCGGTAATTTCGCTTTCAGCTGTTGATAGCCGTCGGCGCGCGCCACACGGGCGCGTTCATCTTTCTGAAACTCGGAGCGCAGCAGGGGGAAATCGCTCGGGTGCAGTTCGGTCAGTTGCAGACTGTCTTGCTCACGCAGCAACTGACGGGCAATCAGCGGCGAGCCAGGGTAATAACGCAGCTGACCGCTGCGGTTAAAATGCTGCACGACGGAGATGTACGGCTCCAGCTCAGTCGGTAAATCATCCTGCTGCCAGATGCGCGCGATGCCTTCCAGATACTCCCCGGTGCGCTCAGCATGCTCGCCACTCAGTAGATACCGGCCAGCGCCCGCATGGGTGTCCAGATAGAGAAACGGTTTTTCTTTCTCTTTGAGCGACTCGATGATCAGGCTCTGAACGGTGTGTTTAAGGACGTCGGCGTGGTTGCCAGCGTGATAGCTGTGGCGATAACTGAGCATGGGTAAAGGAGTTCCAGGTTAAAAGCGTAGGCACGATAAGCGAAGCGCCATCGGGCGAAAATAGAGCATATCGGCACAGTATACAGAAAAGTCGCCATCGCCGCGAAAGGACAACGCACAGCATTGAAATTCACTACACTTAACCCCATGCTACTGAGTATGACGCGCCGGGTGGCGGCTGACGCCTTATCCGGCCTACAAATGATGAAACCTGTAGTCCGGATAAGACGCTTCGCATCCGGCGAAAACGCGTGACGCGTTTCGTTCCCCCTTTTTAACCAGGACTGTGCATATGACGAATCCATTACTGACTCCCTTCGACCTGCCGCCGTTTTCCAAAATTCAGCCCGAGCATGTAGTTCCCGCCGTTACTCAGGCGCTGAATGACTGTCGCGAAAATGTGGAACGCGTGGTCGCGCAGGGCGCACCGTACACCTGGGAAAACTTATGCCAGCCGCTGGCAGAAGTGGATGACGTGCTGGGACGTATTTTCTCGCCGGTAAGCCACCTGAACTCGGTGAAAAACAGTCCGGAACTGCGTGAAGCGTATGAACAAACCCTGCCGCTGCTGTCTGAGTACAGCACCTGGGTTGGGCAGCACGAAGGGCTGTACCAGGCCTATCGCGACCTGCGCGACGGCGATCACTACGCCACGCTCTCCACCGCGCAGAAAAAAGCCGTGGATAACGCGCTGCGTGATTTTGAACTCTCTGGTATTGGTTTGCCGAAAGAAAAACAGCAGCGCTACGGTGAAATTGCCACCCGCCTGTCTGAACTCGGTAACCTGTACAGCAACAATGTCCTTGATGCCACGATGGGCTGGACGAAGTTAGTGACGGATGAGGCCACGCTTGCCGGGATGCCGGAAAGCGCGCTGGCAGCAGCCATTGCTCAGGCCGAAGCGAAAGAGCAGGAAGGGTATCTGCTGACGCTGGATATCCCGAGCTATCTGCCGGTGATGACCTACTGCGACAACCAGGCATTGCGTGAAGAGATGTATCGCGCCTATGTGACCCGCGCCTCCGATCAGGGGCCGAATGCGGGCAAATGGGATAACAGCCCGGTGATGGAGGAGATCCTCGCCCTGCGTCATGAGCTGGCGCAACTGCTGGGCTTTGAAAGCTTCGCCTTTAAATCGCTGGCCACCAAAATGGCGGAAAACCCGCAGCAGGTGCTCGATTTCTTAACCGATCTGGCGAAACGCGCCCGTCCGCAGGGTGAGAAAGAGCTGGCGCAACTGCGCGCTTTCGCAAAAGCGGAGTTTGGCGTTGACGAGCTACAGCCGTGGGATATCGCTTACTACAGCGAAAAACAGAAGCAGCATCTGTACAGCATCAGCGACGAGCAGCTGCGCCCATACTTCCCGGAAAACAAAGCGGTTAACGGCCTGTTTGAGGTCGTTCAACGTATTTATGGCATTACCGCGAAAGAGCGTACGGATGTGGACGTGTGGCATCCGGAAGTGCGCTTCTTCGAACTGTATGACGAAAACAACGAACTGCGCGGCAGTTTCTATCTCGACCTGTACGCCCGCGAAAACAAACGCGGCGGGGCATGGATGGATGACTGCGTGGGTCAGATGCGTAAAGCCGACGGCGCGCTGCAAAAACCGGTCGCTTACCTGACCTGTAACTTCAACCGTCCGGTCAACGGCAAACCGGCGCTGTTTACTCACGACGAAGTGATCACGCTGTTCCACGAGTTCGGCCACGGCCTGCATCATATGCTGACCCGCATTGAAACCGCCGGTGTTTCTGGCATCAACGGTGTGCCGTGGGATGCGGTCGAGTTGCCGAGCCAGTTCATGGAAAACTGGTGCTGGGAGCCGGATGCGCTGGCGTTCATCTCCGGTCACTATGAAACTGGCGAACCGTTGCCGAAAGAACTGCTGGATAAAATGCTGGCGGCGAAAAATTACCAGGCGGCACTGTTTATTCTGCGTCAGCTGGAGTTCGGTCTGTTCGACTTCCGCCTGCATGCCGAATTTAGTCCGGAACAGGGGGCGAAAATCCTCGATACGCTGGCAGAAATCAAGAAACAGGTTGCTGTGGTGCCGGGGCCGTCATGGGGTCGTTTCCCGCATGCCTTCAGCCACATCTTTGCCGGGGGTTATGCGGCGGGTTATTACAGCTATCTGTGGGCCGATGTCCTGGCGGCTGATGCCTTCTCCCGCTTCGAAGAAGAGGGGATTTTCAACCGCGATACCGGACAGTCGTTCCTCGACAATATCCTGACCCGTGGGGGTTCTGAAGAGCCGATGGAGCTGTTCAAACGCTTCCGTGGCCGTGAACCGCAGCTGGATGCGATGCTTGAGCATTACGGAATCAAAGGCTAATTTACCCGTCATACTTCAAGCTGCCTCTTCGGCAACTGCACTCATTCACCCTGGTCGCGTACTCATTGTACGTTCCCAGGGATTTATTCCCTTGTTGCCTTGATGCAACTCGAATTATTTAGGGTAAAGCGGAAGTGAAAATCTGCTTAATTGATGAAACGGGCGCCGGAGACGGCGCCTTATCTGTTCTTGCTGCCCGCTGGGGGCTGGAACACGATGAAGATAATTTGATGGCGCTGGCGCTGACCACGGAACATCTGGAGTTGCGTAAGCGCGATGAACCGAAGCTTGGCGGCATTTTCGTGGATTTTGTCGGTGGGGCGATGGCGCACCGCCGCAAATTTGGCGGTGGTCGTGGTGAGGCGGTCGCGAAAGCGGTCGGTATCAAAGGTGATTATTTGCCGGACGTGGTGGATGCCACGGCAGGGCTGGGGCGTGATGCCTTCGTGCTGGCGTCGGTGGGGTGTCGCGTGCGGATGCTGGAACGTAATCCGGTTGTGGCGGCGCTGCTTGATGACGGTCTGGCGCGTGGCTATGCCGACCCGGAAATCGGTCCGTGGCTGCAAGAACGGTTGCAGTTGATCCACGCCTCCAGCCTGACGGCGTTGACTGACATTACTCCGCGCCCGCAGGTTGTGTATCTCGACCCGATGTTTCCGCACAAACAGAAAAGCGCGCTGGTGAAGAAAGAGATGCGGGTGTTTCAGTCACTGGTGGGGCCAGATTTAGACGCCGACGGGCTGCTGGAACCCGCGCGACAGTTGGCGACGAAACGTGTGGTGGTGAAGCGCCCGGACTACGCGCCACCGCTTGCGGATGTCGCCACCCCCAACGCGGTGGTCACCAAAGGGCACCGGTTTGATATTTATGCGGGGACGGCGGAATAGATTTTTCGCCGCCGAACCGATCGCGCCGTTTTCTGTAGGCGGGATAAGGCGCTTGCGCCGCCATCCGGCAATGGTACAAAAATTGCCTGATGGCGCTACGCTTATCAGGCCTGGAGCACCGTGCTCGTTGTAGGCATGATAAGGCGTTGACTTAGCTACACAAACGGCGCGTACGGATCCGCCATCTCAAACGCCACCGCTCTCTCTGCCTTCGGCGGGTAAATCAGCTCGCGGGTAATCGACATCTTCAGCGTCTTGGCTTCTTCGCGCGTCAGTTTCACCTGCTGATCCCAGCCTTCGGTATAGACCGCGCCCCAGGCGCCGAGGTCCAGACAGGTGACATACATCTCCTGACGATACGGCGACGGTTCCGCATTCAGCAAGCTGGCTGCCGCGTTGTTCCCGGCGAATTTCCCCAACAGAATTGCATGCTGACAGGTCATCAGCGCGTGGTTGCCCTTATCATCCGTGGCGGCACAGGCGACGTCGCCGGTGGCGTAGATATCGTCATAGCCTTCCACCTGCAGATTCGCATTCACATGCAGACGGCCCTGACGATCGCGCGGGGCGTTAATCTGCGCCGTCAGGTCGCTTGCCTGAACACCCACGGTCCAGATAACCGTCGAAGAGGCGATTCTCTGTCCCTCTTTCAGCGTCACGCCCGAGGCATCAACCGATTCCACTTCCGCATTCACCAGCCACTCGACGCCCAGTTCGGCGGAGGCGTCGATGATGACATTGCGCAGTTCTTCGCTGTAGCGCGAACCAGGCTGTGGGCCGCGTTCAACTACGACTACTCTGGTCTTAGAATTTGAGCCGAGGATTTCGCGCAGGCGACCCGGCAGTTCCATCGCCATCTCAATACCCGTGAAGCCGCCGCCGCAAACCACGACCGTATTGCGCGCCTCACTTTCTGGTTGACTGGCCAGTGATTTCAGCTGTTTCTCTAAAATGGCGGCGCTTTCCAGTTGATCAAGGTCGAAAGCGTGCGCCTCTACACCCGAGACAAATGAACGGTTTACGTGGCTGCCGCTCGCCAGAATCAGGCGATCATAGTGGTGCTGATGGGTTTCGCCATGAGCATCTTTCCAGCTCACACTGTGTGAGTCAGGATGGATGTTTGATACGGAGCCGCGCAGGAATTTCACACCGGTGATGTCAAACAGCGGCTGTAACGGAGAGACCAGCGTTTCAACGTGATTCTCATAAAAACGTGGACGTACGCGAAGCTCCGGCTGTGGCGCAATCACTGTAATATCAATGGTCTGGTTATCATGTTTGTCTGCCAGACGTGCCGCGCTCAGGGCGGCCCACATGCCCGCAAAACCGGCACCTACGATCAGAATTTGTTTACGCATCGTTCTTTCACTCTGTTAACTCCGATTAATTGACTCGGATTTTATTGGTCGTAGTTTGGAAAAGCAATGCGAAAAGTGATGATGCGGAGTCTTTTGCCTTTATGGTATTGATTAATCGCTGTTTATTTATTAAATCGAGTCTGGCGTGAAGGAACTGTATGGCATGGCGAGGGTGAAATAGCTACAATAACTCAGAATTATTTTTGCTGAGATTAGAGAATGGCATTTTACAGTTCCGGGGTTGAGTACGGCATCCATAGCCTGATGTGTATGGTCGACAGCAAAGGTGATGCCCGCGATATGAGCGTACGGGAAATTGCCGCGCTGCAAAGCGTCCCCTATGACTACCTGGCCAAAATCTTTACGCGTCTGTCAAAGGCCGGACTGGTGCGCAGCATTGAAGGTAAGGGCGGTGGATTCCAACTGGCAAGGCCTGCTGAGCACATCACGGTACTTGATGTGGTCAACGCGATTGATGGTGACAAACGTATTTTTGAATGCCGTGAAATCCGCCAGCGACTGGCCGTGTTTGATGAGCAACCGCCAGAATGGGCGTGCGAGGGTATTTGCGGCGTACGGTCAGTGATGGATATGGCGCAACAGCGGATGGAAGAGGCACTCAGCCAGCATACGATCCTCGACCTTGCGCGCAAAATGTACCGCAAAGCGCCGGAGACGTTTGTGGTTGAAGTTCAGGAGTGGATTGCCGCGCGGAAAAGTTAACCTCAGCCAGCTTAGGCTGACTGAGGTTATTGCCGTTATTTGCTGCTATCCGGCGTATTGATCATCCGGTTCAGCCACGGCACCATAATTGCCATCAGTATCGTTACGGCCATCGTAACCAGCCCGATTTTACTGAACACGCCGGTGTAGATGGGCAGCGTCTGCAACGGATCGGTAATGTTCTCCGGTACGGCAGTGAATGTTGCCACATAACCCCCCATCAGGAACGCTGCAGCCTGCGTCAGGAACCACATCCCGAGGATAAAGCCCATCAGGTGTTGCGGTACCAGCGCGGCAACCATGGCCAGCCCCAGGGCGCTAATCAGCAACTCGCCCAGACTTTGGAACAGATAAACCACCACGATAAACCACGGTGACGTCAGCCCCTGCGCATCGGCAAACCACATCCCCGCCGCCGCCGCGGTCAGAAAGCCCAGCGCACACAGGAACATACCGAGCGTAAATTTCATCGGCATGGTCAGGTCTTTGCCTTTGTTCCCCAGACGTGTGTAGATGGCCGCCAGCACCGGACTGGCGAGCACCACCCAGAACGGGTTCAGCGCCTGGAAGCTGACAGGGTTAATGGTGATACCGAGGATTTCATGGTGTACGTTGTTGATAGCAAAGAAGTTGAGCGAGGTCGGCATCTGTGCGTAAAGAATATAAAACAGCACCGCTTCCAGCATCAGAATAAAGGCGACAAACATCTTGTTGCGCCCGGTTTTATCCAGTTTGAACGCTTCGCGGAAGAAGATAATCGTAACGACAAGCGACAACACGATCAGCACCAGGTTGGCGATTTTGACGTTGTGCATCAGCCAGGCGCACAGGAACACCATCACCACCGTACCAACTAACACACACAGCAGGTTACGCAGACTCAACGGCTTGTGGTCGGGCTCTGAACCGATATCTTTCACCATACCGCGGCAGGCTAAATAGACCAGCAGAGCGATGATCAGACCCGCACCGCACAGGTTGTAGGTGACGGCATAGCCAAATTTTTCGGCAATCACCGGCGCCAGTGACAGCGACAGCAGGGAACCGATGTTAATCGACATATAAAACAGGGTGAATGCGCCATCAAGACGGGCATCCTTCGGTGGATAGCATTTAGATAGCAGGCTTGCCGGGTTCGCCTTAAATAACCCGTTACCGACGGCAATGGTGCCAAGTGCAATAAAGATCAGATCGGGGTTGAGCAGTGACATCCCGGTCATGAAGTAACCCAGCGCCAGGACGATCGCGCCGAGCACCAGCGTACGTTTGGTTCCCAACAGGTGATCGCCAACGTAGCCACCAATAGAAATCAGGCCATAGACCAGTGCGGCAAACGCGCCAAAGGTAATGAACGCCTGTTCCTGAGAGAACCCAAGCTGTTTAACAAAAAAGACCGCCAGGATGCCCTGAACGCCGTAATAGCCAAATCGTTCCCATAATTCTACAAAAAAGATCATGAAGAACGGACGAGGTTGCTGCAGCAAACCCGTAGGTGCAGTTGTATTCATATTCCTTCGCCTTTCAATGCCATCCTGAAAAGTATGAACGCGTATGCTAAAACGCGCCGAAAAAGTCTGACTCTGTTATAGACTGCGGTCATTAACCGGATGGGTAGAGTATTATATTGAGTGATTTCGATCTAACTAGATGATCACACTATTTATGATTTATGGGCTGGAGTGATGTACTAACCATTTAAATAAACAGAAATAAAAACGCCCGCATAAGCGGGCGTAATGATATCGACGATTTATCGGATGAAGCGTCAGACGCTCTCCGGTGCAGAAGTCTTATTCTTCTTCGTCACGCAGTGGAACAATCAGCATGTCAACGTGAACGGTGTTGATTAACTGGCGTGCGGAAGACATCAGCTTGCTCCAGAAGTCCTGGTGGTGGCCGCAGACGACCAGATCCATGTCGTATTTCTTGATAGCATCAACCAGCACCTGACCCAGATCGCCGCTGCCGCTCAGTGTTTCGGTGATTGGGTAGCCCGCATTGCTGGACAGTTCAGTCAGCGCATGGTGGGTTTCTTCAGAAATGCGTTTCTGCATATCGCCGAGATTGACGTCGATTAGCCCGGTGTACAGGTCAGAGTAGTTCACGTCTACGTGGATGAGGGAGACTTTCGCGTTGTAAGGACGCGCCATAGAAACCGCTTTCTCTACCAGAACTTTGCTTTCCGGAGAAAGATCAACCGCGATAAGAATGTGTTTGTAAGCCATAGTGTTACTCCTTCCATAAAGTTGTCGATGACTAGCCAGCTAGCGTTTCTTTGCCGTCGCGTCACCCGCGTCCTGCGAACTATATGCGCGGGGCTAGCCCAGCCGTAAAGATGGATTGTTTAGACTATCATTACATTATAGCGACCAGGATAATCCGTCAATCCGCCTTGGTTGCCAACCAGTTAAACAAATTTTTCTGTTAAATGCATTGATAGTGGTTAACCTTCTGGCAAAAAAATTAACTGATCTCCTACAATATTTAAAGAGCCGTACGGATGCAGAGCATCCCTATCATGGCTTGGTAGGACTTTTTCACTGAACTGTCTGGCAGGGTATCGGGGAGCGGTTGTCCCGGAGAGGAGCTCCGTGGGCGGGTCGCCGGGGAGGTGGTATGATAAGCACCGTCGCACTATTCTGGGCTTTATGTGTCGTTTGCATTGTGAATATGGCGCGTTATTTCTCGTCATTACGTGCACTGTTAGTGGTACTTCGTGGTTGCGATCCATTGCTCTATCAATATGTAGATGGAGGTGGTTTTTTTACCTCGCATGGCCAACCCAACAAGCAAATGCGTCTGGTGTGGTATATCTATGCCCAACGCTATCGGGATCATCACGATGATGAGTTTATTCGCCGTTGTGAACGTGTTCGCGGCCAGTTCATCCTCACCAGCGCATTATGCGGTCTGGTGATTATCAGTATGGTAGGGTTGGTGATTTGGCATTGAGCCATTTGGACGTATCGCACAGGCAAAAAAAAGCGGGCCAGTTTCCTGGACCCGCTTTTTTTACAGACTGCCCGGCTTAGATCAGTTTCAGGGAGAGCCAGTACAGCCCCCCGGAAAGCAGAATTGCCGCAGGCAGCGTAAAGACCCAGGCCATCAGAATACTGGTGACCGTTTTACGCTGCAGACCGCCACCGTCAACGACCATCGTCCCCGCAACAGAGGAAGAGAGTACGTGGGTGGTGGAAACAGGCATACCGGTGTAACTCGCCAGACCGATAGACACAGCGGCAGTCATCTGCGCGGACATCCCTTGCGCATACGTCATGCCTTTCTTACCGATCTTCTCACCGATAGTGGTCGCCACGCGACGCCAGCCGATCATCGTACCAAGACCCAGCGCCAGTGCGACGGCCATGATAATCCAGACCGGTGCGTACTCAATGGTGCTCAGCATATCGGTTTTCAGTTTCTTCAGCAGACGCTTGTCGTCATTGCTTATACCAGGCAGCTTCACCACTTTATCGGTGGTGTCAGAGATACACAGCATAATGCGACGCAACTGACCACGTTGCTCAACGCTTAACTTGTCGTAAGTTTCCAGATTCGCCAGCATGCCTTTCGCGCGATCGAGCGCATTCAGGGTGTTTGCCGGGTGGCAGTGGAACTCCGTCGGTGTCGTTGTCGCAGCTTCCACAGACGGAATCTGCTGATCGACGCCGGTCACTTTTTTCAGCATATCAGGATGCTGCTGGAAGTAAGTTTCGACGTTGTTGATGGCGTCACGGGTACGGGTGATTTCATAGCCGGAAGCGTTCATATTGACCACGAAGCCCGCAGGCGCCACGCCAATCAGAACCAGCATCACCAGACCAATGCCTTTCTGTCCATCATTAGCGCCATGGGAGAATGCGACGCCGATAGCAGACAGAATAAGAGCGATACGCGTCCAGAATGGCGGCTTTTTCTTACCGTCTTTCTTTTCACGTTCCGCTGGGGTCAGGTGAATACGCGCCCGCTTTTTGGTGCCGCTCCAGTAGCGACGTAACAAAAAGATCAGACCGCCAGCAAACACCAGGCCGACAATGGGGGAAATAATCAAAGAACCGAAAATATTGATCACTTTCGGTATGTTAAGTGCATCCACCACCGATGTGCCGGTCATCAAAGCATTGGTTAAACCAATACCAATGATGGCGCCAATCAGTGTGTGAGAACTGGAAGCCGGAAGACCAAAGTACCAGGTACCCAGGTTCCAGATAATTGCCGCCAGAAGCATGGAGAACACCATGGCGAGGCCATGTGAAGAACCCATGTTAAGCAGCAGATCCGTTGGCAACATATGCACAATGGCATACGCTACGCTGAGACCGCCCAGCAAAACACCAAAAAAGTTGAAGACCGCCGCCATGATAACCGCGAGTTGCGAACGCATTGCGCGGGTATAAATCACGGTTGCGACTGCGTTTGCCGTATCATGGAAGCCGTTGATCGCTTCATAGAACAGCACAAAAGCCAGAGCAAGCAATAGTAAAAGCCCGGTATGCAAATCCAGGCCAGCAAACAAATGTAGCATAGGACGTTACGCCATTTTGAGGACATGAACGCGGCGCATTATCAGGGACTTTGGCGACGCGGGCAAAGTGAAATATAGACTTTTTTTGATTTGTCTCCTGAATTGTTTTTCCTCACTAAAGAATTATCTTATATATTTCAAATAAATACTTGTTTTTCACGATCTTGTCGCTGGTACGGTCACTGAGGAAACTTTACAATTCACGCCCAGATTTAAGAGAGGATCGCAAAGTGGAAAGGTTTGATACCGTTATTATAGGCGCTGGCGCGGCGGGTATGTTCTGCGCCGCACAGGCAGGGCAACGGGGTAACCGCGTGTTGCTCATTGATAATGGTAAAAAGCCGGGACGTAAAATCCTCATGTCCGGCGGGGGACGCTGTAACTTTACTAATCTTTATGTGGAACCCGCGGCGTATTTAAGCCAAAACCCTCATTTCTGTAAATCAGCGTTGGCGCGCTATACCCAGTGGGATTTTATCGATCTGGTTGGTAAACACGGAATTGCCTGGCATGAGAAAACGCTCGGTCAGCTTTTCTGCGACGATTCTGCCCAACAAATCGTCGACATGCTGGTGGCGGAATGCGAGAAGGGCGGCGTCACCCTGCGGTTGCGCAGTGAAGTGCTCAGCGTTACCCGTGATGATGAGGGCTACACCCTTGAGCTGAACGGCATGACCGTCAACGCGCCAAACCTGGTGATTGCCAGCGGCGGACTCTCCATGCCGGGCCTGGGGGCAACGCCGTTTGGTTATAAAATTGCCGAGCAGTTTGGCCTGAATGTGCTGCCGACGCGCGCGGGTCTCGTTCCTTTTACATTGCATAAACCGTTGCTGGAACAGCTCCAGGTGCTGTCAGGCGTTTCCGTTGCTTCTGTTATCACGGCGCAGGACGGCACGGTATTTCGTGAAAATCTGCTCTTTACACACCGCGGGCTTTCAGGTCCGGCCGTTTTGCAAATTTCGAGTTTTTGGCAGCCCGGAGAGTTTGTCAGCATTAATTTATTACCTGATATCGATCTGGATGCTTTCCTCAATGAGCAGCGTAGCGCGCACCCGAATCAGAGTCTGAAAAACACTCTGGCGATGCAGTTGCCGAAACGTCTGGTGGAATGTCTGCAAGCGTTAGGGCAAATCCCCGAGATCTCTTTGAAACAGCTCAATGTACGCGACCAACAACTGCTGGTGGAGACGTTAACGGAATGGCGCGTGCAGCCTAACGGCACGGAAGGATACCGTACGGCGGAAGTCACGCTGGGCGGCGTCGATACCAATGAGCTTTCCTCCCGCACGATGGAAGCGCGTAAGGTGCCAGGCCTCTACTTTATCGGCGAAGTGATGGACGTGACCGGCTGGCTGGGCGGGTATAATTTCCAGTGGGCGTGGTCGAGCGCCTGGGCCTGTGCGCAGGATTTGGTGTCTGGGGAGTGAAATCCTCTGCCTGTGCACAATTAGAAGAATATCAGCTTAATGAGTGATACAACGAACTGACCCCGGCGTGCGTTTCTTAACTCCAGGAATGATATGATAAACCAGTTAAAAATCGTACAGAGAGGGGAACGGGAGGCATATGGTTATTCCTGAGGTAAAACAAGAGCGGCTCTATCAAAAGATAGCCAATCTCATCATTAAGCTCATCAATGATGCTATCTTTCCGCCGGGAAGCTTCTTACCGCCCGAACGTGAACTGGCAAAACAACTCGGCGTAAGCCGTGCATCGCTCAGAGAAGCGCTGATTGTGCTGGAGATTTCAGGATGGATCACTATCCAGTCTGGTAACGGCGTCATAGTTGCAGATAAAAAACTTTCCGCCAGCGATTATACGATTGAAGAAATTCTCTATTCCCGTGAGCTGGTTGACAGTCATTGCGCGCGTCTTGCAGCACAAGCTGGGAAAGAAGATTTAATTAGCCAGCTTGAAGCGCTTTATCTCAGCATGGAAAATGCCATTAGCGAAGATAATGTCCATGGCTTTTATTCTCTCGATAAGCAATTCCATCTTGCGGTATCGGAAGCCAGTCAGAACCGCGTGTTGCTTGATATGTCTCGTATGTTATGGGAACAGCGCGTCAACATCCCTTATGCCGGACTGGACAAGCGTTCCGGCAACAGGGATGTATTAACTAGCATGAATAAGCAACATAAAGCGATTGTGGATGCGATCCGTCAGGCTGATGCTGATGCTGCCTATCAAAAATCGCTGGAGCATCTGGCTTATGTCAGACAGATCGTAGGCCTTTGATTAACTGCGATTTAATTACGCAGACTGGCTACCGCTGCACGTGCCCCCATCCTGTGCAATTGCTGACATGCAGCGGTTACGTGTTCTATAAAGTCTGAATTATCGCTCAGATCATGACCAAAAATGGTGTCGATTGCCAGCAGTGCCCGGACGCGTTCTTCAATTGACGGATACTGCTGATAAATAGCCTGATACTGTGCTGCCAGCGGGTCTACTACATCAATCGAGTTACCTTTTTCATCCACACCGCTCACATAGCGCATCCATCCGGCAATGCCCAGCGCCAGGTGGCGATAATTTTCCCCTTTAGCCAGATGTAGCCGAATAGGATCAAGCAAGCGCTGCGGTAATTTCTGGCTACCGTCCATCGCAATTTGCCAGGTTCGGTGCTTTAGTGATGGGTTTGTAAATCGCGCGATCAGTATTTCAGCATAACCGGTCAAATCAGTACCTTCAGGCATCGACAGCGTCGGCGCTTGTTCATCGAGCATCAGTGCCAGCGCGGCGTCGCGGTATGCTGGATTCTGCATAGTATCGGCAATCGTTTCATAACCGCCAAGATAGCCCAGGTATGCCAGGAAAGAGTGGCTACCATTGAGCATGCGCAGTTTCATCATTTCAAACGGTACAACATCTTTCACAAACTGTGCGCCAACCCGGTCCCAGTCCGGGCGACCATTGACAAAATTATCTTCGATAACCCATTGACGGAACTGTTCACAGGCAATGGCACAAGGATCCTCAACGCCAAGCTGGTCGGCGATTTGGGCTAATGTCTCTTCTGTTGCTGCCGGAACGATGCGATCCACCATAGTGCAAGGAAAAGTCACATGACTGGCAATCCACTCAGCTAGCTGCGGATCGCGCGCTATTGCAAGACCCAATACGGCGGTTTTCGCGACGTGACCGTTTTCTCGCACGTTGTCGCAGGACAAAACGGTAAATGCCTTCGATCCCTGTTGGCGGCGTAGCGCAAGGGCTTCGACTATGTAACCAATCGCTGATTTTGGCGACTGCGGATGAGCAATGTCATGCTGGATAAACGGATGATTCAGGTCCAGTTCGCCGCTGGCGGCATCCGTGCAATAACCTTTTTCGGTAATCGTCAGTGAAACAATCGCGGTTTCTGGACGCGCCATCGCACGAATAATGGCATCACAACTGTCAGACTCTGGATGTAGCGCTTCTTTCATCGAGCCAATAATTTTGAGTTCTGTGGTTTGTGCACTACGTTCGGCAACCGTGTACAGCAGATCCTGCGCCTTCAGATTTCTAATCAGTTTTTCATCGTTTCCGGGCATCAGGTTTACTTCGCAGATACCCCAGTCGCTGTCACTGCCCTCCAGCAAATGATGCGTATAGAGTGCCTGGTGTGCACGGTGAAATGCCCCGCAACCAAGATGTACGATACGGGAAACCAGGCGTGAACGGTTCCATTGTGGGCGAGGAACGGAAACCTGAGTGGTGACGATATTTTGTTCCATGACAAACTCCTGTCATTCATGGTCTTCTCTGATAACGCATCATGAAAGACCTGTCCTGACTGAATGTGAAAAACCGCATGGCAAGGGATACCATGCGGTGATGAGGTTAATGACTGAAGAAGGCGCGCTGAATAGCCAGCTCAACGCCGCGTACTTCCGCCAGACCTTTGAGTCGACCAATAGCGGAATAGCCCGGGTTGGTTTTCTTTTTCAGGTCATCAAGCATCTGATGCCCATGATCCGGTCGCATTGGGATAAGGGAGATGTTCCCTTCAGCTTTACGACGTTGCTCTTCTTCTACAATCGCTTTCACAACGCTGTACATATCGACATCACCGGACAGATGTGCTGCTTCGTGGAAGGTTTTGGGATTATCTTCGCGCTGTGTGGAACGCAGGTGCGTAAAGTAAATACGCGGGCCAAACTGCTTAATCATATCAACCAGATCGTTGTCTGCGCGTACGCCATAAGACCCCGTACACATCGTAAAGCCGTTCGCCTTACTGTTTACGGTATCTACCATCCATTGCATATCTTCAATGGTGGAGACAATGCGAGGCAGACCAAGAATGGGGCGCGGAGGATCATCCGGGTGGACGGCCATGCGGACACCGATCTCTTCCGCAACCGGGATAATGGCATGCAGAAAGTAGGCAAAGTGTTTGCGCAGGGTCGCTTTATCGATATCTTTATAGGTCGCAAGATGACGACGGAATTGGTCCAGCGTATATCCTTCCTCTGCTCCAGGCAGACCTGCAATAATATTCCGGGTTAACCGTGCTTTGTCTTCTTCGCTCATATCCGTAAAACGCTGGCGAGCCTGCGTGACTTCCTCGGCGCTGTAATCAGCTTCAGCGCCCGGACGATTGAGGATATAGAGTTCAAAGGCCGCGAATTCTATTTGGTCAAAACGCAGTGCTTTTGATCCATCCGGTAATACATATTCCAGGTCGGTACGGGTCCAGTCCAGAACTGGCATGAAGTTGTAACATACGGTATAGACGCCGCATTGGGCGAGATTACGCAGCGTCTGCTGGTAATTGTTGATCCACAGATCGTACTGGCCTGTGTGGGTCTTGATGTCTTCATGGATAGGCACACTCTCCACTACGGACCAGATCAGACCCGCTTTCTCTACCATTTCCTTGCGCTTAAGAATTTCATCCGTAGACCAGACTTCGCCGTTTGGAATATGGTGTAGTGCAGTCACAACACCGGTTGCTCCGGCCTGACGAACATCGGACAACGACACAGGATCATTCGGGCCATACCAACGCCAGGTTTGTTCCATTGTTTTATCTCCAGGAAAAATTAATGAAAGGTCGCATTGATCTTCAGATAGCGCTCAGGGTATTGAGCGAGTTCTTTAACGGCGGCAGGAACATCATCAATACTCACCACTTTGCTGACGACATCCGCAGGATTGATGTTCAGCGTGGCCAACATCTGTAACGCTTCTTCAAATTCGCCTGCGCTGGTACGGGATCCACACAAATCCAGCTCTTTGAACGTGATTAGGTTTGTTGGTAACGATGTCTCTTGCTTTGGCCAGCCAGTGAACGCAATACGGCCTGCAAAAGAGGCAAGATCCAACGTTTCGCGAATAGCGCTGTTGGCACCAGACGCCTCGACAACGACCTGTGCCATCGTTCCCTGTGTAATATCTCTTATTGCTTCAACAACCTGCGATTTTGATGGATTGATGGTGTATGGGACGCCCAGCGATTTGGCGTACTGGAGTCGTTCTTCAACGATATCGATCAGAATTGGCGTCGCGTTATAGCGTAATGCGCTAAGTGCCGCCATCAGACCAATAGCACCCGCCCCAATAATGGCGACGTGCTCCCCGTCTTTTAGTTTTGCCCGATGCAAAGCATGCAATGCGATGGTTAGTGGTTCAGCCAGCGGAGCCATCTCTGGGGCGACCCCATCAGGGATTTTGTGAATTAAATGCGCGGGATGAGTAACGACCTCCTGCATTGCGCCATCAATATGCACGCCAATCACTTTTAGATTTTCGCAGCAATTTGTTCTACCTACGGAACAGGGGTAACAATGGCCACAATAAATATAAGGGTCAACAATAACGTGATCCCCTTCTTTAATATTTTTTGGCATGCCATTGCCTTCCTTAATAACAATACCAGTAACTTCATGTCCAATAATACGTGGATAAGTTACCAATGGATTTGTTCCGCGGAATGCACCAATATCTGAACCGCATATTCCTGCAGCATCAACTTTAATCAGTACTTCATTTTCTTTTTTGTCAGGATAATCAACCCAACGGGTTTCAATTTCACCAGGCTTATTGATGTAAACAGCTTTGACTTTCATTAGATTTTAATCCTTTGTTTTTGACAAATACGAATACCAGGCAGCTGGCAATGATTGCGATAGCGCCAGCCAGATAGAATGCGTAATCATATTTACCGCTGAACTGAACGATGAATCCGGTAACCAGAGGACCTATAATTCCAGAGATATTTGCCAGCCCATGCATGGCTCCTCCTACGCTACCCACTTTATCTTTATGAACAACGTCCTGAATAACAGCCCAATAAATTGGCCCGGTCAGATAAAGCAGAAACAGTGAAACTGACATCAGTGATACAGCGCTACCGATGGTGGTGACCGTACCGGAAACCGCAACACATATTGCCGCCCCCGCCAGGCACAAGCCGAGAATGAGGCGACGAGAGAGAAGCGCATTTCCCGTGACCCGATAGATAAAGTCAGAGCAAACTCCGCCTAAAACCATCCCGATTGCGCCAATGACCCATGGGATCACTGTTGCAATACTAATTTCTTTAATATCAAGATGTAATGAGTGGTTAAGATAGCTTGGGAACCAGGTCAGAAAGAAAAAGAGGATATAGTTATAGCTGAAGAATGCCAGCGTAGTTGCCCAAACCATCGGCTGCTTCATGTAGTAGCCAAGAGAAGGCATTGCTTTGCCGTCATCCGCTAAAATAATGTCGTCATGGTTTTCAAAATCGATACGCTCCTCAGGCGCGAGGTGCTTACTCTTCGAGGGCTTATCACTGGCCGTGAAGTACCAGAGTATTACCCAGACTAAACCAAACAGGAAGATAATACCGAATGCCGGACGCCAACCTAATGAAAGTGCAAGCAGGCCCACTACCGGACCGGATATTGCGCCACCTAATGGTGAACCTGCGCTAAAAATACCAATAGCGGTGGCAGATTCTTTACGCGAAATCCAGTTGTTGATGATTTTATTTCCTGCCGCACTCACCGGTCCTTCGGCCATGCCGAATAATACGCGTACGGCAAGCATTGTCCATAAGCCGGTAACAAGACTGGTCATTCCACAAAATATCGACCAAAGTAATGCGGCGACAAGAAATACAGTCTTGGGGCCAAACCTATCACTGGCCCATCCACCGATAAAATTAAACAGTGCATAACCAACAAAGAATGCGCTGAATATCATACCCATTTCAGCAGCATTAAATCCTAATTCCTTTTCAATGAGTGGAGCGGTGATCGACAATGCTGAACGATCCATATAGTTAAGCATGTAAACTATAAAAAGAAGAAAAACGATAAGCCATCCCATTGTTTTTCTTTTCATGAAATATCCCCTTATTGTGGTCTAGCGGCCTGACCACAATATTTAAAACCTATTTTAAGATCACCACCATTTTGGTGATAATGTGATCAGCATATCGAAAAAATGCCCCTTTAAATAATGATCCTCAAATCAGACAGAGCCTAATCATATGAATTTAAATAATTTATTAGTGATTGTATGAATCTGAGATAAAAAACGTGGCGACAATAAACAGCTACTTATTCTGATTTTGGATCAATGATGCGCAGTGCGATCAATGCATGGTTACTGCAAGCCTGTGCGTCAGCGCCACTGCAACGTAGGGTAGCAGCGGCACACCAACCTGCAGTAAATCGGAAAGCGTCTCTGTGATACTTTGTTTATGAAATATTTCATTAACAAATGTGCTACATATCACAAAATAACGTTCCAGCTGAAAAGTCGCTTTGACACACTTTTCCTTCCCTTCTAGAGTGAAACCTACAGATTTTAGATAAGAGACTATCTGTGCTATTAAGATGGTCTCTTATTGCTTTTTTCTAGCTATTGGCGACCTTCTTCCAAATATTATGAAGGGGAGCGCCATGTCCGCATGCTCATTCTCACATCCTGTAAAAATCCGTGGTGTTGATGATATTATTAATTTCATCGATGCCAGGACGCATATTGCCGGCAAAGCCAGTGTTATTTGGTGGTTAGCATTAGGTGGCCTTTTTCTTGATGCGTTTTCAAATTCGGCACTCAGTGCTGGATTAAACCCGATGACACGTAATTTAAATCTCAGTGCAACCGAAGTTGCGCTGTTGACCTCTTTTTCATCCTGGGTCGCTATCTTATTTAATCCGATTGGCGGCTGGATTGCCGATCGGTGGGGTCGGGTTCCTCCGCTGATCATCGCCAAGCTGATGGCCGTGATCGGTGCACTGCTGGTGATGTTCTCTTCTGATTTTGGCACGATAATACTGGGGCGCTTCTTCGTTGGCGTCTCGTATGGAATGGATTTTGCCGTCGCCATGGCGATGCTGGCCGAGTTCACCCCCGCGAAACTCAAGAGCCGATTAAATACCTGGCAAGGAGTCTGGTATGTCGCCGTGTGTTTAAATCTGGCACTGGCCTTAATGTTTTATTCATGGAATGTCGGTGATGCTATCTGGCGTTATTCTATTGCCGTAACCGCATTGTGTGGATTAATTATCCTGTTTTTCCAGTTCCGCTATTTGGTTGAAAGTCCGGTATGGTTAGCAAGAAAATCACGCCTTTCTGAAGCAACGGTAGCTATGAATAAAATATACGGCGATCAATTTATTCTGGCGCCAAAGGCAGAACAAAAACCTGTTATTGGGCAGGCGCAGAAGGGTGTTAAAAATGTTCTGCTGATTTTTCGTGGTGTTTATTTACCCCGTACGATTCTGGCCTCTACGGTACAAGTGTGTCAGTCGATACAATATTTTGGTGTCGGTTGGTATTTACCCGTGATCAGCGCGGCGATGTTTGGTAAAAACTTTGTCTACGCAACCTTATGTTCACTATTTTTTAACGTATTCGGGATTGTCGGGGGATTTCTGTCACCCGTGATTGGCCGTCGTCTTGGTTTGCGTCGGGCCTCTGCAATGGGTTTCGCCGTCGCGTTCCTCGTCCTGCTCACGCTGGGGCTATTCAGTGACAGCATGCCGCTGTGGGCCTCTTTATTGGTACCCGCGTTATTTATCCTTTGCCACTCGGGCGGTCCCGGCGCGAACGGGAAGAGCCTGTCATCGCTGTCGTTTCGTAGCGAATTACGCGCTGGCGCAAACGGTGTGGTCGGGGCTCTGGGGGCCATTGGCGCGGCGCTGGGGCTGTTTATCTTCCCCGTATTCCGCGAGCTGTATGGCCTGCAAACGACGTTCTTAATCATGTCGGTCGTCCCTCTTTTTGCCAGTGTTGTCTGCTTTGTCATCCAGTGGGACCCAACGCGTACCGCTATTCAACCTGATAACGAGCCGGGCGCGCCGCAATTTGAATCGCGCACCTCTCCCTATCCTGAGTCAATGGCACCGGAGTCCAGCAGGAGTTCTAAATGACAGAATATAAAGAGGTAATTTTGGCGATTGATGAGGGAACGTCGGGCACGCGTGCTGCGGTAGTTACTCAGAACAGTCAGGTTCACTGCCTGGAATATCAAACGCTACAGGTGAGTAGCCCACGGCATGGCGTTGTTGAACAAGATGCTGATGAAATTCTGTGCGCGACTGTTGCCGTTTGTCGCAAAGCGATTGCCCGCGCGCAACAGCAGAATATGCGTATCGTTGCGCTGGCGATTGCCACCCAGCGTTCAACGGCGGTGCTCTGGGATGCGCAAACAGGAAAAGCGCTAACCCCTGCGATGGTCTGGCAAGATTCGCGTTTTACGGATGTTCTTGCCGAACTGGCCCCGGAGTGGGATGCGAAACTGATCCCGCAGATTGGCCGCCCGGTGGGGATTCGTTCACCTTATCTGTGGGCAGCGCACCATATTGCGAATACGCCCGCGGTGGCGAAGGCGCATCAGGCGGGAACATTAGTTTTTGGCACTGTCGACAGCTGGCTGCTGTGGCATCTGGCGGAAGAAAAAAAATGCGTCACGACGCCAACGAATGCGACGTCAGCAGGCGCTTATCGTCTCAAAGACCACCAGTACCACGCTGAATGGCTCCAGGCCCTTAATTTCCCAGCCTTACTGCTGCCTGAGCTTCGCGATGATGCCGATAATTTTGGCGCAACGAGTCAAAAAATTCTGGGCATTCACGTCCCTATCCTTGCCTGCGCGGGCGATCAGTTTGCCGGTGCGATTGGGCTCGGTTGTACAGAGCGTGGACACGCTTTCTGTATGCATGGCACCGGCAGTTTCGTCGATCTGATGGTGGGGCCGCAGGTTCCGGCGCTGAACCCTGTCTGTGAAAGTACGCTCACAATGACCGCGCGCCGGCAGAAGGGTCTTTCGCATTACTCCGTCGAAACCTTTGTGCCAACCACCGGTTCGGCGCTGAACTGGGTGTGCGACAAGCTGCACTGGTTTGACTCGCCGGAACAGATCAGCGAACTGGCGTCGCAGGTGACAGACTCCGGCGGCGTCAGTTTCATTCCGGCGTTAACCGGGCTGCGGGTGCCGCATCTCCAGCCGCAGGCGCGCGCATCGCTTAACGGTATCTCAATTTCAACGACACGTTCGCAGGTGGCGTACGCCGTCCTGGAAGGCATCGCGCATTCGGTGGCGGCCTGTATGCGGGCCAATGAAGCGGCGACCGGGATAGCGGTAAAAGAGCTGGTGGTCGGGGGAGGGCTCTCCAACAGCGACACATTGCTGCAAATTCAGGCCGACCTGAGCGGGGTTCCTGTTCGCCGGATGGCGGAAACCGCCAGGGCCAGTCTTCGCGGCGCTGCTTTTTTGGCGGGCTCTGCGGGTCTGCTATGGGATTCGCTGTCCGATGCCTGCGCCACGCTGAAAACGGCGCAACTGTTTGAACCCCGCATTGACGATCGCTGCCGCGAACAGAAGCTCGCCCACTGGGAGTCCCGCATTGCGCTCGAAATGGAGACGGCTTCCCGTCACACCTCTGCTACTCAGGAGTCCACCCGCTCATGAAGTTTTTCCCCTCGCGAAAGCCAAATAAATCCCGCAGTGAAATGTACGGCGCACAACCGCTGCGTCTTCACCGCGCTGAACAACTGAGCATGCTGGAGAGCGACACCTTCGACATTCTGATTGTTGGCGGTGGCGTGACCGGTGCTTACGCCGCGCTCGATGCCAGTTTGCGCGGCTATCGGGTGGCGTTGGTCGAAAAGAGCGACTTTGCCTCCGGTACGTCGTCGAAGTCATCAAAAATGGTCCACGGCGGGTTGCGTTACATCGAACAAGGGAACCTGGGGTTGGTACGCCATTCTCTTCTTGAACGCCAGCGTATGCGCCGGAACGCGCGCCACCTGGTGCAACGGCTTCCATTTTTGTTTCCCGTGCTCGACAAAAACGGCGTCTTTGATAAGCGGCTGTCTTCGGCGTTCGAAAGTCTGCTCTGGACCTACGATCTCGCAGGCGGATGGCGTGAAGGCATCCTGCATCAAAAATTAACGCCAGCGGAGGTGCTTTCGCACTGCCCGACGCTGAAAGAGGAGCAGTTGTCCGGCGGGTTTATGTATTTCGATGCCCGCGTGGACGATGCCAGGCTGACGCTCGCGTTGATCCGTACGGCGGCTTTTCATGGCGCGGTGGTGACTAACCATGCCGAGGTGATCGCCACCACGCGCGACCCGCATGGCAAGGTGAACGGGGCCGTGATACATGCCGATCGCAGGGAGATTCATGTCAAGGCACGGGTGGTCATTATGGCCACCGGCGTCTGGCTGCGCGACTGGAATGGGCTGAAGAAAGGCGAAGCGTCGTCGCTGCATATCCGTCCTGCAAAGGGGGTTCACGTCGCGATTCCGTGGATGAAGATTCGCAACGATTGCACGGTGACGATCCCGGTCGCCGGGCGCAGTCGCCGCGCCACCATCACCCGCTGGGGCAACGTTTCTTATCTGGGAACGACGGATGAAGATTACCAGGGCGATCTCAATGATGTGCACTGCAATCGTTCTGAACTGGACTTTCTGTTAGAGGGGGCAAATTCGGCGCTGAAAACAGATCTTCGCCCCGAGGACGTGGTGGGGAGCATTGCCGGTTGTCGCCCTCTGGTAGGCACGGCTGGCGGGAAGACGGTGGAGATGAAACGTAACCATGAAATTACCGTCTCTCCGGATGGGCTGATCACGATTGTTGGCGGCAAGCTCACGACATCGCGTCATATGGCGGAAGAGACGATTGATGTGGCCAGCAAGATCCTGGGGCGTAAAAAAGCCTGTTCAACGAAAACGGCGTACCTGTTAGGTGCCGCAGGGTACGACTCGCAGGCCATTCTGGCATCCGGCGGGCTTTCGGCACATTTGGGAGAGCGCTATGGCACGGAGGCCCATTTCGTGAGCGACATTATCCAGAGCGATCCCCGTTTGCTCACTCCTATCGTTGAAGGGCTTCCGTATACCGAAGCTGAGGTGGTGTATGCCGTGCGTCACGAGCTTGCCAGCACCGTGGATGATGTGCTGTCGCGCCGAATTCGCGCGCGGTTAATGGCCCGGGATGCGTCGGCCAGCGCCGCCGGGCGTGTCGGTGAAATTCTGCAAAAAGAACTCAAACTGCAACCGGAACAGGTCGCAGAACAGGTCGCCAGCTATCGGGCGGCAATTAAACATGAAAAATCCGAACTGATGGGGACATCTGAATGATCAGCAAAGAAGCGATAAAACGAGGCTATAACCGGGGCAATTACACCGTTGGCGCACATACGCGTCCGGGATGGGCAACCGAAATCGACAGCAGCAACGGCGCAAAAGGGATGCAGATTGATCCCATCGTCATGAGCGAGGCGGTCATTGACCGGCTGCGGGTGATTGCCGATGAGGTGATGACGGCAGAAGCCGATGTTATCACCTGGACCCGCGACTGGTGGGCGGGCTCCATGATTGCGGAAACGCAAGGCGCGCCCGCCACGCCAAAAGGGGCGATTGTTCGCGTCTCGACGGTGGAACAGATTCAGGACGTGATGCGCCTTGCGAGCGAATCTGCCATTCCGGTCACGGTGTCGGCAGGGCGTAGTAATGTCACGGGGGCGGCTCTGCCGTTGCGCGGCGGGATCGTGCTGGATGTGTGCGAACTCAATAAATTGATCGGTTTTGACAAGGAAAGCCAGATTGTTGAGGTCGAAGCGGGCATGTTTGGCGATATTTTCGAGCAAACGATCCAACAAGAGTATGGCATGACCCTTGGACACTGGCCGTCATCCTTCGGGATCAGCACCGTGGGAGGATGGGCAGCCTGTCGCGGCGCAGGCCAGCTTTCCACTCGCTACGGCAAAATCGAAGATATGGTGTTTGGCATGGATGTTGTGCTCGCGGATGGGCGCTTAATCACCGTCGGCGGTTATGCGCGAAGTGCGACGGGGCCGGATTTACAACAGATGTTTATCGGCTCGGAAGGCACGCTGGGCGTGATTGTTCGCCTGCGCTTGAAACTGCACCGCCTGCCCGATTATGGCCGTGCCATTGCCTGGGGTTTCTCCAGTTTTGCCAGTGGGTTAGACGCCTGTCGCGAAATCCTACAGCATGGCGCGAACCCTGCCGCGCTTCGCCTGTACGATAATCTGGAAAGCGGCGTACAGTTTGGCCTGCCTGACACCAATGTCCTGTTAATTGCGGATGAAGGCGAACCGGAAATTGTTGATGCCGTGCTGGCGATCAGCGAGCGCGTTTGCCAGCGTAGCGGGCAAAAACTTGATGGCGATACGTTGTTCGAGCGTTGGCTGGACACCCGGTATCTGACCGGAAAAAGTGCCGAAGGCTTCAAGAAAAGCCCAGGGCTGGTGGCGGATACGCTGGAGATGGTAGGACCCTGGCGCGATCTCAGTATCGTCTATGATGATGTGGTGGCGGCGATTAACGCGGTACCGGGGACGCTGGCCGGTTCTGCGCACCAGTCCCACGCTTATGTCGATGGCGCCTGTCTCTATTTTTCATTACGTGGGGATGTTGCCGTCGAACAGCGTGCTGCCTGGTATCGTGCGGCGTGGGATGCGGCGAATGCCGTATTAATTCAGCACAACACGTCGCTCAGTCATCATCATGGCGTGGGATTGCTGCGCTCACCCTATATGCAGGCATCGTTGGGCGACACGCTCATGGTTCTGGCTGATATTAAGAAGGCGCTCGATCCGCAAAATATCCTTAATCCAGGAAAACTGGGGCTGAGAGCCACACTTTCACCCCATCAGGCAGGTGAGTAATGATCAAAAATCTTGGCGCGCTTCTGGCGCGCCAGCCCGTCATCATGGCGATTTACGGTATTGAGCAGTTGAAAACTGCGCTCTCCAGTACGGCCGAAGTGTGCATTATCGCCAATATTGACCTCATTAAGCTGCAACCTGTCATCGAAGTGCTCTCGAAGGCGGGGAAGTACGTCATCGTGAATATCGACAGTTGCAACGGCTTGTCGCAGGACAAAGGCGGCATTGATTATGTCGCTGAAACCGGCGCGATGGGGCTGCTCTCAACGCGTTTGCAAACGGTGCAGCGGGCGAAGAAATGCGGGCTGGTCACGATGCAAAAAATCTTTGTGACTGACCGTTCTGCATGGTCACGAAGTCTGCATGCGGTTGAGCAAAGCGAACCGGATTATGTGCAACTGATGCCGGCGCAGATGTTGCCGCTCCTGTCACAAACCGATCGCAATGTACTGCCGCCGATTGTGGCCTCCGGGTTTGTCTCTAATCAGGAACATGCCCGAACCGCCTTACAACACGGGGCTGTCGCTGTTTCAAGCAGTGACAGCGCGTTGTGGAATCTGAATATTCAACGTTAGAACAGCGGGAGTCAGGAATGGGGAACACGCATCTACAGGTGATTGCCTGGTATTTTGTCCGTGAATCAATGGGCGATAAGGTTGATGAGGCGCTCAGGGCGCTTGCTGACGCAACACGCCGGGAGCCAGAAAACCTCTCGTATGAGTTTTTCCGCTCGACGGAAGACCGCGATCGCTTTGTCATTCTGGAAACCTACCGCAGCGCCGACGGACTTGAACGTCACCGACAAACGGACCACTTCCAGCGGATTGGCGTTGGGGCCATCACGCCACTTCTGCTGCGTAAAGAGGTGAAAAGTTTTCTCGTCAATGCCGACGATCCGCGAGGTTAAAAAACGCACATTGTGCAAGCAAGGAATACCTGAATGAATAATGTCATTAAGCCTTTTGAATTTGCGACCGTGGCGGAAATCATTGTTGAATGGGCGGGCGCGGAGCGACTCGGAGAGATACTGCAAACGCGTTTGCGTGCCCGCAATGCGCTGTTAGTGACCGATCCCGGCCTGGTGAAAGCGGGGGTTCTCCCACCGGTTCTGTTTAGCCTGCGGGAAGCCGGTTTTCAGGTCACCCTTTATGACCAGGTTCAGGCCGATCCTCAGGAGTGTATTGTCCGCAAGGCGACGCGTGTGGCGCGGGAGCATCACTGCGACATGGTGATTGGCCTGGGCGGCGGCTCCTCCCTGGATGTGGCTAAACTGGCGGCGGTATTAATCCCTTCAGAACAAGAAGTGCAGGACCTGTATGGCATTGGGAAAGTGAGCGGGCAGCGTCTGCCGCTGGTGCAGATCCCGACCACCGCAGGTACCGGTTCTGAGGTCACCAATATTGCGATTCTCACCACCGGTGAAAACAGCAAAATGGGGGTTGTCGACAGACAGCTCTATTGCGATCTGGTACTGCTGGATGCGCAACTGACGCTGGGTTTACCCCGCGTTCATACGGCTGCCGCGGGAATCGATGCCATGGTGCACGCCATTGAGGCGTATACCGGTAAGCACAAGAAAAACCCGATTTCGGATGCGCTTTCCCGTGAGGCGTTACGCTTGATAAGCCGCCATCTGGTCACCGCGTGCCATGACGGACAAAACCGTGAAGCGAGGGAGAGTGTCCTGTTGGGCGCGTTGCTGGCGGGTCAGGCTTTTGCGAACTCGCCCGTTGCCGCCGTGCATGCCTTAGCCTATCCGCTGGGCGGGCGGCATCACATCCCTCACGGCCTCTCGAATGCGCTCATGCTGGTTCCTGTGCTGCGGTTTAATGCTGCGGTGGCGGCGCCGCTCTATGCGGAACTGGCCGCGGTGGTTGGGGTCGGGGGAACCGGTAATGTCGAACAGGATGCGCAGGCGTTTATCGGCGAGATGCAACGGATTATCGTGGCAAGCGGCGCGCCGCAGCGGCTTCGTGATGTCGATATTCAGCAGGGGGATCTGCCTGTGCTGGCGCATGACGCGATGCAGCAAACTCGCTTACTGGTGAATAATCCGCTGAAACTGAGTGAAGATGACGCTCTGCAGCTTTATCAGCAGGCATTCTGAGACGAAAACACGCCCGACGATTCACCTGTCGGGCGGGATGTCACTCTTCCTTCGGCAGACACTGCAAATGACCGTGACGCACGCCGCGCTGGGAGATGACGTCATCGGCAAAATGTTGGACGTCGCCCATGTCGCCTTTCAGGACGGCAATCTCCAGACAGTCGTCGTGATTGATATGTACATGCAAGGTGGCAACAGACAAATCATGGTGGTGGTGCTGGGTTGAGACAATGCGGCTGGCTAAATCGCGCTTCTCGTGCTCATAAACATATGAAAGTACCGCGAAACCCTGGGTGCCGTGCTCTTGCGTCGTCTCCTGCGACAGCGCGCCGCGCAGAATATCGCGGATCGCTTCCGAGCGGTTATTGTAGCCACGGCGCTGACTCAGGCTGTCCAGCGTTTCCAGTAAATCGTCGTCGAGGGTGATGGTGACACGTTGCATCTGAGTTAAACCTTATTATTTCCGGCTGCGGCGCACGGGGAATGCGGGAAGTACCGCATTTTGTAGCACACGTCCGGCATCCGTGGAAAACGTTAATGCGTCGCCCACATCCTGCGTTTCAACAATTTTGCCGTCTTCCATCACCATCACACGATGGCAAAAGCGCTCTACCAGACGTAAGTCGTGCGTGATAAACAGACAGGCAGTGCCGAACTGCTGCTGCAATTTTTTGAGCAAGCGGATCACGCCCGCCTGCAATACCAGGTCGAGGTTAGAAACCGCCTCATCAAGAATCAGCAGTTTGGGTTCAACCGTCAGCGCCCGCGCCAGGCAAACACGCTGGAGCTGTCCGCCGCTGAGCTGCGGTGGTCGCTTGTCGAGTACGCTGTCGTCCAGATCCACCGCGTTGAGCATTTCACTGGCGCGGGCCATTTGCTCAGACTTGCTCAGCGACAGCAGATGACGCATCGGTTCGCGCAGGATCTCACGGACGGTTTTGCGTGGATTTACCGCGCTGATGGAGTCCTGAAACACCATCTGAATATCACGGCGAAACGCTTTTTGCGCCGCGCGGTTAAGCTGGGATAACGGTTTTCCCTGCCAGCACACCTCACCCTGCGTCGGGGATTCTAAACCGACCAGCAGACGCGCGAGGGTACTTTTGCCACAGCCGCTGCGGCCAAGCAATGCCACGGTTTCGCCCTTTTTCAGGTGCAATGACACCTCTTTCAACACCGCCTGATGCTGATGTTTGCCGCTCAGGTTTGAGTGCGCATACTGGTGCGAAAGGTCAGAGACGGTGAGTAATGTCATGATGCCAGCTCCATACCGTACAGGGCGAGATGCGCCGACACCAGATTCCGAGTGATGCTGTGCTTTGGCGCGTTGAACACGGTTTCGACGTCACCCTGTTCCACAATATTCCCGTTGTCCATGACCGCCACATCATCCGCCAGCCGCGCGACGACGCCCATATCATGGGTGACCAGCAGCATACCGGGTGCCCGGCGTTGCATAATGCTCTCCAGCAGGTCGAGAATGCGCGCCTGCGCGACAACGTCCAGGTCGGTGGTCGGTTCGTCGGCGACAATAAACGGCGCGTCGCACAGCACCGCCATCGCGATCATCATGCGTTGTAACATCCCGCCGCTCATCTCGAACGGATACAGCTTCAGGACGCGTTCCGCGTTCTCCAGCCCCACGGCCTCCAGCGTCTGGATAAGCGTGGCGTCGTCAGCGGGTTTACCTAATGCCAGACCGGTTTCCCGCGCGTGGGCCGCCATGGTGTGCAGTGGATTAAACGCGCTGCGCGGGTTCTGCATAATGGTGGCGATTTTGACGCCGCGCAGGTCGCAGGGGGAAATGTGTTTACCATCCGCCAACAGGGTTCCTGCCGTTTGACGTACGCCCGGAGGCAGAATGCCCAGCGCCGCCGCGCAGGTCAGCGATTTTCCGCTGCCGCTGCCGCCTACCAGCGCCAGTACCCGCCCGCGTTTGAGCGACAGTGAAACGCCATGCACCAGCGGTCTGTCCGCTGCCAGGGTAATATTTTGTAATTCAATCTGTTGCGGCATCAGTGAGCATGCTCCGTGTCCAGATGGGGATCGAGATGATCGCGCAGTGCGTCACCCACCAGGTTAAAGGCCATCACGCTGATAAACAGCGCCAGACCCGGCCAGAACATTTGTAATGGCTGAGTCCAGATATACTGGCGGGCATCGTTAATCATCACGCCCCATTCCGGGGTTGGCGCGGTGACGCCGAGGCCGAGGAATGACATCCCGGCAACGTGCAGCATCATGTGGCCAATATCCAGCGTCGCCAGCACCAGCAAAGAGGGGATCACCGCCCCGGCCAGATGGTCGACAAACACCCGCACATGACCGGCACCGGAAAGGCGCGATGCGAGCACAAATTCGCGCTGGCGCAGAGAGATGACCAGACTGCGCACCATGCGGGCGTACCATGCCCAGTGTGAGAGCGCGATGGCAATGATGACGTTGGTCAGTCCCGTCCCCAACACGCCCACCATAAAAAAGGAGAGGATCGAGGTAGGGAAGGTCATAAACATATCCGCGATGCGCATGGTGATTTGATCGACACGGCCACCGATCAACCCGGCGCTGCCGCCAACGGCAAGCCCCAGCGCCAGCACCAACAGCAGGCAGGCCATCACCGAACCCAGCGATACCCGCGTTGCTGCCAGCAGACGAGAAAAAATATCACGACCCAGATGATCGGTGCCCAGCCAATGCTGGCTATCCGGGGAGAGCAGACGCGACGATAAATTAATGGCCTGCGGATCGTACGGCAGCCACCACTGGCTGGTGATCGCAATGATCGCCAGCAGGGCGATAATGATCATTGCCAGGCGCACCGACCAGCGCGAAGAGAGGAAAAAGTTCACGAATGCGCTCCTTCATGGCGGCGAATGCGCGGGTCCAGCGCGGCGTTCAGTAAATCCACGATCAGATTACAGACCACAAAAACCACCACCATCATCAGCGTAAAGCACTGAATAACAGGGTAGTCCCGGTTAAAAATCGCCGAAACTGCATAGCGTCCGACGCCAGGCCAGGCAAAGATGTTTTCGATAATCATGGTGCCGCCAATCAGCTCGCCAATGTGCATGCCCACCGCCGTAATCATCGGCAGCGACGCGTTACGCAAAATATGACGGCGTTCCGTTTGCTTCTCATTCAGGCCACGCAGACGCGCCCAGGTGACGTGCCGTTGTCCGGCAACTTCCAGCATGCTGGCGCGCAGCAGACGGGCGTTGATCGCCAGCGACATAAAGGCTATCGACACGGCGGGCAAAACGATGTGCTGCCAGCCGCCGTAACCCATCGCGGGTAGCCATTGCAAATAGACGGAGAAGAACATCACCAGCAGAAAGGCGAGCCAGAAGTTAGGCATCGACACGCCGAGAAAGGCGATGAAACGCACGGCAAAATCCGGCAGACGGTCGCGGTGACGCGCCGCCCAGATACCGAGCGGTACGGAGGTGAGCAGGATCAGCACCAGCGCCGCGCCCGCCAGTTGCAGTGTGGCGGGCAGGAAGTTGAGTACGTCATCCAGCACCGGACGCTGAGTGGCGAACGAGATGCCGAAATCCAGATGCAGCGCTTTCCACAGCCAGGTTCCGTACTGGACGGCCAGTGGCTGATCCAGTCCCAGCATGACCCGCGTAGAGGCAACCATTTCCGGCGTCGGCGGCAGGTTAGAGAGACGCAAATAGTCGAGCGCCGGGTCGCCAGTCCCCAGGCGCAGCATCAGAAAGATAATCACCGAGGCGGCGAAAACCATTGGGATAAGCAGCAAAATACGCCGCAAAACATAACGTAACATCAGGGTTTCACCGCGCTTATCTGTTCAAATGGGATTTCAGTGGCGATAGGGGCATAAGGGATGGTTCCCAGTGCCGGTTTCGCGACCACCATCATGGAGATGTAGCTGATCGGCAGATAGACCGCGTCGTTGTGCAGGCGGGTCAGAATGTCGCGGTACAACGCCTGGCGCTTGTTCTCGTCAGTGGTGGAAAGCACCTCGCCAATCTCTTTATCAATCAGCGGTTTGTCTGCTAGTCCTTGCTGTGCCTGAAAATCAGCATGCGAGGGAACGCGCATTGAACTCATAAAGGCATGCGGATCGTACGGCGCGCCCCAGGTGCGGTTGAAAACCATGCCGAAGCGTCCGTCGCGCTGGCGGGCGTAGATACTGCTCTCTTCTTCGCCGACCAGTGCCACATCGACGCCAACCTGACGCATATCAGCCTGAATGATTTCGGCCATCGATTTGCTCAGCGCATCGGTGCCGATAAACGACAGTTCAATGCGCAGCGGCTGGCCGTTTTTCTCGCGGATCTCTTTCCCTGCGGGCAGAACCCAACCGGCTTTTTCCAGCACGGATTTGGCCTGCTGCGGGTCATATTCGCGTGGTTTCAGACCAATGTCGGCGTAAGGCACAGAGGGCGAAAACAGCGTATTTGCCACCTGTTGTGTGCCGTACAGCGCATTGTCGATGAGGGATTTTTTGTTCACGGCATGATTCAGCGCTTCGCGCACCGCCAGTTCGTTGGTGGGGGCTTTAGCAGAGTTGAGCGCCAGCATCACGGTTTCAATCGGTTGTGAAAGCTGGGTGTGGTAAGCCGGTGTCTGGCTAAACCGGGCGAACGTGTCGAGGGGCAGCAATCCTTCGTTACCGTAAAGCAGATCGATATCACCGGTTTCAAAGGCCACGGCGCGGGTGGTCGGGTCCGGAATCACCTTGACGGTGATCTGGCGAATCTGTGGTTTTTCTCCCCAGTAATGGTCGTTACGTACCAGCACGTCGTACTGATTGAGCTTCGATTCTTTCAGTACCCACGGACCGGTGCCGATGGGCGCTTTAATACCGTTCATCGTTTCGTTGTTTTTAAATTGCGATGGGGCGATAAAGCGGAAAGGACGCGGCAGGGCAAGCTCCTGCAAGAAGGGGTAGTACGCGCTTTTCAGCGTGATTTGCAGTTCGGTTTTGCTCAACGCCTGGACGTCGGTTATCTGATTGGTCAACTCCAGCCAGCTGTGGCGTTGGCGGTTATCTAACACCGCGCGGAAATTCTCCGCTGCGGCGTGCGCATCGAAGACTTCGCCATTCGAGAATGTGACGTCATCGCGCAGGGTAAACACCCAGGTTTTGCCGTCTGCCGAGAGGGTCCAGCTTTTTGCCAGCCACGGTTTCACGGAACCGTCTGCCTGATATTTCACCAACGGTTCATACACCATGCTCTGGGCGAACATTTGATTAGGCGTGTAAAGGTGTGGGTTGAGTGGCCCCACATTTACCGGCCATGCGGTGGTTATCTCGTCAGGTGCGGCAGCATGTGCGAGGAATGACGCACAGGCCAGCAGCGCAAATACAGTGCGGCGTAATCTGGTCAAAATGGTGGTCCCGGATGATGAATAGAAGTACGACTAAATGAGTATGACGATTTTAGTGATTCATCATACTTTTGACGTGTTCTGGATCAATAGATGGGCAACCAGGAGGGGAATGTATACGAAAATCGTATATTAAATAGGGAGAAACGGGTGTGGATGCCCGCGTTTCTCAGGCGTTGTCTCAGGCAACCGCGTCCAGTCGCTGCACCGATGCGGCGGTTATCTGAAACGGCGTAGGGGTGCATACGGCCAGGCTCAGTGCGTCAAGCTGGCAGTGGCTGACCGACAGGGCAGAAGCGAGTGTGCTGTCGACGCTGACGATTTGCCAGGCGGTGCCGCCGCGCTGTTTCACCATGGCTTCTTTGCGCGTCCAGATGCGCCAGAACGCGGCCAGCTGTTGGTCCGGGTGTTCGGCTTCCATTTCGGCATGTTCCCCGAGGCTGAATACCGCATTGGCCAGCGCCTGCCAGTTATGGTGTGGGCGGATGATTTCGATGTCGCAGCCCACTTCGCCTTCGTCGCTCAGCAGCAGGGCGATGTCATCGCCGCTGTGGCTCAGGTTGAACCACAACGAGGCCGGGGCTGAAAACGCCGGTTTTCCCTGTTCGCCGTAAACAATCTCGGGCAAGGGTGAAAGCGCGTGGGACAGCAGCACGCGGCCCGCCAGCCAGCGGGCTCGGCGCTTGCCTTGTGGGGCTTGAGCGTACAGCGAAGAAGGCAGTGCGCCTTTGCTCAGTGTCGACACTTTTCCCAGAACGATCCGGTACATATCAGGACCAACGCTTAATAATAATGGAAGTTGTACAGTGTATCATTTGTCACCTTATCCCGGTAATCGACTCTTGGGGCGCCCAGGCCCCAGTAATATCGCCAGTTTGCTGCCGCCTTTGGTGGTTTCCATCCAAATTTTGCACACGCTGGTTAAGGGAACAGAAAGTAACATACCTACCGGACCTAATAACCATCCCCATACCAGTAATGAGAGAAATACCACGAGAGTGGACATTCCCAGGCGATGCCCCATGATGCGCGGCTCCAGAATATTACCAATGACCATATGGACCACTAAAAAGAGCGCACCCACCAGGATACACTCATAAAACCCGTTAAATAACAGGGCCTGGATCATGGGCGGTACGGCCGAAATAACCGAACCAATATTGGGGACATAGTTCAGCAGGAAGGCGAGCACGCCCCACATGAGCGCAAACTGAATCCCCATCAGCGCAAGCCCCAGCCAGATAATGGCGCCGGTCCATAAACTCAGCAGCGTTTTCAGCGCCAGATAGTGAGAAACGCCTTTTAACGCCCGATGCAGACCGGCAATGTGGATCTGCGGATTGTTCAGCGCAAAACGCAGCTTGTAGGGGACGTGGCGGACTTCAAACAGCATGAAAACGACGGTCATCACCAGCAGAATAATACTGGCCATCGCGCCTGACAGCCCGGTCATCAGCGCAGTGGTGAGGGTCATCAGCTTGTCGGAATCGAGGCGTTGCAGCATACGCTCTGGCGACAAATGGAGATTGAGAAACGGCACCATCTCTTGCAGATGCAGGAGTTTGCGCGTCAGTTCTTTGTTGTATTTCGGCAGCATGGAAATGAATTCATTCACCGAGGAGGCCAGCACGCCGATCACTGCGGTGAGAACGATGAGCATCACCACGACCACCAGCGTGATCGCCAGCGGACGATGCAAACCCCGACGGATGAACCAGGTGACCAGCGGATTCAGGACAATGGCGAAAAAGAGCGCCAGTAAGAGTTGCACAATGATATCTGCTGCGGCATGAATCCCGGCCAGAATGACCACTAACGCCGCCAGTTTTAGCAGAATGTGCAAACCCGTTTTGTCAGGCTGAGGGGTTGTCATGTCAACGTCCTTCTTGTGTTCCGTTTGCTAAGTGTAGCGGCTGGCTTGACGCTGCTAATCTGAATCTTGCTGCTGATTTTCGTGGCCGGGCATGATAGAAATGAAACACTGTTGTAAGAACGTGGTGGATCCCATGCCAGAACCCGTCGCTGAACCGGCGCTCAATGGATTACGTCTTAATCTACGCATCGTCTCGGTTGTCATTTTTAACTTCGCCAGCTATCTGACCATCGGCCTGCCGCTCGCGGTACTGCCTGGCTATGTTCATGATGTGATGGGATTTAGCGCCTTCTGGGCGGGGCTGGTCATCAGTCTGCAATACTTTGCTACCCTCCTGAGTCGGCCCCATGCCGGACGATTCGCCGATCTCCTGGGGCCGAAAAAAATCGTGGTATTCGGTCTGTGCGGCTGTTTTTTAAGTGGCCTGAGTTATTTTTTTGCTGGTGCCACTAGCGGTTGGCCGATAGCGAGCTTACTGCTGTTGTGTCTGGGACGGCTGATCTTAGGCATCGGCCAAAGCTTTGCGGGCACTGGCTCCACGCTGTGGGGCGTAGGGGTAGTGGGATCGTTGCACATTGGGCGGGTGATTTCGTGGAACGGGATTGTCACCTATGGGGCAATGGCAATGGGGGCGCCGCTCGGCGTGCTGTTCTATGCCTGGGGTGGTTTGCAAGGGCTGGCGCTGACGATTATGGGCGTCGCCTTGCTGGCGGTGCTGTTTGCGCTCCCACGTCCCGCCGTGAAAGCCAGTAAAGGCAAACCTTTGCCGTTTCGCGCCGTTCTCGGACGGGTCTGGCTGTACGGCCTGGCGTTGTCGCTGGCGTCTGCCGGATTCGGTGTGATCGCCACCTTCATCACACTGTTTTATGACGCCAAAGGCTGGGATGGCGCGGCGTTCGCTCTCACGCTGTTTAGCTGCGCGTTTGTCGGCACGCGTCTGTTGTTCCCCAATGGCATCAATCGGATCGGCGGTTTAAATGTGGCGATGATCTGTTTTGCGGTGGAGGTCGTTGGGCTGCTGCTGGTGGGGATGGCGGTAATGCCGTGGATGGCGAAAATCGGCGTATTGCTGGCAGGGGCTGGGTTCTCGCTGGTCTTCCCGGCACTGGGCGTAGTGGCGGTGAAAGCGGTGCCGCAGCAAAACCAGGGCGCTGCGTTGGCAACCTATACGGTGTTTATGGATTTATCGTTGGGCGTCACCGGGCCGCTGGCCGGGCTGGTCATGACATGGGCGGGTGTTCCGGTTATCTATCTGGCGGCGGCAGGACTGGTGGCGGTTGCCTTTTTACTGACCTGGCAGTTAAAAAAACGGCCCCCGGCAGCGTTGCAGGAGGCCGTGTCATCGTCTTAACCGTTACTGAATGACCAGCGTGTTAATGATGTTTTCAGCGGCAGTTTGCGCTTTTTGCTGGTCGTCCGCAGGCAGCGTGATCTGCAGGGTCAGCAGTTGGCTGCCCACTTTACCCAACACGACGGAAGAGTAAGCGGTCTGGCCTTTTGCCGAGATAATGCTGTCTAACTGCTGAAGCGTGTGGCCTTTCAGCTCGATAGATTTGTTGGTCACGACCTGCAATTGCGGGTCACGGCTACGCTGTTGCTCTTCCAGACGTTTTGCCAGCACGGCCAGCTCTTCATTGGTGTCGTCGCCCACAATCACAATCACGGCTTTCTGGCCGGTGGCGTCAGAATAGACGTGCATATTGTTGGCCTGAGTCCCCAGCTTGCCGCTCTGGTCGGTCATATCTGCCGGCAGTGAGAAGCTGAGTTTGCCATCCATCAGGCTGACAGGTTGTCCGGTTGCGTTACTTTCCGCCGCGGCACCCTCTGCCGGAGCTTTCGTATCGCTGTTATCACAGGCCGCAAGCCCCATAACCAGCAGGCCAATACCGACATATTTAACCAGATTGCGCATTGACTTCTTCCTTTCGATAAACGGCCATAACGGCTCATTCACCCATCTTATCACAACTCGGAAAACGAACCTTTAACTCGTCTGCAATGCCGAGATTTCAGATTTATCTGCCAGCCTTTTCAGCAACATATTCAGCAATACGCCATACATCGGCAGGAAGAAGACGAGGCTGATCAGCACTTTGAACGCGTAGTCGACGAGGGCGATTTCCATCCAGTGCTCGGCCATAAACGCGTCCGGGCTACGCCAGAAGGCGATAAAGAAGAAGGCGAGCGTATCACTGACGTTACCAAACAGCGTCGATGCTGTCGGCGCCAGCCACCAGCGACGATTCTGGCGCAGGCGGTTAAAGACATGCACATCCAGAATCTGCCCCAGCGCGTAAGCCATAAAACTGGCGGCGGCGATACGGGCGACAAACAGGTTGAAGTGCAACAGCGCGCCAAATCCCTGCCAGGAGCCCATATAGAACAGCGACGAGATGACATAGGAGATCAGCAGGGCCGGGATCATCACGGCAAAGATGATTCGGCGTGCCAGCGGCGCGCCAAAAATACGCACGGTCAGATCGGTGGCGAGAAAAATAAAGGGAAAGCTGAACGCGCCCCACGTGGTGTGGAAACCGAAAATGGAAATCGGGAGCTGCACCAGATAGTTACTGGAGGTGATCACCAGCAAATGGAATAACGATAGCCAGAACAACGCATTTACGCGCTGCATTTGAGTGAACTGCATCATATTGTACCTTTTTAGCGATGGGGTGAGGGAACCCAATAAAAAACCGCCGAATGATACTGCGTTCTGTGCGCTTTGCAACGGTTAATTTTCACGCAACCGTTAACCTGCCTTGCGTCATAAAAAAGTGCGCGTAAACTAGAGCGGTTTTTTGACTGACTGAGTAAATCATGAGCGATCTCTTTTCTGCCGCCAAACATACACTTGATGCACAAGGACTGCGCTGCCCGGAGCCGGTAATGATGGTGCGTAAAACTGTGCGCACGATGCCTGTGGGTGAAACGTTGCTGATTATCGCCGACGATCCTGCGACCACCCGCGATATTCCTGGCTTCTGCCGCTTTATGGAACACGAGCTGATTGCCCTGCAGACCGAAAATCTGCCTTATCAATATTTGATTCGTAAGAACCACTAAAGGCGTAATAAAGATTCAGGGAGAAAGAATCTATATGGTGATTATCAGGATGATGATGCTTGTTGTGGTCACCGCGACCTGCTTTCTTAGCGGCTGTGTCTGGCATGATTACAACAGCCCTAAAATTGAGGGCGTTGTAATCCATCAGGGCCAGGCATTGGCTGGCGTAAAGGTTGCTTTGGATGATGGCAGTCGCGAGAGTGTCACTGCGACGACAGACGAGCAGGGGCATTTTTCACTTAATCCGCAGGGCGAATGGAGTGTCTTTATTCCGATTGGCCCTCAGGATCGCTTTCTCCATTGGTCAGTCATTATTTATCCGACCGGAACGGAAGGGATCACCGGGTATGAAGGTGGGGGTATAGGAGGCTTTTTCTCAGGATATTCATCCAGCGATCGTGTAAACCTGCTGTGTGATGTAGCCCTGGTCAATGAACGCGCCGATAAACCACAACGAAATTGGATTTGCCGGGCAGTGCCCGCAAATTGATCTCGCCCGGTGGCACTACGCGGGGACGTACTTACGGACACCCATGCGAAACGCAGGTCGGGTAAGGCGGTGGTAGCCGCCACCCGACAATGACGTTATTTCTTTAACAGCCGAAGCGCGTTCGCGGTCACCAGCACCGTCGCCCCCGTATCTGCCAGCACCGCCAGCCAAAGGCCGGTTATCCCCAGCAGCGTGGTGACGAGGAAAATCCCTTTTAATCCCAGCGCAATGGCGATGTTCTGCCGAATATTGGCGTGGGTTGCGCGCGCTAGCTGAATCATCTGCACCAGCCCGCGCAGGCGGTTATGGGTCAGGGCGGCATCGGCGGTTTCCAGCGCGACGTCCGTACCGCTTCCCATCGCGATACCGATCGTGGCCGCTTTCATGGCGGGCGCGTCGTTAATACCGTCGCCAACCATCGCCAGCGGCGACTGCTGGTTCAGGGCGAAGACGGCCTTGACCTTATCTTCCGGCAGCAGCCCGGCTTTAAATTCCAGCCCAAGCTCACTGGCAATCGCCGCCGCGGCACGCGGGTTATCGCCGGTCAGGATCACGCCATTCACCCCTAACGTTTTGAGCTCGCTAACGGCGGCGTGGGCATCCTCACGCAACGTATCCTGCAGGGCAATCACCCCGAGTACCGTCTCGTTACGCAGCACCAGCACCACCGTTTGTCCGGCGTTTTCCAGCTCGCCGATCTGCCCGGCAAAGGCGTCGGCAGGTTGTTTACCCGCCGCACAAATCAGTACGCGCTCGCCGTTGACCAATGCTTCAATGCCGGAACCGACCAGCGCACGTTGAGACTGCGCAGCGGGAATACTCAGCTTGCGTGTTTGGGCTTCAGCGACGATGGCCTGCGCCAGCGGGTGCGTCGACCCTTGTTCCACCGCAGCCGCCAGCGCCAGCAGGTCAGATTCGCTGATTGCTGCAGCCGGATGGATAGCCGTAACACGGGGTTTTCCGACGGTCAGCGTACCGGTTTTATCAAATGCGACATGGGTGACTCTGCCCAGTTGTTCCAGCGCCGCACCTCCTTTGATCAGCGCGCCACGGCGTGCTGCCGCTGCCAGCCCGGAGGTAATGGCGGCGGGTGTTGAGATAACCAGAGCACACGGGCAGCCAATCAGCAGCAGCGTCAGGCCTTTATAAATCCACTCCTGCCATGAGGCGGCGAACAGCAGCGGCGGAACGAGGGTGACCAGCAGCGCGATGGCCATGATCGCCGGGGTATAAATTCGGCTGAAGCGATCGATAAAACGTTCGATCGGCGCGCGGCGTTCTTCGGCCTCTTCAATCAGCTTCAGAATGCGGTCAATCGCGCTGGCACCCGGTTCAGAAAGCACTTCGAGCGTGACGAGGCGGTCAACGCTGGTGGCGCCCGCGGGTACCTTTTCGCCTGTTGCGCGCTCAACCGGGATGGATTCTCCCGTCAGCGCGCTCTCATCAAAACTGGCGAAACCGGAAACCAGTTTACCGTCGGCAGGCAAGCGGCCGCCGGCGGCAACTTCAATCGTATCCCCCGGTTGCAGGGTAGCGATCGCCACCTCTTCACGCTGTCCGTTACGGATGCGCGTGGCGGTTTCTGGTTTGAGCGCCATCAGCGCGCTGACCCCTTTACGGGCGCGGCTGGCGGCCCAACCTTCCAGGCGTTCGCCAATCAGAAACAGCAACAGCACCATTGCCGCCTCTGCGGTTGCGCCAATAAACAGCGCGCCAATGGCGGCGACGCTCATCAGCGTTTCAATAGCGAAGTAGCTGCCGGTTTTCATCAGGCGCAGCGCCTGGCGGGCAATCGGGTAGAGACCGACCAGCGTGGTGGCGATAAACGCGAACTGACCAAAAGGATGGTTGAACTGCTCCAGCCCCCAGCTGATAGCCATCATGATAATCAGCGTAATCAATGGCAGGTTTTCTTTAAACCGGGACTCAGCGGTGTCTTCCGGTGCCTGTTCGTCGCGCAGGGTGTAGCCCGCGTTTTGGACGGCGCTTTCAATTTGCTGACGCAGATCGGGGCCTGCGTCTACCACCAGTTTTTCCGTGGCGAACAGCACCTGAACCTGATTGACGCCGCTCACCTGGCGTACGGCATTCTCGACTTTTCGCGCGCAGGCGGCGCAATCCATACCCGCGACTTTCCAGGTATAACGAGTGCCTTCAACGGCGTCGGAAACAAGAGGGGCAGAGGCGCTACACGTCCCTTCACAGCAGCAGTCATCTGACTTCTGTGGTGCAGGAGCAAGCGTAAAGGATGAAAATGGTGGGGCCTTTTTGCCATCAGTTTCGGGTGTCGACATGGCATCCTCCGGTCGATGATAATTTTCTCATTAACCGGAGGATACACTCTGGAGTCGACTCCAGAGTCAAGCATTATTAGAGATAAAGCGAGCGAACAATCAGGAAGTGCCCCGCGAAGTAGCAGGCGGCGGCAATCGCGTTATCCGCACGGAAGCGATAGCGATAATGGCTCCCCAGCCAGACAATATTGCCAATGAACAGCAATGCCGCCCCCATAAACGCAGAAAATGCCGGAGCGGTGGGGCGGAAGAACCACAGTTCACCGGCCAGCCAGACCATCACCAGCGTCATCGCGATAAACGTACACACCGGTAAGCGTAGCTCTTCCAGACGTGTCCAGATGACCGCGATCAGCAGCGCGCCCAGCACCAGCAGTACCAGCGGCAGCGGCCAGAAGAAGGAGAGCGTCATCTGGCTGGCGAAGTAGATGGTGTACAGCAGGTGCGACAGGAAGAACGCGCCTATGGCATATAGCAGACGCTGGCGAGGCAGCAGTGTCAGCGCGTCGCCCACCAGTGTGGCACACAGCCCCGCGAGGACCAGATAGCTGACGGCACTGAACATCGGCGCTTGCCAGGCCAGTAACAGCAGGAGTAATAGAGTGACGGGTTTAAAGACCCAACGTTGCCACGCAGGCCCACGATAAGAAGCATCCACAAATAACCATGCGGAAAGACAGACAGCGATAAACGACCAAAGCATCTTAGTTCCTTGAATTCGTTATTTTTTCGCAAGCGATATGCTCACGGCCATAGTGTCCAGTGTAGAGGCGGGTACAGGCGGATGACAACACCATAACAGGCAAGGTATGCTTATTTCCGTATTTTCTGATGGGTTAAAAACATGAGTAAGCCACCTCTTTTTTTCATTGTTATCATTGGGTTGATTGTCGTTGCTGCGTCGTTTCGCTTTGTTCAACAGCGGCGCGAAAAAGCGGATAACGAGAGCGCGCCGTTACTGCAAAAGGCGGTGGTGGTCAGTAATAAACGCGAAAAACCGATCGATGACCGACGCTCGCGCCAGCAGCAGGTCACTCCGGCGGGCACGAGTATGCGTTATGAGGCGAGCTTTAAACCGCAGAGCGGCGGTCTGGAACACACCTTCCGTCTTGATGCGCAGCAATATCATGCGCTGACCGTGGGAGACAAAGGCATGCTGAGCTACAAAGGAACGCGCTTTGTCGATTTTGTGGGTCAGACAGAGGCCCGGTAACCGTGGCGCCACCGGGCAAAAAAATCACTTCTTCATCTGTGACTTCAGTTTCTTCTGCCAGACCAGCAGTTCAAACACACCGAACAGGAAAATGCGGATTTTCTCGCCGTTAGTCATTTGCGGGCCCTCTTTTGGCAAGGTGCTTTTCAGCAACGCGAGCTGCATACCGTGCATCAACACCATAAAGATCAGCGCGACGTTCACGAAGATATTGAGTGGCCGTGGGAAAGGTTGTACTACGTTAAGCAACAAAAATGCCCAGACGCAGAGCATCAACAACCGTCCCAGATTAATCAGCATTACGTTCTCCTTGTTTTTCTCTTTGATATAAACGGTATGCGACTTGCCCGGCCACTTTTTCGCGATACAGCGACCAGTTTTCCGGGACAGGCGGCAGACCGTTTTCGACTTCGCTTTCGATATAAATATAGGCTTCATCAGCCAGCCAGCCGTGCGTTTCCAGTAACGTCAGCGTCTCTTCCAGCAGTCCCTTACGAAAGGGCGGATCGACGAAGACTACGTTGTGCGGCGTCCCGGTTTGGGCAAGGTGCGCCAGGGTGTTGGCGTTGATGACCCGGGCATTGCTGGCTTTCAGCGTCGCCAGATTTTTTTGCAACTGTTGCGATACAGCGCGATCCATCTCCAGTAGCGTCGCGCCTGCCGCATAGCGGGACAGTGCCTCCAGCCCCAGTGCGCCGCTGCCCGCAAAACAGTCCAGACAGTGGGCGTCGACCATGACGGGCGCCAGCCAGTTGAACAGCGTTTCGCGGACCCGGTCAGTCGTCGGGCGCAGACCCGGGCTGTCCGGCACCGGGAGTTTACGACCCCGCCATTGTCCGCCAATAATCCGGATTTGACCGCTGCCTGAGTGATTCGGTTTTTTCATGTCAATAATGGTCCAATCCGCGGCTGATACGTAATACCAGGCGGTGATGTGAATTAAGTTAAGTGATAGACTATTTCATCATTTTTATAGCTGCTATGTACATAGCGTTGACGCTGTGCCATGAAGCAACAGCGGGGAGTATGGTCGCAAATGGCAAAAGAGAAAAAACGTGGCTTTTTTTCCTGGCTGGGCTTTGGTCAAAAAGAGCAGGCACCGGAAAACGAGACAGAACTAAAAAGCGAAGAACAACAACAGGTTACTGATGAGGTTGTTGCGACTGAAGAGCAGCAGCACGCCCCGGAACCGCACAAAGACGCTGAATCGGAAGCCTTTGCCGCTGAGGTGGTGGAAGTCACTGAGCAGGTTGCCGAAAGTGAAAAACCGCAGCCGGAGCCTGCCATTGTTGACGCAGCGCCGGTCGAATCCGACGTTGAACCACAGCCAGAGGTCGTAGAAACGCTCGCTGCGATCGTCGAAGAACCGGTTGTTGAAACACCCGCCCCGGCCGTTGCTGTCGCTGATGTTATCGAACATGAAGTGCTGCCGTTGCCGGAAGAGGTGCAAGCCGAAGACATTTCACCGCAGGAGTGGCAAGCCGAAGCGGAAACCGTCGAAATCATTGAGGCGGTCGAGGAAGAAGCGGAAAACGAACCCGAATTAACCGACGAAGAGCTGGAAGCGCAGGCGCTGGCCGCCGACGCGGAAGAAGAAGCGGCAGAAGAAGTCGAAGAGACAGAAGAGCCGGTTGTTGACGCCGAAGAAGCACAAGAAGAGACACCGGTTGAAGAGAGCGTGCAGGAACAGGAAAAACCGACCAAAGAAGGTTTCTTTGCGCGCCTGAAACGCAGTCTGCTGAAAACCAAAGAAAACCTCGGTTCCGGATTTATCAGTCTGTTCCGTGGAAAGAAAATCGACGATGATCTCTTCGAAGAGCTGGAAGAGCAGTTGCTGATCGCCGACGTCGGGGTGGAAACCACCCGCAAGATTATTGCTAATCTGACCGATGGCGCCAGCCGTAAGCAACTGCGCGACGCCGAAGCGCTCTACGGATTGCTCAAAGATGAAATGGGCGAGATTCTGGCGAAAGTCGAAGAACCATTGAATGTTGATGGCAAAACCCCGTTTGTTATTTTAATGGTTGGCGTGAACGGCGTGGGTAAAACCACCACTATCGGTAAGCTGGCGCGTCAATTTGAACAGCAGGGCAAATCCGTGATGCTGGCGGCAGGGGACACCTTCCGTGCCGCGGCGGTAGAGCAGTTGCAGGTTTGGGGGCAACGTAACAACATTCCGGTGATTGCTCAGCACACGGGCGCAGATTCCGCTTCCGTGATCTTTGATGCGATTCAGGCGGCGAAGGCGCGTAACGTTGACGTGCTGATCGCCGATACGGCAGGTCGTCTGCAGAACAAAGCGCACCTGATGGAAGAATTGAAAAAAATCGTTCGCGTCATGAAGAAGCTGGATGAAGACGCGCCGCATGAAGTTATGCTGACTATCGATGCCAGCACCGGGCAGAATGCGATAAGCCAGGCCAAACTGTTCCACGAAGCGGTGGGGTTGACCGGTATCACTCTGACCAAGCTGGACGGAACGGCGAAAGGGGGAGTTATCTTCTCGGTTGCCGATCAGTTTGGCATTCCTATCCGCTATATTGGTGTGGGCGAACGTATCGAGGATTTACGTCCGTTTAAAGCGGGCGATTTTATAGAGGCACTTTTTGCCCGAGAGGATTAACAATGATTCGCTTTGAACATGTCAGCAAGGCCTATCTCGGTGGAAGACAAGCGCTGCAAGGGGTCACATTCCACATGCAGCCTGGCGAGATGGCGTTCCTGACCGGTCACTCTGGTGCGGGGAAAAGTACCCTGCTGAAGCTGATCTGTGGGATTGAGCGGCCAAGCGCCGGGAAAATCTACTTCAGTGGGCATGACATCACGCGTTTGAAAAACCGTGAAGTGCCGTTTCTGCGCCGTCAGATCGGGATGATTTTCCAGGATCACCACCTGTTGATGGATCGTACGGTCTTCGACAACGTGGCGATCCCGTTGATTATTGCGGGCGCCAGCGGAGACGACATTCGTCGTCGCGTGTCGGCAGCACTGGATAAAGTTGGCCTGTTGGACAAAGCGAAGAACTTCCCGATTCAACTCTCCGGCGGTGAACAGCAACGTGTGGGCATCGCCCGGGCCGTGGTGAACAAACCGGCTGTATTGCTGGCGGATGAACCGACCGGGAACCTGGATGATGCGCTGTCGGAAGGGATCTTACGTCTGTTCGAAGAGTTTAACCGCGTCGGGGTGACGGTACTGATGGCAACGCACGACATTGGGCTTATTTCCCGTCGTTCGTATCGGATGCTGACCCTGAGCGATGGACATTTGCATGGAGGCGAGGCCCGTGAATAAGCGCGACGCGATTAATCAAATCAGGCAATTCGGTGGTCGACTGGACCGCTTCCGTAAATCTGGCGGTGCGCCGGGAGACGGTGGCCGCAATGCGCCAAAGCGTGCGAAGTCTGCGCCAAAACCCAATTCGCGTAAAACCAACGTCTTTAACGAACAGGTTCGCTACGCGTTCCAGGGGGCGTTACAGGATCTGAAAAGCAAACCGTTGGCGACGTTTCTGACGGTGATGGTTATCGCGATCTCCCTGACCCTGCCAAGCGTGTGCTACATGGTTTACAAAAACGTGAACCATGCGGCGACGCAATATTACCCTTCTCCGCAGATCACCGTATATCTGCAAAAAACGCTGGATGATGACGCAGCGGCAGGGGTGGTGGCGCAGTTACAGGGCGAGCAGGGCGTGGAAAAAGTGAATTACCTGTCGCGAGATGACGCGCTGGGCGAGTTCCGTAACTGGTCCGGATTCGGCGGCGCGCTGGACATGCTGGAAGAGAATCCGCTGCCGGCAGTGGCGGTGGTGGTGCCGAAACTCGACTTTCAGGGAACGGACTCGTTGAATACGTTGCGCGATCGGATTTCGCAAATTAACGGTATCGACGAAGTGCGCATGGATGATAGCTGGTTTGCCCGTCTCGCCGCGCTGACTGGTCTGGTTGGCCGGGTATCGGCGATGATCGGCGTACTGATGGTGGCGGCGGTATTCCTCGTCATCGGCAACAGCGTGCGCCTGAGCATTTTTGCCCGTCGCGATACCATTAATGTGCAGAAACTGATCGGGGCGACAGACGGTTTTATTCTGCGTCCGTTCCTGTATGGCGGTGCGCTGCTGGGCTTCTCTGGCGCATTTCTCTCTCTGATTTTGTCAGAAATTTTGGTGATGCGACTGTCGTCTGCCGTGACGGAAGTGGCGCAGGTTTTCGGAACGAAATTTGATATCAACGGGTTATCGTTCGACGAGTGTCTGCTGTTGTTGCTGGTGTGCTCAATGATTGGCTGGGTGGCAGCCTGGCTTGCCACGGTACAACATTTACGTCACTTTACTCCTGACTAAAAAAACCGTGATATAATCTTTCCCTGCAATGAATTCCCGTTCGCAGGGAAAGAGCTTCAAAAAAATCTCCTGTCCCTGCCCGCGTATTTTTCAAAACGGTGTCACATTTTGTGCGTAGTTTATTCACAGCGTTGCATTGAACTTGTGGATAGAATCACTGTCTGATAAAAATGTGAATGATATTCTCGTTGCTCATAAGCTCTGGCATGATTGTTGTTGTAACGCCGGAAGATAAAGATTGAGAGGATTTGAATGACCAAAGAAATGCAAAATTTAGCTTTAGCCCCTGTTGGTAACCTGGAGTCTTACATCCGGGCTGCAAACGCGTGGCCGATGTTGTCGGCTGACGAGGAGCGGGCACTTGCTGAAAAGCTGCATTACCAGGGCGATCTGGAGGCAGCGAAGACGCTGATTCTGTCTCACCTGCGCTTTGTTGTTCATGTTGCTCGTAACTATGCGGGCTATGGCCTGCCGCAGGCGGATCTGATTCAGGAAGGTAACATCGGCCTGATGAAAGCCGTGCGCCGTTTTAACCCGGAAGTGGGTGTGCGCCTGGTCTCCTTCGCCGTGCACTGGATCAAAGCTGAGATCCACGAATATGTTCTGCGTAACTGGCGTATCGTCAAAGTGGCGACCACCAAAGCGCAGCGTAAGCTGTTCTTCAACCTGCGTAAAACCAAGCAGCGTCTGGGCTGGTTTAATCAGGATGAAGTCGAAATGGTGGCGCGCGAGCTGGGTGTTTCCAGCAAAGACGTCCGCGAAATGGAATCCCGTATGGCGGCCCAGGACATGACGTTTGATATGTCCTCGGATGATGAGTCCGACAGCCAGCCGATGGCGCCAGTACTCTATCTGCAGGACAAATCGTCTAACTTTGCCGACGGCATTGAAGACGATAACTGGGAAGAACAGGCGGCAAACCGTCTGACCGACGCCATGCAGGGGCTGGACGAGCGTAGCCAGGACATCATTCGTGCGCGTTGGCTGGATGAAGACAACAAGTCTACCTTGCAGGAACTGGCCGATCGCTACGGCGTTTCCGCAGAACGTGTGCGCCAGCTTGAAAAGAACGCCATGAAAAAACTTCGCGCCGCTATCGAAGCGTAATTCCCGCGAAGTTCCCGATAAACCCTCGAATGCAAATTCGGGGGTTTTGTTTTTTTAACGCCTGCTCTGGCGAATTTTCTCCCCCTGGCAAACACTTACCGATGGGTTTTGCGCATCTTAGGGGATCAAAATGAAAAATAACGAACTGAATGAACGGCGTTTACAAGCGACGCCGCGCGGTATCGGCGTGATGTGCGATTTTTATGCCGACAGAGCAGAGAACGCCACGCTGTGGGACGTGGAAGGCAATGAGGTGATTGATTTTGCCGCCGGTATTGCGGTGCTTAACACCGGCCATCGACACCCAAAAATTATCGCTGCCATTGAGAAGCAGCTTCAGTCATTCACCCATACGGCTTATCAAATCGTTCCTTATGAAAGCTACGTCCGGCTTGCGGAACGCATCAACGAACGTGTCCCCATCAACGGTCCGGTAAAAACCGCCTTTTTCTCTACCGGAGCGGAAGCGGTAGAGAACGCGGTGAAGATTGCCCGTGCCTACACCAAACGACCTGGACTGATTACCTTCGGCGGCGCATTCCATGGGCGAACCTTTATGACCATGGCGCTGACCGGAAAGGTCGCTCCCTACAAAATTGGCTTTGGACCGTTCCCCGGGTCGGTGTATCACGCCCAGTATCCTAATGCGGTGCACGGGGTCAGCACGGCAGACGCGCTGCAAAGCCTGGAGCGAATTTTCAAAGCGGATATCGCGCCCGATCAGGTAGCGGCAATCATCCTTGAGCCGGTACAGGGTGAAGGGGGATTTAACGTCGCACCCGGTGAATTTATGCACGCGCTGCGCGCGTTGTGCGATACCCACGGTATTCTCTTGATTGCCGATGAGGTACAGACCGGTTTCGCCCGTACGGGAAAACTGTTTGCGATGGAGCATTACAGCGTACAACCCGATCTCATCACGATGGCGAAAAGTCTGGCTGGCGGGATGCCGCTGTCGGCGGTTGCCGGACGCGCCGACATTATGGATGCGCCAGCGCCAGGAGGACTCGGGGGCACCTACGCCGGGAATCCGCTGGCCGTTGCCGCCGCGCATGCCGTACTGGATGTGATTGATGAAGAGAAGCTGTGCGCGCGTGCCGCCGCGTTAGGCCAACATCTGGTTGAGGCGCTTAACACGGCCAAAGCGAATTGTCCGCATATTGCGGATATTCGCGCGCAGGGCTCCATGGTGGCGGTGGAGTTTAACGATCCGTCATCCGGCCAGCCGTCGCCTGAATTTACCCGCCAGGTACAGAGTAAAGCGCTGGCGCAAGGACTCTTGCTGCTCAGCTGTGGCGTTTACGGCAATGTGATCCGCTTCCTCTACCCGCTGACTATCCCCGACGCACAATTTCGCAAAGCGCTGGAGATTATTACGCACTCGCTGACACGATAAACCTGCGCCGCCCATTGCGGCGGCCACTTTTTTTGTCATTAACTTGTTATCTGACTGTCAAATTAGCTATTCCAAAATCTTAAAAATCGGGTATGTTTTAGCAGAGTGTGCTGAAAAAGCGTGAACTGCACACCTATAATTGAAATAAAACGCTAAACAACAACATCACAACACACGTAATAACCACAATAATGGGGATTCTCAGGATGAATATGAAGGGTAAAGCGTTATTGGCAGGATGTATCGCCCTGTCTTTGAGCAATATGGCGTTTGCTAAGGATATTAAAGTCGCAGTCGTCGGCGCAATGTCGGGTCCGGTCGCGCAGTATGGCGATCAGGAGTTTACGGGTGCGGAGCAGGCGATTGCCGATATCAACGCGAAAGGCGGCATTAAAGGCGACAAACTGGTCATCGTGAAATATGACGATGCCTGTGACCCGAAACAAGCGGTCGCGGTCGCCAACAAAGTGGTTAACGACGGCATTAAGTACGTTATTGGTCACCTGTGCTCTTCATCCACCCAGCCTGCGTCTGACATCTATGAAGACGAAGGCATTCTGATGATCACGCCAGCGGCAACCGCGCCGGAACTGACCGCACGTGGCTATAAATTGCTTCTGCGTACCACCGGTCTGGACTCTGACCAGGGACCTACGGCGGCGAAATACATTCTGGATAGCGTGAAACCGAAGCGCATCGCGATCATTCACGATAAACAGCAATACGGTGAAGGTCTGGCGCGTGCCGTTCAGGACGACCTGAAAAAAGGTAATGCCGACGTCGTATTCTTTGACGGTATTACGGCTGGCGAGAAAGATTTCTCCACGCTGGTGGCGCGTCTGAAGAAAGAAAACATCGACTTCGTCTACTACGGCGGTTACCACCCGGAGATGGGACAGATCCTGCGTCAGGCTCGCGCGGCGGGTCTGAAAACGCAGTTTATGGGACCTGAAGGGGTGGCGAACGTCTCCCTGTCTAACATTGCCGGTGAATCCGCCGAAGGGATGTTGGTAACGAAGCCGAAGAACTACGATCAGGTTCCGGCGAACAAACCGATTGTGGATGCCATCAAGGCGAAGAAGCAGGATCCCAGCGGTGCGTTCGTATGGACCACCTATGCGGCGCTGCAATCTTTACAGGCTGGCTTGAATCAGTCTGAAGATCCGGCTGAGATCGCCAACTACCTGAAAGCGAACACCGTAGAAACCGTGATGGGGCCGCTCTCCTGGGATGAGAAAGGTGACCTGAAGGGCTTCGAATTCGGCGTCTTTGACTGGCACGCCAACGGAACCGCGACTGACGCGAAATAATATCAATAACCCTCTCCCTCTAAGGGAGAGGGATCTCTGATAATGATTCACAGATTCATGGCCTTTTTGAGAAAGAATTGTTCGATATCTAGACGCTGATTAGGGGAGTCAGAAATTGATCAACTGACGAACCCCATGAATAATTTCATGGATATAGGTTTGATCCATTCCGATAATGCCCTCAACAAAAATATCAGAGCGCACTTCTGTTGATAGTTTGAATTTTAAATAATAACTTTCATTGGACTGCATATTTTTACCCACAGTTAGTGTAATCATTCCTTCCATTGGGCTGAAGGTGATTTCTTTTTCAACCATATTGTCTCGCAATTCTATTAATTGTGCATGAAATTCCTCAAGCTCACCGACATAGCAATCCCATATGGCGTCCAGACTTATTCCTTTAGATTTGAACTCGACATACATATTTAAACATTCATGATAAAATCCTTTTTCGGGCGTGTTAGTTATTTTCTCGTAAGGCGTTATCGCTAAAGTGACTTCATTATGAATAATCTGCAACATATTAATTACCTCAATGGTTTGTATGCAAAATGCGTTATGGTCCAGGTTCTCTCATTGACAATAACTTCAAGAGTATAATCTTTGTTCTCGTAGCTTCCTAAATGTTTATTGTACCTTGAGCGACGAATGCCTATTTCATAGCGAGCCGTTTTGAGGTTCGATTTTCGAAGTAGATCAGGCATTCTTCTTCCATAGCGGAGCGCTTTTTCTTGAATATAAACGGGAACGTATCTGGCAGGTTCTTTCATGTGTTCCGCTGCTTTTGGTGTGAATTTTAATGCTTCAGGAGACAAGCCCACTTTGATCCTTCCTCGAAGGATATTCATGATGCCGTCACCGAGTAAGGATTCAAACTCGACAAATAACCCACGTTGGGTTAATACCTTAAATGAGAACGAGCCAAATCGAAATGCTTTGTAAATTAAAGCTCCAGCAAATATAAAATCCAAAGGATCTAGCCATGGATGTTCTAATGGCAGTTCCATCCTCATAACATACTGACCATTGTAATCATAAACATCATAAAGGTCTGACATGCCATTATTGAGATAACCTATACACAATCCATTTTCTTCATCAATAATGGGAGAGTAGGATTCTGGGATGTTTCTTTCAGGGATGAGAGAAAAGAAAACGTCGTCTTCTAGTGGGGAAGTGAAATTATAATGAATTCCATAATGCACATCATTTAAATACTCGTAGTTTATATCACTCATGAATGAATTCTGCCGATTTATTAAATTCAGCTAACAATAATTTTTTCATTTGAAAAATAAAAGATGAATACGTGCTTTATATCGGTATTACCTGAATATTTCGCAGCAGGGATGTGAGCAGGACTTACCAGAAAAGTACGACTGGGTGGAAACTCCCCCATCGGCGATAAGATTCAGGGGGACTAGCCTTAGAGATTAAAGTAATCGCATTGAAGCTAACGCCGCTCCCACCCACTTTCCCGCTCCACAAACCCCAACGCCTGCATAAACGCCGCCATCACAACCCGGTCCTCAACGCCGACATCCGCCATCCACCAGGAGACGACGTTCGGGTTATCGCGCAGCACTTCTTCGACTAAATATTGCCCCACGCCACGGCGTCGTGTGACTTCGCGTATACGCAATGAATCCAGCGCGCCTTGCGTTGTACCGAGCGTGACCCGAACGGCTCCCAGTAGACGCTCGTTAAAGCGCGCGGCGTAGATCCGGTGCGTTTCATCAAGTGTTAAGGAGGAGGCTGAATATTCCGGCCAAATTTTGCCCAGATCGATGCGATCCTGGGCGCTGAAGTTTTCTAAACGAATGATGGTCAGCTTCATCAACAGCATGTCCAAATCTCAAAAGATGGGGACAGTTTACCGAAATAATTTCCCCGGAGGCTTTCTCTTTTTTCTATCATTTGTTAGGTGATTAATGTTTTGACAGCGAAAAGTACAGTTTGAAACATTAGAGAATGAAAATTAGGCAGAATAATTCCCTGAAAGGCAGTGTTTTATTCCGCCCTTTGTATCGTTATTTTATGCTGACAACGGCGCTTTTTTTTGTTTATCTATAGTGAAAAGCAGAATATTATCTTTTCTTAATCGACTGAAAAATAGAGATTTTAATCTGTATTTGCTTAAAAGGCATCGCTAAACCATTAATGGGATTGATAAAAGTAGCGAAGTTCAAAAAAAGCACAGACTGCTTTTTGACCATATAAATACAAACTATAAATCACATCACAAATGGGGTTCTCAGAATGAAACGGAATGCGAAAACGGTCATCGCAGGGGTCATTGCATTAGCGATATCGCATGCAGCAATGGCTGAGGATATTAAAGTGGCGGTCGTGGGGGCGATGTCCGGCCCGGTGGCGCAATGGGGAGACATGGAATTTAATGGTGCGCGTCAGGCCATTAAAGACATCAACGCCAAAGGCGGCATCAAAGGCGACAAGCTGGTTGGCGTTGAGTATGACGATGCCTGCGATCCAAAACAGGCCGTGGCGGTGGCGAACAAGATCGTCAACGACGGCATTCAGTATGTTATTGGCCACCTGTGTTCTTCTTCCACCCAGCCTGCATCTGACATCTATGAAGAAGAAGGCATTCTGATGATCACCCCGGGGGCGACGAACCCGGAGCTGACGCAGCGTGGCTATGAACACATCATGCGTACGGCGGGCCTGGACTCTTCTCAGGGACCGACCGCCGCCAAATACATTCTTGAAACCGTGAAGCCGCAGCGTATTGCCATCATTCACGATAAGCAGCAATACGGCGAAGGGCTGGCGCGTTCGGTGCAGGACGGCCTGAAAGCAGGCAACGCCAATATCGTCTTCTTTGATGGGATCACGGCCGGAGAGAAAGATTTCTCTGCGCTGATCGCGCGTCTGCAAAAAGACAACATCGACTTCGTCTATTACGGCGGCTACTACCCGGAAATGGGCCAGATGCTGCGCCAGGCGCGTGCTGTCAGCCTGAAAACGCAGTTTATGGGACCGGAAGGCGTGGGTAATGCGTCATTGTCGAACATCGCGGGCGAGGCGGGCGAAGGCATGCTGGTGACGATGCCGAAACGCTATGACCAGGATCCGGCAAACAAAGCCATCGTGGATGAGTTGAAAGCAGAGAAAAAAGATCCGAGCGGTCCGTACGTGTGGATCACCTACGCTGCGGTGCAGTCGCTGGCGACGGCCCTGGAACGTAGCGGCAGCAAAGCGCCGCTGGATTTGGTGAAAGATCTGAAAGCACACGGGGCTGATACCGTGATTGGGCCGCTGAAATGGGATGAAAAAGGCGATCTAAAGGGATTTGAATTTGGTGTCTTCCAGTGGCACGCCGACGGTTCTTCCTCGGTAGCCAAATAATCATCCCACCGCCCGGTGTTACCGGGCGGAATGAGAAAGGTAGTCTTATGTCCGAGCAGTTTCTCTATTTTCTGCAGCAGATGTTTAACGGCGTCACGCTGGGAAGCACCTACGCGCTGATCGCCATCGGTTACACGATGGTGTACGGCATTATCGGCATGATCAACTTCGCCCACGGCGAGGTGTATATGATCGGCAGCTATGTCTCTTTTATGATCATTGCCGCGCTAATGATGATGGGCATTGATACCGGCTGGCTGCTGGTGGCCGCCGGGTTTGTTGGCGCGATTGTGATTGCCAGCGCCTATGGCTGGAGTATCGAGCGGGTAGCCTACCGGCCCGTACGCAGCTCCAAGCGCCTGATTGCGCTGATCTCCGCCATCGGGATGTCCATCTTCCTGCAAAACTACGTCAGCCTGACCGAAGGGTCGCGCGACGTAGCGCTGCCAAGCCTGTTCAACGGCCAGTGGGTTGTCGGGTCCAGCGAGAACTTCTCTGCCAGCATCACCACCATGCAGCTGGTTATCTGGATTGTCACCTTCGTGGCGATGCTGGCGTTGACGCTGTTCATCCGTTATTCCCGTATGGGCCGCGCTTGTCGCGCCTGTGCAGAAGACCTGAAAATGGCGAGTCTGCTGGGGATCAATACCGACCGTGTGATTGCGCTGACCTTTGTGATCGGCGCGGCAATGGCGGCGGTGGCGGGTGTGCTGCTCGGACAATTTTACGGCGTCATCAACCCGTACATCGGCTTTATGGCCGGGATGAAAGCCTTCACCGCGGCGGTACTGGGCGGTATCGGCAGCATTCCAGGTGCCATGATCGGCGGCCTGATCCTCGGCGTTGCCGAGGCGCTCTCCTCTGCCTACCTGAGTACAGAATACAAAGATGTGGTGTCGTTTGCCCTGCTGATTCTGGTGCTGTTGGTGATGCCGACCGGTATTCTGGGTCGTCCGGAGGTAGAGAAAGTATGAAACCGATGCATTTTGCGATGGCGCTGCTCTCTGCCGCGATGTTCTTCGTGCTGGCGAGCGTTTTTATGGGCGTCCAGTTAGAGCTGGATGGCACTAAACTGGTGGTCGACACTGCGGGCGACATCCGCTGGCAGTGGGTGTTTATCGGCACGGCGGTGGTCTTTATCTTCCAGATGCTGCGCCCGACCTTACAGAAGGGGCTGAAGAGCGTTTCCGGGCCGAAATTTATTCTGCCGGCAATTGACGGTTCAACCGCCAAACAGAAGCTGTTCCTCGTGGCATTGCTGGTTATCGCCGTGGCGTGGCCGTTTATGGTGTCGCGCGGGACGGTGGATATCGCCACCCTGACCATGATTTACATCATCCTCGGTCTCGGGCTGAACGTGGTGGTAGGGCTTTCTGGCCTGCTGGTGCTGGGTTATGGCGGTTTTTACGCTATTGGCGCTTACACCTTCGCGCTGCTGAACCACTATTACGGCCTCGGCTTCTGGACCTGTTTGCCGCTGGCGGGGCTGGTTTCTGCGGCGGCGGGCTTCATGCTCGGTTTCCCTGTGCTGCGTCTGCGCGGCGACTATCTGGCGATTGTCACCCTGGGCTTTGGTGAAATCGTCCGTATTCTGCTGCTCAACAACACCGAGGTGACCGGCGGCCCGAACGGCATCAGCCAGATCCCGAAACCGACCTTTTTTGGTCTGGAGTTCAGTCGCACCGCCCGTGAAGGCGGTTGGGACACCTTCAGTAACTTCTTCGGCATGAAGTATGACCCGTCCGACCGCGTGATTTGGCTTTATCTGGTGGCGCTGTTGCTGGTGGTGTTCTCACTGTTCGTGATTAACCGTCTGCTGCGTATGCCGCTGGGCCGCGCATGGGAAGCGCTGCGTGAAGATGAAATCGCCTGCCGTTCACTGGGCTTAAACCCGACGCGCATCAAGCTGACGGCCTTTACCATCAGCGCCGCGTTTGCCGGTTTTGCCGGAACGCTGTTCGCCGCGCGCCAGGGCTTTGTCAGTCCGGAGTCGTTCACGTTTGCCGAATCGGCGTTTGTGCTGGCGATTGTGGTTCTGGGCGGTATGGGGTCGCAGTTTGCGGTGATTCTGGCGGCTATCCTGCTGGTGGTTTCGCGCGAGCTGATGCGTGACTTCAACGAATACAGCATGTTGATGCTGGGTGGCTTGATGGTACTGATGATGATCTGGCGTCCGCAGGGCTTGCTGCCGATGACCCGTCCACAGTTGAAACTGAAAAACGGGCAACCGAAAGGAGAGCAGGCATGAGTCAGCCATTATTATCTGTTAACGGCCTGATGATGCGCTTCGGCGGTTTGCTGGCGGTGAATAACGTCAACCTGGAGCTGCACCCGCAGGAAATTGTCTCCCTGATTGGTCCGAACGGTGCGGGCAAAACCACGGTTTTTAACTGTCTGACTGGTTTTTATAAACCCACGGGCGGCACCATCACGTTACGTGACCAGCATCTGGAAGGGCTGCCGGGCCAGCAAATTGCCCGTATGGGCGTGGTGCGTACCTTCCAGCATGTGCGTCTGTTCCGTGAAATGACGGTGATTGAAAACCTGCTGGTAGCACAACATCAACAGCTGAAAACCGGCGTCTTTTCGGGGTTGTTCAAAACGCCATCCTTCCGCCGCACCCAGAGCGAAGCGCTGGACCGCGCGGCGAGCTGGCTGGAGCGTATTGGTTTGCTGGAGCACGCGAACCGTCAGGCCAGTAACCTGGCGTATGGCGATCAGCGCCGTCTGGAGATCGCCCGCTGCATGGTAACGCAACCGGAGATCCTGATGCTTGACGAACCGGCAGCGGGTCTGAACCCGAAAGAGACCAAAGAGCTGGATGAGCTGATTGCCGAACTGCGTAACCATCACAACACCACGATTTTGCTGATTGAACATGATATGAAGCTGGTGATGGGCATCTCTGATCGCATTTATGTGGTGAATCAGGGAACGCCGCTGGCGCACGGGACGCCGGAGCAAATTCGTAACAACCCGGACGTGATCCGCGCATACCTTGGTGAGGCATAAGATGGAAAAAGTCATGTTGTCTTTTGACAAAGTCAGCGCCCACTACGGCAAAATTCAGGCGTTGCACGAGGTGAGCCTGCACATTAATCAGGGTGAAATCGTCACCCTGATTGGCGCGAACGGTGCAGGGAAAACCACCTTGCTGGGGACGCTGTGCGGCGATCCGCGTGCGACCAGCGGCCGCGTTGTGTTTGACGGCAAAGATATTACCGACTGGCAGACGGCGAAAATCATGCGTGAAGCGGTGGCTATTGTCCCGGAAGGGCGTCGCGTCTTCTCACGCATGACCGTAGAAGAGAACCTGGCGATGGGCGGCTTCTTTGCCGAACGCGACCAGTTCCAGCAGCGCATCAAGTGGGTGTACGAACTGTTCCCTCGTTTGCATGAGCGCCGCATTCAGCGTGCGGGCACCATGTCCGGCGGTGAACAGCAGATGCTGGCGATTGGTCGTGCGCTGATGAGCAACCCGCGCCTGCTGCTGCTGGACGAACCCTCGCTGGGCCTTGCGCCGATCATCATTCAGCAGATTTTCGACACCATCGAACAACTGCGCGAGCAGGGGATGACCATCTTCCTCGTTGAGCAGAATGCCAACCAGGCGCTGAAGCTTGCCGATCGCGGCTATGTGCTCGAAAACGGTCATGTGGTGCTCTCTGATACCGGCGACGCGCTGCTGGCGAATGAAGCGGTAAGAAGCGCCTATCTGGGCGGGTAGTATCGCGATGTCCTGAATCCCAGGCCGGGTAAGGTGATGCCACCACCCGGCTTTTTATTTGGCTTATACGTGCCTCAGCTCCCATTTTCCTGTCACCGTGCCTTCATCGTCTTGCCATCCCACTGACGCCTTACTATCTTTTTTTTGTAATCAAAACGTTATTTTTTTGTAATTCGAGCATGGCATGTTACTTCCGCGAACATAAAACGCGTGAAATCGCGCATTCGAAACAACAAGAGAGATAATCAATGAAACCGTTACGACATACAGCCTTAGGACTGGCGCTCAGCCTGGCATTGGCTGGCCAGGCACTGGCAGTGACCTCTATTCCATTCTGGCACTCAATGGAAGGGGAGTTAGGTAAAGAAGTTGATTCTCTGGCGCAACGTTTCAATGCTGCCAACCCGGATTACAAAGTGGTGCCCGTCTACAAGGGCAACTACGAGCAAAACCTCAGTGCAGGTATTGCGGCATTCCGTACCGGTAACGCCCCGGCGATTTTGCAGGTTTATGAAGTCGGCACCGCCACCATGATGGCGTCGAAGGCGATTAAACCGGTCTATGAAGTGTTTAAAGATGCGGGCATCAGCTTTGATGAATCGCAGTTTGTGCCGACGGTTTCCGGTTACTACACCGATGGTAAAAGTGGGCACCTCCTTTCACAGCCGTTCAACAGTTCGACTCCGGTGCTCTACTACAACAAAGATGCCTTCAAAAAAGCGGGCTTAGATCCGGAGCAGCCGCCGAAAACCTGGCAGGATCTGGCGGCCTATACCGAGAAGCTGAAAGCGGCTGGCATGAAGTGCGGTTACGCCAGTGGCTGGCAGGGCTGGATCCAACTGGAAAACTTCAGCGCCTGGAACGGCCTGCCCTTTGCGACCAAAAACAATGGCTTTGACGGCGCGGACGCGGTGCTGGAGTTCAACAAGCCGGAGCAGGTGAAACATATTGCGCTGCTGCAGGAGATGAACAAGAAGGGCGATTTCAGCTACGTGGGCCGCAAAGATGAGTCTACCGAGAAGTTCTACAACGGGGATTGCGCGATTACAACGGCCTCCTCCGGATCGCTTGCCAACATTCGTCAATATGCCAAATTCAATTACGGTGTCGGCATGATGCCATACGATGGCGACGTGAAAGGTGCGCCGCAAAACGCCATCATTGGCGGGGCGAGCCTGTGGGTGATGCAGGGTAAAGACAAAGAGACTTACGCTGGTGTGGCGAAATTCCTCAACTTCCTGGCGCAGCCGGAAAATGCGGCTGAGTGGCACCAGAAGACCGGCTATCTGCCGATCACCACCGCAGCGTATGACCTGACCCGCGAACAGGGATACTACGATAAGAACCCCGGCTCAGATATCGCGACGCGTCAGATGCTGAACAAACCGCCGTTGCCGTACACCAAAGGGTTGCGTCTGGGCAATATGCCGCAGATCCGCACCATTGTGGATGAAGAGCTGGAAAGCGTGTGGACCGGCAAGAAGACCCCTCAGCAGGCGCTGGACTCCGCCGTTGAGCGCGGAAATCAGCTGTTGCGTCGTTTTGAACAGTCAACGAAATCCTAATGAGTGAAATGCCGGGTGGCGGCTTCGCCTTACCCGGCCTACACGAACCTGTAGGCCGGATAAGCGTAGCGTCATCCGGCGTTGTTCAGGAATCAACCCCTTATGTCCTCATCCCGTCCGGTGTTCCGCTCGCGGTGGTTACCCTACTTGCTGGTCGCTCCGCAGTTGGTTATCACCCTTATTTTCTTTATCTGGCCTGCGGGTGAAGCGCTGTGGTATTCCCTGCAAAGCGTCGATCCGTTTGGTTTCTCCAGCCGGTTCGTTGGGCTGGAGAACTTCGTCGCGCTGTTTCATGACAGCTACTATCTCGACTCTTTCTGGACGACGATAAAATTTAGCACCCTGGTCACCGTCAGCGGCCTGCTGGTCTCGCTGTTCTTCGCTGCGCTGGTGGAGTATATCGTGCGCGGTAGCCGTATCTATCAAACCTTGATGTTGCTGCCCTACGCCGTTGCGCCAGCGGTGGCCGCCGTGCTGTGGATCTTCCTGTTTAACCCCGGTCGCGGGCTGATCACCCATTTTCTCGCTGAGTTTGGCTATGACTGGAACCACGCGCAATACAGCGGTCAGGCGATGTTCCTCGTGGTGTTCGCTTCTGTCTGGAAGCAGATTAGTTACAACTTCCTTTTCTTCTATGCCGCGCTGCAATCCATTCCTCGATCGCTTATCGAAGCGGCGGCCATTGATGGCGCAGGCCCGATTCGCCGCTTCTTTAAGCTCGCCCTGCCGCTGATTGCGCCGGTGAGTTTCTTTCTGCTGGTGGTCAATCTGGTGTACGCCTTCTTCGACACCTTCCCGGTGATCGATGCGGCTACCGCCGGGGGGCCAGTACAGGCGACGACGACGCTTATCTATAAGATCTACCGTGAAGGTTTTACCGGGCTGGATCTCTCAGCTTCCGCCGCGCAGTCGGTGGTACTGATGTTCCTTGTCATTGTGCTGACGGTGGTGCAGTTCCGCTATGTCGAAAGTAAGGTGCGCTACCAATGATTGAGAACCGTCCGTGGCTGACAATATTCAGCCATACCATGTTGATTTTGGGGATCGCGGTGATTCTCTTCCCGCTGTACGTCGCGTTTGTGGCGGCGACGCTGGATGACCAGGCGGTGTTTGCCGCGCCGATGACGCTGATCCCCGGCACGCATCTGCTGGAAAATATGCACACCATCTGGATCAACGGCGTCGGCGTGAACAGCGCGCCTTTCTGGCGGATGATGCTCAACAGCTTTGTGATGGCGTTCAGCATCACGGTAGGCAAAATCACGGTCTCGATGCTCTCGGCGTTCGCTATCGTCTGGTTCCGTTTTCCGCTGCGTAACCTGTTCTTCTGGATGATCTTTATCACCCTGATGCTGCCGGTTGAAGTCCGTATTTTCCCGACGGTAGAAGTGATCGCCAACCTGAAAATGCTCGACAGCTACGCCGGTCTGACGCTGCCGCTGATGGCGTCGGCCACCGCCACGTTCCTGTTCCGCCAGTTCTTTATGACGCTGCCGGATGAGCTGGTGGAAGCGGCGCGCATCGACGGCGCTTCGCCGATGCGCTTCTTTCGCGACATTGTCTTCCCGTTGTCGAAAACCAACCTCGCGGCGCTGTTCGTGATCACCTTTATCTATGGCTGGAACCAGTATCTGTGGCCGCTGCTGATTATCACCGATGTTGATCTTGGCACTGCCGTTGCGGGCATTAAGGGGATGATCGCCACCGGCGAAGGCACGACCCAGTGGAACCATGTGATGGCGGCGATGTTGTTAACGCTTATCCCACCGGTGGTGGTTGTTTTAGTGATGCAGCGTGCCTTCGTACGCGGTTTAGTGGACAGTGAGAAATAAGATGGCGGGATTAACATTACAGGCAGTAACCAAAAGCTGGGATGGCAAAACCCAGGTCATTAAACCGCTGACGCTGGAAGTGGCAGACGGTGAATTTATCGTGATGGTGGGTCCCTCCGGCTGTGGAAAATCGACGCTGCTGCGGATGGTCGCCGGGCTGGAGCGGGCGACCAGCGGGGAGATCTGGATCGACGGCCAGTGTGTGACCGAACTGGAGCCGAAAGATCGCGGCATTGCGATGGTGTTCCAGAACTACGCACTCTATCCACACATGAGCGTGGAGGAGAACATGGCGTGGGGGCTGAAGATCCGCGGAATGGACAAAGTTCAGATTGCTGAACGCGTTAAAGAGGCCGCGCGAATTCTGGAACTGGACGGTTTGCTCAAGCGTCGCCCGCGCGAGCTTTCTGGCGGTCAGCGCCAGCGCGTGGCGATGGGGCGTGCTATCGTGCGCGACCCGGCGGTGTTCCTGTTCGATGAGCCGCTCTCTAACCTCGATGCCAAACTGCGCGTGCAGATGCGTCTAGAACTGCAACAACTGCACCGCCGCCTGAAAACCACCTCGCTGTACGTCACCCATGATCAGGTGGAAGCGATGACCCTCGCCCAGCGGGTGATGGTGATGAACAACGGTGTTGCCGAACAGATCGGTACGCCGGTGGAAGTCTACGAAAAACCCGCCAGTCTGTTTGTGGCGAGCTTTATCGGCAGCCCGGCGATGAATCTGCTGGCGGGGCGACTCAACGGTGAAGGGACTCACTTTGAACTGGAAGGCGGCCTCGCACTGCCGCTTAACGGCGCGCATCGCCAACATGCCGGGCGTAAAATGACCCTCGGTATCCGCCCGGAGCATATTGCGCTAAGCTCGCAGGCTGAAGGCGGCGTGCCGCTGGTGGTGGAGACGCTGGAGATGCTGGGCGCGGATAATCTCGCGCACGGGCGCTGGGGCGAGCAGAAGCTGGTGGTGCGCCTCGCGCATCAGGAGCGCCCAACCGCAGGCAACACGCTGTGGCTCCATCTGCCGGACAATCATTTGCATCTTTTTGATGGTGAAACAGGACAACGACTATGAGTAACTGGCCTTACCCCCACGTTGCAGCCCATCGCGGCGGCGGCAAACTGGCTCCGGAAAACACCCTGGCGGCCATTGACGTGGGGGCGCGTTATGGGCACACCATGATCGAATTTGACGTTAAATTGTCGAAAGACGGCGAAATCTTCCTGCTGCATGATGACAATCTCGAGCGCACCAGCAACGGCTGGGGCGTGGCGGGGGAGCTGGCGTGGCAGGACCTCTTGCGCGTGGACGCAGGCGGCTGGTTCAGCGGCGAGTTCAAAGGCGAACCGCTGCCGTTGCTTGCGCAGGTGGCGGAGCGCTGTCGGAAATACGACATGATGGCCAATATCGAAATTAAACCCACCACCGGCACCGGGCCGTTGACGGGAAAAGTGGTGGCGCTGGCAGCGCGCGCGCTGTGGGCGGATATGACGCCACCGCTACTCTCTTCGTTTGAAATTGATGCGCTGGAAGCCGCACAGCAGGCTGCGCCGGAATTACCGCGTGGGCTGTTGCTGGATGAGTGGCGTGATGACTGGCGTGAGCTGACCACGCGACTGGAGTGCGTCTCCATTCATCTTAATCATCATCTGTTGAATGAAGCGCGGGTCGAAAGCCTGCGCGAGGCGGGGCTGAAGATTCTGGTCTACACCGTCAACAAACCCCAGCGCGCTGCACAATTGCTGCGCTGGGGGGTGAACTGCATCTGCACCGATGCGATCGACGTTATTGGTCCAGACTTTACCGCTGCGAATTATTAAGCATATCGCCATTCTGACGCTGCGGCAGCATATGCTGCTGACCGCTGTCCTGAACTGTTCCGCCGTTCAGCATACCGCCGTTGGTATTCGGTAATGGTTGTTCGCGTACCTGACCTTGCTGGACTCGCTGGGTGTTATTGTTCATCTGCGTTTGCAGATGCTGCTGCTGAACTTGAGTTTGTGTTTTCAATTGTTGGTTGAGCATCCCTTTCTGCTGGATTTGCTGCGACTGCATTTGCGTCTGCATGCGTTGCTGACTGGGTATCTGATAACCTTGCTGGTTCGGGTTATTCATGGTGTTGATGGGCTGTGCAAAAACAGCAAACGGCAGCAGCGCCGTTAAAATAAAGAACCGTTTCATCATCTTTCCTCCTCTGGGGGGATCTCTTAAGTTTACTCCTTTCTTACCGTAACGATGGTTATTTCAGAGTTATGCACCAGGATTAGTGGGGGGCTGACCCCGGAACTTCTGGAGAATCATAATGATGAAACCGACGTTTTTTCGCCGGGTAGCGCTTGCTGCTCTGCTGTCAGGAAGCTGCTTTAGTGTTGTTGCTGCGCCGCCAGCGCCATCTCCGGTGTCATACGGCGTTGAAGAGGATGTGTTCCATCCTGTGCGGGCGACGCAGGGGATGGTGGCCTCAGTGGATGCGATGGCCACCCAGGTGGGGGTCGATATTCTTAAGCAGGGCGGTAACGCCGTGGATGCCGCAGTGGCGGTGGGTTACGCGCTGGCGGTCACCCATCCCCAGGCAGGAAATTTAGGCGGCGGCGGGTTTATGCTGCTGCGCACCAAAGACGGTAATACCACGGCGATCGATTTTCGTGAAATGGCGCCCGCCGGTGCTACCCGCGACATGTTCCTCGACGATCAGGGCAATCCCGACAGTAAAAAATCGCTGACCTCGCACCTGGCTTCCGGTACGCCGGGGACTGTCGCGGGCTTCTCGCTGGCGCTGGAGAAATACGGCACGATGCCGCTTAACAAAGTGGTGCGCCCGGCGATGAAACTGGCGGAAGAAGGGTTTATCGTTAACGATGCGCTGGCCGACGATCTGAAAACCTACGGCAGCGAAGTGATCCCCAACCATGAGAACAGTAAAGCGATTTTCTGGAAAGACGGCGAGCCGCTGAAAAAGGGTGACAGACTGGTACAGAAGGATCTGGCCAAAAGCCTGGAACTGATTGCGGAAAACGGCCCGGATGCCTTCTATAAAGGGGCGATAGCAGACCAGATTGCACAAGAGATGCAGAAGAACGGCGGGTTGATGACCAAAGACGATCTGGCGGCCTATAAAGCGATGGAACGCACACCTATTAGTGGCGACTATCGTGGCTATCAGGTCTTCTCCATGCCGCCACCGTCCTCCGGCGGGATTCATATCGTGCAGATCCTTAATATCCTTGAAAACTTCGATATGAAGAAATACGGATTCGGCAGCGCGGACGCCATGCAAGTGATGGCGGAAGCTGAGAAACATGCCTATGCCGATCGCTCGGAATATCTCGGCGATCCGGATTTTGTGAAGGTGCCGTGGCAGGCGTTGACGAATAAAGAATATGCAAAATCCATTGCTGACCAGATAGATATCAACAAAGCCAAACCGTCCAGCGAAATAAAACCGGGTAAACTTGCACCGTACGAAAGTAATCAGACCACCCACTTCTCAGTAGTGGATAAAGACGGTAACGCCGTGGCGGTGACTTACACCCTGAACACCACGTTTGGCACCGGGATTGTGGCCGGAAACAGCGGGATTTTGCTCAATAACCAGATGGATGACTTTTCTGCCAAACCGGGTGTGCCAAACGTCTACGGTCTGGTGGGCGGCGATGCCAATGCGGTGGGGCCGAAGAAACGCCCGCTGTCGTCCATGTCGCCAACTATCGTGGTGAAAGAGGGCAAAACCTGGCTGGTGACAGGCAGCCCTGGCGGTAGTCGAATTATCACGACTGTGCTGCAAATGGTGGTGAACAGTGTTGATTTTGGAATGAACGTCGCTGAAGCAACCAATGCGCCGCGTTTCCATCATCAGTGGTTACCGGATGAGTTGCGCGTGGAGAAAGGGTTCAGCCCGGATACCCTCAAACTGCTGGAACAAAAGGGGCAGAAAGTCGCGCTGAAAGAGGCGATGGGTAGCACCCAGAGCATTATGGTGGGACCGGACGGCGCGCTGTATGGTGCGTCAGACCCACGTTCAGTCGATGATTTAACGGCAGGATACTAAGGTGAAAGGCCTACATCGTTTTAAATCGTTGTAGGCCTTATCAGTGGGTTATGGGACATACTGTTGCAGTGATTCGGACCAACGAAATATGTGACTGCTTTTATCCTGCAGGTTAACGCGCTCTAAATCATAAAACCCTTTGGTCTTTGCTGAGCGCAGTTTCAGGATGTATTTACTTTCGCTGATGTCGTGCTGTCGCGTGCCGTCTTGATTCCAGTCTCCGGCGATGTCCTCATATTGATAAACAAGGTCGGAAAACACGTTGATTATCTTATTGTCTTTAATCATGTAGAGTTCCAGGACTTCATAAAATGCGCCACCGCCGGAATACGCATTTGAGTACCCGCCTCGAACCCCGAACGCCAGGGTATCCGGTGCTATCCGGTAGGGCGCCAGATCCAGTTTTGTATAATACGCCAGGGGCCTGATTGACTCGTCATCGCTCTCTTTTTCGGCGTTTTTATTCCATGCTGAAAGTTGATCCAGCGGTTTTTCCGAACGTGCGATCGGCTGCAATTGTTGGTTCTGCCAGGAAAAAACACCGAGATATAATTTATTGACGCGTCCGCTGTTATTATTTTCCGGGCATTCTTTGTTTGCGTATTTCTTTGCTTGTTCGGCATCCGCCGGATTATCGGCAAAACAGGCGACACCAATATATTTCCCGTCTTTACCCCAGGGTTTGGCGCCAGTCAGGATCAGATTCTTAGGGTCTTCATTTGGTGCAACCCAGGCAATCCACGGGTTCTCATCTAATCCTTGTGGCAGTTCGCCAAACCCGTTGGCGGGTGTTGCACCCATCATTTGTTCGGCGAAAATCTGCTTGCCTTCCGGATGTTGAATGGCGCTGGGTACGGAATCCAGATTTTGTACGGTCGTGGCGTAACCGGGGGAAATCATTGCCAGCAGAACCAGCGAAAAATATTTTTTCACGATGCATCCTTTCAATAAATAAAATAGGGCGATATGACTCGCCCAAAAAATTACTTCACCCGCGCCATAAAATACGCATCCACATACTCACCATTGCGCAGACCGTATTTCTTCCCGGTGCCTTCAATCTCAAAACCCTGCTTTTTGTACACCGCGATCGCCGGGGCGTTATCAACAAACACCGTTAACTCGATGCGATCCACCCGCAGCCAGTTGTCGCACATGTCGATCATGGTGCGGATCAACGCACTGGCGACGCCACGGTTGTGCCACTGTGCGCCGACGCAAATGCCAAAATCGGCGACATGGCTACGGCGTGGGCGCTGGGCAACTTCAATGGTGAGATGCCCCACGACAATATCATCAATGCAGGCAACCAGTTGTTTGATGCCGGGGCGATCAGCAAGCCGCTCCTGCCACATCTCCATGGAAGGATGAGGAACCTGTAGCGTGTTGTGATACACCTCTGGCTGGGCGTGGATTTGACGGATGGCGTCGTAATCTCTCGGTTCTGCATGGCGTATCACAATGTCACTCATTCCTTCGTCCTCTGTGGGGTAAATGTCCTTTTAAACATCATTGACTTTGAAATTTGAGTCAACCGTCTTTTTTTTGCAAAAAGTATTGGACAAGTGCGAATGATAATGATTATTATTGCCGTGCGTTCAGGGAAACCCATGCGGAGAACCTGAAAGCACGACATTGCTCACATTGCTTCCAGTATTATTTTAGCCAGCCTTGCGCTGGCTTTTTTTTTGAGTGTGTTTCGGGCTAGTTTGCTTGCCAGATTAATCCCGGGCTGTGCTCGCACAAAACGCATTGCGTTTTGAACGCACTTTAGTGCGGCCCCGAAGGGGGGAGCGAAGCGAATAATCCTCACGTACTCTATGTACGCTCCGGTTGCTGCGCGCAGGCCGTGAATAATCTGCCTGCGCCACTGACGCCCGAGGCGCGGGCATTTGTGAAAGTGGTGTGTGGGCATCTGTGTTTTGTCTCTCTCCGCTTTGCGCTATGGTGTATGCAATCACCTTCAAAAGGACGCTTTCATGACCTTACACTGCGCATTCATCGGGTTCGGTAAAAGTACCACTCGCTACCACTTACCGTATGTCCTCCATCGTAAAGACAGCTGGCACGTTGCGCATATCTATCGTCGCAGCGCGAAGCCGGAGGAGCAGCATCCGCAGTACTCCCACATCCATTTCACCAGCGACCTCAATGACGTGTTCAACGATCCGCAGGTGACATTGGTGGTCGTATGTACCCACGCTGACAGCCACTTCGATTACGCCAGGCGCGCGCTGGAAGCCGGGAAAAACGTACTGGTTGAAAAACCGTTTACCCCGACGCTGGCGCAAGCGAAAGTGCTGTTTGAACTGGCGAAAAGCAAAGGGCTGACCGTTACGCCGTACCAGAATCGTCGCTTTGATTCTTGTTTCCTGACCGCTAAAAAAGCGATCGAAAGCGGCAAGCTGGGCGACATCGTGGAAGTCGAAAGTCACTTTGACTATTACCGCCCGGTGGCGGAAACCAAACCCGGTTTACCGCAGGATGGCGCCTTTTACGGTCTTGGCGTGCATACCCTGGACCAAATCATCTCGCTGTTTGGCCGACCAAATCATGTGGCCTACGACATCCGTAGCGTGCGCAACTGCGCTAACCCGGATGACACCTTTGAAGCGCAGCTCTTTTACGGCAACCTCAAAGCCATCGTTAAAACCAGTCATCTGGTGAAAATCGAGTATCCGAAGTTTATCGTCCACGGGACGAAAGGCTCGTTTGTGAAATATGGTATCGACCAGCAGGAAACCAGCCTGAAGGCCAATATCATGCCCGGCGACCCCGGATTTGCGGCTGACGATTCGGTTGGTCAACTGGAGTATATGAACGAGGACGGCGTCACCGTCAAAGAAGAGATGACACCTGAGTTCGGTGACTACGGACGCGTCTATGATGCGTTGTATGAGACGTTAACCACCGGCAAACCGAACTACGTCAAGGAATCTGAAGTTCTCACCAACCTGGAAATCCTGGAGCGCGCCTTCGAACAGGCTTCCCCGGCGACGATTACCCTCGCCAGATAAGTAAAATCGGCTCCTCTGTATTTGTTCATAATTTTTGAACAGAGGAGTCAATTTTCACCCTCTATGATCGCAGAAGGATTGAGTCCACACTGAGTCCATCGAAAACATCCGGGGGTGAATACAATGATCTACTTACGTAAAGCAAACGACCGTGGCCACGCCAATCATGGTTGGCTGGATTCCTGGCATACCTTCTCGTTTGCCAACTATTACGACGCGAACTTTATGGGATTCTCGGCGCTGCGTGTCATCAACGATGACGTGATTGAAGCCGGTCAGGGCTTTGGCACCCACCCCCATAAAGACATGGAAATCCTGACGTATGTTCTGGAAGGCGCGGTTGAGCATCAGGACAGTATGGGCAATAAAGAGCAGGTTCCGGCGGGTGAATTTCAGATAATGAGCGCCGGGACGGGGATCCGCCACTCTGAATACAACCCGAGCGACACTGAGAAGCTGCATCTGTATCAGATCTGGATCATGCCGCAGGAAAACGGGATTACGCCCCGTTACGAACAGCGTCGTTTTGATGCCGTACAGGGCAAGCAACTGGTGCTGTCGCCGGATGCGCGTGACGGTTCGCTGAAGGTGTATCAGGATATGGAGCTGTATCGCTGGGCGTTGCTGAAAGATGAGCAGTCAGTGCATCAGATCTCCGCTGAGCGCCGCGTCTGGATCCAGGTGGTGAAAGGCAATGTCACCATTAATGGCACTCAGGCGTCGACCAGTGACGGTCTGGCAATCTGGGATGAGCAGGCGATCTCTATTCATGCCGACAGCGACAGCGACAGCGAAGTGTTGTTGTTTGATCTACCGCCAGTATAAAAATACACGTCATCACTTTCCCTGGGCCGGATAAGACGCGCGAGCGTTGCCATCCGGCCTTCATCGTTTGTCATTAATTTTGCAAGTCCGTGATAAACTCGGGGGAATGATCCCCTTTTTGTACCTTTCAGGACGATGAAAAAGAAAAGACCCGTACTTCAGGATGTAGCCGACCGCGTGGGCGTGACCAAAATGACGGTCAGCCGTTTTTTGCGTAATCCAGAGCAGGTCTCTGTTGCGCTGCGCGGCAAGATTGCAGCTGCACTTGATGAACTGGGTTATATTCCCAATCGTGCTCCTGATATCCTTTCTAACGCCACCAGTCGTGCGATCGGCGTGCTGTTACCCTCTCTCACCAACCAGGTTTTTGCCGAAGTATTACGCGGCATTGAGGCCGTCACCGACGCCCACGGTTATCAGACGATGCTGGCGCACTATGGCTATAAGCCAGAAATGGAACAGGAACGTCTGGAATCGATGCTGTCGTGGAACATCGATGGCCTGATCCTCACTGAACGTACCCACACGGCGCGCACCCTGAAGATGATTGAGGTCGCGGGTATTCCGGTTGTTGAACTGATGGACAGCCAGTCTCCGTGTCTGGACATTGCAGTGGGTTTTGACAACTATGAAGCCGCTCGTCAGATGACTGCCGCGATTATCGCGCGCGGCCATCGCCATATCGCCTATCTGGGGGCGCGTCTCGACGAACGTACTATCATCAAGCAGAAGGGCTACGAACAGGCGATGCTGGATGCCGGTCTGGTGCCTTACAGCGTGATGGTGGAACAGTCTTCCTCTTACTCTGCCGGTATTGAGCTGATTCGTCAGGCAAGACGCGAATATCCGCAGCTGGATGGCGTGTTCTGTACCAACGATGACCTGGCTGTCGGTGCGGCGTTTGAGTGCCAGCGTTTAGGCCTCAAAATTCCTGATGATATAGCGATCGCCGGTTTCCACGGACATGATATCGGACAGGTGATGGAACCCCGTCTGGCCAGCGTACTCACGCCACGTGAGCGAATGGGCAGCATTGGTGCAGAACGCCTGCTGGCGCGCATTCGTGGCGAAACAGTGACACCTAAAATGTTAGATTTAGGTTTCACCTTGTCACCGGGCGGATCTATTTAACCCAACAAGTTTGAAGTAGCTCACACTTATTCACTTCTGGCACGAATGGATATTGCTTCTCTATTTGTCCGGCCGGACAATGTTACCGATAACAGTTACCCGTAACAATTCTCTGAACCTTGTACTGTGGGGGCCCACTTTGAGCACGACTAACCATGATCACCACGTTTACGTTCTGATGGGCGTATCAGGCAGCGGCAAATCCGCTGTCGCCAGCGAAGTGGCGCATCAACTGAATGCCGCGTTTCTTGATGGCGATTTTCTCCATCCGCGCTGCAACATCACGAAAATGGCGTCCGGCGAGCCGCTGAATGACGACGACCGCAAACCGTGGTTACAGGCGCTGAATGATGCCGCGTTCGCGATGCAGCGCACCAACAAGGTTTCGCTGATCGTCTGTTCCGCCTTGAAAAAACACTACCGTGACCTGCTGCGCGACGGTAACCCGAACCTCTCTTTCATCTATCTGAAAGGGGACTTTGACGTGATCGAAAACCGCCTGAAGGCGCGTAAAGGCCACTTCTTTAAAACGCAGATGTTGGTGACCCAGTTTGAAACACTGGAAGAACCGGGCGCTGACGAGAGCGATGTCCTGGTGGTGAATATCGATCAGCCACTGGAAGGTGTTGTCGCCAGCACCGTTGAGGTTATTAACAAAGGCAGTAAGTAGTGAGTACATTAACGCTTGTTTTAACAGCAGTAGGGTCTGTTTTACTGCTGTTGTTTTTAGTGATGAAGGCGCGTATGCACGCCTTCGTTGCTTTGATGGTGGTGTCTATTGGTGCAGGTCTCTTTTCCGGAATGCCGCTCGACAAAATCGCAGCGACGATGGAAAAGGGAATGGGGGGAACCCTGGGATTCCTGGCGATTGTGGTCGCGCTGGGAGCCATGTTCGGCAAGATTTTGCATGAGACGGGGGCAGTCGATCAGATCGCCGTCAAAATGCTCAAATCTTTCGGCCACAGCCGGGCGCACTATGCGATTGGTCTGGCGGGTCTGATTTGCGCGCTGCCGCTATTCTTTGAGGTGGCGATCGTCCTGCTGATTAGCGTCGCGTTCTCTATGGCGCGTCACACCGGCACCAACCTCGTGAAGCTGGTGATCCCGCTGTTTGCGGGTGTGGCTGCCGCCGCCGCATTTCTGTTGCCGGGGCCTGCGCCGATGCTGCTGGCCTCCCAAATGCACGCCGATTTTGGCTGGATGATCCTGATTGGCCTGTGCGCGGCAATCCCCGGCATGATTATCGCCGGGCCGCTGTGGGGCAATTTCATCAGCCGTTATGTCGAGCTGAATATTCCTGACGATATTACCGAACCGCATCTGGGCGAGGGCAAAATGCCGTCCTTCGGCTTTAGCCTGTCGCTGATCCTGCTGCCGCTGGTGCTGGTTGGGTTTAAAACTATCGCGGCACGCTTTGTGCCGGTCGGGTCTGACGCTTACCAATGGTTTGAATTTATTGGTCATCCGTTCACCGCGATTCTGGTGGCGTGTCTGGTGGCGATTTATGGCCTGGCAATGCGTCAGGGCATGCCGAAAGACAAAGTGATGGAAATTTGCGGCCATGCGCTGCAACCGGCGGGGATTATTCTGCTGGTGATCGGGGCCGGTGGCGTGTTCAAACAGGTACTGGTCGATTCCGGCGTGGGCCCTGCTTTGGGCGAAGCGTTGACCGGTATGGGCTTACCGATTGCCATTACCTGCTTCGTGCTGGCGGCGGCGGTCCGTATCATTCAGGGTTCTGCGACGGTCGCGTGCTTAACGGCGGTCGGTCTGGTGATGCCGGTGATTGAACAACTGAACTTCTCCGGCGCGCAGATGGCGGCACTGTCCATCTGCATCGCGGGTGGTTCAATCGTGGTCAGTCACGTTAACGACGCCGGTTTTTGGTTGTTCGGTAAGTTTACCGGCGCGACCGAAGCACAAACGTTGAAGACCTGGACGATGATGGAAACCATCCTCGGCACCGTTGGCGCGATTGTCGGTATGATTGCGTTCCAGCTTTTGAGCTGAGTCCGATGCCCGGTGGCGCGTGCGCTTACCGGGCCTGGATTCACGCACATATTCAGACCGTAAGCCGGGTAAGCGCGAGCGCCACCCGGCTTTTTTACAGCATCACCACACCATCCTCGGTTTTCAACCAACGCGGCGCTTTCAGCGTATCGGCGAAATATCCCACCAGATCCTGTAGCAAATCACCCGCAATCCGTTCCATATCATCAGAAAGCGTTTTGCTCATCAGTAAGAGTGTTAATAACTGGCAGTAACGCCCCATTTGATCGGGTTCAGGCTCGAAGAGGGGAGAACGGGTCGGTAATGTTTCCACCGTCAGGCTGGCTTGCAGGTGTTGCGGTACGGGTTCCGCCAGCGTCGGTTGCAATAACGCGAGACAGGCCGACAGACGCGCGCAAATCGCCAGTTTTTCAACCGGGTCATGACATTCAACAAGCCCTTCGACAAAACGCTCGCAGTTATCTGCCAGCTCGGTGAAATCCGTGGCATGGCTAAAGGGCAGGGTAAATAAAGCGTGTGAAAAGAGAGGGGTAGTCGCCATAAGGCAGCCTCCGATGAGTGATTTTCATCCGCCACTGGAGAGGCTAATCTCCATGGGTGGCAGAACCGGGCAGGGTTAGCCTTACCGGCCTCATCGGATACCGGCGCGTCTTACGACGCCCCCGCCCGGCCCACCATTGAAGTGTAGCTAAGCGTGCGACACAAAAATACTTGCGTCACCGATGAGGATTTTCAGAAGGCTAATTCTGGCACCTGATTTTGCAGGCGCAGCGAGAAGATAATGCTTATCCGCGAGGCTGACAAGAGGGCATTCCGGAAGGCGCTTCGCAGAAATGAAAATACGTTTTTTCAGCGACTTAAATGCTTGAGGTGTTTCTTAAAAACACATTCATGGTGTTGATTGCCCGGTGGCGCTTGCGCTTACCGGGCCTACACACGAGCACATATCGACACCGTAGGCCGGGTAAGCGCAAGCGCCACCCGGCACAACGTCACCCCTTCATCCACATCCGAACGCCATCCAGGAACATCTGGGTCGCCATCATCACCAGAATCAGCCCCATCAGACGCTCCAGCGCGTTAACCCCTTTCTCGCCCAGCAGGCGTAAAAACAGCGACGATTGCAGCAAAATCACAAAGGTACCGCCCCAGGCGATCAGCAACGCAATCACCAAATGCCCCATCTGATTCGGGTACTGATGCGATAACAGCATCAACGATGCGAGGATTGTCGGGCCTGCAACCAGCGGGATCGCCAGCGGTACGATAAACGGCTCTTCACCCGCCGGAAGCCCGGCGCTATTCCCGGTGGCGCTGGGGAAAATCATCTTGATGGCGATCAGGAACAGAATGATACCGCCGGAGATCGACACGGTTTCTGCGCGCAGGTTAAGAAATGCCAGAATTTTCTCGCCTGCAAACAGAAATATCAGCATCACCAACAGCGCAATGAACAGCTCACGAACCATAATCGCGCGACGGCGTTTGGGTTCGGTATGTTTCAGTACGGACATAAAAATGGGCAGATTTCCGAGCGGATCCATAATCAAGATCAACAAAACTGCCGCCGAAATGATTTCATTCATAAGTCAAATTCCCAGATAATCAATACGGACTTTCTGCTTGTTTGCGCAGCGGGATAAGTCGCATTACTGATGGCTTCGCTATCATTGATTAATTTCACTTGCGACTTTGGCTGCTTTTTGTATGGTGAAGGATAGGCCAGTAGGATACTGGTTAGCATACACAGCACACATCTCTGCAGGAAAAAAACGCTATGAAAAATGTTGGTTTTATCGGCTGGCGCGGTATGGTCGGTTCTGTTCTCATGCAACGCATGGTTGAAGAGCGCGACTTCGACGCCATTCGCCCTGTTTTCTTTTCTACTTCCCAGCTCGGGCAGGCGGCACCGACGTTTGGTGCGACCTCCACCGGCATGCTTCAGGACGCGTTTGATCTGGAAGCGCTGAAGGCGCTCGATATCATCGTGACCTGTCAGGGCGGCGATTATACCAACGAAATCTATCCAAAGCTTCGTGAAAGCGGTTGGCAGGGTTACTGGATTGATGCCGCTTCCTCACTGCGTATGAAAGACGACGCCATCATCATTCTCGACCCGGTTAACCAGGATGTCATCACCGACGGCTTAAACAAAGGCATTAAGACCTTCGTCGGCGGTAACTGCACCGTGAGTCTGATGCTGATGTCGCTTGGCGGCCTGTTCGCCAACGATCTGGTGGACTGGGTGTCTGTCGCGACCTACCAAGCCGCTTCCGGCGGCGGCGCACGCCATATGCGCGAACTGCTGAGCCAGATGGGCCATTTGTATGGTCATGTGGCCGAGGAACTGGCGACCCCGTCTTCTGCGATCCTCGATATCGAACGTAAAGTCACCACCCTGAGCCGTAGCGGCGATCTGCCGGTTGATAACTTTGGCGTACCGCTGGCGGGCAGCCTGATCCCGTGGATCGACAAACAGCTTGATAACGGCCAGAGCCGTGAAGAGTGGAAGGGACAAGCGGAAACCAACAAGATCCTCAACACCGCCTCCGTGATCCCGGTCGATGGCCTGTGCGTGCGCGTGGGCGCGCTGCGCTGCCACAGCCAGGCGTTCACCATCAAACTTAAAAAAGATGTGTCTATTCCGACCGTGGAAGAACTGCTGGCGGCCCATAACCCGTGGGCGAAAGTCGTACCCAACGATCGTGAAATCACGATGCGTGAGTTAACCCCGGCGGCCGTTACCGGCACGCTAACCACGCCAGTAGGGCGTCTGCGTAAGCTGAATATGGGACCCGAGTTCCTGTCAGCGTTTACCGTCGGCGATCAACTGCTGTGGGGCGCTGCAGAACCGCTACGCAGAATGCTGCGTCAGTTGGCCTAACAGTGTGTTAAATATACAGGGGTGCTGAGTCACCCCTTTATTGCGTAATACAGGAGTAAACGCGATGTTTCATTATTTACCAGGAGTTAGATAAAGCATTGGCTATTCTTTAAGGGTGGCTAAATACGGTGCGTATTTAGACCTTGCCTGGAGGTAGGACGGAGCAGAAAGGATGCACAGTGTGCTGCGCCGTTCAGGTCAAAGAAGTGTCGCTACCTGATGTCGAAGATCAGTTGGAAGGGGCGACACCATAAAACAGGATGACAACCATGTCCGTTCGTATCGATAGAGACGTGATTAATGCGCTTATTGCAGGCCACTTTGCGGATCCTTTTTCCGTACTCGGTATGCATCAAACTGACGCTGGACTTGAGGTCCGTGCCCTATTACCTGACGCCACCGAAGTGTGGGTGATTGAACCTAAAACCGGGCGTAAAGTCGGCAATCTGGAATGCCTCGACTCACGTGGTTTTTTCTGCGGCGTAATGCCCCGGCGTAAAAATGTCTTCCGCTATCAACTCGCTGTTGTCTGGCATGGACAACAGAATCTGATCGATGATCCTTATCGCTTTGGCCCTCTGATCCAGGAAATGGATGCCTGGTTATTATCTGAAGGCACCCATCTGCGTCCGTATGAAACCCTGGGGGCGCATGCGGATACGATGGACGGTGTTACCGGTACGCGTTTCTCCGTCTGGGCGCCTAACGCCCGGCGCGTCTCGGTGGTCGGACAATTCAACTACTGGGATGGTCGTCGCCACCCAATGCGTCTGCGCAAAGAGAGCGGCATCTGGGAGCTGTTTATCCCCGGCGCGCAAAATGGTCAGCTGTATAAATACGAAATGATCGACGCACATGGCCGCCTGCGCGTTAAAGCCGACCCCTATGCGTTTGAGGCGCAAATGCGCCCGGAAACGGCGTCGCTCATTTGCGGTTTGCCGGAAAAGGTCGTCCAGAGCGAGGCGCGCAAACAGGCCAATCAGTTCGACGCACCCATCTCCATTTATGAGGTGCATCTCGGCTCCTGGCGTCGTCACACCGACAATAATTTCTGGCTCAGTTATCGTGAGCTGGCAGATCAGTTGATTCCTTACGTGAAGTGGATGGGCTTCACGCACATTGAGTTACTGCCGATTAATGAGCACCCGTTTGACGGCAGCTGGGGCTACCAACCGACCGGCCTGTATGCGCCGACGCGTCGTTTTGGTACGCGCGACGACTTCCGTTACTTCGTCAATGCCGCGCATCAGGCGGGGCTGAACGTCATTCTCGACTGGGTGCCGGGGCATTTCCCGTCAGACGACTTTGGTCTGGCGGAGTTTGACGGCACCGACCTGTACGAACACAGCGACCCGCGTGAAGGCTACCATCAGGACTGGAATACGCTGATCTACAACTACGGTCGTCGCGAAGTCAGTAACTATCTGGTCGGTAACGCCCTGTACTGGATTGAACGTTTCGGAATTGATGCGCTGCGCGTGGACGCCGTCGCGTCGATGATTTATCGCGACTACAGCCGCAAAGAAGGTGAGTGGATCCCCAATGAGTATGGCGGTCGCGAAAACCTCGAAGCGATCGAATTTTTACGCAATACCAACCGTATTCTGGGCGAACAGGTGCCCGGCGCGGTCAGTATGGCGGAAGAGTCTACGGATTTTCCGGGGGTCTCTCGCCCGCAGGACATGGGGGGGCTGGGCTTCTGGTTCAAATGGAACCTCGGCTGGATGCATGACACGCTGGACTATATGAAGCTGGATCCGGTCCATCGTCAGTATCATCACGATAAGCTGACCTTCGGCATGCTGTACAACTACACCGAAAACTTTGTTCTGCCACTGTCGCATGACGAAGTGGTCCACGGCAAAAAATCCATTCTTGATCGTATGCCTGGCGACGCCTGGCAGAAATTTGCCAACCTGCGTGCCTATTACGGCTGGATGTGGGCCTTCCCTGGCAAGAAACTGCTGTTTATGGGCAATGAGTTTGCCCAGGGACGCGAATGGAATCACGACGCCAGCCTTGACTGGCATCTGTTGGAAGGCGGCGACAACTGGCACCACGGCGTCCAACGGCTGGTGCGCGATCTGAACCATACCTACCGTCACCATAAAGCGCTGCATGAGGTTGATTTTGATGGGTATGGATTCGAATGGCTGGTGGTGGACGACAACGCACGTTCGGTGCTGATTTTTGCCCGTCGGGACAAAGCAGGTAACGAAATTATTGTCGCCAGCAACTTTACGCCGGTCCCACGTCCTGGCTATCGCTTCGGCATTAATCAGCCGGGGAAATGGCGCGAGATAGTGAATACCGACTCCATGCACTATCACGGCAGTAATACCGGCAATGGCGGAGCCGTACAAAGCGATGAAATTGCCAGCCACGGTCGCCAGCACTCACTGAGCCTAACCTTGCCGCCGTTAGCCACCATCTGGCTGATGCGGGAGGGGGAATGAGCCAACTGGCCATCGGCAATGCCACGCCGCATGGTGCAACTTACGATGGTCGTGGCGTTAACTTTACGCTCTTTTCAGCGCATGCCGCGCGCGTAGAACTGTGTGTTTTCGATGCGCAGGGGGGCGAGCAGCGGTATGAGCTACTGGGGCGGAGCGGCGATGTCTGGCATGGTTATCTGGCCGATGCCAGACCCGGTCTGCGTTACGGTTATCGTGTGTATGGTCCGTGGAAACCTGAGCAGGGGCTGCTTTTCAATCCGGCGAAATTGCTGATTGACCCCTATGCCCGCCGGGTGGAAGGCGAACTGAAAGATCACCCAGCGTTACATGGCGGATATGACGCGCCGGATCGCAGTGACAGCGCCGCCTTCGCGCCAAAATGCGTGGTGGTGGCCGACCATTATGACTGGGAAGACGATACCCCACCGCGCACGCCGTGGGGCAATTCGGTGATCTACGAGGCGCATGTGAAGGGGTTGACGTATTTACATCCGGGGATCCCGGAGGAGATACGCGGCACCTACAAGGCACTCGGTCATCCGGTGATGGTGGCGTATTTCAAACAGTTGGGGATCACCGCCCTGGAGTTGTTGCCGGTGTTGCATTTCGCCAGTGAACCGCGTTTACAACGGCTGGGGCTGTCGAACTACTGGGGCTATAACCCCATGGCGATGTTCTCGCTGCATCCGGCATATGCCTGCTCCCCGGACACTGCGCTTGATGAGTTTCGTGACGCGGTGAAAGCGCTGCATAAAGCCGGAATTGAAGTCATTCTCGACATTGTTCTCAACCATAGCGCGGAGCTGGATCTCGACGGTCCGTTCTTCTCCCTGCGCGGAATTGACAACCGTAGCTATTATTGGATTAAGGAGGATGGTGATTACCACAACTGGACCGGCTGTGGTAATACGCTCAATTTAAGCCATCCCGGCGTGGTGGAGTATGCGTGCGAGTGCCTGCGCTACTGGGTTGAGACGTGCCATGTTGATGGTTTTCGTTTTGATCTGGCCTCCGTCATGGGGCGTACGCCTGAGTTTCGTCAGGATGCGCCGCTGTTTAACGCCATCAAAAGCTGTCCGTTGCTTTCAAATATCAAGCTGATTGCTGAGCCGTGGGATATCGGTGAAGGGGGATATCAGGTCGGTAATTTCCCGCCACCGTTTGCCGAGTGGAACGATCATTTCCGCGACGCAGCCCGGCGCTTTTGGTTGCAACGCAATTTGTCGTCGGGTGATTTTGCGCAGCGTTTTGCCGCCTCCAGCGATGTGTTTAAACGCAATGGCCGTAAACCCAGCGCAACAGTGAATCTGGTTACTGCGCATGATGGATTTACGCTCAGAGACTGTGTTTGTTTCAATCAGAAACATAATGAGGCAAACGGTGAGGAAAATCGCGACGGCACCAACAACAATTATAGTAACAATCATGGTAAAGAAGGATTAGGCGGTACGTTAGACCTGATTGAACGGCGGCGCGACAGTATTCATTCCCTGTTGACGACGTTACTGCTCTCTCAGGGGACGCCAATGTTGCTTGCGGGCGATGAGCATGGTCACAGCCAGCATGGCAACAACAACGCTTACTGTCAGGATAATGCCTTAACCTGGCTGGACTGGCAGCAGGCGAACAGTGGGTTAACCATGTTCACTGCCGCGTTGATTCATCTTCGCCAGAAGATCCCTGCGTTAACCGGGGATCGCTGGTGGGAAGAGAACGACGGCAATGTTCAGTGGCTTAATCAGTACGCACAACCCTTGAGTGCGGATGAGTGGCAAAACGGACCGAAACAGATGCAAATCTTGCTGTCGGGTCGTTTTCTGATCGCAATAAACGCCACGCTTGAGGTAACAGATATCGTTTTACCTGAAGGGGAATGGCGCGCTATTCCCCCATTTGCTGGAGAGGATAATCCAGTGATTACGGCTGTCTGGCAGGGACCTGCGCACGGACTGTGTGTGTTCCAGAGATGATAAAAAAGGAGTTAGTCATGGTGAGTTTAGAGAAAAACGATCGTTTAATGTTGGCGCGCCAGCTGCCATTGAAATCTGTTGCCCTGATCCTGGCCGGTGGCCGTGGTACCCGTCTAAAAGACTTAACCAACAAACGCGCCAAGCCAGCCGTTCACTTTGGCGGCAAGTTCCGCATTATCGATTTTGCGTTATCCAATTGCATTAACTCCGGGATCCGCCGTATCGGCGTCATCACGCAGTATCAGTCCCACACCCTGGTGCAGCATATTCAGCGCGGCTGGTCATTCTTCAGTGAAGAGATGAATGAGTTTGTTGACTTGCTGCCCGCCCAGCAAAGGATGCAGGGCGAAAACTGGTATCGCGGCACCGCAGATGCCGTCACCCAAAACCTGGACATCATTCGTCGCTATAAAGCGGAATATGTGGTGATCCTCGCGGGCGATCACATCTATAAGCAAGATTACTCTCGCATGCTGATAGACCATGTTGAGAAAGGGGCGCGTTGCACCGTGGCATGTATGCCGGTGCCTATCGAAGAAGCCAGCGCGTTTGGCGTGATGGCTGTTGATGAGACCGACAAAATTATCGAGTTCGTGGAAAAACCGGCGAACCCGCCAGCGATGCCAAACGATCCGACCAGGTCCCTCGCCAGTATGGGCATCTATGTTTTTGATGCCGATTACCTCTACGAACTGCTGGCGGAAGATGATGAGAATGACGCCTCCAGCCACGACTTCGGCAAAGATATTATTCCGAAAATTACCGAAGCTGGCCTGGCTTTTGCGCATCCATTCCCATTGTCCTGCGTGCAGTCTGACGCGGATGCCGAGCCGTACTGGCGCGATGTCGGAACCCTGGAAGCGTACTGGAAAGCCAACCTCGATCTGGCCTCTGTCACGCCTGAGCTTGATATGTACGACCAGGAATGGCCAATCCGTACGCATATGGAACCGTTGCCGCCCGCGAAATTTGTGCAGGACCGCTCCGGCAGCCACGGGATGACGCTCAACTCACTGGTTTCCGGCGGCTGTATTATTTCCGGTTCGGTGGTGGTGCAGTCGGTTCTGTTCCCGCGGGTGAGGGTGAATTCGTTCTGTAACATTGATTCGGCAGTCTTGTTGCCAGAAGTCTGGGTTGGACGTTCGTGCCGTTTGCGCCGTTGCATCATCGATCGCGCTTGTGTGATCCCGGAAGGCATGGTGATTGGTGAAAACGCGGAAGAGGATGCGCGACGTTTTTACCGTTCAGAAGAAGGCATTGTGCTGGTCACGCGTGAGATGCTGCGCAAACTGCAGGTCAACCAGGAGCGATAATGCAGGTTATACATGTATGTTCAGAGATGTTCCCCCTGTTGAAAACCGGGGGGCTGGCGGATGTGATTGGCGCATTGCCCGCGGCACAAATTGCGGATGGCGTGGATGCCCGTGTATTGCTTCCTGCATTTCCTGACATTCGTCGGGGGGTAACCGATGCAAAGGTGGTTACCCGACGCGACACCTTCGCAGGAAGGATCACGCTGCTGTTCGGTCATTACAACGGTGTTGGTATCTACCTGATTGATGCGCCCCATTTGTATGACCGTCCGGGGAGCCCGTATCACGACACCAACTTATTTGCGTACACCGATAACGTGCTGCGTTTTGCGTTGCTGGGTTGGGTCGGATGTGAAATGGCCTGCGGACTTGATCCATTCTGGCGCCCGGATGTGGTGCATGCGCACGACTGGCATGCAGGTCTGGCACCGGCCTATCTGGCGGCGCGCGGCCATCCGGCGAAATCGGTGTTCACCGTACACAACCTGGCATATCAAGGCATGTTTTATGCAAAGCATATGGATGACATCGAATTGCCATGGTCGTTCTTTAATGTGCATGGGCTGGAGTTTAACGGACAGATTTCATTCCTGAAGGCGGGGTTGTACTACGCCGACCATATCACGGCGGTCAGTCCGACCTATGCACGTGAAATCACCGAAGCGCAGTTTGCCTATGGGATGGAAGGTTTGCTGCAGCAGCGGCATCGTGAAGGACGTCTGTCCGGCGTGCTGAACGGTGTGGACGAGAATATCTGGAGCCCGGAAACCGATCTCCTGCTGGCATCACGCTATACGCGTGATTCGCTGGAAGAGAAAGCGGAAAACAAACGGCAGTTGCAGATTGCGATGGGGTTAAAGGTCAATGACAAGGCCCCGTTGTTTGCGGTCGTCAGCCGCCTGACCAGCCAGAAAGGGCTGGATCTGGTGCTGGAAGCCTTACCGGGTTTGTTAGAGCAGGGCGGGCAACTGGCGTTACTCGGTGCGGGCGATCCGGTATTGCAGGAAGGTTTCCTCGCGGCGGCTGCGGAGCACCCAGGCCAGGTCGGCGTGCAGATTGGCTATCATGAGGCATTCTCGCATCGCATTATGGGCGGCGCGGATGTGATTTTGGTGCCCAGCCGCTTTGAACCGTGCGGCTTAACGCAATTATATGGATTGAAGTACGGCACGCTGCCGCTAGTGCGGCGCACCGGTGGGCTGGCTGATACGGTGTCTGATAGTTCGCTGGAAAACCTGGCGGACGGTATCGCCAGTGGGTTTGTATTTGAAGATAGTAACGCCTGGTCGCTATTAAGAGCGATTAGACGGGCTTTCGTGTTGTGGTCCCGCCCTTCGCTCTGGCGGTTTGTGCAACGGCAGGCAATGGCCATGGATTTTAGCTGGCACGTCGCGGCGAAGTCGTACCGCGAGCTTTACTATCGTTTGAAATAGTTATCCAGGAATCACTTATATGAATGCTCCATTTTCTTATGCATCGCCCACACTCAGCGTAGAGGCTCTTAAGCATTCTATTGCCTATAAGCTGATGTTTACGATTGGCAAAGATCCGGTCATTGCCAACAAACATGAGTGGCTGAACGCCACATTGTTCGCGGTGCGCGATCGTCTCGTGGAGCGCTGGCTGCGTTCTAACCGTGCTCAACTGTCACAGGAAACCCGTCAGGTGTACTACCTGTCGATGGAGTTCCTGATTGGCCGCACCCTTTCCAATGCGCTGTTATCGTTAGGTATTTATGACGATGTCAAAGGCGCGCTGGAAGGCATGGGGCTAGACCTTGAGGAACTGATTGATGAAGAGAACGACCCTGGCCTCGGTAACGGCGGTCTGGGGCGTCTGGCAGCGTGTTTCCTCGACTCGCTGGCAACGTTAGGTCTGCCGGGTCGTGGGTACGGTATCCGCTACGACTACGGCATGTTCCGGCAGAACATTGTCGACGGGCGGCAGAAAGAGTCTCCGGACTACTGGCTGGAATACGGCAACCCGTGGGAGTTCAAACGCCACAACAAGCGCTATAAAGTGCGTTTTGGCGGACGTATCCAGCAGGAAGGCAAGAAGACGCGCTGGATTGAAACCGAAGAGATTCTGGCCGTCGCCTATGACCAGATTATTCCGGGTTACGACACCGATGCTACCAATACGCTGCGTTTGTGGAATGCGCAGGCCAGCAGTGAAATCAACCTCGGTAAATTTAACCAGGGTGATTACTTTGCGGCGGTGGAAGACAAAAACCATTCCGAAAACGTTTCTCGCGTTCTCTATCCGGACGATTCGACCTACTCGGGACGTGAACTGCGTTTGCGCCAGGAGTACTTCCTGGTCTCTTCGACGATACAGGACATCCTGAGTCGCCACTACCAGTTGCACAAAACCTACGACAATCTGGCGGATAAAATCGCTATCCACCTCAACGACACCCACCCTGTGCTGTCGATTCCTGAAATGATGCGTCTGCTTATCGACGACCATAAGTTCAGTTGGGATGATGCGTTTGAAGTGTGCTGCCAGGTCTTCTCCTACACCAACCACACGTTGATGAGTGAGGCGCTGGAAACCTGGCCGGTCGATATGCTGGGTAAAATTCTGCCGCGTCATTTGCAGATAATCTTTGAAATCAACGACTACTTCCTGAAAACCCTGCAGGAACAGTATCCCAACGATACCGCTTTGTTGGGACGCGCGTCGATCATTGACGAGTCCAACGGTCGTCGTGTGCGCATGGCGTGGCTGGCGGTGGTGGTGAGCCACAAAGTTAACGGCGTCTCCGAGCTGCACTCCAACCTGATGGTACAGTCGCTGTTTGCCGATTTTGCGAAGATCTTCCCGACGCGATTCTGCAACGTCACTAACGGTGTGACGCCGCGCCGCTGGCTGGCGCTGGCGAACCCGCCGCTCTCCGACGTGCTGGATGAGAACATTGGCCGCACCTGGCGTACCGATCTCAGCCAGTTGAGCGAGCTTGAACAGCACTGCGATTTCCCGCTGGTCAACCATGCGGTACGTCAGGCGAAGCTGGAGAACAAAAAACGTCTGGCACTGCTTATCGCTCAGAACCTGAATGTGGTGGTGAATCCGAAAGCGCTGTTTGATGTGCAGATTAAACGTATTCACGAGTACAAACGTCAGTTGATGAACGTGCTGCATGTGATAACCCGTTACAACCGTATCAAGGCTGAGCCTGATGCCGAGTGGGTGCCGCGTGTGAATATTTTCGCCGGGAAAGCGGCTTCCGCTTACTACATGGCGAAACACATCATTCACCTGATCAACGACGTTGCGAAAGTGATCAACAACGATCCGCTGATTGGCGACAAGCTGAAGGTAGTCTTTATTCCTAACTACAGCGTCAGCCTGGCGCAGGTGATCGTTCCTGCCGCCGACCTGTCCGAGCAGATTTCACTGGCAGGAACAGAAGCGTCCGGCACCAGTAATATGAAATTTGCCCTCAACGGCGCGCTGACGATCGGTACGCTGGACGGTGCCAACGTCGAGATGCTGGAGCATGTGGGTGCGGAAAATATCTTTATCTTTGGTAATACGGCGGAAGAGGTCGAGGCGCTGCGCAGTAAGGGCTACAAACCTCGCGAGTATTACGAGAAAGACGAAGAGCTGCACCAGGTGCTGACGCAAATTGGCAGCGGCGTGTTCAGCCCGGAAGAACCAGGCCGTTATCGTGACCTGGTGGACTCGCTGATCAACTTTGGCGACCACTATCAGGTGCTGGCGGATTACCGCAGCTATGTTGACTGTCAGGATAAGGTCGACGAACTGTATCTGCGTCCGGAAGAGTGGACCGCGAAGACCATGCTTAACATCGCCAATATGGGGTATTTCTCCTCCGACAGGACGATCAAAGAGTATGCCGACACCATCTGGCATATTGATTCGGTGCGGTTGTAAGTTGTTTCTCTAACGCCAACGGGACCACACGGTCCCGTTTTTCAATTGCTACAGGAATTGGAGATGGAGTGTGGAAATATCAACAGGGATTGTTAAATTATATAAAAATGCAGTTTTTAGATTGTTTTTAGGCATCGCGATAAGTCTTTTATTAGGTGAGTTCCTGGCAAATAATGCACAGAATATTCATAGTATCATTGTAATAAAATTGCTGGTGATGCTGTTTTTTTGTTCTTTCGGTTTTTTAAGTGGTTTTGCCATAATAGATATTTTAGGAAGTGTAATATATTCATTTCATACCCGAAACAACCAACAAAACATTGATAAAGAACCATTAAAATCTTTTATAACGCATATAGATAAAATAAAATTTATCCTGAAGTTGTTTCTGATGTTTTTTCTGCTTGTGGTGACTTATAGGTTTGTGCTGTAAAAGTACAACTAAATTATTTGTAAAATGAATAATACATGTGAAATTTATATATGAAAGTTGATGAAGATACCCTGGTAACACTCATGTGAATCATGTTTACATTATTATTGTTATCCGAAGTCGAGCCAGAATGGGGTTTCCCCTCCATCACTGTTTCAGAAAAAACCCAGATAGAACAATGGTCAGTGTGAATTAGAATTTCGCTCATATTTAGGATGAATGGGAGGCGTTATGGAAAGCAGGAAATGGATTTTGACGTCGCTGGTGATGACCTCTTTTGGTATTCCGATACTGGCGGTTTGGTGTGCTGGTTCTTAAGTCCCTGGGGAAAAGCCTGGTAAAATATATGAGCTACGTGCCGATGTATCCGACCATTAAATAATCATCGATAAAAAGGATTTAGCGTAATGGAATTCACATTATCAAAATACACAGGCGCTCTGCTGTTATGTACGCTATTACAGGCAGGTTGCGTAGATCGGGAAGGGTACTACAACAGCGTAAGAGAAGAAGAGAGTCGTGAGTTGACCAGTATACGGGGAGAGCCGACCTTCCGTTACACCGATGAGTGGCAAAAGTGGCCGAGCGTATACGGCGCAACGGCCTTGTATCCGTTATATGCTTCCGCTTACTTCCAGTTAGTACCCGAACCGACGGACCCGGCTCGTACCTCTTCGGCCTGGGAAAAATATTATATGTATCAGACGCGGACGCCTGAAGCGTATGACAATCTCATCAAAGGCACTGCCGATATTATTTTTGTCGCGCAACCTTCTGAAGGGCAAAAGAAACGGGCGGCAGAGGCTGGCGTCAAACTAACCTACACGCCCTTCGCCCGGGAAGCCTTTGTCTTTATCGTTGATATAAAAAATCCAGTTAATACGCTTACTGAACAGCAGGTTAAGGATATTTTCAGTGGCAAAGTCACCCGCTGGAATAAAGCAGGAGGCCGCGATGAGCGTATAAAAGTCTGGCAGCGTCCGGAAGACTCCGGGAGTCAGACGGTCATGCAGGGGCTGGTGATGAAAGAGACACCGATGTTACCTGCCAAAAAATCGACGGTGGTTGATCTGATGGGCGGACTCATCACGGAAGTGGCTGACTACCAAAATACGCCCTCTTCGATTGGCTACACCTTCCGCTACTATGTGACGCGCATGAACGCGAACATGCTCAAAATGCGCAAACAGATCAAGCTGCTGGCAATCAACGGCATCGCACCAACGGAAGAAAATATCCGCAACGGGACTTATCCGTACATTGTAGAGGCATATATGGTCACCCAGGAAAAACCAACGCCGGAAACGCAAAAGCTGGTGGACTGGTTTTTAAGCCCGCAGGGGCAGCAACTGGTGCAGGATGTGGGGTATGTGCCGCTGTATAAGACGTTGCACTAGGGGAAGCCAATATCCACGGGGAGTAAAAAAGCAACCGCAACGCTACGCGCTACGGCCTTCTTCAAAAGCTTAACTGACAAGCGTTAGCTCTTAGGGCCCTATTTTTATGCTCAGTTATTGTGCGTTGATATGGAATAATAACCGTCAGGTGGTGTATAGTATTCAAAGAATTAATTATAATTAATTGATAACATTATGAAAAAAATTACAACATCTATTCCTGCTCTCGACAAAATTATGCGTGTCTTCGCTTATCTTATGGAATGCGATGGCGCGACGTTCACACAGATTCACCAGAATTCAGGGATCGCAAAAAGCAGCACCTCATCTTTACTTACTGGTATGGTTGCGCATGGCTTATTGCGTCAGGAAAAAGATAAGTATTATCTGGGCTTACACCTTTATGAATTAGGTAATAAAGCCGCAGAACAGTACGATATTAAAAAAATTGCTTTACCTGTACTGGAAGAAATTCGCGATTCTACAGGCTTAACGTGTCACCTTGGCGTTCTTGAAGGCGACTCGCCCATTTATCTTCTGAAGCTGGAAAGCCCACAAGCTATAGTAATACGTAGCTGGGAAGGGAAGCGCCTTTCTCTGCATAGTTCAGGTTTGGGGAAAGTGCTTATTGCCTGGCTTAGCAATGAAGAGCTGGATGATCTTTTGCCTCCCGATCAGGTTCTGACCCGATTTACTGATACGACAATTACCGATGTGAATATTCTTAAGCAAGAGTTAGCTGGGATTCGTCGACGTGGTTGGGGCTATGATAACGAAGAGGATTCTTTGGGTGTCCGTTGCATTGCTGTACCTGTATTTAATGCTGAGGGGAAAGTGGTTGCGGCATTGAGCGTATCGGGTGTGGCATTCCAGATCCCTGATGAAAAAAGAGAATCGCTTGCGACGCAGATGATGGATGCCAGTCGCCGCCTGTCATATATGTTGCGCTAGTCTTTTCGACCGGACCAGACAGCAAAGGGCGGGCGTTAAGCCCGCTTATCATGTTACAACCCCGCGCGATGTAATACCTTTTTCAGACTCACGATTTTTTCATCATTTGCAGGTTGTACCGGGGGCATAACCTCCACCGATATATCGATGCCGCTGAGCCGGATTGCTTTTTTGATAATCCCGAAGAAAGGGGTGTCCAGACTGTAGATAGTTGATAATGCAGACAGTCTGCGTTGCAGGTTAAACATGGTTTCATATTCTTTTTCGCACCATGCACGATAAATTCCACAGGTTAACTGCGGGGCAAAGTTAGCGGTCGCAGGGATACCTCCATTTCCCCCCATGATCAACGTATCCATCATATATTCATCATAGCCAGAGAAAACAACAAAATCAGGGCGAACCGGTCTTACCGTATTTATAATTTCACGGATATGACTAATATTATCCACAGTGTCTTTTATCCCAATAATGTTGGGAATGTCATGTGCGAGTCGGGTAATTAATTCGATGCTGAGGTCCTGACCAGTGAGTGCCGGAAAGTTATAAAGGATTACCGGTGATTTGATGTTCTCTGCGACCATTCTGAAATGATGATAAATATAGTCATCAGTCAGCTTCGCATAATAAGGATTGAGGACCAGAACCGCATCAACTTCAAGGCGATCGGCATGCTGACCGTAATTAATCACATCTTGTGTACTGGTGCTACTGATACCTAACAAGACCGGAATTCGATGATTGATGTGCTGGACACAAAACTCGGCGGCTGCAAGGCGCTGCTCTTTTGTCATGTGGCAAAATTCACCACCGCTCCCCAGCAATAATACGCCATCGACCTGGTTATCAATAAGATGATCGAGCAAAGTCGCCATCCCTTTCTTATCTAATTCTCCCTGCGCATTGACAATAGTGGGTACGGGCGGAAAGACGCCTTTAAATTTTTCTGTTTGCATGATGTATTTATCCTTAAAAGCAGGTGGGCTAAAAATAACTTAGCCCACCAGGGAAGTTATTTAATCCAGGCTCCCGCCATTAATGACGTTGCGTTGGCTGTAAATTGCTTAAAGACGCCGCGGCGATGTGAATAATCCGGTTTCGTCCAGTTTGCCCGACGACCATCAAGACAGCGCTGGATTTCCTCTTCCGTTTTATACTCACCGTTAATACCAACAATGTTGAGCTTGCGCCCTTTGACATCCATCTCGATGAGATCACCGTCTTCGACAAGCGCGATGGGGCCGCCATCTGCCGCTTCCGGAGAAACATGACCGACGCACGGTCCGCTGGTGGCGCCAGAAAAACGACCATCGGTAATCAGTGCGACTTTGCCATCAAGACGTTTGTCGTAAACAATCGCGTCTGTTGTCATGAGCATTTCTGGTGCACCAGACCCCCTGGCGCCTTCATAACGAATAAAAATGACATCGCCCGGTTCGATATGGTTGTGAATAATGGCTTGCTGCGCATCCTCTTCAGAATTGAAGACGCGTGCAGGTCCTGTATGGTGGTGCATATCTGGCGAACAAGCCGCATATTTGATCACCGCACCTTCTGGCGCAATATTGCCTTTGAGCACGGCAATCGAGCCTTTCTTGGTGGCATTTTCCGGTTTACGAATAACCTCTTCTGGACTGACTTTATAATTACTGAGGTATCCGTGGTTACGGGTAAAGAAGCCGGATTGATGGAGCATCTCCAGGTTGTCACCCAGCGTCCGGCCAGTCACCGTCAGGACATCCAGATCCAGATAGTCGCGAAGATACCATTGCACCATTGGTACGCCGCCAGCGAACCACATCATTTCGGTGACGTACTGGCCGCTGGGTTGAATATTGGTGAGATAAGGGATCTCATTATTAATCTGGTCAAACAATTCAGGCTTGAGCTCCCAGCCTAACTCATGCGCGATCGCCGGGAGATGGATCATGGCGTTGGTACTGCCGCCGATGGCTGCATGCACCTTAATGGCATTTTCAAACGCAGCAGGCGTGAGGATTTTATGCGTCGTGATATTTTTCTCTGCCAGATATAACGCCTGATGACCCGCGCTACGCGCGATGCGACGGATCTCCGCCAGTGTGGAAGGCAGCAATGCACTCCCCGGTAAGGCAAGCCCCAGCGCTTCAGACATGCACTGCATGGTGCTGGCCGTTCCCATAAACTGACAAGCGCCTGCTGTAGGACAACCGCACTGCTGCATGGCTTCCACTTGCTGGATGCCTATCTCGCCTTTCTTGAGTTTGGCAGTAATACCACCAAGATCGGAGGTACTCATATTGGGGGCCGGGCGCATTGAGCCGCCGGGGATATGCAGCATCGGTAAATTCAGGCGCGCGGCGGCGATCAGATGCGCCGGGATAGATTTATCGCAGCTTGAGATCAGGATGCCTGCGTCATAGGGCACGACGGAAGCATGGATTTCGACCATATTCGCGATAGCCTCACGGGAGGCTAAAATATAGTTCATCCCATCATGCCCCTGGCCCCAGCCATCGCAAATATCGGTCACATGATGACGAACGGCACGACCGCCGCTTTCATGGATGCCTAAAACGGCTTCATCGCCCAGATGATTAAGATGAAAACTGCCGGGATGACTTTCGCCGTAGCAGTCATCTACCAGAACCTGCAGCTTATTAACATCGTCTTTCGTGTAGTTCATCCCGAGACGCAGGGCGTCCAGCTGTGACCACAGGTCACGGGCGTGTTGGCATTTCTGACTCATTTGGCGATTCCTTCTTGTTTGAGCGACGTATCAGGCGCCGGTGCATGATGAGTGTTGTTACTGCCAGCAGGACGGGCGGTAACAGAAGGTAAACTGAAAAGCAGCGCGACAGCGATGAGCAACGCGGCTACCAGCACCGTCATCCCCGCCGTTTGTGAGAACGTGACGGTTAACAGTCCTACCAGATAAGGACCGATAAAGCCGCCGATGTTGCCCAGTGCGTTGATTGTGCCGCGTACACCTCCCAGAACATTGGGGGCGAAGAGTAACGGCGGTAATGTCCAGAAAGGTCCCGCATAGGCCTGCAGGAAGAAGCCGCAAATGACCATCATGCCGTAGGCAAGCCAGACGTTATCTTTCAACATTAAGGAGAGCGCGAGACAGGCGGCAAAGCCCAGCAGTGGAATTGCCGTATAGAGGCGGCGGTTCATCGTTTTGTCGCACCATTTTGCAATGTAATACTGACCGACGATGCACAAAACGTAAGGCGCAGCAGTAAGCAAACCGACGATGGTCATCCCGCTGCCTGTCAGGTGTTTAATCAGATTAGGCATCCAGAGAGCAAAACCGTAGAAACCGACCTGCACGAAGAAATAGATTCCGATCAGCTTCCACAAATTAATACTGCTCAGGACACTGCGGATACTGTTTGTTTCTCCACCGATAGTAAGCGCACGGTCTGACTGTAATTTCTGTTCGATCCAGGCACGTTCTTTGGGATCCAGCCATTTGGCCTGATGCGGATGGTCAGAGACCAAAGGCAACCAGACAAAGAGCAGGCCGAGGGAAAGTAAGCCTTCGATAATAAACATTTCTCGCCAGCCATACGTTTCGATTAACCAGCCGGAAAGTGGCCCGGTGATAATAGAAGCCGCGGCAAGGTTCATCTGGAAATAGGCAATCGCCCTGGCGCGTTCTTCATTGGGGAACCAGTGGCCAATCAGCGCGAGGATAGCGGGATAGACTGCGCCTTCAGCGACGCCAAGGACAAAGCGGATAATTAACAACTGTGTGGCGGTCTGTGCGAAGCCAGTTAGCAGCGCAAATCCACCCCATGCAACGATTGTCCAGGCGATTAATTTTTTGGCGCTTAATCGTTCCGCGATTTGGCCGCCGGGAATTTGCAAAAAGATATATCCAATAAAGAAAATCCCTGCAACCAGACCGGCGAAAGAGGCGGTCATGCCAAGGTCTTCCTCCATCCCCCCCGCAATCCCAATAGCGATATTCGTCCTGTCCATGTAAGCCACGATATATACGAGGATGGTCGCTGGAATGATGTGTAGCCAGCGTCCTCGCGTTGTCGGTTTGTCGAGTTCAATGCTCATGAGTGCATCCCTTTATATTAGAATTAATTTGTTCTGTATGTAGAACTATTGTTCTGTATATAAATACTATGCGGGGATATTTTTTAAGCGTCAATTCCATGCTTAAAGAAAGGTTATGTTTTGTGATTTGCTTCATATCCTGCTGTTAATGGCTGCTGGATATGCGTCCCCTTGCTTAAAACAGGCCAGTTTTGCGGGGTAATAGCAAAACTGTGTCACCCTTCACAGGATGAACCTTTCTTCTGATTTCCGGGTTGTGTGCGTTAGATGCTTTGCAATAAATTCTACCTGTGGAATTTATGTTCTATATATAGAACTTCAATTGTAAGGAGAATTAGAATGGTTACAACGGCAATATTTCCGTCGCGCTATGTTCAGGGGAAGGGGGCATTAACAACGCATTTGCCTCAGGAACTTGCGTCTTTAGGTCATAAAGCGCTTATTTTACAAGATCCTGTCGTTTATGAGGGGTATCGGGATATTCTCGCGTCGGCACTTCGCGGTGTGGTTGATTTTGACATTGAGGTTTTCAATAGTGAATGCAGCGATGAAGAGATCGCTCGAATTTCTGCGCGTGCGCAGCAAACCGGGGCGGATGTCATTGTCGGTATGGGCGGTGGAAAAACATTAGATACCGCCAAAGCCACAGGGGCCAGTTTGCGTCTTCCTATTGTCGTCGTTCCCACGCTTGCCTCAACAGATGCCCCCTGCAGTTCATTAGTGGTTATCTATACACCGGAAGGTAAATTCAAACGCTATCTGATGATCCCCCGTAATCCTACGCTGGTGCTGGTGGACAGTGCGATTATTGCCGCAGCCCCGGTTCGTTTTTTAATCTCCGGAATGGGGGATGCGCTGGCGACCTGGTTTGAAGCGGAAGATTGTCGGATAAAAGGGGCCGGGAATATGACATCCCGTCCTGGACCCATGACTGCTTTTGAACTGGCGCGTTTCTGTTACAACACGTTGATTCGCTACGGCCATCTGGCAAAGCTGGCTTGTGAGCAGCATCAGGTTACGCCAGCCCTGGAGCATGTTATTGAAGCCAATACCCTTTTATCCGGGATCGGTTTTGAAAGCGGAGGACTGGCGGCAGCGCATGCGATTCATAATGGTTTAACGGTACTTCCCGCAACACATCAGTACTGGCACGGCGAAAAGGTTGCCTTTGGCACGCTGGCAATGCTGTTGTTAACCGACAGAGCACCTGAACTCATTGAAGAGGTCTATCAGTTCTGTGAAGACGTGGGGTTGCCGATAACGCTGGCAGACATTGGTCTGGCTGATGTCAGCGATGAAGAGCTACTGGCGGTGGCGCAGGCAGCCTGCCTGGCGGGAGAAACTATGCATAATGAACCGTGCGAAATTACACCGGAAGCCGTTCTGGCTGCATTACGAGCCGCAGATGCGGTTGGACAATCCCGGAAAGGAAAAATGAAGTCACTCAGATAGGACTAAAACGCCCGATAGAATTTCTCTAACGGGCGTGATTTTATTAAGACGCTAATGACAGTTGGCGTTTATCCATGTATTCCGCCAGCCACTGGGTGATGCGGGACTGCTGTTCGGCATTGAGCCACATCCCTTCTTTGGTGCGACGCCACAGCGCATCGTCTGCGCGGCGTACCCACTCGTGCTCGACCAGATACTTCAGCTCCGCTTCGTAGAATTCGTGACCGAAATCTTCACCTAAGTCCGCAACCGAAGTGGCTTCACCCAGGATCCATTCCGTGTTGCTGCCGTAAGTGCGCGAGTAGTGGCGCGCCAGCGATTCCGTCAGGAAAGGGTAGCGACGGCGCAGTTTTGCTGCGTAATCTTCACGGTCATTGCCAATCTCACCGCCTGGCAGGATGCACTCTTTGGTCCAGGCCGGGCCAATACCCTGATAGTAAGACGACAGTTTTTCCACCGCGTGTTCGGCCAGCTTACGGTAGGTGGTCAGCTTACCGCCAAACACCGACAGCAGCGGGGCTTTGCCGTTTTCGTCATGAATATCCAGCGTGTAGTCACGCGTGATGGCCTGTGGTGAATCGGATTCGTCATCACACAGCGGGCGTACGCCAGAGTAGGTCCAGACGATGTCGTCGCGCCCCAGTTGTTTCTTAAAGTGCGCGTTGTAGACCTTCAGCAGGTAATTGATTTCACTTTCGTCAATTTTCACCGCTTTCGGGTCGCCGTTATATTCAACGTCGGTGGTGCCGATGATCGAGAACTCATCCATCCAGGGGATCACAAACACAATGCGTTTGTCTTCGTTTTGCAGGATGTAGGCCTGCTTCTGCGTGTGGACGCGCGGCACCACGATGTGGCTGCCTTTGATCAGGCGGATACCGTACGGTGAAGGCAGATGCATGCCGTCGTCGAAGAACTGTTTCACCCACGGGCCAGTTGCGTTGACCAGACCACGCGCCTGCCAGGTGTATTTTTTACCGGTATCGATGTCTTCCGCTTCCACTACCCACAACCCGTTTTCGCGGCGGGCGGAGGTTGCGCGGGTACGGGTTAATACTTCACCCCCTTTGCGGACCACCATTTGGGCGTTTGCCAGAACCAGTCGCGCATCGTCTACCCAGCAGTCAGAATATTCGAAACCGCGCACAATCTCGGGTTTCAGCACTGAATCTGCGCCAAAACGCAAACCGGTTGAACCCGGCAAACTGGTGCGTTTGCCCAGGTGATCGTACATAAATAGACCTACGCGGATCATCCATGCCGGACGCAGGTGCGGGCGGTGCGGCAGACGAAAACGCATCGGGAAGGCGATATGCGGCGCCATTTTCAACAACACTTCACGCTCGGCCAGCGCTTCGCTGACCAGGCGGAATTCGTAGTGTTCCAGGTAGCGCAAGCCACCGTGGATGAGTTTAGAACTGGCAGAGGAGGTGGCGCAGGCTAAATCCTGCGCTTCCAGCATCAGCACGGATAAACCGCGTCCAGCGGCGTCTGCCGCGATACCGGCACCATTAATGCCCCCGCCTATCACAATCAGATCTTTGGTTTCCATGCTGCCCTCTTGCGCTTTCGTTATAGCTCAAAAATGTTCGTTATCGAACATAATAGCAAAGAAACGCGCCATTGGTAACATCGAAAAAACATTTTAGAGTGATACATATAACATTATGGTGTTTACCTGCCGTCTGAACGTACACTGGGCGGTAAAATGAGTTGCCGGCAATGAAAAAAAGAGAGTCTATGGATCAGTTTGAATGTATTAACGTAGAAGAAGCTCACCAGAAACTGCATCACGGAAAAGCGGTACTGGTCGATATCCGCGATCCGCAAAGCTATGCCATGGGACATGCGCCGCAGGCGTTTCATCTGACCAATGACACGTTAGGAACGTTTATGCGCGAGCATGACTTTGATAGCGTGGTGATGGTGATGTGCTACCACGGCAATAGCAGCAAAGGGGCGGCGCAGTATCTTCTCCAGCAGGGCTATGACGCGGTCTACAGTGTTGATGGCGGCTTTGATGCCTGGCACCGCCATTTTCCCTCAGAGGTGGCATACGGCTCGTAAGCCTTTATACTGTCCTCTTTTGTGTGGACTAAGCGACAGCAACGATGTTGATGATTACCTCTTTTGCTAACCCCCGCGTGGCGCAGGCATTTGTTGATTATATGGCGACGCAGGGCGTTATCCTGACGATTCAGCAACATAACCAAAGCGACGTCTGGCTGGCGGATGAATCCCAGGCTGAGCGCGTACAGGCTGAGCTGGCGCGATTTCTCGAAAATCCGGGCGATCCGCGTTATCTGGCGGCGAGCTGGCAGTCCGGTCATACCGACAGCGGACTCCACTACCGCCGTTTCCCGTTTATTGCCACGCTGCGTGAACGGGCAGGCCCTGTCACTTGGCTTGTCATGGCGGCATGCATCCTGGTGTTTCTCGCGATGAACATCATGGGCGATCAGAACGTGATGCTTTGGCTGGCCTGGCCGTTTGACCCGTCGCTGAAATATGAGTTCTGGCGCTATTTCACCCATGCGTTTATGCACTTCTCGCTGATGCACATTCTCTTTAACCTGCTGTGGTGGTGGTACCTTGGCGGGGCGGTCGAAAAGCGTCTGGGCAGCGGCAAACTGGTTGTCATTACGGTGATCAGCGCACTGCTGAGCGGCTATGTGCAGCAGAAATTTAGCGGTCCGTGGTTTGGCGGGCTTTCGGGTGTTGTTTACGCATTGATGGGTTATGTCTGGCTGCGCGGTGAACGCGATCCGCAAAGTGGCATATACCTTCAGCGTGGTTTGATTATTTTTGCGTTGATTTGGATAGTAGCCGGCTGGTTTGACGTGTTTGGGATGTCGATGGCGAATGGCGCACACATCGCCGGGCTGGCGGTAGGTTTGGCAATGGCATTGGCTGATACGGTTAATGTGCGAAAACGAACATAGAAATTCCAGGGAATCAGAATGAAACAAACACAACGACATGACGCGATCATTGAACTGGTAAAAAAACAGGGATACGTCAGCACCGAAGAGCTGGTGGAGCATTTCTCCGTCAGCCCGCAGACGATTCGCCGCGATCTCAACGATCTGGCCGATCAAAACCTGATTCTGCGCCACCACGGTGGGGCGGCGCTGCCTTCGAGTTCCGTGAACACGCCGTGGCACGATCGAAAAGCAACACAGACGGCGGAAAAAGAGCGTATTGCGCGTAAAGTCGCCACGCAAATCCCGAATGGCTCCACGCTGTTTATCGACATCGGTACCACGCCGGAAGCGGTCGCGCATGCGCTGCTGGATCACAGCAATCTGCGTATTGTGACCAACAACCTCAACGTGGCGAACACGCTGATGGTGAAAGAGGATTTTCGCATTATTCTGGCCGGCGGTGAGCTTCGCAGCCGTGATGGCGGGATCATTGGCGAAGCAACGCTCGATTTTATCTCCCAGTTCCGCCTCGACTTTGGCATTTTGGGGATCAGCGGCATCGATAGCGACGGCTCATTGCTGGAGTTTGATTATCACGAAGTGCGCACCAAGCGCGCGATCATTGAGAATTCACGTCACGTCATGCTGGTGGTGGATCACTCGAAGTTTGGTCGTAATGCGATGGTGAATATGGGCAGCATTAGTCTGGTCGATGCGGTCTATACCGATACCATGCCGCCCGCTGGCGTGATGCAGGTGATTGCCGAGCACCATATTCAGCTGGAGCTGTGCTAAAAGGTGGGGCCTACAAACGCGTAGGCCCCATAAGCATTAATGCGACGATCCTGAGTTACACCCCATAACCCATCATCTTCAACAATTGCTGCGCGTGCTGCACCGCATCCTGCCGGTGTGCGACGCCAAGTTTCTGATACAGGTTGCGAATGTGCGTTTTGATGGTGGTTGCAGCGACCGCCAGCTCACCGGCGATTTGTTCATTGCTGTAACCGGAATAGATAAGCCCCAGAACCTGCCATTCACGTTGTGTGAGCGGGCTGGTGCGGATCAGCTCCGGCACCTCCGGATGCGTGAGCAGACGCTCAACGAAACCCTCGTCAAAATGGGCGAACTTATGTCGGTGATGCTGGTTAATCTCCCGCAGGATACGCTGTGCACGGTGTTGATCGAGTTCCGGCAGCGTGTTGAGCTGAAGCAACTGGCGTAGTTGCTGTGCCATCGCTTCCCCCTCAATCACAAAATGGCTGATAAAACCGGTGCGATTCGCCAGTTGCAGCGCCTCAAGCAGCACGCGCTGGGCGTCGTTTTTACGCCCGGCCTGCCAGTACAGTTGATTGAGCAGCAACAGGTTGCGGTTCAGGTCGCTCATCAGACGCAGACTACGTGCATTTTCGTTCAGCTCTTCCAGCACAATTTCTGCGGGTTCAAAATCGCCTAGCAGGATCTGTACCCTGGCGATATTGCGCCACTGGCTTTGCAGGAAGTGGTTGTTGGCAAACGCCGGTTTTGGCGTGTGTCGCAGCCAGTGAGCGGCCGATTTTTTATCGCCCGTCATCTGCCAGTAAATCACCCGGACTTTATCCGCATTAGAGATCCAGTCACTGTGATATTGGCCGTTGCCCAGCAGGTTTTCCAGCCGGTTCAACTGGCTACGGGCATTATCCAGATCGCCGCGCGCCAGCGAGCATTGCACAAGGAGCGCCAGACACTGCAACTGTTGCTGCGGCTGGAAGCCGGAGAGCACATCAATGCCGCTACGGGCTGAGGCTTCAGCCTCATCCAGACGTGCCCACGCCCACAGGAGTTGCGCGCGAATGCGCACCAGGAATTCGTGCATCGGCAACTGTTCCAGGTGCTGATCTTTGATCAACTGGAACGCTTTCTCTTGCGTTTCCCAGGCCGCTTGCAGGAAGCCCTGGGCAAACAGAATTTCACTTTGTTGGATAAGGCTCCACAGCGCGTAGTGCCAGACATCATGGTGACGCGCCATTTGCTCCGTTTGCTGCATCAATGACAGAGAACGGGCAAGATCGCCTTTACAGTGCAGAACTTCACCGTGTACGGAAGTGGCGACAATCCGGCTATAGAACCAGGCAATCGGCAATTCATCCAGCGCCAGCTTTGCCAGCCGTTCTGCTTCATCCGGGTTGCCGTCGTTGATCGCCACCTGCGCGCGCAGCGCGTTAAACTCCGCGTGCAGCGTGCCGTCCATGACGCCGTTGATCTCTTGTTCGGCACGCGCCAGCAGCGTATTGACCTCGCTGTAACGGTGTTGGCTTTGCATCAGCCAGGCTTGCAGCAGCACCAGTCGTGGATTTTCCAGCAGGCTTTCCCACGGCAGCGCTTTCAGTGACTCTTCCAGTAACGCCAGTTCACTGTGGTTGAACAGACCCCACGCATGGTTAAGCAGGATGTCGCGCAGCATATGCGCGTCGCCAGCCGCCAGCGCATGGTGAATGGCCTCGCTGGGGAACCCTTGCGCCATCCAGCTTTCGGCGGCGGCGCGGTGAATTTCCGGCAGTTCGGTCGCCAGTTCCCACTGGCAACGCTGACGTAAAAAGTTGCCAAACAGCGGGTGATAACTAAACCATTCGCCGGTGTCATCCATCCGTTGCAGGAACAGACCCTGGCGCTCAATCTCTTCGAGGCGCATTTGGCCGTTTTCTTCGCCGGTAACACGGGCGATGAGCGCGTCGTTCATGGAGCGTAGAACGGCGCTTTTTAACAGGAAGTGACGGGTGGCGACATCAACGCTGTCCAGCACTTCATCCACCAGATAATCAGACAAGTGGCTGGCGTTGATCCCTGCCAGGCGGCGTGCCGACTGGTGAGCGGGGCTATTGTTCTGGCGGGCGGAAAGAGCAATAAGCTGTAGCGCCGTTGCCCAGCCTGCGACGTCATCACACATCCGACTGCTTTCAGCGGCTTCAATCGGGGAAGATAAACGACGGTCAAAAAACTGTTTGGCTTCCTGGTGGTTGAAGGCTAATTGCTGACTGCCTATTTCCAGGAGCTGATCGCGTACGCGCAGATTAGCGATGCCCAACTGCGGTAAGTTGCGCGACAGTACCACCAGCGTGAGGTTTTCTGGCTGATGGCGCAGGAAGAAGCGCATCGACTCATGGATAACCGGGTTAGAGATGAGGTGGTAATCGTCAACGACCAGATACAGCGGGCGATGCCACTCTGCCAGTTCAATAAACAGCTGGGCAAAAAGTGACGTCAGGCTGGCGTATTGGCGCTTTTGTACCATCACTTCACTGGTAGAGCAGTGCCCGCCAGTCGCTTGCTGGATGGCGGCAATCAGGTAGCTGGCAAATCGCTCTTGCTGATTGTCACCTTCATCCAGTGAGAACCAACCTAACTCATTTTTTCCGGCCGCCCATTGTGAAATGAGCGTGGTTTTCCCGTAACCAGCAGGACTTGTGATTAGGGCTAACCTGAAATTGTTCGCGCCGGAAAGTTTAGCCAGCAGGCGCTCACGAACCACGGTATGGTCGAGTCGAACCGGACGACTTAATTTAGACGGAATCAACATAGTTAATCACTTCACTGTGAGGAAATGGGGAAAAACGATTTTTTTTGCGCTTCGTAATTAATAGATATAAGGTCGGACAGAAACCGGTTTAATGCAAGTTAAGTGGACTTTTTGTGCTTCTGAATTTGCACTCTGTCACAAATTTAAATATCTCTGATTGGAAACTCTTTTTTATCGTCTGAATGTGCGTGGGGACTGGATTGGTGCCTGGTTTTGCTTGTGCCAGAGAGTGTCGCAGCTTCTGTAAGGTTAAATGGATTTTAATGAAAATCGTCATTTTTCCTGCGTGACGAATAAACATTTACGAAAAAATGATAACCCAGAGGGTTATTTTAGGTTAGAAACTATTTCTGTATTTACATGTTCTTTCTAAATGATATTCCACAATTTTTTATAGCCTCTGTTTATTCCCTTCGATAATGCGTAAAACAATATATGGCTTGCAGGGATCTGTGTGGTCATTCTGAGCATTGACGGGTCATCGCACTATCGTAAAGTGGCGGCGATCACACTTTTATGCTCATCCCCACTACTCCTCCCCGCCTAATCCCCGGTGGGAGGAGGAAGGTCAACAACGAGCCAGGCAAACTAGCAATAACGTTGTTTTATTACCTGAGGACCCGGAATTCCTATGTCACAGCCTACCTTCAATAAAGAGCAATTTCAGGCTGCCCTGACGCGTCAGTGGCAGCGTTTCGGTTTACTGTCGGCTGCAGAGATGACGCCTCGTCAATGGTGGCAGGCTGTTAGCGGCGCACTGGCTGAGTTACTCAGCGCGCAACCCGTGGCAAAACCGGCGAAAAATCAGCGCCACGTTAACTACATCTCGATGGAGTTTCTGATTGGCCGTCTGACAGGTAACAACCTGCTTAACCTGGGCTGGTATCAGGAGGTGAGCGAAGCGTTGAAAGCACACGACATCAACCTGAGCGACCTGCTGGAAGAAGAAGTTGATCCGGCGCTGGGTAACGGCGGTCTGGGGCGTCTGGCGGCGTGCTTCCTTGACTCGATGGCCACCGTGGGCCAGTCCGCGACAGGCTATGGCCTGAATTACCAGTACGGCCTGTTCCGTCAGTCTTTTGCTGATGGGCAGCAAATGGAAGCGCCCGATGACTGGCATCGCGGCAGTTACCCCTGGTTTCGCCATAACGAATCACTGGATGTTCAGGTCGGCATTGGCGGCAAGGTGAGCAAAGACGGCCTCTGGGAGCCGGGCTTTGTGATCACCGGTCAGGCGTGGGATTTGCCGGTGCTTGGCTACCGCAATGGGATAGCGCAACCGCTACGTCTGTGGCAGGCGACCCATGCACATCCATTTAATCTGACCAAATTTAACGATGGCGATTTCCTGCGTGCGGAGCAGCAGGGCATCGACGCGGAAAAACTGACGAAAGTGCTTTATCCGAATGACAACCACACCGCAGGCAAAAAACTGCGCCTGATGCAGCAGTACTTCCAGTGCGCCTGCTCCGTGGCTGACATTCTGCGTCGCCATCACCTGGCGGGCCGCAAGCTGCATGAGCTGGCCGATTTCGAAGTGATTCAACTGAACGACACCCACCCGACTATCGCCATTCCTGAACTGCTGCGCGTGCTGCTCGACGAGCACCAGATGAGCTGGGACGATGCGTGGGCGATCACCAGCAAAACCTTCGCTTACACCAACCACACGCTGATGCCGGAAGCGCTTGAGTGCTGGGATGAGAAACTGGTGAAAGCGCTGCTGCCGCGTCATATGCAGATCATCAAAGAGATTAATGACCGCTTTAAGACGCTGGTGGATAAAACCTGGCCGGGCGACAAAGCGGTGTGGGCGAAACTGGCGGTGGTTCACGACAAACAGGTGCGCATGGCGAACATGTGTGTGGTGAGTGGCTTTGCGGTCAACGGCGTGGCCGCGCTGCACTCGGATCTGGTGGTGAAAGATCTCTTCCCGGAATATCACCAGCTGTGGCCGAACAAATTCCATAACGTGACCAACGGTATTACGCCACGCCGCTGGATCAAGCAGTGCAACCCTCAACTTGCCGCGCTGCTCGACAAATCGCTGAAGAAAGAGTGGGCCAACGATCTCGATCAACTGATCAACCTGGAAAAATTTGCCGACGACGCGAAATTTCGTCAGACGTATCGCGAGATTAAACAGGCGAACAAAGACCGTCTGGCCGAGTTTGTGAAGGTGCGTACCGGGATTGAAATTAACCCGCAGGCGATTTTTGATATCCAGATTAAGCGCCTGCACGAATACAAACGTCAGCATCTGAACCTGCTGCATATTCTGGCCCTCTACAAAGAGATCCGCGAGAACCCGAAAGCAGACCGTGTGCCGCGCGTGTTCCTGTTTGGCGCGAAAGCGGCGCCGGGCTACTACCTGGCGAAGAACATTATCTTTGCGATCAACAAGGTGGCGGAAGCTGTCAATAACGATCCGAAAGTGGGTGACAAACTGAAAGTGGTCTTCCTGCCGGATTACTGTGTCTCGGCGGCGGAAATGCTGATCCCGGCGGCGGATATCTCCGAGCAGATCTCGACGGCCGGTAAGGAAGCGTCCGGCACCGGCAATATGAAGCTGGCGCTGAACGGTGCGCTGACCGTCGGTACGCTGGACGGGGCGAACGTCGAAATCGCCGAGAAGGTGGGCGATGAGAACATCTTTATTTTTGGTCATACCGTGGAAGAGGTGAAAGCGCTGAAAGCCAAAGGTTACGACCCGGTGAAATGGCGTAAAAAAGACAAAGTGCTGGATGCGGTACTCAAAGAGCTGGAAAGCGGGAAGTACAGCGGCGGCGATAAGCACGCGTTTGACCAGATGCTGCACAGCATGGGCAAGCAGGGCGGTGACCCGTATCTGGTAATGGCGGACTTTGCTGCCTACGTTGAGGCGCAAAAGCAGGTCGATGTGCTGTATCGCGACCAGGAAGCCTGGACCCGTGCGGCGATTCTGAATACGGCGCGTTGCGGCATGTTCAGCTCGGATCGTTCCATCCGTGATTATCAGACCCGTATCTGGCAGGCAAAACGCTAAGGAAACGCGATGGAAAGCAAACGTCTGGACAATGCCGCGTTAGCGGCGGGGATCAGCCCCAATTATATCAATGCCCACGGTAAACCGCAGTCGATTGGCGCCGAAACCAAACGGCGTTTGCTTGACGCCATGCATCGCACCACCGCCGCCACGAAGGTGGCGGTGACTCCCGTGCCAAATGTGATGGTGTATACCGCAGGCAAAAAGATGCCGCTGGCGGTCGAAGGGAGTGGGGAGTTTACCTGGATACTGACCACCGAAGAGGGGGCGCAGCACAAAGGGCACGCCACGGGCGGCAAAGCATTTCATCTTCCGGCAAAGCTGCCGGAGGGCTATCACACGCTGACATTAACCCAGGGCGAACAGCGTTCGCACTGCCGGATCATTGTGGCGCCGAAGCGCTGCTACGAACCTCAGGCGCTGCTGACGGGCCAAAAGCTGTGGGGTGCATGTGTGCAACTCTACACCCTGCGTTCAGAGCGTAACTGGGGGATTGGCGATTTTGGCGATCTCAAGGCCATGCTGGTAGACGTGGCGAAACGCGGCGGTTCCTTCATTGGATTGAATCCCATTCATGCGCTCTATCCGGCGAATCCCGAAAGCGCCAGTCCGTACAGCCCTTCTTCACGCCGCTGGCTGAATGTTATTTACATTGATGTGAATGCAGTAGAAGACTTCCGCCAGAGCGAAGAGGCGCAGGCCTGGTGGCAGATGCCGGAAACTCAACAGACGCTGCAACGTGCGCGGGACGCTGAATGGGTGGATTACACCGCCGTGACGGCGCTGAAAATGACGGCGCTGCGTATGGCATGGCCTGGTTTCGCAGCTCGTGATGACGAGCAAATGGCTGAGTTTCGTCACTTTGTCGAACAGGAAGGCGAAAGCCTGTACTGGCAGGCCGCGTTCGACGCACTGCATGCTTATCAGGTGAAAGAGGACAAATTGCGCTGGGGCTGGCCGGTGTGGCCGCAGGCGTATCAGTCGGTGGACTCTGTGCAAGTCAAACAGTTCTGCGAAGCGCATCGGGATGAGGTGGATTTCTATCTCTGGCTGCAGTGGCTGGCGTATACCCAATTCGCCGCCTGTTGGCAAACCAGTCAGGGATTCGACATGCCGATTGGCCTGTATCGTGATCTGGCCGTGGGCGTCGCACAAGGCGGTGCGGAAACCTGGTGTGACCGTGAGCTATATTGTCTGAAAGCCTCTGTCGGCGCGCCGCCGGATATCCTCGGCCCGCTCGGTCAGAACTGGGGATTGCCGCCAATGGATCCCCACATTATCACGGCGCGTGCCTATGAGCCGTTTATCGAGTTACTGCGCGCCAATATGCAAAACTGCGGCGCGCTGCGTATCGACCATGTGATGTCGATGCTGCGTTTGTGGTGGATCCCCTACGGTGAAACGGCAGATCATGGCGCTTATGTTCATTATCCGGTGGACGATCTGCTCTCCATTCTGGCGCTGGAAAGTCAACGTAATCACTGTATGGTGATTGGCGAAGATTTGGGTACCGTGCCGGTGGAGATCGTCAGCAAATTGCGCAATAGCGGCGTCTATTCTTACAAAGTCCTCTATTTTGAAAATGACCATGAGAAGACCTTCCGTGCGCCGAAAGCGTACCCGGAACAATCAATGGCTGTCGCGACGACGCATGACCTTCCTACGCTGCGTGGCTATTGGGACAGCGGCGATCTGACGCTTGGCAAAACGCTGGGACTCTACCCGGATGAGACAGTCCTGCGTGAGTTGTATCAGGATCGCGAGCAGGCAAAACAAGGGCTGCTGGATGCGTTGCACAAGTATGGCTGCTTGCCAAAACGCGCAGGGCATAAGGCATCGCTGATGTCGATGACGTCGACGCTCAATCGTGGCCTGCAGCGTTATATTGCAGACAGTAATAGCGCGCTGCTGGGGTTGCAGCCGGAAGACTGGCTGGACATGGCGGAGCCGGTCAACATTCCGGGTACCAGCGAACAGTACAAGAACTGGCGGCGTAAACTGGCGACCACCCTTGAAGAGATGTTTGCCGATGATGAGGTGAACAAGCTGATTAAGGATTTGGATAAGCGGCGAAAAGCGGCAACGAAGAAGAAGTAACAACCAAAACGCCGGGGCTTACTTACCCGGCGTTTTCTTATCTGTAACGCAGGCTGAGCGACGTCGTTGTAGACCAGGCGCCATCCGGCAATGTGCCGCACCACGTCTGATGACGCTACGCGACACGGTGAACGCTAAGCATAAAAAAACCGGGGATTTCCCCGGTTTTTTTTGTCTGGAACGTGCGGTGTTAAACCACCATACCCAGCAGCAGACACCCTACCAGGCCGCAGACAGAGATAATGGTTTCCAGCATGGACCATGATTTGATGGTCTCGCCGATGGTCAGGTTGAAATACTCTTTGAACAGCCAGAAGCCTGGATCGTTCACGTGGGAGAAAATCACGCTACCAGAACCTACGGCAATAACCATCAGTTCCGGGCTGACGCCAGTGGTGGCAATCAGCGGTGCCACGATACCACCCGCAGTAATGGCGGCAACTGTCGCTGAACCCAGCGCGATACGCAGGACGGCAGCGATAGACCACGCCATCAGAATCGGGGAGATGTTGGTTTCGTGCATCATAGAGGCGATGTACTTATCAACGCCGCTATCAACCAGAACCTGTTTGAACGCACCGCCACCGCCGATGATCAACAGCATCATGGCAATGATTTTGATGGAAGAGGACAGAGTCTCGTTAATCTGATCCATTGAACGACCACGGTTCAGACCGAAGGTGAACATCGCAATCAGGACCGCAATCAGCGTCGCCATAACCGGGTCGCCGAGGAATTCTGCGACAGCCAGGAAAGGGTGACCTTTAGGCAGGCTCATCTCTGCAACGGCGCGGAACGCCATCAGGATCACCGGTACCAGGGAAGTCCAGACGCTGACGCCGAAGCCAGGCATCTCTTCTTCAGTAAAGGTTTTGGCGCTGTACAGACCTTCCGGAATTGGTTTGTCGATACCTTTCAGGCAGCGAGCAAAAACAGGACCGGCCAGGATAACGGTTGGGATTGCCAGAATGGTACCGAACAGCAGGGTTTTACCCATATCTGCATGGAAAATGGTCGCAATGGCCGTTGGGCCCGGGTGCGGCGGCAGGAAGCCGTGGGTTACAGAAAGCGCGGCCGCCATCGGTACGCCGACAAACAGCAGTGGGATATTGGCAGCAGCAGCGATGGTGAACACCAGCGGCAGCATCAGCACGAAGCCCACTTCGTAGAACAGGGCAAAACCCACGGTGAAGCCGGTTAACACGACAGCCCACTGGATGTGTTTTTTACCAAATTTGGCAATCAACGTGGTGGCGATACGCTGCGCGCCGCCACAATCTGCCAGCATTTTGCCCAACATGGCGCCGAAACCCATAATCAGGGCGAGGCTGCCCAGGGTTCCACCAACACCAGCCTTGATGGAGCTAATCACTTTAACCAACGGCATGCCTTGCATCAGACCGACTGCAAGCGCTACCAGGACGAGAGCGATAAATCCGTTCATTTTGAAGCGGATCATCAGAAGAAGTAACAAGATGACACCGATAGCAACGATGACTAATGGCATGATTTACCTGGCCTTTACTTTGTTATGGGTAACGTCAGTGTTTAGATGACAAAATCCGGTTTTCCCAACGGGGAACAGAACCGTAGCGGCACCAGTACTGAGTGCCTTCGAAACTCTTTAGTTTAGTCGGCTGTTATGGGGTGGTTAGGTGCCCATACGAATGATACGGGTAACATGTATGAGTTGAGAATCACCCAGGCAGGCAAAATTTGAATTATGAGACGCAGGTCATGTTATGAGGTCGGATCTTTCAGGAAGGAGAAGGCAAATACAGGCCCGGTGAGCATGGCGTCACCGGGCAAAGGCAGGCTCTTAGTAGTAAGAGTGCTCACCGCGCTGGTGTTCGGTCAGGTCGCGAACGCCTTTCAGTTCAGGGAACTCGTTCAGCAGCTGTTTTTCGATGCCTTCTTTCAGGGTGACATCGACCATAGAACAGCCGTTACAGCCGCCGCCAAACTGCAGAATGGCGTAGCCTTCGTCGGTGATCTCCATCAGCGTCACGCGGCCGCCGTGGCCCGCCAGCTGTGGGTTGATCTGCGACTGGATTGCGTATTCCACGCGCTCCATCAGCGGCGCATCATCAGCAACTTTACGCATTTTCGCGTTTGGCGCTTTCAGCGTCAGCTGAGAACCTAGCTGGTCGGTCACAAAATCAATTTCGGCATCTTCCAGATACGGCGCGCTCAGCTCATCGACATAGGCAGTGAGCAGGTCAAATTTGATGGCGGTGTCGGTTGCTTCCACGGCGTCCGGCGGACAATAAGAAACGCCACACTCAGCGTTAGGCGTACCGGGATTGATCACAAATACGCGGATTTGTGTCCCTTCTTCCTGATTTGCCAGCAGTTTGGCAAAGTGCGCTTGTGCAGCCTCGGAAATATGGATCATAGTAATGGCCTAATAGTTGACTATTTTAGTTGGTTATAATACGCCCATCATCGAGGCTCTACAAGGTTCGACACAGGCACCATACCTGGACAGTCGCTGCGCCGTTGCGTAAAAGCAGTTGCGCGATCTCCGCGACGGTACTTCCGGTAGTGACGACATCATCCACAACAACCATATGGAGTCCCCGCACCGGCAATTCAAGGCGAAATGCGTTTTTCAGGTTACGTTTGCGTAATCTGGCGCTGAGATGGTGCTGGGTGGCCGTCGCCCGGACCCGCGTCACGGACTGACTATCCCAGGCGCATCCCAGCCAGCGCGCCAGCGGGCGGCATAAGAGGTCGGTTTGGTTAAATCCCCTGCGCCAGTGGCGGCGCTGCCAAAGCGGTACGCTGACTATCCGGTCAGGTAACCGGAGACCAGTGGTGCGGCGCGCCAGTAATACCTCCTGCAATAGCAGACGTGAAAGGGCGACGGCAATTTCACAGCGGCGGGAAAATTTAAGCTGGTGGATAAGCGAACTCAGTGGCGGGGCATAGTCGCTAACGGTGACCAGCCGTTGCCAGGGGGGCGTTTTTTGCAGACAGCGCCCACAGGGGAGAGTGGCATGTGTGGCCGGTAAACCGCACTGCGGGCACAGGCAAACGCGGCAGCGTACCGACTGTGCGCATACCGAACAAATTCCCCAATGACCGAGCGCCAGCGGCATTCGGCATAGCCAGCATAAACCCGGTACTGTTAGCATATGCGCATCCTTGTTAGCTAAAAGAGAACAGTAACTGATGAATGACATCTGGTGGCAGACCGAAGGTCAGGGAAATTGTCATCTTGTGCTGCTGCACGGATGGGGATTGAACGCAGAAGTCTGGCATTGCATAAGCGCGGAACTGGCTTCGCATTTCACCCTGCATCTCGTTGACTTACCGGGTTTTGGCCGGAGTCAGGGATTTGGCGCAATGACGCTCGAGGCCATGGCGGAATGCGTGCTGAAACAGGCGCCGGATAAAGCCGTTTGGCTCGGCTGGAGTCTGGGCGGATTGGTCGCCAGTCAGGTGGCGTTAACGCATCCTGAACGTGTTCAGGCGTTGGTTACCGTTGCCTCATCACCACGTTTTAGCGCTCATGAAGCGTGGCCGGGCATCAAACCGGAAATTTTAGCCGGTTTTCAACAGCAACTGAGTGAAGACTTCCAGCGTACGGTGGAGCGTTTTCTGGCGCTGCAAACGCTGGGAACGGAGACGGCGCGTCAGGATGCGCGGGCCTTGAAAAAGGCCGTACTGGCGCTGCCCATGCCGGAGGTCGAGGTGCTGAACGGCGGTCTGGAAATCCTCAAAACCGCCGATCTCCGTGAGCAGCTAAAAGCACTGACCATGCCGTTTTTGCGTCTGTACGGTTATCTGGATGGTCTGGTGCCGCGTAAAGTGGTTCCGATGCTGGACGCGTTATGGCCGGAAAGTGAGTCTGAAGTCTTTGCGAAAGCGGCACATGCGCCGTTTATCTCGCATCCTGATGCGTTTTGTCAGGCGTTAATCGCCGTGAAGGATAAGCTGTAACCGCAGCGTGTTGCCCGGCGATGTGATTTTCGCCGGGCCTTGTGCGGTGGGCTACCGTAGCGACCACCACTCGCGCAGACACGCTTTCCCCTCCGGGCAGCTCTTACAACTTCCGGAGAGGCACCCGTCGGCGTCCTCCTGAATGCGCACGGCTTTACCCATGTTCTCCAGTTGACTCAGCATCGCATCAATCATGGGTTGCGGGGTATTAAGTGTGTGGCTAATTTGCTTAGCCTCCATCCGTCCCCGCAGTGCCAGTAAATCACGAACCTGAATAAGTGAAGCCATTATTCGCCGCCTTAGTGGCAGTCGCCCGTTGAGCTGGCGCAGCAGGAACTTGCCGTTTTACGCGTAGCCAGCAATTCGATATCCACACGGCTACGGGCGCGACGCAACAGACCCAGCACCACAATGTTGAACAGGATGACCGCCAGAATGCAGACCAGACTGTAGGTCGGGTGCTGGCTGTAGCTGGCCACCTGATAAAACAACGTCGACAGTGAGTAGGCGATGTTCAGACCCCACAGAATGGAGAAGCCCATCCAGCCGCGACTGGATTCACGAGAAATAGCGCCCATCACCGAGATGCACGGTACATACAGCAGGACGAAAATCAGATAGCTGTAGGCTGCTGCCGCGCTACCGAATTTGGCGCCCATCACGCCCATTGCGCCTGTCGCCATTTCGCCGTCGCCTTTGCTGGCTTCAATCGGGTTCGCCAGTACGCTGAGGCTGAAGGTATCTTTCAGGCTCTGCCAGGTTTCGTCTACCGCGCCCATCAACTCGTCACCGAGGTTGAACTCTGCGGGGTTGAACTCCTCTTCCTGGATGTTTTCTGCGGTGTAGAGCGTGTTGAGTGTACCGACCACGACCTCTTTCGCCATTGCACCGGTAAACAGCCCTACCGTTGCCTGCCAGTTATCTTCATGAACGCCAATCGGTTTAAAGATGGGGGTGATCACGCGGCTCACGGAAGCGAGAGCAGAGTCGTTGATGTTGTCGACGATTTTCCCGTTCAGGGAGAAGCTGTTAAAGGCACTGAGGAAAATACTGACGATGATGATCACTTTACCGGCGCGCAGGACGAAGCCTTTCAGGCGCTGCCAGGTTTGAATGACCAGACTCTTAATGTGCGGAACATGGTAGACCGGCAGTTCCATAACAAACGGAGAGGCTTCGCCACGCATGATGGTGTGTTTGAGCATCAGGCCGGTCAACACCGCCATCACAATACCGAGCACGTAAAGTGAGAAGACCGCCAGCGCGCCATTCTGACCAAAGAACGCGGCGGCAAAGACCGCAAAAATCGCCAGACGTGCGCCGCAGGACATAAACGGCGCCATCATGATGGTCATCAGGCGTTCACGCGGCGCATCCAGGGTACGCGCGCCCATCACCGAGGGTACGTTGCAACCAAAGCCCACAATCAGCGGTACAAATGACTTACCCGGTAGCCCCAGCGCTTGCATCAACCGGTCCATCACAAACGCTGCGCGCGCCATGTAACCGGAGTCTTCAAGGAACGAGAGGAACAAGTACATCATCCCGATCTGCGGCACCAGCGGCAGAACGGTGTTGATCCCACCGCCAAGGCCCTGGGCCAGGAAAATAGTTAACCACTCCGGGAAGTGAAGGGTGTAGCCAATCCACTGGATACCATGCACAAACAGTGCGACCGAGCCGACGTCAAACAGCGGCTGTAAAGCACCACCGATGTTAATGGCAAGCAGGAACATCAGGTACATGACGAACAGGAAAATCGGCAGGCCGAGGAAGCGGTTAAGGATGATTTTATCCACCGCCGTGGTGAAACGGCTGGGTTCGGCGGTCAGCGTATTGCTCACCACGTCGCAGATGGCGGCGATACACTGGTAACGCGCGTCGGCGATGTGCAGCGCCGGGTCTTCCATCGTTTCGCTTAAGCGAGTTATTGAGGCGTCAAGACGTTGCGCGGCGTCACCGGCATACGCGCGGCTATAGATATCACCTTCCAGCATCTGCAGACCGAGCCAGCGGCGCTGTTGCAACGGCATATCCGGGGACATCGCATCAGCCAGCGAATGGGCTTCACGTAACAGCGGTTGGGCATAATGCACCAGCTCAACGCTGTCATTTGCCTGATGGCGGTCGATGGCTAATTTCAGCGCTTCAATCCCGCGACCCCGCGTGGAAACCAGCGGTACGACCGGACAGCCAAGGCGTGCGGAAAGGGCATCAATATCAATACGGATCTGCTGTTTTTCAGCAATATCCAGCATGTTGAGTGCGACAATGCAGGGAATGCCTAATTCAAGCAGTTGTAACGTCAGGTAGAGGTTACGCTCAAGGTTAGAGGCATCGACCACGTTGATCAGCAGGTCAGCGTCGCCGCTCAGAATGTAATGGCAAGCAATTTGCTCATCAAGCGAGGTTTGCGACGAAATGGTGGTCAGCGAATAGGTGCCGGGTAAATCGACCAGCGTGACCTGGTTATCGGTCGTGGCGAACTGACCCTCTTTACGTTCGACGGTAACGCCAGCCCAGTTGCCCACGCGCTGACGCGCACCGGTGAGCTGGTTAAATAAGGTTGTCTTGCCGGAATTTGGATTGCCAATTAAACCAATGGTTAATTTTTTCATTTTTATAGACTCACTGTATTAACAGGAAACCGCTTCCACTTCTAATAAGGCCAGATCTTTTTTACGCAATACCAGGCTAACACGACGCGTTTCGATATGAATAGGGTCGCCTAAGGGCGCAACGCGCACCACATTAAAAGAGGAGCCGGGCAGCATGCCGAGGGAAAGCAGTTTTTGACGGTACGCCGGACTGATTTCACGGGCAAAGCCGGTAATTTTCCACGCAGTGTCTGGAGTGAATTGCATAGGGGCCTACTTTGTTTCTCGCTAACTGGATGTTTACCTCATGCGGTGCGCTAAAGCGGAGGGCATGAGACCAGATGATTAGCCAACGAAGGAAAGATTAAATAATCAACAGTACAATGATAATGAGAATGGTTTCTATCATCAATACTTAAAATGTGACCGAATGTGGTTTTGTATAATAAATTGAACCAATCTTGATATGGCTCAACATTTATTCCCCTTACGGACAGGTAATGCCCTTCGGCAATAATTAACCCTCTTAATGTTTAATTAACGTTTTATATGTTAACGATGTGATAATTAATAGTGTCATCCTCACCTGATGAAATTAATTAACAGATTCATTCTGCAGACGTTAATTGTTAAACCGTAAATGGATTTGCTTGTCGGGAAGAAAGGGGCGAAACGTTGAGAATCTGAGAAAAACGGAATGCTGCTTCTGGCACGAGAGCCGTGCCAGAAGCAGGAAGACGCAAACAAAACCGGCGTTAGCGTTTTTTACCCATCGCTGCGGCCAGCGCGTCCATCATGGCGCTGTTACCGGAAGGTTGAGCGTCGTGACCGCGCGGTTTCGCCGCTTTTGCCGCCGGGCGATTGCCCTGGGCACGTTCATTGCTGCCACTACTGCGACGGGCGTTAGTTTCACCTGGCTGTTCGTCCAGACGCATGGTCAGGGCAATACGCTTACGTTGCAGGTCTACTTCCAGCACCTTCACTTTAACGATGTCGCCCGCTTTCACCACGGTATGGGGATCTTCAACGAACTTGTTCGACAGGGAAGAGATATGCACCAGACCGTCCTGATGGACGCCGATATCCACAAATGCGCCAAAGTTAGTCACGTTGGTGACTGCGCCTTCCAGGATCATGCCAGGCAGCAGATCGTTCATGGTCTCCACACCATCGGCAAACTGAGCGGTTTTAAACTCCGGACGCGGGTCGCGACCCGGTTTTTCCAGCTCTTTGATGATATCGGTGACGGTCGGCACCCCGAAGCGTTCGTCAGTAAAGTCAGACGCTTTCAGGTTACGCAACTCGCTGCTGTTGCCCATCAGGTCGCGCAATGACTGTTCGGTGGCGGCCAGAATGCGTTCGACGATGGGGTACGCTTCCGGGTGAACGGTGGAAGCATCCAGCGGGTTATCGCCATGGTTGATACGCAGGAAGCCCGCACACTGTTCAAAGGCTTTTGGCCCCAGACGGCTCACTTTCAGCAACTGTTGGCGGTTCTGGAACTGGCCGTTCTCATCGCGCCAGCTCACGATATTTTGCGCCATCATCCGGGTCAGACCTGCCACGCGGGTTAACAGCGGCACGGAAGCCGTGTTCAGATCGACGCCGACGGCGTTTACGCAGTCTTCGACCACGGCGTCCAGTTTACGGGCGAGCTGAGTCTGGCTGACGTCATGCTGGTACTGGCCTACACCGATGGATTTCGGATCGATTTTTACCAGTTCGGCCAGCGGATCTTGCAGACGTCGGGCGATAGAAACCGCACCGCGCAGCGAAACGTCGAGGTCCGGGAACTCCAGTGCCGCCAGTTCGGAAGCCGAGTAAACGGATGCGCCGGCTTCGCTGACAATCACCTTCTGGGCGGTCACTTTCGGGAACTGTTTCTGTACGTCGAGGAAGAAACGCTCCGTTTCGCGCGATGCGGTGCCGTTGCCGATGGCGACCAGCTCAACGTTGTATTTTTCGCACAGCGCGGCAACCGCGACGGCGGCTTTGGCTGCCTGACCGGTATGCGGGTAAATGGTGTCGGTGGCGACCAGTTTACCGGTACCGTCAACAACGGCGACCTTCACGCCGGTACGCAGACCCGGATCGAGACCCATGGTGGCGCGCAGACCGGCAGGCGCTGCCATCAGCAGATCGTGCAGGTTACGGGCGAAGACGTTAATCGCTTCATCCTCCGCGCGCTCGCGCACGGTTCCCATCAGCTCGGTTTCGAGGTGCATCAGCACTTTAATACGCCATGTCCAGCTCACTACACCTTTGCGCCAGCTGTCCGCCGGGGCGTTGTTCAGGCGCAGGCCGAGGTGGTCCTGGATAATCTGTTCGCCGTGGCTCTCTTTCGGCGGCTCATCGAACTGCGGATCGGCATTCAGTGAGAGCTGTAATACGCCTTCGTTACGACCGCGGAACATCGCCAGCGCGCGGTGAGACGGAACGGAGGAGATCGGTTCGTGATGGTCGAAATAGTCGCGGAATTTCGCGCCTTCTTCCTCTTTGCCTGCCACTACGGTCGCCACGATGTGGGCGTTTTTCCACAAATAATCACGCACTTTCGCCAGCAGAGCGGCATCTTCGGCAAAACGCTCCATCAGGATGTAACGCGCTCCGTCGAGCGCTGCTTTGGTGTCAGCCACGCCTTTTTCGGCATCGATATATTTGGCGGCTTCTGTTTCCGGGTCGTTAGACGGGGCGGTCCACAGCAGGTCGGCCAGCGGCTCAAGGCCTGCTTCGATGGCGATTTGCCCACGGGTACGGCGCTTCGGTTTATAAGGCAGATAGAGATCTTCGAGTTCGGTCTTACTTAACGTACCGTTGATGGCATTTGCCAGCTCATCGGTCAGTTTGCCTTGCTCGGAAATAGATTTGAGGATCGACTGACGTCTGTCTTCCAGTTCGCGTAAATACCCCAGACGCGTTTCCAGGTTACGCAGTTGCGTATCATCCAGACCGCCGGTGATTTCCTTACGATAACGTGCGATAAACGGCACGGTGTTCCCTTCGTCAAGCAGGCGAACGGCAGCTTCTACCTGTTCGGCGCGTGCCTGAATTTCGCCCGCAATAATGCGGCAGAAAGAATCATTCATCATGGATTGGCTTCATCTACTGAGTAAAAATCAGGGAATAGTTATACGGACTGACTGGCAAAAATGCCAGTCATCCACAGGGGCTTCGGATTGTTCCTGCTCATTTTACGTATTCGATCGTATTAACGTACCAGCTCGCTTCTCCCGCAGGCGTGTTCACCACGGCGAGATCGCCCACCTCTTTTTTCAACAACGCGCGCGCCATCGGTGAGTCGATAGAGATGTAATCCTTACGGCCGAAAATTTCATCATAACCGACGATACGGAAGCGACGGGTATCACCGTCGTCATTTTCGATTTCCACCCATGCGCCGAAGAACACTTTGCCTTCCTGCTGCGGGGAGTAGTCGACAATTTTGAGATTTTCCATGCATTTGGTGAGATAACGGACGCGGCGGTCGATCTCACGCAGTCGCTTTTTATTATACTGGTAGTCGGCATTCTCGCTGCGGTCGCCAAGACTTGCGGCCCAGGTCACTTTTTTGGTGACTTCAGGGCGCTCTTCACGCCAGAGATAATTTAGCTCTTGTTTGAGTTTTTCGTACCCTTCCCGGGTAATCAGGGGCGTTTTCATCTTATTGATTTACCTTCGACGCTGTGATTATGCGCACAATTAGTATTACGCGACGTAATCAACAGAATAAATAATGTGCCGCAAGTTTCATTGTATACTTAAGCTGCTGTTAAATATGCTTTGTAACAATTTAGCCTGGAATTCATACCAGAATTCACTGGTGACGAACGTGAGCTTTCTTAAGAATACACACTTACAATTGTTGCGAACCTTTGGGAGTACAAACAATGCAAGAGAATTATAAGATTCTGGTGGTAGATGACGACATGCGTTTGCGCGCGCTTCTGGAGCGTTATCTGACCGAGCAGGGCTTCCAGGTTCGAAGCGTCGCCAACGCTGAGCAGATGGATCGTCTGCTAACCCGCGAATCCTTCCATCTCATGGTACTGGATTTAATGTTGCCAGGTGAAGATGGCCTGTCAATTTGCCGTCGTCTGCGTAGCCAGAGCAACCCAATGCCGATCATCATGGTGACTGCCAAAGGTGAGGAAGTTGACCGCATTGTGGGGCTGGAAATCGGTGCTGACGATTATATTCCTAAACCGTTTAACCCGCGTGAACTGCTGGCGCGTATTCGCGCGGTGCTGCGCCGTCAGGCGAACGAGTTGCCGGGCGCCCCTTCTCAGGAAGAAGCGGTCATTGCCTTCGGGAAGTTCAAGCTGAATCTGGGCACCCGCGAGATGTTCCGCGAAGATGAGCCGATGCCGCTGACCAGCGGTGAGTTTGCGGTTCTGAAGGCGCTGGTGAGTCACCCGCGTGAGCCGCTGTCGCGCGATAAACTGATGAACCTGGCGCGTGGCCGTGAATACTCCGCAATGGAACGTTCCATCGACGTGCAGATTTCTCGTTTGCGTCGCATGGTGGAAGAAGATCCGGCACACCCACGTTATATTCAGACCGTTTGGGGTCTGGGCTATGTCTTTGTGCCGGACGGTTCTAAAGCATGAGGCGAATGCGCTTCTCGCCACGAAGTTCATTTGCCCGCACGTTGCTACTCATCGTCACTTTGCTGTTTGTCAGCCTGGTGACGACCTATCTGGTGGTGCTGAACTTTGCGATTCTGCCGAGCCTCCAGCAGTTTAATAAGGTCCTCGCCTACGAAGTCCGTATGCTGATGACAGATAAACTGCAGCTGGAGGACGGCACGCAGCTCGTTGTGCCTCCCGCGTTCCGCCGGGAAATTTACCGTGAGTTGGGAATTTCCCTCTACTCTAACGAAGCCGCCGAAGAGGCCGGCCTTCGTTGGGCGCAACACTATGAATTCTTAAGCCATCAGATGGCGCAGCAGTTGGGTGGCCCCACGGAAGTTCGCGTCGAGGTCAACAAAAGCTCGCCCGTCGTTTGGCTAAAAACCTGGCTATCGCCCAACATTTGGGTGCGTGTGCCGCTGACTGAAATCCATCAGGGCGATTTCTCCCCACTGTTTCGCTATACGCTGGCGATAATGCTGATGGCGATAGGCGGCGCATGGCTGTTTATTCGTATCCAGAACCGACCGCTGGTGGATCTAGAGCATGCGGCGCTGCAGGTCGGGAAGGGCATTATTCCGCCGCCGCTGCGTGAGTATGGCGCGTCGGAGGTGCGCTCCGTTACCCGAGCCTTTAACCATATGGCGGCGGGCGTGAAGCAACTGGCGGATGACCGCACGTTGCTGATGGCGGGGGTGAGCCACGATCTGCGTACACCGCTGACGCGCATTCGTCTGGCCACCGAAATGATGGGCGAAGAGGACGGTTACCTCGCGGAGTCCATCAACAAAGATATCGAAGAGTGCAACGCCATTATCGAGCAGTTTATCGACTACCTGCGCACCGGGCAGGAAATGCCGATGGAGATGGCCGATCTTAATGCCGTGCTGGGCGAAGTCATTGCCGCGGAAAGTGGCTACGAGCGCGAAATCGACACCGGACTACAACCGGGCACTATTCTGGTGAAGATGCATCCGTTGTCGATTAAGCGTGCGGTCGCCAATATGGTGGTCAACGCGGCACGCTATGGTAATGGCTGGATTAAAGTCAGTAGCGGGACGGAGCCTCATCGCGCCTGGTTCCAGGTTGAGGATGACGGTCCGGGTATTAAGCCGGAGCAGCGCAAACACTTGTTCCAGCCGTTTGTACGCGGCGATAGCGCCCGTAGCACCAGCGGTACCGGGTTGGGTCTGGCGATTGTGCAGCGTATCGTTGATAACCATAACGGCATGCTGGAGATTGGCACCAGTGAGCGGGGCGGACTCTCTATTCGTGCCTGGCTGCCGGTTCCGATGGCTCGCATTCCGGCGTCAATCAAGGACGTTTAGAAAAGACGTATAAAAAAGGGAGGCTAAATGCCTCCCTTCGTTTTTCTGAATAGCCTGCTGGCGCTGCGCTTATCAGGCCTACGTTCGTGTTGTTGTAGGCCGGAGAAGGCATTTATGCCGCCATCCGGCATATTCGACTTACAGCTTCGGACCGGCGCTGACCAGCGCTGCGCCTGCTGGGGTATCGGTGTATTTCTCGAAGTTCTCAATGAACAGTTTTGCCAGCGCGGACGCTTTTTCCTGCCACTGTTCGGGTGAAGCGTAGGTGTTACGTGGATCAAGAATGCGAGTGTCCACGCCCGGCAGTTCGGTAGGGATTGCCAGGTCAAACATCGGCAGACTGAAGGTTTCCGCGTCGTCCAGAGAACCGTTCAGGATGGCATCGATGATGGCGCGAGTATCTTTGATGGAAATACGTTTGCCGGTACCGTTCCAGCCGGTGTTCACCAAGTATGCCTGCGCGCCTGAGGCCTGCATACGTTTCACCAGCACTTCTGCGTACTGTGTCGGGTGCAGCGACAGGAATGCTGCGCCGAAGCAGGCGGAGAAGGTCGGCGTAGGCTCAGTGACGCCGCGCTCAGTCCCTGCCAGCTTAGCGGTAAAGCCAGACAGGAAGTGGTACTGGGTCTGGTTTGCCGTCAGACGGGAAACCGGCGGCAGTACGCCGAACGCATCAGCGGTCAGGAAGATAACTTTAGTGGCATGACCCGCTTTGGAGATCGGCTTGACGATGTTATCGATGTGATAGATCGGGTAAGAAACGCGGGTGTTCTCGGTTTTGGAACCATCATCAAAATCAATGGTGCCATCGTCGCGAACCGTCACGTTTTCCAGCAGCGCATCACGGCGAATTGCGTTATAGATCTCCGGTTCAGCCTCTTTAGACAGCTTGATGGTCTTCGCGTAGCAACCGCCTTCAAAGTTAAACACGCCGTCGTCATCCCAGCCGTGTTCGTCATCGCCAATCAGACGACGTTTTGGGTCGGTAGAGAGGGTGGTTTTGCCGGTGCCGGAAAGACCAAAGAAGACCGCGACATCGCCTTTCTCGCCCACGTTGGCGGAGCAGTGCATGGACGCAATGCCTTTCAGCGGCAGCAGGTAGTTCATCACTGAGAACATCCCTTTCTTCATTTCACCGCCGTACCAGGTACCGCCAATCAACTGAATGCGTTCGGTCAGGTTGAAAGCCACGAAGTTCTCGGAGTTTAATCCCTGTTCTTTCCACTGCGGGTTGGTGCATTTCGCGCCGTTCATTACGATAAAGTCAGGTTTGAAGCTGACCAGTTCTTCATCGCTCGGGCGGATGAACATGTTTTTGACGAAGTGAGCTTGCCAGGCAACTTCCGTAATAAAGCGTACAGAAAGGCGGGTATCGGCGTTGGCGCCGCAGAAGGCATCAACGATGAACAGACGCTTGCCAGAGAGTTGTTGGGTTACCAGACCTTTCAGGTGCTGCCAGGTTTCCTGGGTGAGCGGTTTGTTGTCGTTCTTCCCTTTGCCTTTGTCGGACCACCAGAGCGTATCACGCGTGGTGTCATCACGAACAATGTACTTATCCTTTGGCGAACGTCCAGTAAAGATACCGGTATCAACAGCAACGGCGCCGAGGTTCGTTAACACGCCACGCTCATAGCCTTCCAGGGAAGGGTCCAGCTCTTCCTGGTACAGCGTTTCGTAGCTTGGGTTGTAAACGATATCCTGAACGTCATCGATACCATAAGCCTTGAGATCTTGCGGGGTTAAACTGTTAACGCGCATTTCACTGCTCCTTAGCCAATATGTATTGCCTGAAATATTAAGGTTTTTTAGGGTTTGTTTAACGCGACAAGGCTCATAGATTTACGCATCTGGAAAAAATCACGATTGACTGAAAACGCTGCAACTCCTGTCACGAAGCGGCGATTATTATGGCAGGAAACCCCTTTTTGTTGTGGAAAATGTTCTTAAAACGTTAAACAGAAGTGTATTTGGCGGAAATATTGTGACTGTAATCGCATTCATGGAAGAAAATTACGTAACAACAATATTTAAATTATCGATTCACTTCGAAATAAAAAGTGAGAGGCAGCGAGGAAAATGTGAGGAATGCCGGGCGGCGTTACCGCATACCCGGTCTTTAAGAGACTTTGTCACGTCGCCATCTGGCGTTTTATACGTGATTAATGGACCTGCGGATCGGCTGGAGACGCGTTGTTGCGGATCTCAGTAATGTCCATCGCGTTGAACAGATAGTGGCTGCCGCAATAATCGCAGTGCATATCGATCTCGCCTTCTTCAGAAATGATGCTGTCGACTTCTTCATCCGGCAGTGTTCTCAGCGCGCCCGCACAACGCTCACGCGAACAGGTGCATTTAAACTCAACGTCCTGCGGATCGTAGAGCGTGACCTCTTCTTCGTGATACAGACGCCACAGTACATCGGTCGCAGGCAGCGTCAACAGCTCTTCAGTTTTGATGGTTTCCGTCAGCGCCGCCAGGTGATCAAAATCATCTGTCTGGGCGTTCTGGGCAGGCATCACCTGCAACAGCATACCGCCTGCCGCCGGTTTACCCTCGATGTCGCCCGCGCGAATAAACAGGCGTGTAGGTAACTGCTCAGAGCGCTGGAAATAGTCTTCCAGGCATGCCGCCAGCGTGTCGCCTTCCAGACCAACCACGCCCTGGTAGCGTTCACCTTCTTCTGGCGTGATGGTGATGACCAGATAACCGTTGCCGACCAGCGCTTTCAGATCAGCATTTTCAGGAATGTCACCCTGAACGCGGGCGACGCCACGCATCTGTTGGTTGTTGTTTCCGTTGATCACCGCCAGGCTCATCGGGCCGTCACCCTGCAGTTGCACGGTAATATCACCCGCAAATTTCAGCGTTGCGGTGAGCAGGCTGGTCGCAACCAGCAGTTCGGCCAGCACGGTTTTCACCGGCTGCGGATAACTATGATTCTCGAGGATCTGTTGCAGGGTTTCCGATACGGTCACCAGCTCGCCGCGTACGGCAAAGTTTTCAAACAGATAACGGTGTAATTGGTCGTGTTGCGGCATAATCATCTCTCTTGCAGGTGACAGTCACTCACTGTCGCCGTGTTTAAATCGTAACAGGTCGCGGCGTTCTTTTTTATCCGGGCGCCTGTCCGGGTGCGGCATGGTCAACGCATTAAGCTTACGCGCCAGCGCGACTTTTTCGCGTTTTTCTACGCTTTCTGCCGTCTCTTCATACAGTGCGACGGCTTCGCTTGCCGGGCGGCGTTGCTCGGTAATCGCTTTGATGATGACCGTGCGCGCGTCATTACCCTGGCGCAGCGTCAGGGTGGCGTTCAGCTCGACAATTTTACTCGGCTTACTGCGCTGCCCGTTATAGTGCACTTTACCGCCTTCCACCATTTCACGCGCGATGGCGCGGGTTTTATAAAAACGGGCAGCCCACAGCCATTTATCCAGCCTGACCTCAACAGAGGGTTTCTCTTTCATGGCGACTCCTTCACATCAGCGAGGGGATCAATCGGCGGTAGTCATTCAGTGACGGATGGCGAGCATACTGCTTTTCCGCGATGCCGGAGTCGGGATTGGTCACGCCGAGGCAGTAACGAATGCCAAATTGGGCGGCGGCGTCGAGAATCGGCTCGCTGTCATCGATAAACAACGTTTTCTCCGCGTTCATTCCCGTCTCTTCAGCCACAGCGTGCCATAACCGCTGATCCTCTTTGGGATAACCAAATGTGTGGGTAGAAAGTAATAAATCAAGGTGTGAGTCCAGACCGGTATGCTCCAGCTTCACCGCCAGGTTGTGTGGGTGCGCATTGGTGAGCAAAATACGGCGTTTACCGTTCGCTTTTAACGCATCCAAAAACGGAACGGTATCATCGCGCAGAACGGCGCGCGGCCCCTGTTCCGTCGTCATGGCGCAGATATCCAGCCCCAGCCGTTCGCTCCAGTAATCCAGGCAGTACCAGTTTAACGTATGCTGTACGTCTTGATACTGCTGGCGAATATATTCCTGGGCTTCTTGTGGAGAGATACCGTGCTGCGCGCCGTAGGTTTCCGGCACCAGTTTTTGCCAGAAATAGTTATCGAACGCGAGATCAAGCAGCGTGCCGTCCATATCCAACAAAACGGTGTCCACGTCCTGCCAGGCGATATCAATGTGCATAGGTTCTCTCCTGAGTGAAGCAATTTGCGCGACAGGGTAGCATACCCTGCCGCACGGGCGTGTTATCAGATGAGGCTTTCAGGGGAAGCGATCAGTTTCGGATTCAGACAGCTTTCGTAGTATTCCTGAATTTCGGTCATGCGGGTGCGATGACGCTGATAGCGTCTGAACGCCTGTATGCCGTTGTATATCGCGCTGCCCAGCATGACCAGCATTAGCAGCGTCGTACCGAGGTAGCGCCACAGGCCTGAACGGTCTGGAATACGGTGCAGGCTGATGTGCTGCGTTCCGTTGGCGTCGGTATAAATACTGGTGACAATCCCTTCAGCGCTAAACGGCGTTTGCATGAGCGTTTGGGCCAGCCGCTGGAAGGCACCCCATTGCTCCTGAGCCGGGTGGTCATACAGTGAAACGGCGGGGTAAGTCTGGTCGACCAGATCGCTGCCTTCGTCACTGATAATCAGGAATCCCCCCGGCGCGGGGCTGTTTAGCGACTGGGCAGCACGCGCGGTTTCACGCGAAATAAACGGCGCTGTCGAAGTGGTCACCAGATTATCCAGCGACTCCGCGCTGACGGGGCGCAACAGAACATTGACGCCATTGAGCTTACCGGCGTTGGCGCGTTTAACCAGCGCATTCCAGTCTTTGCTATTGCCGAGGTTCACCAGCGCATTTTTAAGGCGTACGCACTCATCTTCGGCGGAGCACAGGTCAGCCGTTTTCAGCACGATGTCGCCGAAGTCATCCAATAATACCATGCCAGATTTTTGAATCGCCGAGCGTAACGAGGCGCTGACTCGCGAATCATCTTCGGGTTTGGGGTGCAATTGTCGGCTGACGGCTTGGCTTAGCGCCGTCGCTTTATTGACGAGCTCGGACTCTGGCAGCGGCAGGGCCTTGGCGTCATTCCAGATAATTTGCGAGCAATCAAAGGGCATGAACGGGGAACCCGGCTGCGCGGTCCAGCTTCCGGGCGTATGGATATTACACATGCCTTTACCGCTCAGATGCAGGGTATCACCAACGCGAACTCCGGCCTCTTCGAGCTTTTTCACGCTGGTGGCTTCAATGGTTTGGGCGCCTTTCATCCACGACAGCGTGAATTTGATGGGCATATCCAGCGGGATCCAGAACAGCAGCATCAGCAGCACCAGCAGGGAACCTCCGGAGATGACCATACTGCGCAACCAGTGCTGTAGCGGGAAGTTTTTGACTTCGTCATGCAGGGATAAAAAGCGGCCCTGGCGTACAACGTGGCGATCCAGATAGATATCAATATCGGTTTGCTGACCGAGATCCTGCGCGATGTAAGGCTGCCAGTGAGCCGGGTAAATCAGGTCAATGATCCCCAGCGAGATGTTGTTGATTTGCTCCTGGTTGTTTTCACCGAATAACCCCCAGCGACGCGGGGTGCCTCTCAGGCAGTGGATTTCCCGTAACGCGGTTTTCGATGGCGGCGCAAGCAATCCCCAGAGGCCCGCGGCCGACAACAAAATAGCCCCACCGGCCATCCAGGGAACAAAAACATCTGGCGTTATCAGGCAGAAGAAAAACAACAGGAAAGAGGTGACAATCAGCAACGCCTCACGAAGACCCGCAGGCCGGCTCAACGCATATTCTTCATGCGTTTCCTGGCGAATGTTCAGCAGTTCAATTTGTTCACTCTCTTCGCCGCGGATCGATGCCTGAGTGGAAGCGGTGTGCTGCAATGCGTAGCCACGCGTCTCCTGCATGTATTCCTGCAGCGTGTGACCGTTCAGTGAGATAACCAAAGGCAGTTTATCGGTATGGATCAGTTCAACGTTATTTTCGTCATTGATGTACTGTTCCCAGAAAGGCGGCAGATGGACCTCAAGCGAGTCGAGATAATATCGCCACTTATTGGGATCGTCGGTGGTAATGCCGTAACGCGTAATCGAATGCGTCAGAATGATAACGTTGTTGCTCTCAGCATTCAGTGTGAGTGACACAGGCGCGGCGCTGGCGCCTGTGGGTCCTGGCACTTGTTGGATTTGGCTGAGATTGTCGAGATAGTTCTCAACGGCGCTGCGCTCTTCGGGCGTCAGCTTACGCGTGGCGGCCTCCGGGAAGGCGTTGATCCAGGGCAGGCTTCGCCGCCTGGCGCGTGTCCTGAGTAGCCATCCTGCCAGTAGACAGCAGGCCAGCAAAGCAGCTAAAAAAATCAAAATGGTGCTCATGCTTTCCCCATCTTACTAAGTCTGTCAGGCGTGGTCAGTCGCACCCTGTCCAATAAACGTGATTTTGTGGTTGGCTATCGGCAAGTGTGGAGTTGAACTTGAGCATTTTTAAGCGCATCCCATTGAATGCAAATCATAGCAAAACCACCAAATGCGGAATATCAGCAAATTCCTGGAGTTATTTCAACCTATTGACTTTTAATTTGAAATAAGAATTAATTTTAAGTGCGTTGCATAAATGTAAATAAATGGCAATTCACATTGCCGAAACCGTGCTGCATATCGCACAATGGCGTCAGATTTCACTGCAAAGACTCTCACGATGAGCAAATCATTACAAAAACCCACCATTTTGAAAGTAGAAACTGTCGCACAATCGCGCCTGTTCAACGTTGAAAGCGTGGACCTTGAGTTCAGCAATGGTGTGCGACGTGTCTATGAGCGTATGCGTCCGTCCACCCGCGAAGCGGTAATGATTGTACCTATCGTTGATGATCACCTGATTCTGATCCGTGAATATGCGGTGGGAACGGAGTCCTACGAACTGGGTTTTTCCAAAGGGCTTATCGATCCCGGAGAGAGTGTGTTTGAGGCCGCGAACCGCGAATTAAAAGAAGAGGTTGGCTTTGGTGCGCAGGATCTGACGTTTTTAAAGAAACTGAGTATGGCGCCTTCCTACTTTTCAAGCAAAATGAACATCGTGGTGGCTGAAGGCCTCTATCCGGAATCGCTGGAAGGCGATGAGCCTGAACCGCTGCCGCAGGTGCGCTGGCCGCTGGCGCATTTGATGGACCTGCTGGAAGAGCCGGATTTTAATGAGGCGCGTAACGTGAGCGCTCTGTTTCTGGTGCGCGAGTGGCTGAAAGAGCAGGGACGACTGTAGGTCGTCACCCGGCAGAACAACGCAGTAAAAACAAAAAAGGCGCCGAAGCGCCTTTTTTTGATCAGAACAGTTCCTGCGACTCACCATTATCGATAATGGTCGTTCCCACCTCATGCACCGCGTGCTGTGTTGGCTGGGTGCCTTCGATGAAATACTCTTCGCGACTGTTACCGCCATTGGCCAGTTGGCCGGTGCTGCGATCGATATTGACCGTCACAATCCCTGGCGGCGGCGTCAGCGGTTGCTCAGGTACGCCTTCCAGAACGGACTTCATGTAAGCGTCCCACGCCGGTTGCGCACTCTTCGCTCCGCCTTCATAGCCGGAGATCTGATCTTTAATCGCGCCGGACGCCGTCGTGCGTCCCAGATCGCGGCGGTGATCGTCAAAACCAATCCACACCGACGTCACGACACCTGGACCGTATCCGGAGAACCATGCATCTTTCGAGCTGTTGGTGGTACCCGTTTTACCGCCGATGTCCCGACGCTGCAGGTCGCGACCCGCTCGCCAACCGGTGCCCATCCAGCCGGGTTCGCCGAAGATATTGGTGTTCAGCGCGCTTTTGATCAGGAACGCCAGCGGCGTGTTAATCACGTGCGGGGCATACTCCTGCGTACCGCTTTGGGCAACTAACGCCTGGTTGGCCTGTTCAAGCTGCGGCATCGGCACGGCGGCGTTTTGCTGCTCCTGAGAAACGGCGACATCTTCGACGTTGCTGTTCTCCAGGACGTTCAATTTTTGCGTATCGCCATAAATGACCGGGATATCACACTCCGGGCAGGCAATTTTCGGCTTCGCTTCAAATATGACGCCGCCCTGGTCGGTTTCAATCTTACTGATGAACCAGGGATCGACCAGGAAGCCGCCGTTTGCCATAACGGCATAGCCCCGCGCTACCTGCATTGGTGTGAAGGATGCGGAACCCAGCGCCAGCGATTCGGTATGCACGATGTTTTGCGCCGGGAAGCCAAAGCGTTGCAGATATTCTGCTGCGTAATCGACGCCCATTGCGCGCATGGCACGCACCATGACCACGTTCTTCGACTGACCAAGACCCTGACGTAAACGGATTGGACCGGCGTACTGCGGCGGTGAGTTTTTGGGCCGCCAGTCAGAACCGGCACCGGCATCCCAGCGTGAAATGGGCACGTCGTTCAACATGCTCGCCAGCGTTAAACCTTTATCCATCGCGGCGGTATAGAGGAACGGCTTGATATTCGAGCCCACCTGACGCAACGCCTGGGTGGCACGGTTAAATTTGCTCTGGTTGAAGTCAAAACCACCGACCAGCGCCATTACCGCACCGTTTTGCGGGTTAATGGAAACCAGCGCGGAGTTAACGTCCGGCACCTGCGCCAGCCACCAGGCATCGCCCACCTGACGAACCCAGACTTGCTGACCTGTTTGTACGGCATCAGTCACTTTACGCGGCGTGGGGCCCTGTTGTGTATCTGAGCGATACGGACGCGCCCAGCGAATCCCGTCCATACGCAGTGATACCGACGTGCCATCCGCCAGTGTTGCCGTGGCTTCTTGCGGCGTGGCGCTGGTGATCGCGGCCGGGAGCAAGGGCCCGTAGGTAGGCAGCGCTTTCAGCGTGTCGGTAATTTTTTTGCTGTCCCAGGCTGTTTCACCCACTTTCCACAAGACATTCGCCGGGCCGCGATAGCCGTGGCGCATGTCGTAGTCCAGAACGTTGTTGCGAACGGCTTGTTGAGCCGCCTGTTGGACTTTGCGGGTGATGGTGGTGTAAATGCGATAGCCATCTTCATAGGCATTTTCACCGTACCGGCTGTACATTTCCTGGCGCACCATTTCTGACAAATAGGGGGCAGAAAACGCGATTTCCGGTGCATGGTAATTTGCATCAATCGCTTCGTTACGCGCCTGATCGTACTGGTTCTGGGTGATATACCCTTCGCTCAACATACGCGACAGAACCACGTTACGTCGCGCTGTAGCGCGATCCATGGAATAAAGCGGGTTAAACGTAGAAGGGGCTTTTGGCAGACCGGCAATGACTGCCATTTCACTCAGGCTGAGTTGGTCAACGGTTTTACCAAAATAGACCTGCGCTGCGGCACCTACGCCGTAGGCACGGTAACCGAGGTAGATTTTGTTCAGATAGAGTTCGAGGATCTCATCTTTACTCAGGAGTTGCTCAATACGGATGGCAAGGAACACTTCCTTGATTTTACGTATCAGCGTCCGTTCCGGACTGAGGAAGAAGTTTCTCGCCAACTGCTGAGTAATGGTGCTCGCACCCTGCGACGCATGGCCAGAGAACAGCGCAACGCTTGCCGCACGGAAGATCCCTACCGGGTCAACGCCGTGGTGCTCATAAAAGCGGCTGTCTTCCGTGGCGATGAAGGCTTTCACCATCTCTGGCGGCATTTGGCTGAGCGTGACTGGAATTCGACGTTTCTCGCCATACTGCGCGATCAGTTCACCCTCCGCGCTATAAACCTGCATCGGAATCTGCAAACGCACGTCTTTTAACGTCGCGACGTCAGGTAGTTGCGGCTCGATATAGCGATAGAGACCATAAATCGAGCCTGCTCCCAGCAGGATGCAACATACTGCAAGGATCAATAAATACTTTACGAACTTCACTGGAGATTTCCCATTTAGTGTCATTTGGGCAGTTTATAAACAAACGCGCGGTAGTATAAAGGCAAGCCAGGCGCATTGATATACCCGTTAGAGTGACGGGTGATAAGGAGATCATCAGCTATGGCTTTCCGGTTCTGGCAAATAGGCCTTCATATTCAACCGCATGAAGTGCTGGCGGTTGCCGTTGTTCGCGGCGCATCGGGCTGGCTTTTACAACGCTGGTGGCGTATGCCGCTCGCCCAGCACGCCCTCAAAGAGGGTTACATTTGCAATCCTGAACAGCTTACCGGTGTACTTCAGCCGTGGAGTCGGGAGCTTCCTCATCAGCACACCCTCCACATCTCATTTCCCTCCAGTAGAACACTGCAAAGACGCTTTCCGCGCCCGGCGATGGCGCTGCGGGAACGAGAACAGACAGCCTGGTTGAGCGGTTCGATGGCGCGAGATCTGGACATGGACCCCGACTCCCTACGCTTTGACTATAGCGAGGATACGTTAAGTTCGTCGTTTAATGTGACAGCTGCGCAAAGCAAGGAGGTCTCGACATTACTGACACTCATGCAAACGCTAAAGGTGCGGGTGACTGCAGTCACGCCGGATGCCTGCGCGTTACAACGATTTATTCCGTATTTAGCGTCGGGCCATCAGTGTCTGGTATGGCGTGATGACGCGCAGTGGTTGTGGGCGACGCGCTATGCATGGGGGCGTAAAACCGCTGAAGATATTAGCAGCCTTGATGCGCTTGCCGCCGCATTGTCCATGCCTCCCGACACGCTGGTGATGTGCGGCGCAGACGGCTTTGATCCCTGGAAGGCCGTGTCCGTACGCCAGCCCCCCATTCCGCCGCAAGGGCACGCTTTTGCTATCTCCCTCGGCCTTGCGATGGGGGAGATGCGTTGATGAGCCCACCGATCAATTTTATGCCCTGGCGTCGCTCACGACGGATGGCGTGCCTGCGATGTTGGGCTGTTTTGTTCGGCGGTTCGCTGTTGTTATTCATCGCTATTGCGCTGAGTGTTTGCAGTGTGACGGGGCTGGAAGCCCAAACCGACACGATTCTGCTGGAGGCCGAACGAACAAGAGCGGCTGCGCTGATGGCGAGAAAGCAGGGTCTGGAACAACAGCACCAGCAGCGTCAACAGGTGTTGCAACGACACATGCAGCGTGCCCAGACGCGTCACTGGCAGTCGGTGCTGGACGCGATTTCGCGCCAGATGCCTGAGCAGGCATGGTTCACCAGAATGGCCTACCAACAGGATACGCTTGAGCTGGAAGGAAACGCGCTGACCTTTTCCGCGTTACGTTCGCTGGAAGCGATGCTGCGCGATCTGCCGATGTTCGAGTTAAGCAACACCGGATCAACCCGGCAGGACGCTCAGGGGCGCTGGCAGTTTCACTATCAGTTAAAAAAGAGCGTGATGCATGAACGTCCTCTTTGATGCCTGGTGCGCGCTAACGCCCCGAACCCGAATTCTCTGCTGGAGCGCCGGGAACGTCTGTCTGGGGCTTCTGCTCTTTATTTGCCTGTTTTATCTGGGCGGGCCAGCGCTTCGCGAACAGCGAGAAGCATTGGTTGTGCAGCGGGCAACCGTGCAGCAGCAGTGGCGTGCGCAGTACCGGCTGATGGCATCGGCCGGTGAAGCCCACATTGCTCCAGATGAAAAGCGTCTTCCTTTTTCTCCGCTGGATTTTCAGACGTCACACCGTCGTCTTGTGCACTGGTTGCCTGCTGCAGAAGGCGGCGAGATGGCGTTGACCTCGGTCTGGGAGGCGATTCCTGACGTCTTTGTTCGACTGGCGGCATGCGGAATGAACGTACGTCGGTTTTCACTGAACGTGGAAATGTCGGAGTTGCTGCTGACGCTGGAGCTGGAGCGTCTGAATGAGGGGTAAACGCTGGCTGTTGGTTTGCCTTTCTCTGCTGACGCTGACCGGTATGCGTGATCCCTTCAAACCGCCAGAGGACCGCTGCAAGGCTGGCGAGCTCTCGCAATGGCGCTTTCAGGGGGCGGTGAGTCGGGGTGAAAAACTGATCGGTATCGTCAAAGACAGTCAGCAGAAATGGCGCCGGGTGGAACCTCACGAGCCACTGGATAACGGGTGGAGAGTCTCGCAACTGACAACGCAAACGTTAACGCTCGAACTCGGGGAAAACTGTGAGCCATCACAGTGGCAGTGGCAACGACAAGGAGAAAGGGATGAAGCAATGGATAGCCGCCGCGCTGATGATCATCATGCAGACAGCTCAGGCGGGAAAAACGCACAACGTCACGCTAATGGTGGATGACGTTCCGGTGGCTCAGGTATTGCAGGCGCTTGCTGAACAGGAGCGGAAAAATATGGTGATCTCGCCGGATGTGAGTGGCTCGGTGTCACTCCATCTGACGGATGTTCCGTGGACGCTGGCGCTGCAAACCGTAGCGAAAAGCGCCGGTCTGGTGTTACGCCAGGAAGGGGCGATCTTGCATGTTCAGACGGCGGCCTGGCAGCAAGAAATTATGGCGCGTCAGGAGGCTGAACGGGCGCAGCAGCAAGCAACAATGCCACTGGAAAACCGCAGCATTTCTTTGCAATACGCCGATGCGGCAGAGTTGGCGAAAGTCGGTGAAAAACTGCTGAGTGTAAAAGGCAGCATCACGGTGGATAAGCGTACCAACAGGCTATTGCTTCGCGATAACAATGTTGCATTGGCCACGCTAGAGAAATGGGTGGAAGAGATGGATTTGCCCGTCGCACAGGTTGAACTGGCGGCGCATATTGTCACCATTAACGAAAAAAGTTTACGTGAGCTGGGCGTTAAATGGACGCTTGCGGATGCCAAGCAGGCTGGAGGCGTGGGAGATGTGACCACGATGACCAGCGATCTCTCCGTTGCAACGGCGACGACGCGCGTTGGGTTTAACATCGGACGCATTAACGGTCGACTGCTGGATTTTGAGCTTTCTGCGCTGGAGCAAAAGCAGCAACTCGATATTATCGCCAGCCCACGCCTGCTCGCTTCGCATTTACAACCGGCCAGTATTAAGCAGGGGAGTGAGATCCCCTATCAGGTTTCCAGTGGTGAAAGCGGCGCGACCTCTGTGGAATTTAAAGAAGCGGTGTTGGGGATGGAGGTGACGCCAACAGTGTTACAGAAAGGACGCATTCGCTTAAAGTTACGGATTAGTCAGAATATGCCCGGTCAGGTGCTGCAACAGGCGGATGGCGAGGTGTTGGCTATTGATAAGCAGGAGATCGAAACCCAGGTCGAGGTGAAAAGTGGTGAAACGTTGGCGCTGGGTGGGATTTTTTCTCAAAAGAAAAAATCAGGCAAGGATAGCGTCCCGCTGTTAGGGGATATTCCCTGGCTCGGCCATTTTTTTAGCCACGATGGCAAAGAAGATGAGCGGCGTGAGCTGGTGGTGTTTATCACGCCCAGGCTGGTATCGACGGAATGATTTATGCAAGAAATACCGCTGTTTTTGCGCTGAACACGTTTCAGGGATTTGACGTGGGGGTGTATTTAGCATACAAGGAGTACCGATTTGAGAGTCAGTACTTTTCGTTGCTTATGCAGCCGTGATTACTCTTCATCATTCAAGCGGCAAATAGTTGGCTGGTTTCGTGTTATCTGACTTCGCGATGCGTCGCTGGGTTCGGTGTTTATGAGGCCGCTGGTTTGTCGCGACCGGAAATGCACGGGGTTTGGTAATTTATTCAGTTGCCAAACCAGCTTGAGTATTGAGATAATTTTCAGCCTGACTCTCGCAATATCTTATGAGGTTTCAGTTCATGTCCTGCTGCGCTGGGTATCTGCGAAGCGGGTTTATCATTAACGAATAGTCTTAGTAGTACCGAAAAAATGGCAGAGAAACGCAATATCTTTCTGGTTGGGCCTATGGGTGCCGGAAAAAGCACTATTGGGCGCCAGTTAGCTCAACAACTCAATATGGAATTTTACGATTCTGATCAAGAGATTGAGAAACGAACCGGAGCTGATGTGGGCTGGGTCTTCGATGTAGAAGGTGAAGACGGCTTCCGCGATCGTGAAGAGAAGGTCATCAACGAGTTGACGGAAAAACAGGGTATTGTGCTGGCAACCGGCGGTGGCTCTGTAAAATCACGTGAAACCCGTAATCGTCTCTCCGCGCGTGGCGTCGTGGTCTATCTTGAAACGACGATCGAAAAACAACTTGCGCGTACGCAGCGCGATAAAAAACGTCCGCTGTTGCAGGTCGAAGCTCCGCCTCGTGAAGTTCTGGAAGCGTTGGCTGACGAACGCAATCCTCTGTATGAAGAGATTGCAGACGTGACCATTCGTACCGACGATCAGAGCGCCAAAGTCGTAGCAAACCAGATTATTCATATGCTGGAAAGCAACTGATTCTGGCTTAATACACACTTGCCTGCGGGTACAAGCCATTAAGGTGGATATCGCGTCATGGAGAGGATTACAGTCACTCTCGGGGAACGTAGTTACCCTATCACCATCGCGGCTGGTTTGTTTAACGAACCAGCTTCATTCTTACCGCTGAAATCGGGCGAGCAGGTTATGTTGGTGACCAACGAAACCCTGGCTCCTCTTTATCTTGATAAGATTCGCGACGTACTTGAACAGGCGGGTGTTAACGTTGATAGCGTTATTCTTCCCGATGGCGAGCAGTATAAAAGCCTGACGGTGCTTGATACGGTCTTTACGGCCCTGCTGCAAAAACCGCACGGTCGCGATACCACGCTTGTTGCCCTCGGTGGCGGCGTGATTGGCGATCTGACCGGTTTTGCTGCGGCGAGCTATCAGCGCGGCGTACGTTTTATCCAGGTTCCAACGACCTTGTTGTCGCAGGTTGACTCCTCCGTAGGCGGGAAAACCGCTGTAAACCATCCCCTCGGTAAAAACATGATTGGCGCGTTCTATCAGCCTGCTTCCGTGGTGGTGGATCTCGACTGTCTAAAAACGCTTCCTGCGCGTGAGCTGGCTTCGGGTCTGGCGGAAGTGATCAAATACGGCATCATTCTGGATGGGGCGTTCTTTACCTGGCTGGAGGAAAATCTGGATGCGCTGTTGCGTCTGGATGGCACGGCGATGGCGTACTGTATTCGCCGTTGTTGTGAGCTGAAAGCAGAAGTTGTTGCCGCAGACGAGCGAGAAATGGGCTTACGTGCTTTACTGAATCTGGGGCACACGTTTGGCCATGCCATCGAAGCCGAAATGGGTTATGGCAATTGGTTACACGGTGAAGCCGTCGCAGCAGGTATGGTGATGGCTGCTCGCACGTCAGAACGTCTGGGTCAGTTTAATGCAACTGACACACAGCGTATTATTACGCTGCTAGCGCGTGCTGGCTTACCTGTGAATGGACCCCGCGAGATGTCCGCGCAGGCTTATTTGCCGCACATGTTGCGTGATAAAAAAGTGTTGGCGGGTGAAATGCGTTTAATTCTCCCGCTGGCAATAGGGAAGAGTGAAGTCCGCGGCGGAGTGTCGCACGAGGTGGTTCTTAGCGCGATTGCTGATTGTCAGCAGGCGTAACAACAAGAAAGGTCAGGCCGCAATTATTGGGTCTTTTAGCTTCAGGTTAACTGCAACGTCGTAAGCATTAGCCTTTGAGTGGGGTGTTAAATGGATGAATTCAAACCAGAAGACGAGCTGAAACCCGATCCCAGCGATCGTCGTACTGGTCGTTCTCGTCAATCTTCTGAACGTGGTGAGCCGCAGATCAACTTTGATGATGTTGATCTGGATGCGGACGATCATCGCCCGACACGTGCGCGTAAAGACCGCAATGAGCAGCAGGATGTCGAGCCTGAAGAAGATTACGAATCCGAAGATGATGCGGTGGATGATGAAGAGCGTGTAGAGCGTCGTCCGCGCAAGCGCAAAAAAGCGGTCAGTAAACCGGCTTCCCGTCAGTACATGATGATGGGTGTTGGTGTTCTTGTGCTGCTGCTGCTAATTATCGGAATCGGCTCTGCGCTGAAGGCCCCTTCAACCTCCTCTTCAAGCGAGCAAACTGCTTCTGGCGAGAAGAGTATCGATCTTTCTGGCAATACCGCCGATCAAGCGAATGCAACTCAGCCTGCGCCGGGTGCAACATCAGCTGAGCAAACCGCCGGTAATGCACCGCAGCAAGAGGTCTCCTTGCCGCCGATTTCTTCCACGCCGACCGACGGGCAAGCGCCTGCAACGGCCGAAGGTCAGCAGCGTGTTGAAGTTCAGGGTGACCTGAACAATGCGCTATCGCAGCCGCAAAACCAGAGTCAGGTTAACAATGTGGTGGTTAACTCCACACTGCCGACTGAACCTGCCACGGTTGCGCCAATCCGTAACGGCAATGCGCCGCGTCAGGAGACAACGGAACCTGCGGCTCGTACCACACCGGAACGCAAACAGGCAGTGATTGAGCCGAAGAAACCGCAGACGACGGTGAAAGCAACGGCAACTGAACCGAAACCTGTCGCTCAGGCAAAACGCACGGAACCAACGGCTCCGGCGACAACCACGAAAGCCCCTGCAGCAACATCTGCACCGGCTGCAACGGTTGCCCCGAAAGCAACCGCCAGCACGACGTCTGCACCGGCTCAAACGACAGGTCCTGCGCAAACTGCGCCGACGACTGCTGCGACAACCAGCGCCGCTGGCGGGAAAAGCGCAGGCAACGTCGGGTCGTTAAAATCAGCGCCGGGCAGCCATTACACCCTGCAGCTCAGCAGCTCTTCTAACTACGACAACCTGAACAGTTGGGCGAAGAAAGAGAACCTGAAAAACTTTGTGGTGTATCAGACGACGCGTAACGGCCAACCGTGGTATGTTCTGGTAACGGGCGTGTATGCCTCGAAAGATGATGCGAAACGTGCGGTGTCTACGCTGCCAGCCGATGTGCAGGCGAAAAACCCGTGGGCAAAACCGTTGCATCAGGTTCAGGCCGATCTGAAGTAATGTTATTAAAGCGCAGGATGCTGTCGGAGCTTTCTCCACAGCCGGAGAAGGTGTAATTAGTTAGTCAGCATGAAAAAAAATCGCGCTTTTTTGAAGTGGGCAGGGGGAAAATACCCCCTGCTTGAAGATATAAAACGGCATTTGCCACCGGGTGAGTGTCTGGTTGAACCCTTCGTGGGTGCCGGGTCGGTGTTTCTCAACACCGACTTTTCTCGTTATATCCTTGCCGATATCAACAGCGACCTCATCAGTCTCTATAACATCGTGAAGTCACGTACCGATGAGTATGTGCAGGCTTCCCGCGAGCTGTTTACTCCTGAAACAAATCAGGCTGAGGTTTACTATCAGTTCCGCGAGGAATTCAACGCTTGTCAGGATCCGTTCCGCCGCGCGGTACTGTTTTTGTATCTGAACCGTTTTGGCTACAACGGACTGTGCCGCTATAACCTGCGCGGGGAATTTAACGTGCCGTTTGGCCGTTATAAAAAACCCTACTTCCCGGAAGCGGAGTTGTATCATTTTGCAGAAAAAGCGCAGAATGCAGAGTTTCATTGCCTCTCATATGAAGAGTGCATGGATCGTGCGGATGCAGACTCTGTGGTCTATTGTGACCCGCCTTATGCACCGCTTTCTGCGACGGCGAATTTTACCGCTTATCATACCAACAGCTTCAGCCATAGAGAGCAGGCGCATCTGGCAGAGATGGCAGAAAAGCTGGTCAGCAAGCGGATCCCAGTGTTAATTTCGAATCATGACACGCCCGATACCCGTGAGTGGTACAAAGCGGCGAAACATTTTCAGGTTAAAGTGCGGCGCAGTATAAGCAGCAACGGCGGCACACGAAAAAAGGTGGACGAACTGCTGGCTCTGTACCAACCAGGAGTCGTTTCGCCCGCGAAAAAATAATTCTCAAGGAGAAGCGGATGAAACAGTATTTGATTGCCCCCTCAATTCTGTCGGCTGATTTTGCTCGCCTGGGTGAGGACACTGCGAAAGCACTGACTGCCGGTGCCGATATCGTGCATTTTGACGTCATGGACAACCACTATGTGCCGAACCTGACGATCGGACCGATGGTGCTGAAATCCCTGCGTAAATACGGTATTACCGCACCTATCGACGTGCATCTGATGGTGAAGCCGGTTGACCGTATTGTGCCGGATTTCGCCGCGGCAGGCGCCAGCATCATTACTTTTCATCCGGAAGCCTCCGAACACGTCGATCGCACCTTGCAGCTGATTAAAGAGCACGGCTGCAAAGCGGGTCTGGTGTTCAACCCGGCCACGCCGCTCAGCTACCTGGACTACGTGATGGACAAGCTGGATGTGATCCTGTTGATGTCCGTTAACCCGGGCTTCGGCGGCCAATCCTTCATCCCACAGACGCTGGAGAAGCTGAGCGAAGTGCGTCGTCGTATCGATGAGTCCGGCTACGACATCCGCCTGGAAGTGGACGGTGGCGTCAAGGTGGACAACATTGGCGAAATCGCGTCGGCTGGCGCGGATATGTTTGTGGCAGGCTCTGCCATTTTCGACCAGCCAGACTACAAAAAAGTGATAGATGAAATGCGCCGTGAACTGGCGAAGGTAAGTCATGGATAAATTGCAGAATATTCGGGGTGTTGCATTTGACCTCGACGGCACGCTGGTCGACAGCGCGCCGGGATTAACCGCTGCGGTAGATATGGCGTTGTATGCGCTGGAACTGCCGACGGCAGGCGAAGAGCGCGTGATTACCTGGATTGGTAACGGCGCAGATGTGCTGATGGAACGCGCACTGACCTGGTCTCGCCAGGAACGTGCTATGCAGCGTAAAACAATGGGCAAACCGCCTGTTGATGACGATATCCCTGCTGAAGAACAGGTGCGTATTTTGCGTAAGCTGTTCGACCGTTATTATGCGGATGTGGCAGAAGAGGGGACTTTCCTGTTCCCCAACGTAGTGGATACGCTGGGCGCGCTGCACGCCAACGGGTTGCCGTTAGGTCTGGTCACCAACAAGCCGACGCCGTTTGTTGCGCCTCTGCTGGAAGCGCTGGATATCGCCAAATATTTTAGCGTGGTCATCGGTGGTGACGACGTGCAGAACAAAAAACCGCATCCGGACCCGCTACTGCTTGTCGCGAGCCGCATGGGTATTGCGCCTGAGCAAATGCTCTTCGTGGGCGATTCACGAAATGATATTCAGGCAGCGGTTGCCGCAGGCTGTCCGTCTGTGGGACTTACGTATGGCTATAACTACGGTGAAGCGATTGACCTTAGCCAGCCAGACGTTGTTTACGACAGTATTAATGACCTTCTGCCCGCTCTCGGGCTTTTGCAAAGCGAAAATCAGGAATTGAAAAATGACTAAGCCCATCGTTTTTAGTGGCGCACAGCCCTCAGGTGAATTGACCATTGGCAACTACATGGGTGCGCTGCGTCAGTGGGTAAACATGCAAGATGATTTCCACTGCATCTACTGCATCGTTGACCAGCATGCCATTACCGTGCGTCAGGATGCGCAGCAGCTGCGTAAAGCGACGCTGGATACGCTGGCGCTCTACCTTGCGTGTGGTATCGATCCTGAGAAAAGCACCATTTTCGTTCAGTCCCACGTGCCGGAGCATGCGCAGCTGGGTTGGGCGTTGAACTGCTACACCTATTTCGGCGAACTGAGCCGTATGACGCAGTTCAAAGATAAATCAGCGCGTTACGCAGAAAACATTAACGCCGGCCTTTTTGATTATCCGGTTCTGATGGCGGCGGACATTCTGCTCTACCAAACCAACCAGGTTCCGGTCGGTGAAGATCAGAAACAGCACCTGGAACTGAGCCGCGACATCGCCCAGCGTTTTAACGCCCTCTACGGCGATATCTTTAAAGTGCCAGAGCCGTTCATTCCGAAATCCGGCGCGCGCGTGATGTCGCTGCTGGAGCCGACCAAAAAGATGTCTAAGTCGGACGACAACCGCAACAACGTGATCGGCCTGCTGGAAGACCCGAAATCCGTTGTGAAGAAAATCAAACGCGCGATGACCGACTCCGAAGAGCCGCCGGTTGTGCGTTACGACGTCCAGAACAAAGCCGGTGTTTCTAACCTGCTGGATATCCTCTCTGCCGTGACCGGCGAGAGCATTCCTGAACTGGAACAACGCTTCGAAGGCAAAATGTACGGTCATCTGAAAGGTGAAGTGGCGGACGCGGTTTCCGGCATGCTGACCGAGCTGCAGGAGCGTTATCACCGCTACCGCAATGATGAAGCTTTCCTGCAGAAAGTGATGAAAGAGGGTGCCGAAAAAGCCAGCGCCCGTGCTTCCGTCACCCTGAAAGCGGTGTATGAAGCGATTGGTTTTGTCGCGAAACCGTAATTCAACGATGCTGCTAAAAACCGGGTAAATCCCGGTTTTTTTTCGCCTGTCGTTTATGTGACCAATAAAAACTGTGAAGCGCCTCGCCGTTTGCACATCTCGCCATTGCGCTATATATTCAATTTAATGAAGATATAAATATTCAATTTACTGAAAATATATGATGCGTCGGACATTTATCAAGAAAGAAGGGGTTGTCTTAACAACTCTGGCCCGTTACCTGTTGGGTGAAAAGTGTGGTAACCGTTTGAAAACTATAGATGAGCTGGCAAATGAATGCCACTCATCTGTCGGATTAACGCAGGCCGCGCTGAAAACGCTGGAATCCTCAGGGGCAATCCGTATTGAGCGTCGCGGGCGTAATGGTAGTTTCCTGGTAGAAATGGATAACAAAACGCTGTTGACGCATGTGGATATCAACAACGTGGTATGTGCCATGCCGTTGCCGTATACCCGTCTGTACGAAGGGTTGGCGAGCGGTCTGAAAGCGCAATTTGAGGGAATACCCTTTTATTACGCGCACATGCGTGGGGCGGATATTCGCGTGGAATGTTTACTGAATGGCGTCTATGACATGGCGGTAGTCTCCCGCCTGGCGGCAGACAGTTATCTGGCGCAGAACGGGTTGCGCATCGCGCTGGAGCTGGGGCCACATACTTATGTGGGCGAGCATCAGCTCATTTGTCGCAAAGGTGAGTCTGAACACGTGAAACGCGTGGGCCTGGATAACCGCTCGGCGGATCAGAAAATCATGACGGAAGCGTGTTTTGGCGACAGTGACGTGGAGTTGATAAATCTTTCGTACCACGAAAGCCTTCAGCGCATTGTGAAAGGGGACGTGGATGCGGTGATCTGGAACGTCGTGGCAGACGCTGAGCTGGCGATGCTGGGATTAGAAGCGACCCCGCTCACCCGCGATCCCCGATTCTTACAGGCAACGGAAGCCGTCGTACTGACGCGCGCGGATGATTATCCGATGCAGCAATTGCTGCGTGCAGTGGTAGACAAACAGGCGCTACTCGCCCACCAGCAACGGGTGGTAAAGGGTGAGCTGGAACCCAGCTATTAAGTTAAGGGCATTAAGATGGAAAACCGACTTAACCTGCTATGCGAAGCGGGTGTGATTGATAAGGATATCTGCAGCGGCATGCTGCAGGTTGTCGAACGGCTGAGCACTGAGTGGCGTCTGCCGGTTCACTCCGAGCAAGGTACGATGGCGATGACGCACATGGCGAGTGCGTTAATGCGCAGTCGCCGGGGGGAAGTGATTGGGCCGCTGGACGACGAGTTACTGGCTGAAATGGCGCAATCAAACCACTGGCCAACCATTTTGTTGGTGCACCAGGCATTGCTGAAAGAGTTTGCGGTGACGCTTCATGCAAATGAAGAGGGGTATCTGCTGGCGAACCTGTACGGATTGTGGATGGCGGCAGAAGAAGGCGTTTGAAATAGACGGAATGGCAATGTCCTTCACCTTAAATATTCAAAAAAATGAATGTTTAAATCAGGGATTGGAAACGAGGCTTAAAGATGTTTATACACGCATTGAAACGTCAGAACCCTGCGCTTATTACCGCCGCGCTCCGGCTATGGCAACAAGGGAAGATTGTCCCTGATAGCTGGGTGATTGATGTTGACCAGGTTCTGGAAAATGGTAAGCGCCTGATTGAGGTCGCTCAGCAACACGGCATCACGTTGTATCTGATGACCAAGCAGGTTGGGCGAAATCCCTGGCTGGCGGAAAAGCTGTTGGCGCTGGGTTATGCCGGGATTGTCGTGGTGGACTATAAAGAGGGCCGAACCCTGCGCCGCGCCGGATTGCCGATCGCGCATCAGGGTCATTTGGTGCAGATCCCGTCCCGACTCGTTGATGCGGCAGTACAACAAAATACGGATGTCATCACGCTGTTTTCGTTAGAGAAAGCGCGGGAAGTCTCTGCAGCAGCAGTGAAAGCCGGGCAGACGCAGGCGGTGATGCTCAAAGTGTATGGCGAAAATGACTTTCTTTACCCCGGGCAGGAAAGCGGTTTCCCGCTGGCCACTCTGGATGAGATTGTTGCTGAGGTTCAACGGTTACCGGGTCTGCATCTGAGCGGATTAACGCATTTTCCCTGTCTGCTCTGGGATGAGGCGGCAGGTGAAACCGTACCGACGCCAAACCTGCATACGCTGGTCGATGCGCGACGGCAACTGGAAGCGTCGGGCGTCGCTATCGAACAACTGAATGCCCCTTCTGCGACCAGCTGCGCCTCTCTGCCACTGCTGGCAAAGTACGGCGTCACTCACGCAGAGCCTGGCCATGCGTTGACCGGCACGATTCCTTCTAATCAACAGGGCGACCAGTCTGAGCGCATTGCGATGCTTTGGCTGAGCGAGATCTCTCACCATTTTCGCGGCGACAGCTATTGCTATGGCGGCGGTTATTACCGTCGCGGGCATGCGCGTAATGCGCTGGTGTTTGCCCATGAAAATGACGCGCCGGTTGAGACGCAACTGAAACCTGTCGATGACAGCAGTATTGATTATTACCTGCCGCTTGCCGGGGAGTTCCCGGTAAGCAGTGCCGTTGTGCTCTGTTTTAGAACACAAATCTTCGTGACGCGCAGTGACGTTGTGCTGGTGTCCGGTATTCAGCGTGGCGCGCCTGAGATTGTCGCCCGTTATGACAGTCTCGGAAATCCTCTGGAGGACTAATGGCTCGTTTCGTGGTGGTAGTGATTGATAGCTTCGGCGTCGGGGCAATGAAGGATGTCGCGCAGATCCGACCGCAGGATGCTGGCGCGAATACCTGCGGGCATATCCTGAGTCAGCAGCCGCAGTTACGTCTGCCAACGCTGGAAAAGCTGGGGTTGATGAATGCGCTGGGGTACACGCCAGGCGTGATGAAACCGTCCGAATCTGCGGTATGGGGCGTCGCGGAATTGCAACATGAAGGGGGCGATACCTTCATGGGGCATCAGGAGATTTTAGGCTCGCGACCCCAGGCGCCGCTACGCATGCCGTTTAGCGAGGTTATTGGGCGCGTTGAGCAGGCGCTGAAAACTGCAGGCTGGCAGGTGGAGCGACGTGGCGATGGGCTGGCGTTTCTGTGGGTGAATCAGGCGGTCGCGATTGGCGATAACCTCGAAGCAGATTTGGGGCAGGTCTACAACATTACCGCCAACCTTTCCGTCATTGACTTCGACGAGGTGGTGAAGATTGGCCGCACTGTGCGTGAGCATGCGCAGGTTGGGCGGGTCATTGCTTTTGGCGGCATGCTGAAAGACAGCCAACAGATCCTGGATGCCGTTGAGACAAAAGCGGAACGCTTCATCGGCATCAATGCGCCGCGCTCGGGGGCGTATGAAAACGGTTTTCAGGTGGTTCACATGGGCTATGGCGTTGATGCGCAGGTTCAGGTTCCGCAGAAGCTGCATGAGGTCGGCGTGCCGACCGTACTGGTTGGAAAAGTGGCCGATATTGTCAGCAATCCACATGGCCGCAGCTGGCAAAACCTGGTCGATAGCCAGCGCATCATGGATATCACTCGAGATGAATTTAACGCGGAACAGACCGCGTTTATTTGCACCAACATCCAGGAAACCGATCTCGCCGGTCATGCCGAGGATGTCGCACGTTATGCGGAACGCCTGCAGGTCGTCGACAGTAATCTAACGCGCCTTCTTTCTGATATGGGGCCGGATGATTACCTGGTCGTCATGGCCGATCACGGCAACGACCCCACGATTGGTCACAGTCACCACACCCGTGAAGTGGTGCCGGTGCTGGTGTATCGACAGGGGCTGGAACCCGCTCAGTTAGGCGTTCGCGCCACGCTGTCAGATGTGGGAGCCACAGTATGCGAATTCTTTGGCGCCGCAGCCCCGCAAAACGGCACCTCTTTTCTTTCGGCACTACGGCTCACAGGAGACGCGTTATGAGCATTGATACCTCAGGCTACACCTACGCCCACGAGCATCTGCATATCGATCTCTCCGGGTTCAAAAATAATCTCGACTGCCGGTTCGATCAGTACGATCTCATCTGCCAGGAGATGAAAGATCTGATGGCGTTGGGCGTGCGCAACATCATTGAGATGACCAACCGTTACATGGGGCGTAACCCGCAATTTATGCTCGATCTAATGCGTGATACGGGAATGAATGTGGTGGCCTGCACGGGGTATTACCAGAATGCATTTTTCCCTGAACACGTCGCGACCCGCAGCGTGGATCAACTGGCTCAGGAGATGGTCGATGAAATTGTCGACGGCATCGATGGCACTGAACTGAAAGCCGGGATCATCGCTGAAATCGGCTCCAGCGAGGGTGTGATCACGCCGCTGGAAGAAAAGGTCTTTATTGCTGCCGCGCGTGCCCACAATGAAACCGGGCGCCCGATCTCGACGCACACCTCGTTCGGCACCATGGGCCTGGAACAGTTGGCCTTACTGAAAACGCAGGGCGTCTCCCTTTCTCGAGTGGTGATTGGTCACTGCGATCTAAAAGATAACCTCGACAATATCTTGCGCATGATCGATCTCGGTGCGTACGTGCAGTTCGACACTATCGGTAAAAACAGCTACTACCCGGACGAGAAACGTATTGGGATGCTGCATGTGCTTCGCGATCGCGGTTTGCTCAATCGCGTGATGCTCTCAATGGATATTACCCGTCGGTCACATTTGAAAGTGAACGGCGGTAATGGCTACGACTACCTGTTAACCACCTTTGTCCCACAACTGCGCCAGTCAGGATTCAGTCAGGTCGATGTGGACATGATGCTACGTGATAACCCTGCTCGTTTCTTCCAGTAGGTCGGTTTGATTGAGGCTGCGCACGTTGAGGGTAGCCGTTTTTAATAACGTATTAGCGATAGAAATATATCAATAAGGAAACAGACAATGAAAATCGTGATTGGTGGTCAGATTGAGAAAGAAAAAATAGCTGAAACAGTCCGCCGTGAAGCGGGAGATCGTGCGACCTCAGTCACTGTCATGGGGGACATTGAAGCGGCCATGGCATTAAAAAGTGGCGCGGCAGACTACTATTTCGGCGCGTGTAATACCGGTGGCGGCGGGGCGCTGGCAATGGCGATTGCGATTGCGGGGGCCAGCCAATGTATTACCGTCGGCATGCCGGGAAAAATTCTGTCAAATGAAGAGATTATTGCAGGCGTAAACGCAGGGAAAAAAGCCTTCGGTTTCACGGGGCAGGACACTGAAATCGTTGTCCCGGTAATTATCAAGGCAATCCTGGGCGCATAGGAGGAAAAATGGAACATGATTTTCTGATGCGTCTGTTAACCATCGATCCCATGAAGGCTGGGCTCATAGCGCTTATTGGCGGACTGTGCGCAATGATGGCCAACCGGGGGATCGCTGTTTTTCATGATGGCCTGCGTCCATTGATGCCTGAATATCTCGAAGGGAGAATGGATCACAAAACGCTGGCGGCAACCAGCTTTGCACTGAGTTTCGGGTTGGTCATTGGATTTGGGCTGCCATTTTCACTGACCGCGCCGATTATTCTGGTGCATAGCCTGCTGCTGGGAACCGATGTGGTGGGCACATGGTGTAACAATAGCCGCCGTGGCTTCCTGCTCTCCGGCGTCATTGGTGCCGTTTATGGCGTGGCGCTGATGGTTGGGCTGCGTTCAATTGTTGATCTGTTCAACATGATGCCCGTGAATTTTATGAATAACCTCAGCCAGGTGGGAGACCCGATTATTGTCTGTTTCGCCCTCTTTCCTGCATTGGTTGTCGGTTATCAGTACGGATACAAAAAAGGCATGTGGGTGCTGGTCGCGACACTGGTGGGGTATCTGGTCGCGCACTCTTTTGGCAGCATCAGTTTCGGCGGGCGCATTGAGAAACCCGTCAAGCTTGACCCGAACGGTATTGCGCTATTGCTCGCGATGATCGCGATGTTCTATTTCACCATGCAAGAGCGCCCTGCGACGTCAGAAAATGCGGATGGGGTAAAGACGAAAGGCGCGAATGAGATGCTGGTGGGCCTCTTTTCGGCACGTATAGAACGCATCCAGAAGAACAAATGGCTGTTGGTGTTCAGCGGCGGCTTATGCGCGATGGCCGGTTCGATGTCATTCAGTTTGCTGGCAGAAGGCCCCGTTTCGCTGCAACTGATGGCGCAGGGAGAGCAAACCAGTGCCATGCTGGTGGCACTGGCGCGAGCGATCAGCTTTATCCCTCTGGTCGGTATGACGGCAATTGCAACAGGTGTCTACAGCCCGGAAGGCATGAAGTTTGTTTTTGTTGCAGGCCTGGCGACCAACAACCCTTTGATAGCGTTCATTGCGGGCGGCGTCATTATGTTCCTGGAGATTAGACTGCTCGCCAGAACGGCGATCTGGCTGGACAAATATCCAGGTGTCAAAGCGTGTGGCGATCATATCCGTACCGCTATCACAAGAATGCTGGAAGTGTCACTGCTGGTGGGTGGGATGATTGCGTCTAATGCCATTTTACCGGGTATGGGATTTATGATCGTCGCAGGCATTTATCTGCTTAACCGAACGTCCCGTAGACCGCTGGTGGAGATGTCTATTGGTCCGGTTGCCACGATTGCCGTCGGGATACTGGCTAACCTCTTCTACTTTATCGGGATTGTGTAACCCTAAGGTCATCGCCATGGAAACCTATCCATTACAAAGCCTGACGCTGATGGAGGCTCAGGAGAAGCAATTTGCGCTGGTGGACACACTGTGCCGCCATTTTCCCGGTGCTGATTTTTTGGCAGGCGGCGATTTAGGGCTTGTGCCGGGGCTAAACCAGCCCCGGGTAACGCAGCGTGTCGAGCAGGTCCTGGCCGACGCGTTTCACGCCGAGGCGGCCGTGTTGGTGCAGGGAGCGGGTACCGGTGCTATTCGCGCGGGGTTGAGCGCGTTGCTCAGGCCCGGTCAGCGGCTACTGGTGCATGATGCGCCGGTGTATCCAACCACTGCGTGCATCATTGAACAGATGGGTATTGAACTCATCCGCGCCGATTTCAATACTCCCGGCGCGATAACGCAGGCTATTGCACAGTACCGCCCTCAGGCGGCGCTGGTTCAGCATACACGACAGCAACCTAAGGATAGCTACTCGCTGACGGTGGTGCTGGAGGAGATCGCACACAGCGGGGTTCCTACGCTGACTGATGACAACTATGCCGTCATGAAAGTGGGCAGCATCGGGTGTGAATGCGGGGCCACGCTCTCTACGTTCTCCTGCTTTAAACTCTTCGGGCCTGAAGGCGTGGGGGCGGTTGTTGGGGAGGCCGACGCTATCGCTAAAATCCGCTCTACCCTGTATTCCGGCGGTAGCCAGATCCAGGGCGCACAAGCGCTGGAGGTGTTGCGTGGACTGGTTTTTGCGCCCGTGATGCATGCCGTGCAGGCGGGGGTATCCGAGCGTTTACTCGCGCGGCTCAATGGCGGGAGTTTGCCGGAGGTGAAGCAGGCGGTGATTGCCAACGCGCAGTCGAAAGTGTTGATCGTGGAGTTCAATCACCCGATTGCCGGGAGAGTGCTGGAAGAAGCGCATAAACGCGGGGCGCTGCCTTACCCGGTGGGGGCGGAATCAAAATATGAGATCCCGCCGCTGTTTTATCGTCTCTCCGGGACGTTTCGCGAAGCCGCGCCGGGTCTGGAACAGTACGCGATCCGTATTAATCCAAACCGTAGCGGCGAGGAGACGGTGCTACGAATCTTGCGGGAAAGCATTGGGCAGGTCATGGCTGGCTAGCACCCGGTGACGACAGGCATAAAAAAACCGGGAAATTCCCGGTTTTTTTACATTAATGGTTCGAGAACCAGTTCAGCTTATCGCGCAGAGCAACCACTCTACCGACAATAATTAACGCCGGGCTCTCAACACGCTGTGCCAGGTCACCTAACTGCGACAGCGCCCCGTTAACCACGCGTTGTTTCACGGCGGTTCCGTTCTCAACCAGCGCAACCGGCATATCAGCCTGCATGCCAAACTCAATCAGCTTTTCCTGGATAGTCGCCGCCTGATTTAACCCCATGTAGAACACCAGCGTCTGCTTCTCGGCCGCCAGATTCTCCCAGTCCAGTTCGCCACCGGTTTTCAAATGCCCGGTGACCAGACGGACACTTTGCGCGTAGTCGCGGTGGGTCAGTGGGATCCCGGAGTAAGCTGAACAGCCTGAGGCCGCCGTAATCCCAGGTACCACCGAGAAGGGGATCCCTGCGTGGCATAAGGTTTCCAGCTCCTCGCCGCCGCGACCAAAAATAAACGGATCGCCGCCTTTCAGACGCACGACGCGTTTACCCTGTTGGGCTTCACGCAGCAGGATCTGGTTAATCTCTTCCTGCGGTACGCAGTGATATCCCGCTCGTTTGCCCACGAAGACGCGGTCAGCATCGCGGCGGACCAGGTTCATGATGTCGTCGGAGACTAAGCGGTCATACACCACCACATCGGCCTGCTGAATTTGCTGCAATCCTTTCAGGGTGAGCAGACCGGCGTCGCCAGGTCCGGCACCAACCAGCACCACTTCACCACGGTGATCCAGCGGCTCGCTGAGCATCTGCTCCGTGGTTTGCTCAATGGCCTGGCGATCGTCGTTGGCCAGCGACTGCGCCAGGCGGTCGTTGACAAAGAGTTTCTCCCAGAAACGACGGCGTTCGCCCATCGTGGCGAATTGTTGTTTCACCCGGGAACGAAGTTGTCCGGCGTACTGCGCAACCTGGCCTAAATGCTGGGGCAACATCGCCTCAAGCTTCTCACGCAGCAAGCGTGCGAGAACCGGCGATGTGCCACCTGAGGAGACGGCCACCATCAGCGGCGAACGGTCAATAATCGAGGGCATAATGAAGCTGGCGGCTTTCGGCGCATCGACCACATTGCAGAAAATGCGGCGAGTTTCGGCAGCGCGGCTAACGCGTTGGTTCACTTCATCGTCATCGGTTGCCGCGATGGCCAGCCAGCAAGGGTCAAGGAGCGCTTCGTCGAAAGGCCCCTCAACCAGGGTCAACATGCCTTCATTTGCCCATACGGTAAACTGCGGAATAAACGCCAGCGCGTTGACGGTGAGTCTGGCACCGGCTTCCAGCAGTAACCGCGCTTTGCGTTCTGCGACATCACCCCCGCCGACGATCAGGCAGTCGCGGTCACGTAGTTGACAAAATATAGGCAAATGATCCACGACATTACCCCTTAATTATTGGCAGCAGCCTCAGTTTGGTTGATTTTTGCCGGAGCCGGACGCTCCGATTTCGGCGTAGCATACCAATAACCCCATCCCATGAACACGACACCGGACAAAGTATTACCTAGTGTTACCCACAACAAATTGTGACCGATCCCGGACAAGGTATACGCGTCGCTGTGATGACCAAACCAGGAGAGGGCGAACAGGGTCATGTTGGCAACGGAGTGCTCATAGCCAGAGGCGATAAACGCCAGCAGACACCACCAGATGGCGATGAATTTCGCAGCGCCTTCGGTACGGATTGCCATCCAAATTGCCAGGCAAACCAGCCAGTTACACAGCGCGCCTTTGAAAAAGAGCACGCTGGCCGGGGCGGTCGTTTTGGCGAGGGCAACCGAGTGAACAATGCTGGTATCGACCGGCAGCAGGCTACCGCCGCCCCAGCTATACAGCAGCGCGACGAACACCGACCCCACCAGGTTGCCCAACCAGGTTTGCGGCAGAATAGCCCACATTTGCCCGTGGCTGATGGTGCCTGCTTTGACGCCGAGCGTCAGGAACATGGTGTGGCCCGTGAAGAGTTCAGAACCGGCAATAATCACCAGCGTCAACGCAATACCAAAGGTTGCACCCATTACCAGCGGGCGGATAGAAGGATCGAGCAGATTCCCGAGGGTGAAAATGAGGATAATACCGAGACCGACATAGGCCCCCGCCATTGCAGAACTAACCCAGAAGCCGAGCGGGTTATTCGCCGACAGGCGTGCGATGCGCGCAGCGTTAGCCGCACACTTGTTGATAGTGTCTGTGAACATGTGTTTGATTACCCTTGAAATATAAATAATAAAAAAACAATCGTACGTAGGCCGGATAAGGCATTTATGCCGCCATCCGGCAATGTGCTTATGCCATTTGCCTGATGGCGCTACGCTTATCAGGCCTACGAAAAAAGGCCTACCAATTACGTCAAATAAGGGAGGCGTTGCACCTCCCGTTAATGCATTAACCGCGCAGTTGTACGATGCCGTCTTTAACACGGGCTTCGTAGTGCGCCACGGAATGACTTTCGTCCTCCATGCACAGGCCATCGCTCAGGCGGAAGCGCTGTTTTTTCAGCGGGCTGGCGACCCACAACTCCCCCTGGTGCTCTGCAATTAACCCGCGAGACAACACGCTGGATTCGAAAAAGGGATCGATGTTGCTGATCGCAAACACCTGGTCGCTATGGTAAGGACGGAAAATAGCGACTTGCTCTTCGCCTAACAGCGCACAGACGCCGGTTGCAGGCAGAATGTCATCGATTTTGCAGATGTTTTTCCACTGGCTCATGCGTTCTCCTCCACCAGAGTTACCGGAATGCGTTCGTACGGTGTTGCCGGACGATGCTGTTCACGTTCAGGAACGACCTGCACGTTCGGGTCGCGTTTATCGCTGTTGATAAAGTGTTTGAAGCGAACCTGCGCAGACGGCGTGTTGACGGTTTCTGTCCACTCGCAGATGACGGCGTCGCGCAGACGCGCCATCTCTTCTTCCAGGTGTTCGTTGAGACCCAGTTTGTCGTCGATGATGACGGACTTCAGGTATTCAATACCGCCTTCCAGGCTATCTAACCACGGTGCGGTACGTGTCAGTTTGTCTGCCGTGCGGATGTAGAACATCATGAAACGATCGAGATATTTGAGCAGCGTTTCGCGGTCGATATCCGCCGCCAGCAGATCGGCGTGGCGCGGTTTCATCCCACCGTTGCCGCAGACGTACAGGTTCCAGCCTTTTTCCGTCGCAATAATACCGACATCTTTACCCTGGGCTTCCGCGCACTCACGGGTACAGCCGGAAACGCCGAATTTCATTTTGTGCGGGGTGCGGATGCCTTTGTAGCGATTTTCCAGCTCAACGCCGAAGCCGACGCTGTCACCTACACCGTAACGACACCAGGTGCTGCCGACGCAGGTTTTCGCCATACGCAGCGCCTTCGCGTACGCATGACCGGTTTCAAAGCCCGCGTCAATCAGCTGACGCCAGATTTCCGGCAGGTCGTCTTTCTGCGCGCCAAACAGGCCAATACGCTGAGACCCGGTGATCTTGGTATACAGATTGAATTCACGGGCGATACGGCCAACCGCCACCAGGCCTTCCGGGGTAATTTCACCGCCCGCGGAACGCGGGATCACGGAGTAAGTGCCGTCTTTCTGAATATTGGCCAGGAAGTTGTCGTTGGTATCCTGTAGCGGTGTGTGCTGCGGCTTCAGAATGTATTCATTCCAGCAGGAGGCCAGCAGAGAGCCAACGGTGGGTTTACATACTTCGCAGCCGTAGCCTTTACCGTGTTTCGCCAGCAGTTCTTCAAAGGTTTTGATGCCTTCCACCCGGATGAGATGGAACAGCTCCTGGCGAGAGTACGGGAAGTGCTCGCACAGGTTGTTGTTCACTTCAATGCCCTGTTTCGCCAGTTCGGCATTCAACACCTGAGTCACCAGCGGGATACAACCCCCGCAGCCGGTACCCGCTTTAGTTTCCGCTTTCAGGGCGGCAACGGTGTGGCAACCTTTGTTGATGGCGGCAACCAGCATACCTTTCGTGACGTCGAAGCAGGAGCAGATCTGCGCGCTGTCAGGGAGTTTATCCACGCCGATGGACGGCTTACCGCTGCCCGCGTGGGCTGGCAGGATCAGCGAGTCCGGATTCTCCGGCAGTTCGATGGCGTTCAGCACCAGTTGCAGCAGGTTGCCGTAATCACTGGTGTCGCCGACCAGAACCGCGCCGAGCAGCGTTTTGTTATCTTTACTCACGATCAGTCGTTTGTAGACTTCTTTGCTTTCATCAAGGTAGACATAGCTACGTGCGCCAGGCGTGCGGCCATGCGCATCGCCGATACCGCCCACGTCGACGCCCAGCAGTTTCAGCTTGGCGCTCAGATCCGCGCCTTTAAAGGCGTTTTCGTTTTTGAGAATATGATCAACGGCGACCTGCGCCATTTTGTAGCCCGGTGCGACCAGACCGTATACGCGATCGTTCCAGCTGGCGCATTCACCAATCGCGTAGATATCCGGGTCAGAGGTCTGGCAGGCGTCGTTAATCACGATACCGCCGCGCTGAGCGACGTCCAGACCACACTGGGTAGCCAGCTTGTCACGGGGGCGAATACCGGTGGAGAAGACGATAAAATCCACTTCCAGCTCGCTGCCGTCGGCAAAACGCATGGTCTTGCGCGCTTGGGTCCCTTCCTGAACGATCTCTTTGGTATTTTTGCTGGTGTGCACGCGCACGCCCATGCTTTCAATTTTGCGGCGTAACTGCTCGCCACCCATGTGATCCAGCTGTTCAGCCATCAACATCGGTGCAAATTCGATCACATGCGTTTCGACGCCGAGATTTTTCAGCGCACCTGCAGCTTCCAGACCCAGCAGACCACCGCCAACAACGGCCCCACGTTTGCTGCGACGGGCGCAGGACTCAATGGCGTTGAGATCTTCAATGGTGCGGTAAACAAAGCAATCCTGAGTTTCGGAACCTTTAATCGGCGGGATCCACGGATAGGAACCGGTCGCCATGATCAGCTTATCGTAATAGACCGTACGCCCGGCGCTGGAGTGGATAACCTTCTCCTGGCGGTTAATGGTGATGGCACGCTCGCCCACCAGAACTTTCACACCGTGCTTTTCATAAAACCCTTCACGCACCAACGACAGCTCTTCAGCCGTGTGGTGGGAGAAGTAAGAAGACAGGTGGACACGGTCGTATGCTTTGCGGGGTTCTTCACAGAAGACGGTAATATCAAACTGGGTCGCATCCGCTTTATCAAGTAGATCCTCAATAAAGCGGTGGCCGACCATACCATTACCGATAATAGCGAGTCTGACTTTGCTCATTTTTGCCTCGATTTCTTTTCTATTACTGCCTACCTTAACGATTCAGCAACCCCGCTTATTGATGTAAATCAAATTCACCTTTATATACTCCTTTAGAGGTATATTGCTGATTTGTCAGCATTTTTCTAAGTCACGGAATTGTCTGGCTTTTCGTGTTTGTATAAATAACATACAAATTGAAGGGTTTTAGGGAGTTAGCAGCTACCACAGGCGATTTTGAGATTTACGCCTTCAGGAGGAGGGGAGAAGAAGCCCCTTTTCAGGACGAAAAGGGGCAGGAGAACTTAGTGGGCTGCCTGGACGTTATGCTGACGATGACGGGTGACGAATCCGAGGATAAAACACATCACAAAGACGACCGCATACAGACCATTCGCGGTGATCAACGCCGCCTGCGGGCCGCTGTGCGCCACAATTGGCCCCGTAACCACAAAGGTCAACATCGTGCCGATGGTGCCGCAGGTCAGAACAAAGTTAACCAGCTTTGGCGAGGCGACTTTGGTCTGCTGTGAGCCGAGTGTGATGATGGAGGTATAAATGGCGCTGGAGAAGAAGCCCAGCGTCAATATAAACCACGGCATATGTTCTGGCGTGCCGGTAATGAACAGATACATCAGCACGGTTGCCAGCCCTGCCAGCACCGTCAGAATGCGCTGCAGGTCAAAGAAACGCAGAATGAAGCTGAACGCCCACATCCCGAACATGTACGACATCCAGAAATCGCTGACCAGCGTACCGGCATCATTCAGGCTCATGCCCAGACCTTTGGCGTACTCCGGCACCCAGGAGATAAAACCCAGCTGACCGAGGATGTAGCACAGTGCGGCAATGGACAGGAACAGCACGCCGATGCCCCATTTTTCTTTCGCCACGGGGGCTTCGGTTTTCTGAGCATGTTTACCCAGCGCCGGGAATTCACAACCGAAGGTCAGAACGAAAATGGCGGCATAGACCAGACCGATGCAGGCATAAACCCAGTACCACTCAATGCTGCGCGCCAGCAGGTACGCGGCGACCATCGGGAAAATCATCCCTGCCATGCTAAAGAAAGAGTCGGTAAACAACAGTCGTGAACCGCGCTGACGACCTTCGTACATCTGCGTGATCAGGAACGTACCGATCGACATGGTGATACCGCTGACCAGCCCCAGTACAAACATAGCGGCAGAAAACAGCGCCAGGCTATGGCTGAACATCAGTCCGGCAACCGCCAGTAGCATCAGGATAAAGCCAAAACGCAGCTGTGTTTTCAGCGGGACAATTTCCATCAGCCAGGCATTGAGGAAAATAGAGATCAAAATACCGGCATTGAGGAAGGTGAAGGTGTTACTCATACTGGAAACAGGCAGATGGAAGTAATCTGCAATGTTTCCCATCACCATTCCGGTGACAATAACCAACGCACCTGTCAGGGCGTAGGAGAGAAAGCTAATCCATGTGAGCTTGATACGATTGCTGTTAGTCATGACTGGCCTGTGTATAGAGGTGTAAAGCGCGTTGACAGCGCAATGGGCGGGCAGATTTTAGGCGCTTTAGTGACGCATTTAAATATTTATTAGTAATTGATGTAATTGTTGCATTTTTTAAAGTGATATTTGTCACAAAATTTAAGCGGCCTGACATGACATGAGGCTCCGATACGTAAAATTAAGTAAAGGGATGGCCTTGTCATGGAAGGCTCTTTAGAATCAATCCACTTGCTTTTGTTTCTGCTCTCGTTAAGGAAATCTCATGCTCAAATCGACTCTGGCGGCTGTTGCAGCTGTTCTCGCTCTTTCTGCTCTCTCTCCTGCAGCGCTGGCAGCGAAAGGTGATCCACACGTCCTGCTGACAACCTCTGCCGGTAATATTGAGCTGGAGCTGAATAGCCAGAAAGCGCCTGTTTCAGTGCAAAATTTTGTCGATTATGTAAACAGTGGTTTCTACAATAACACCACGTTTCACCGTGTGATCCCTGGTTTTATGGTTCAGGGCGGCGGTTTTAACGAACAAATGCAGCAGAAGAAACCTAACCCGCCAATCAAAAATGAAGCGGATAACGGTTTGCGTAACACCCGTGGCACCATTGCGATGGCGCGCACGGCCGACAAAGACAGCGCCACCAGCCAGTTCTTTATCAACATAGCGGACAATGCTTTCCTCGATCACGGCCAGCGTGACTTCGGCTATGCCGTTTTCGGTAAAGTCGTGAAAGGAATGGATGTGGCGGACAAAATCTCCCAGGTCCAGACCCACGACGTGGGGCCTTATCAAAACGTTCCGTCAAAACCTGTTGTCATCCTTTCCGCGAAAGTTCTGCCGTAATCGCATTTTGCGCGGGTTGCTGATGCCCGCGCTATTCCTGACCTCTGCGTAACCCGAAATTGCTGCTTATACTTGTGGCAAGTGAAGGCGCATTCAGGGAGGTCACGTGAAAAAGCTCACCGATAAACAAAAATCTCATCTCTGGAAACATCTGCGAAACGCTAATTTCCAGGCCAGTCGCCGTCTTGAAGGTGTTGAAATCCCCCTGGTTACTCTGACCACTGAGGAAGCCCTTGTACGCCTTGAGGCGTTGAGGAGGCATTATGAGCGATAAATTCGGTGAAGGACGCGACCCCTATCTTTACGACGGTCTCGATGTCATGCGCAACCGTTTAGGCATCCACCAGGTTCAGCGTCTGGAGCAGGCGGCATATGAACTGACGGCGTTACGCGCCGCGACCATTGAACTGGGGCCGCGGGTTCGTGGTTTACCCTACCTGTGCGCTATTCATCGCCAACTTTATCAGGACATTTTCGACTGGGCGGGAAAGTTACGCGAAGTGGATATCTATCAGGGGGACACGCCTTTCTGCCATTTTGCCTGGATCGAAAAAGAGGGCAATGCCCTGATGCAGGATCTGGAAGAAGAAGGGTATCTGGTCGGATTGCCGAAAGAGAAATTCGTCGCCAGGCTCGCGCATTACTATTGTGAGATCAATGTGCTGCATCCGTTTCGCATCGGCAGCGGTCTGGCACAGCGCATCTTCTTTGAACAACTGGCGATTCATGCCGGTTACACGCTGGCCTGGAACGGTATTCAGGTGGATGAGTGGAATCAGGCCAACCAGAGTGGCGCCATGGGCGACCTTTCGGCATTGCAGGCAATATTTCGTAAAGTGGTGAGCGAAGCTGAGGAAACTGAGTAGAATAGCGCGGTTCTAACGTACCGGAGCCGCCATGATCCTGCTAATCGACAACTACGATTCTTTCACCTGGAACCTCTACCAGTATTTTTGCGAACTGGGCGCTGACGTCCTGGTCAAACGGAATGACGAGTTGATGCTGGCGCAAATCGACGCACTCAATCCGCAAAAGATCGTGATTTCTCCTGGCCCCTGCACGCCCAACGAGGCCGGAATTTCGCTGGACGTGATTCGCCATTATGCAGGACGGCTGCCCATACTGGGCGTGTGTCTGGGCCACCAGGCCATGGCGCAAGCGTTTGGCGCGACCATCGTTCGGGCAGCGAAAGTCATGCATGGCAAAACCTCGCCGATAACCCATACCGGTCAGGGTGTTTTCCTGGGATTGTCGAATCCATTACGCGTGACGCGTTACCATTCTCTGGTGATTGACCCAGCCACGCTTCCCGTCTGTTTTGACGTCACCGCCTGGAGTGAAACCCAGGAAATTATGGGCATTCGTCATCGGGAATGGGATCTGGAAGGCGTACAGTTTCATCCGGAAAGCATTCTCAGCGAACAGGGGCATCGGCTACTGGCAAATTTCCTCCAGCGCTGATTTGTGGTTGCTATCTAATGATTTTTTATGCATATTTTGTGATTATAATTTCACATTAATTCCTGCATAACTGGGTGGTCATAAGATGGCAACTGAACAAACTGCAATTACGCGCGCGACTTTTGATGAAGTTATCCTGCCGATTTATGCACCGGCAGAATTTATTCCGGTAAAAGGCAAAGGAAGCCGCGTCTGGGATCAACAGGGAAAGGAATACGTTGATTTTGCTGGCGGGATTGCAGTGACGGCGCTGGGGCATTGTCATCCGGCGCTGGTTGAGGCGCTGAAAACCCAGGGCGAAACGTTGTGGCACACCAGTAACGTCTTTACGAATGAACCGGCGCTACGGCTGGGGCGTAAGCTTATCGACGCGACGTTTGCAGAACGCGTGCTGTTCATGAACTCTGGCACAGAAGCGAACGAGACGGCCTTCAAACTGGCGCGTCACTACGCCTGCGTGCGTCACAGTCCGTTCAAAACCAAAATCATCGCCTTCCATAACGCGTTTCACGGTCGCTCACTGTTCACCGTAACGGTTGGCGGCCAGCCGAAGTATTCCGATGGTTTTGGGCCGAAACCGGCCGACATCGTCCATGTTCCCTTTAACGATCTGCATGCGGTGAAAGCCGTGATGGATGACCACACCTGCGCGGTGGTGGTGGAGCCCATCCAGGGGGAAGGGGGATTAACGGCGGCAACGCCCGAGTTCCTGAAAGGACTGCGCGAGTTGTGTGACCAGCATCAGGCATTGCTGGTCTTTGATGAGGTGCAGTGCGGCATGGGGCGTACTGGCTCCCTGTTTGCATATATGCACTATGGCGTGACACCGGATATTCTGACCAGCGCCAAGGCGCTTGGCGGCGGTTTCCCGGTGAGCGCCATGCTGACCACGCAGGAGATTGCCTGTGCGTTTCACGTCGGTTCTCACGGTTCCACCTACGGTGGTAACCCGCTGGCCTGCGCGGTTGCTGGCGCTGCGTTCGATATTATTAACACGCCAGACGTGCTGGACGGCATTCAGACGAAACGGCAGAAATTTGTTCAGCATTTGCAGAAAATTGACGAGCAGTACGATGTTTTCAGCGACATTCGTGGGATGGGACTGCTGATTGGGGCAGAGTTGAAGCCGCAATATCAGGGACGAGCGCGTGAGTTTCTTTATGCGGGAGCGAGTGCAGGTGTGATGGTGCTGAATGCCGGTCCGGATGTGATGCGCTTCGCCCCCTCGCTGGTGGTGGAAGAGGCGGATATCGATGAGGGAATGCAGCGTTTCGCGCAGGCCGTCGCGAAAGTCGTTAGCTCTTAATATCCCGTAACCGACGGCTGAGCCAGATCCCGTGGTGAGGCCGTTGACGCCAGGCGACCGACGAAATGGTGTGCATGGTGTTCAGGTGGCCCAGTATGCGCTGCAGGTGTTGTTCCAGGGTACTTAATGGCCCATGGGAGAGCATCTCTGGCGCTTCCAGAATATTCACATCGCCAGAGCTGCCCGGTCCGTCATACTCCAGACGCTGCTGGCAGCGCTGGAGCGCAATTTCACACGATTCCAGATAGCGTTGCGCAAGGTCTGGCGTCAGCATCGTATGTTCCCGCGCCAGCGTTGTCATCGCATTGATGTGCTCGACAATAAACTGGCTGTGCGTCACCCACAGTTTCATATCTGCCAGATAGTGCGCGTTAAATCCGGGTTCCTGCATGGACTGATTCAGCGAGTTGTACAGCGTGTTGTGCGCCTGATTGACACGCATACGCTGATACGCGAGCGGCGTTGCCTGTGGATTGTCGCTGAGGATCAGGCGTATAGCTTCCTGGTCGGCTTCCAGCGCGTCGTGGGCGTTTTTGCGCAACAGACCGCTCTGCCACTGCGGCCAGAGCCAGACCGTCCCGCCAAACGCGATCAGGCAGCCAATCACCGTGTCAATAAACCGCGGCACAATGTACTGCTCGCCGTTTAACGTCAGCAATTGCAGGGTATACACCGCAGTGACCGTAAACCCGACCGTTGCCCAGCCGTAGTTTTTACGAATGATCAGATAGCTCACCAGCGTAATGACCAGCATGCCCGCCAGTGTGAAGCCTTCGGGGATGTGGAAGTGTAGCGTCACGCCCGCAATCACCAACCCGACCAGCGTGCCCGCCGAACGGTGCAGTATGCGAACCCGCGTCGCACCGTAGCCGTTTTGCGTTACAAACAGAACCGTCATCAGGATCCAGTACGGTTTTGGCAGATGTAACGCGCTCCCCATCAGACTGGCGATACTCAGCATGACGCTGATGCGCCCGGCATTTCGCAGTGCGGGCGATTTGAATGACAGATAGTTTTTTAGCGCCGGGATCAGCGGGAGTCGACGCTGTTTATCCGCCATCAGGTCACGGGCATACAGCGGGCGTTGGGTCCGCAATACGCGGGCAATGCGGCTAAAGTGCCAGTAACAGAACTGACCCACCGGGTTATCGGGATGCTGGTTGGCAATTTTCTCGAGCGCGCCAATCTGCTTTTCCATGGAAAAGCGAGTCGGCAGGCGGTGATACAGAATATCATCCGCCAGGATGCGTAAGCGCGCAGCGACCGTTTGCGCGTTCCAGCGAATCACCTGCTCTGCATGGCTGCGTTCGACCAGCTTTTGCACCTCTTCCGGCTGATGCAGGCTGACGGAGATATGTTCCTGTAAGTCCAGCGCTTCCTGGAAGGCCCGCAGCAGGCGTTTATATTCATTATTGTGATGCGCCGACAGCATGTGCATTTGCTGGTAACACTGGGTGATGAGATCCACCGCTTTCTGTTGGCGTACCAACAAGGGCGGCAGCGCTTTTTCAGGATCGGCGTGCTGGGTGAGCAGGCTGTATTTGGCTTCGCAGTAGTCGGCCAGCTCGCGGTACAACAAACTGAGCGACTCGCGTAGCGGTTGTTCACGCCAGAGCCAGAACCAAAACCAGTTAAAAAGCCCGTACCACAGGGTGCCCAGGGCATAGATCAGCAACGGTTCCCAGACGGGCATGTTACCGGCCAGGCTTAGCGTGAAAATGGCGGCGATAAGCGAAGCCGGCAGGAGTCGGGCATGCAAGGCGCTGAGTTCCGCCGTCACGCCAAGAATCAGCGTTAACCCCGTCAGAATCAGCGGCAGCGGTATTGCTTGCGCGAGCAGTAGCTGCATGACCAGGCTGCATCCGGCAAACAGCGATGCGCCAATGACTAAGCGTTTGAAAAAGCGTTTGTGGGGGGTATCAAGCCCGGCAATGTTGCAGCAGGCGGGAACGAGAGAAAAGAGCAATCCCAGATGCAACTGACCAATGATAAGACCAATCGCCACAGGCAAACACAGCACCAGCGTTTGCCGCAGTGCGTAGTTGATTTCAGGATGATAGATCAGTCTTCGCCACATCGGTGCCAACAAAAATGGCGCATTACAGGGTAATGCGCTATTTCGACGGGGTTAACGAGTGCCGTAGACGACGATGGTCTTACCGTGCGCTGAGATCAGGTTCTGATCTTCCAGCATTTTCAGAATACGACCAACGGTTTCGCGAGAACAGCCAACGATCTGACCGATCTCCTGACGGGTGATTTTGATTTGCATGCCGTCCGGGTGAGTCATCGCATCGGGTTGTTTCGCCAGGTTCAGCAGAGTCTGAGCGATACGACCGGTTACGTCGAGGAAGGCAAGGTTGCCGACTTTTTCGGACGTAACTTGCAGGCGACGAGCCATCTGGGAAGACAGGCGCATCAGAATATCCGGGTTTACCTGGATCAGTTGGCGAAATTTTTTGTAGGAGATTTCAGCGACTTCACAGGCCGTTTTTGCACGTACCCATGCACTGCGTTCCTGGCCTTCTTCAAACAGGCCTAATTCGCCAATGAAATCGCCCTGATTCAGATAAGAAAGGATCATCTCTTTCCCTTCTTCGTCTTTAATCAGCACTGCCACTGAGCCTTTAACGATGTAGTACAACGTTTCTGCTTTTTCACCCTGGTGAATCAGCGTGCTCTTCGACGGGTACTTATGAATGTGGCAATGAGACAAGAACCATTCGAGAGTCGGGTCTGTTTGCGGTTTGCCAAGCACCATGCGCGGTTATCCTCTGTTATAAGCTGTCTCCAGAGCCAGAAAACGACGCTGTCTCTGGGGTTGCCAAAATATGCTTCCCGCTGCCAGGGAAGGGGGCTGCTAAAAATGTACTGCAGCCTGTAATGTGATGTCCTCTGCATACATGCAGTACGTCAATGTATTACTGTAGCATCCTGACTGTTTTAGCATAGCTTTCGCCGTGTGTCTCCTGGTGTCTCGCTTCAGCATGATGCAGGTCGCCTTCCATTGCGAGATTTGTTATGTCCGCGTAATCTGTCAGGAAAATTGAAACATTGGAGTTACGAAATATGCAAGCGCGTGTGAAATGGGTCGAAGGGTTAACCTTCCTGGGAGAGTCTGCTTCCGGCCACCAGATTTTGATGGATGGTAACTCCGGTGATAAAGCGCCGAGTCCGATGGAAATGGTGTTAATGGCCGCGGGTGGCTGCAGTGCGATTGATGTGGTGTCTATTTTGCAAAAGGGACGCCAGGACGTGACCAACTGCGAAGTGAAGCTCACTTCTGAGCGTCGTGAAGAGGCGCCGCGTCTGTTTACGCATATCAATCTGCATTTTATTGTGACCGGCAATGAACTGAAAGATGCCGCCGTTTCGCGAGCTGTTGATCTTTCTGCAGAAAAATATTGTTCCGTTGCGTTAATGCTGGAAAAAGCGGTGAATATCACGCATTCATATGAAGTGATTGCCGCGTGATCTCACGTTGCCGGAGGGCGTGACGCTTATCCGGCAACGCTGCATATTATTCGATTTTTTTGCCTTCCATCAGTCGCTGAACCAGCGGCAGCATGATCAACTCCATTGCCAGTCCCATTTTGCCGCCCGGCACGACTAATGTATTGATGTGTGAAATAAATGAGCCCTGAAGCATCGCCAGTAACCAGGGGAAATCGATCCCTTCCAGATTGCGAAAATGAATAACGACAAAGCTTTCGTCTAATGACGGGATGCCTTTTGCCGCGAAGGGATTCGAGGTGTCCACAGTGGGCACGCGCTGGAAGTTAATATGCGTACGGGAGAACTGCGGGGTGATAAAGTTGATGTAATCATCCATGGAACGGACCACCGAATCCATCACCGCTTCGCGGGAGTGCCCACGTTCGCCAGTGTCGCGGATCAGTTTCTGTATCCACTCCAGGTTAACGATCGGTACTACGCCAACCAGCAAATCCACATGGCGCGCAACGTTATGGTGCGGCGTCACTACGCCGCCGTGCAGCCCTTCATAGAACAGGACGTCGGTCGGTTCGGGCAAGGGTTGCCATGGCGTAAAGGTTCCCGGCACCTGATTCCACGGTACTGCTTCATCGTAGGTATGCAGATATTTCCGCGACTGGCCTTTGCCCGCTTGTCCGTATTCGCTGAACGTTTGTTCCAGCAGACCAAAATCATTAGCTTCGGGGCCGAAATAACTGATATGTCGCCCGGCGTCCCGCGCTTTGCGGATCGCCATGTCCATTTCCGGGCGGGTATAGCGATGAAAGCTGTCGCCTTCCACCTCGGCGGCGCGCAGATTTAACTGTGCAAAAATTTTACGGAACGCGAGGCTGGTGGTGGTGGTCCCCGCGCCGCTGGACCCTGTTACCGCAATCACCGGATGTTTGGCAGACATAACAACTCCATGAATAAACACTCGTTTTAGTATAGTCGGCCCTCAGCGGCGGATTACTCGTGCAACTGTTTTCTGGGCATGATGTTGACCGTTTCGTGGAGTTCAGACCACACCAGAACGGCCTCGCCGCGCTGTAGTTGACGTTTGACGTCGGCGACTTTTTGCGCAAGCGAACGCTCATGTTCACCATAATCGGTGCCTTCGCGCAATACAAAGCTTTCAATCAGGTTATCCAGCGTTTCAGCGGACAACTCCTGCCAGGGGATCATCATGATTATGCTTCCAGATACGTGGTGAGCCAGTCAGGGATGCGCGATTCAAGCCACATTTCCGGGCGGCGCAGCGTCCCGCCGATAAAGCCGACGTGCCCGCCATGCTCGGTTAACTGATACTCAACCTGCGGCGGCAGATTCTCGGGGTTCGGGATCACATGACTGTCCATAAACGGATCGTCTTTCGCGTGAATAATCAGCGTGGGTTTGGCGATCTGATTGAGCAACGGCATGGCGCTACATTGACGATAATAGTCTATCGCATCAGCAAAACCGTGAATTTTGGCGGTAATAAGATCATCAAAATCGCGGATACGCCGTATTGCTTTTAGCTGCGCCAGGTTGACAGGGAGCGTGCCGGGATAGGCCGCCAGTTTGCGTGACGCGTTGGCTTTGAGCAGATTGAGCAGATAGCGCTGGTAAACGCGCGAAAAGCCTTTTTCCATGTGATAGCTGCAGGCTTCAAGCACGAAAGGCGCGGAGACAATCACTGCCGCATCGATCGGAATATCCCGACCTTCTTTCGCCAGCAGACAGGCCAGCATATTGCCGCCGAGTGAATAGCCAACCGCAGCGGTGGGAACACGACCAAACTCGCGTTGTAACCACTGTAAAAACCAGGTGCCGTCTTCCGTCTCCCCGGAGTGATAAATGCGATTCAGGCGATTGGGTTCGCCGCTGCAACCGCGAAAGTGCATCACGACACCCAGCCATCCACGCTTTTGTGCGGCCTCGATGAGTCCGTGGGCATACGGGCTGTTCAGACTACCTTCAAGACCATGAAACACCACCAGACGCGGTTTGTGTTTCGCCTGATGCGGATCTTCACTCCATGCCAGATCGACAAAATCGCCATCGGGTAATTCCAGGCGTTGCCAGTGTGGGCTGAACTGCACTTTACGGCGGATCAGTCGTGGGAGCATCGTTTGCAGATGGCGATTGCTGATGCCGCGCATCGGGCGGAACTCATACGAATCAGCGTCGGTCGGGGTCATTTCTGTGGGGGTGATTTCAACCATAGCACCAGAGCAATTAATCATCGGGAAGAATAACTATACCGCGCACACGGCTGGCAGGTTAGCCAATATGTGATTTTACGCTTAGTCAGTCAGGAGGTTACGTGAGAAAAGATGGATGTCCACCCCGGGTTTTCGCCGCCAGAGACGGGCTTTACGCGTTCCTGTCGCCGCACTTTCCCCCGTCTCTTCAAACATGCCCGACGCCTCAAAACGGCGAATCAGACTTTTACGCTGAATCGACTGACCGAGGATCACTTCGGTCGCCTCCTGCAACTGGCCATGGGTAAACGACGCCGGCAGACAGTAAACAGGCAGTAACGAGTACATCGTTTTTTGTCGTAAGCGATGCAGGGCTGATGCAATGATGTTCTCGTGGTCGAACGCCAGAGGATATTCGGTAAGCTTGTCGATCGGCACCCAGCGGGCGTCGCTAACGCTGGCGATATGCGGCTCGCAGTCCACCCAGGCGATCAGCGCAAACCAGGCGACGGTCAGGCTCCAGCCGCGCGGGTCGCGGTCCGGTCCGGAGACGGTATCCAGTTGTTCCAGCCATGAAGGGGAAACCCCTGTTTTTTCTGTCAGCTTACGTAGCGCCGTTGCGCGGGTGGAATCATCGCGTGCCATATCAATAAAGCCGCCAGGTAATCCCCAGCGCCCTTTCTGCGGCTGCTTTGCCCGTTCGACCAGCAGTACGCACAGCGTTTGTTCATGCAGGGTGAACAACACGCTATCCACTGTGACCAGAGGGGAAGGAAAGCGGCTGGCATCGTACTGGTTCAGATAGTCGGCTTCGGTTGTCATAAGGCACTCACGGTGATTTGGAACGTTCACAAGTGTACCAGCACGACATCAGGCGGCAAGGTGCGTTTTTTCTCATTACTTATCAGGTGATTATCTGTCTGTAAAAAATAAAGCAATTTTGTACTTGCTTAATATGTGTCTTAAGGACATTATTAATGTTGTCACAGGGACACAATTAAGGGCGGGATGAAATATGAGCGCAAAATTGACATTAACGTTGGACGAGCAGGTCTACGCCATTGCCAGCGGTGTTTTTCCGGATGGCGCCGTCTGGCTGAAGGTGACGGAGACGTTACCGTCCTCCGCCCGTCTGATGCGAATTCGTGCGGTGGCGATGCGTGATATGAACGATTTCATGCTGCTAGCGCAACTGGTTGAGGCGGTACGCCACCAGACGGATGTGCTGGTGAGCCATCTTGAACTTCCCTGGCTGCCGTGGGCGCGTCAGGACCGTCATATGGTTACCGGCGACAGCTTTGCACTGAAAGTCTTTGCCCGTCAGCTCAATACGCTGAAGTTCGACAAGGTGAAAGTGCTCGACCCGCATAGCGATGCAGCAGCGGCGGCGATAGATAACATGGTCGCTGTGCCACAGGAAGTCTGCCTGCGGCAAAGCGCGACTCTGCGCCGTCAGTTTCAACAACATGCGCTGATGCTGGTGGCACCGGATGCGGGGTCGTTGAAGAAAATCGATGCTGTGGCCAGAGCCGCAGGGACAGCGGAGTACGCCATCCTGAGTAAAAAACGCGATGTGGCGAGCGGCAATCTGACCGGCTTCTCGCTGGTGGCGGGAGACGTGAAAGACAGGGATGTGCTGATTGTCGACGACCTGTGCGACGCAGGTGGCACTTTTATCGGATCGGCACAGGTGTTGCGTGATGCCGGAGCGCGCAGTGTCAGTCTGTACGTGACGCATGGCATCTTCTCGAAAGGTGTGGAGCACCTGTTTGCCAATGGCATTGACGCCCTCTACAGCACCACCTCGTTGGCTGCGCCGACGCTGGCGCATCCGCAGCTTGAGCTTATCGACATTGACGCGATTTACCGCTGAGGGAGACAGCATAATGAAAATGAATCCAATTCTGGCTATCGACGGCTACAAAGTCTCCCACCGCGTACAGTATCCGCAGGGAACCACCCGGGTGTATTCCAACTTCACTCCGCGCAGCGAGCGCTATTTTCAGTCGCCGTTGCCGGATGGCAAGCTGGTGTTCTTTGGTCTGCAGGGCTTTTTGCAGTGGTTTCTGGTCGATCTGTTTAACGAGGCATTTTTTGCCCGTCCGGAAGACGAGGTGGTCAACGAATATAAGCAGGTGATGGACAGCTATCTTGGTCGAGATGCCGTCGCCGTCGATCATATTCGCGCGCTGCATCAGTTGGGTTACTTGCCGCTGCACATTAAGGCGCTGGATGAAGGCACTAAAGTGCCCATGGCGGTACCGGTTCTTACCATTATCAACACCAAACCCGAGTTTTTCTGGTTGGTGAATTACCTGGAAACCGTACTGTCGGCGGAACTCTGGAAAGCCTCGACGAACGCCACTATTGCTCACCATTACCGCAAAATTTGCGCGCATTGGGCAGAGAAAACCTGTAGCGACCTGACGCATCTCGATTTTCAGTGCCATGATTTTTCGTTTCGCGGCATGGCCGGTCTCCAGGACACCATGCAGGCGGGCAGTGGGCATCTGTTGAGTTTTAAAGGTACGGATAGCATTCCGTCGCTGTTGTATGCCCGTGATTACTACACCGACGGCGACGCGTACTTTATCGGCGCCAGTATTCCGGCGACCGAACACAGCGTGATGTGCATGGGCGAACGTGAACATGAGATTGAAACGTTCCGTCGGTTGATTGTCGATCTTTACCCGCAGGGTTTTGTGTCGATAGTGTCTGATACCTGGGACTACTGGCAGGTGCTGACGGAGTATACCCGTGAACTCAAAAATACCATTCTGGCGCGCGAAGGGCGGGTGGTCTTTCGCCCCGACAGCGGTGATCCGGTGGAGATCCTCTGTGGCACAGGAATGGACGAGGATGATCGCGCCGACCGCACCCCACAGGAAAAAGGATCGGTGGAAGTGCTGTGGGAGATTTTTGGCGGCACGATCAATGAGAAAGGGTATAAGGTGCTCGACCCGCACGTAGGGTTGATTTATGGCGACTCCATCACCCTTGAACGGGCTAATGAGATCCTACGGCGTCTGGAGGCAAAAGGGTTCGCCAGTTCGAACGTAGTATTTGGGGTCGGTTCTTTCACCTACCAGTACAACACGCGCGACACCTTTGGTTTTGCGATGAAAGCGACCTGGGGAGAGGTCGACGGCAACGGCCGTACGATCTTTAAAGCGCCGAAAACCGATAATGGACTGAAACGCTCTGCCCGCGGATTGCTGCGCGTTGCGCGTGATGAGCAGGGCGAGTTACGCCTGCACGATGAGCAAAGCTGGGTTCAGGAACAAGAGGGAGAGTTGAAGACGCGTTTCCTCGATGGGCGGCTTTACAACCGCGAACATTTTGAACAAATCCGCCAGCGACTGGCGACGCAATGCTAAATCCCCACCTGTTTTTCAGTCCGTAGGCCGGATAAGGCGCAAAAGCGCCGCCATCCGGCAATCACGGCTACTCGGCCAGCATCTGTTCGAGCTGTTCCTGTATTTCAAGCCAGGCCATTTCACACTCTTCCAGCCCTGATTTGGCGCTGGCTTGCTGTTGCAGACAGGCGGTGAGCTCGGCCTTTCTGCTCTGATCGTACAATTCGCTGTCGCCCAGTTTTTCTTCCGCCTGCGCCAGTTGCGCGTTCAGTTTCTCCATCTCTTTTTCCAGTCGCGCAATTTCTTTACGCAGTGGCTGAGTTTGCGTGCGTAGCTCCGCTTCACGGCGTTTCTGATCTTTACGCGCTTGCGCGCTATTGGCGTTGTCTTTCGGCGCGTCATCAGGCTGACTTTCCTGCTTCTGCACGTCGCTCAGCCATTGTTGATAATCTTCCAGATCGCCATCGAACGGCTCGACTTTACGGTCATGAACCAGATAGAGATCGTCAGTGGTTGAGCGCAGCAGGTGACGGTCATGCGAAACGACAACCAATGCCCCTTCAAAGTCGATCAAGGCTTCGGTCAGTGCCTGACGCATATCCAGATCCAGGTGGTTGGTCGGTTCATCGAGCAGCAGTAGATTCGGGCGCTGCCAGACGATCAGCGCCAGCACCAGACGGGCCTTTTCACCGCCGGAGAAACGCTGGGTCTCTTCAGTGACTTTATCGCCCTGGAAGCCAAAGCCGCCGAGATAATCCCGCAGCTTCTGTTCCAGCTCCTGCGGTGCCAGTCGCACCAGATGTTGCAGCGGTGATTCGTCTGCGCGCAGGAATTCCAGTTGATGCTGGGCGAAATACCCCAGTTTGATGCCTTTTGCCAGACCGATCTCCCCGCTGACAGGGTTGAGCTCGCCCGCCAGCAGTTTGATCAGCGTCGATTTCCCTGCGCCATTGCGTCCTAACAGTCCGATGCGTGAGCCGGGAACCAGATTGAGTTTGATGGAGTCGAGAATAACGCGTTCGCCATATCCGGCGCTCACTTTCTCCATTTTCAGCAGCGGGTTAGGCAGGCTTTCTGGCGCCCGGAAGCTGAAGTGGAACGGGTTGTCGACGTGTGCCGGAGCGATAAGCTCCATGCGTTCCAGCATCTTGATGCGGCTCTGTGCTTGTTTCGCTTTGGTCGCTTTGGCGCGGAAACGGTCGATATAGCTTTGCAAGTGCGCGACACGCTCCTGCTGGCTTTCGTACATCGATTGTTGTTGCGCCAGGCGCGTGGCTCGCTGAATTTCAAACGCGCTGTAGTTGCCGGTGTACTCGAACATCGTTTGTTGTTCGATATGAATAATTTTATCGACCACCGGATCGAGGAAGTCGCGGTCGTGGGAGATAAGGATCAGCGTCCCCTGATAGCTCTTCAGCCATTTCTCCAGCCAGATGACGGCGTCCAGATCAAGGTGGTTGGTCGGTTCATCGAGCAGCAGCAAATCTGAGCGGCAGATCAGCGCCTGGGCCAGGTTAAGACGCATGCGCCAGCCGCCGGAGAAGTCGCTGACCGGGCGCTCAAGTTGCTCATTAGAGAAACCGAGACCGTGGAGCAGACTGGCGGCGCGGGACCGCACGGTCCAGGCGTCGATGGCGTCCAGTTTGCCATGCACGGTGGCAATCGCGTGTCCGTCGTTACGTTCGTTGGCGTCGTTCAGTTGCGCTTCCAACTGGCGATACTCACGGTCACCATCAATAACGTATTCCAGCGCAGGTTGAGGAAGCGCTGGCGTTTCCTGATTCACCCACGCCAGCTGCCAGTTGCCGGGGAAGGAAAAATTGCCGCCATCGGCGCTGATTTCATTTTTTAGCAATGCCAGCAGGGTAGATTTTCCGCAGCCATTTTTACCCACCAGACCGACTTTCTGACCAGGATTGATGGTCGCTGTAGCATTGTCCAGCAAGACGCGTACGCCGCGGCGAATTTGTAACGAGGAGAAAACAATCATAAGGCGCCGTATGTTCTGACTATGTTAATTTATCATTATGATAATGTAGTGTGTGTGGGCGTACTGCCGCACTGGAGCGCAATGGTAGCCCAAAACAACGACTATACACAAAAACCGGGAGGGGGATGATGTCCCAGCCAGCGAAAGTTTTGCTGCTGTATGCCCATCCGGAATCTCAGGACTCGGTCGCCAATCGGGTTCTGCTTAAGCCGGCCATGCAGCTCAGTAATGTGACAGTGCACGATCTTTACGCGCACTACCCTGATTTTTTTATCGATATTCCGCATGAGCAGGCGCTATTGCGTGAACACGACGTGATTGTTTTTCAGCACCCTTTGTATACCTACAGTTGCCCGGCACTGCTCAAAGAGTGGTTCGACCGGGTGTTGAGCCGCGGTTTTGCCAGCGGTCCCGGAGGAAATCAACTGGCGGGAAAGTACTGGCGAAGCGTGATCACCACCGGCGAGCCGGAAAGTGCTTACCGCTATGACGCGCTGAACCGTTATCCGATGAGCGACGTGTTGCGCCCCTTTGAACTGACGGCGGCGATGTGTCGTATGCATTGGATGAGTCCGATCATTATTTACTGGGCCAGGCGACAAAGTGCACAGGAATTAGCCAGTCATGCCAGGGCGTATGGTGAGTGGCTGGCAAACCCTGTTGTTGCGGGAGGTCGCTGATGGAAGGTTCCGATTTAATGCTGGCAGGCGTGTTGTTTCTCTTCGCGGCAGTGGTTGCGGTGCCGTTGGCTGCGCGGCTGGGTATCGGCGCGGTCCTGGGCTACCTGCTGGCCGGGATCGCTATTGGTCCGTGGGGGCTGGGGTTTATCAGCGACGTTGATGAAATCCTGCATTTCTCTGAACTGGGCGTTGTCTTCCTAATGTTTATCATTGGCCTGGAGCTGAATCCTGCAAAACTCTGGCAGTTGCGGCGTTCTATTTTTGGCGTCGGGGCGGCGCAGGTGATGTTAAGCGCGGCGGTGCTGGCGGGGCTACTGATGCTGACCCGCTTCTCGTGGCAGGCGGCGGTGGTCGGGGGGATCGGTCTGGCGATGTCGTCGACCGCCATGGCATTGCAGCTGATGCGTGAAAAAGGGATGAATCGCAGTGAATCCGGGCAACTGGGTTTTTCTGTGCTGCTGTTTCAGGATCTGGCGGTGATCCCGGCGCTGGCGCTGGTGCCGCTGCTGGCGGGTTCCGCAGATGAACATTTTGACTGGATCAAAGTGGGCATGAAGGTGCTGGCATTTGCGGGTATGCTGATTGGCGGACGTTATCTGCTGCGCCCCGTGTTTCGCTTTATCGCTAGCTCAGGAGTGAGGGAGGTTTTCACCGCTGCCACCCTGCTGTTGGTGCTGGCTTCGGCGCTGTTTATGGACGCGCTGGGGCTGTCGATGGCGCTGGGGACGTTTATTGCGGGTGTGTTACTGGCGGAAAGCGAATATCGCCATGAGCTGGAAACCGCCATCGATCCCTTTAAAGGCTTGCTGCTGGGGCTGTTCTTTATTTCGGTCGGGATGTCGTTGAATCTTGGTGTGCTCTACACCCATCTGTTATGGGTCGTGATGAGCGTCGTCATTCTGGTGGCCGTCAAGACGCTGGTGCTCTATTTGCTGGCGCGCGTATATGGCGTGAGGAGTTCGGAGCGAATGCAGTTTGCGGGCGTGTTGAGTCAGGGGGGCGAGTTCGCTTTTGTGCTCTTTTCTACCGCGTCTTCCCAGCGACTGTTTCAGGGCGATCAGATGGCGTTGCTGCTGGTGACCGTCACGCTATCGATGATGACAACGCCCTTGTTAATGAAGCTCATTGATAAATGGCTTTCCAGACAGATCAATGGCCCGGAAGAGGAAGACGAAGCGCCCTGGGTGGATGATGATAAGCCGCAGGTGATTGTGGTGGGGTTTGGGCGTTTCGGTCAGGTGATTGGGCGTTTGTTGATGGCGAACAAGATGCGTATTACGGTGCTTGAGCGGGATATCAGTGCCGTCAACCTGATGCGTAAGTATGGCTACAAAGTGTATTACGGTGATGCCACCCAGGTGGATCTCCTTCGTTCGGCAGGGGCAGAAGCGGCGGAGTCGATCGTGATCACCTGTAATGAGCCTGAAGACACCATGAAGCTGGTGGAACTGTGCCAGCAGCATTTTCCGCATTTGCATATTCTTGCGCGGGCGCGCGGACGTGTAGAAGCACATGAGTTATTACAGGTGGGTGTGACGCAGTTTTCTCGTGAAACCTTCTCCAGTGCGCTGGAGTTGGGGCGTAAAACGCTGGTGTCATTAGGGATGCATCCGCATCAGGCGCAGCGGGCGCAACTGCACTTTCGTCGTCTGGACATGCGTATGTTACGGGAGTTGATCCCGATGCATACCGATACGGTTCAAATCTCTCGCGCCACGGAAGCCCGACGCGAGCTGGAGGAGATCTTCCAGCGAGAGATGCAGAAAGAACGGCGCCAGCTGGATGGCTGGGATGAATTTGAGTAGGGGAGCAGTATGGCAATTCGTAAACGTTTTATTGCAGGTGCTAAATGCCCATCTTGTCAGGCGCAGGATTCTCTGGCGATGTGGCGCGAAAATAATGTTGATATTGTTGAATGCGTTAAGTGTGGTCATCAGATGCGTGAAGCCGATAAAGCGGCGCGCGAGCACGTTCGCAAAGAAGAGCAAGTGATCGGGATTTTTCATCCGGACTAGCGATATGTCGCAGGTTTTTTTAAGCTAGTGGGTACACGAGTGCAGAATTCCGCTACAATCTGCGCCACTATTCTTCCCATGCTCAGGAGATATCATGAAAGTAGCAAAAGACCTGGTGGTTAGCCTGGCCTATCAGGTACGTACAGAAGACGGTGTGTTGGTTGATGAGTCTCCGGTGAGTGCGCCGCTGGACTACCTGCATGGTCACGGTTCCCTGATCTCTGGCCTGGAAACGGCGCTGGAAGGTCACGATGTTGGCGACAAATTTGACGTTGCTGTAGGCGCTAACGACGCTTACGGTCAGTATGACGAAAACCTGGTGCAGCGCGTTCCTAAAGACGTGTTCATGGGTGTTGACGAACTGCAGGTTGGCATGCGCTTCCTGGCGGAAACCGACCAGGGTCCGGTACCGGTAGAAATTACCGAAGTGGAAGACGACCACGTTGTGGTTGACGGTAACCACATGCTGGCTGGCCAGAACCTGAAATTCAACGTGGAAGTTGTGGCGATTCGTGAAGCGACCGAAGAAGAACTGGCTCACGGCCACGTTCACGGTGCGCACGGTCACGACCATGACCACGACCACGAAGGTTGCTGCGGCGGCCACGGCCACGACCATGACCATGGTCATGAGCACGGCAAAGGTGGTTGTGGCGGTAATGGCGGTTGCGGTTGCCATTAATCGGCATGCTGGCCCGGTAAGCGTAGCGATACCGGGCACAAAAAAAGCGGGGAAACCCGCTTTTTTTACGTCTCAATAATGCGGCGGCGGCGTCTCTTCGGACTGAGAGGCAATGTTTGACGGTTGGCTGGCTTTGAGTTTATCCGTCAGCAAACGCAGATGATCGCGTAATTTAGCCATTTCCATCTCATGAGCGGTCACTGTCACATTGAGTTCTTCAATGGTTTGCTCCTGAAAAGCCAGGCGACTCTCCAGTTCAGCCAGGCGGGCTTCCATCGTTATATCCTGCATGATTCACCTCTTTTGTTGTCCCCGGCCGCGGATTCTACTTAACTTTACGGGATTGCACAGTACTCATTAGCCTTCCGCGAAACTAAATTAAACAAAAAGAGTCTGAAAAGGGGTGATAATAGGGCGTGTTCGTATGTTGATTTGTTCTACAACGCTTTATAGTACGTTTCTTGTGTAAATTAACCCTGGGGTGAGATGCCCCGGCCCTGGAGATATGGATGAAATCACTGTTTAAAGTAACGCTGCTGGCGACCACAATGGCCGTTGCTCTGCACGCTCCGATCACTTTCGCAGCTGATGCTGCAAAACCTGCGGCAACTGCCGACAGCAAAGCTGCGTTCAAAAATGACGATCAGAAATCAGCGTATGCGCTGGGTGCTTCTCTGGGTCGTTACATGGAAAACTCCCTGAAGGAACAGGAAAAATTAGGCATCAAACTGGACAAAGATCAGCTGATCGCGGGTGTCCAGGATGCGTTTGCAGACAAGAGCAAATTATCTGACCAGGAAATCGAACAAACTCTGCAGGCGTTTGAAACTCGCGTGAAGAGCTCCGCTCAGGCGAAGATGGAAAAAGACGCGACTGAAAACGAAACCAAAGGCAAAGCATTCCGCGAGAAAGTCGCTAAAGAGAAAGGGGCTAAAACCTCTTCTACTGGCCTTGTCTATAAAGTAGAAAAAGCCGGTACGGGTGATGCGCCGAAAGACAGCGATACTGTGGTTGTTAATTACAAAGGTACGCTGATTGACGGTAAAGAGTTCGATAACTCTTACACCCGTGGTGAGCCGCTCTCCTTCCGTCTGGATGGTGTGATCCCTGGCTGGACTGAAGGCCTGAAAAACATCAAGAAAGGCGGCAAGATCCAACTGGTTATCCCACCGGATCTGGCTTACGGCAAAACGGGCGTTCCGGGTATCCCGGCTAACTCTACGCTGGTATTCGACGTAGAGCTGCTGGACATCAAACCGGCACCGAAAGCGGATGCCGCAGCGCCAGCAGAAGCTGATGCCAAAGCAGCAGATGCTGCTAAAAAATAAAAACTGAGAACCGCCGCCACTATGGCGGCGGTTTTTTAATTGCAGGCCGGATATAATTAGTACTGGAAAGCGGAACCTCCGCTGTATTAATTTAGTTGTCCGCGTAAATAATGAGCCTGCCCTGAAAACATACCGACAGGCTCCTGAAAAGGAGTGTTTTTTTTCATGTCCAGGTCGCTTTTAACCAACGAAACCAGTGAGCTTGATTTACTGGATCAACGTCCTTTCGATCAGACCGACTTCGATATTCTGAAATCCTACGAAGCGGTGGTGGACGGGTTAGCGATGCTCATTGGTTCCCATTGTGAAATCGTATTGCACTCTTTGCAGGATTTGAAATGCTCAGCAATTCGCATTGCTAACGGTGAACACACGGGCCGGAAAATTGGCTCGCCGATTACTGACCTTGCGTTGCGTATGCTGCATGATATGACGGGTGCGGACAGCAGCGTGTCGAAGTGCTACTTTACACGCGCGAAAAGCGGTGTCTTGATGAAGTCGGTGACGATTGCTATTCGCAACCGCGAGCATCGTGTGATTGGTCTGCTGTGCATCAACATGAACCTTGATGTACCGTTCTCACAGATTATGAATACCTTCATTCCTCCGGAAACGCCGGAAGTGGGTTCCTCAGTTAACTTTGCCTCCTCGGTAGAAGATTTGGTCACGCAAACGCTGGAGTTCACGATTGAAGAAGTGAACGCTGACCGAAATGTGTCTAACAATGCGAAGAACCGCCAGATTGTGCTCAACCTCTACGAGAAAGGGATCTTCGACATCAAAGATGCGATTAACCAGGTGGCTGACCGCCTGAACATCTCAAAGCACACGGTATACCTCTACATACGCCAGTTCAAAAGCGGCGATTTTCAGGGACAGGATAATAAGTAATGCGTTTCGCCATTGTGGTCACAGGGCCTGCTTATGGCACACAGCAGGCGAGCAGCGCCTTGCAGTTTGCCCAGGCGGTGCTCAATGAGGGTCACGAGCTGAGCAGTGTCTTTTTTTACCGGGAAGGTGTGTATAACGCAAACATGCTGACGTCGCCTGCCAGTGACGAATTTGACGTGGTACGTGCCTGGCAACGACTGAACCAAACTCATGGTGTGACGTTAAACATCTGCGTTGCAGCGGCGTTGCGGCGGGGTATTGTGGATGAGACGGAGGCCGCCAGACTGGGGTTGGCTGCGGCTAACTTACAGCCAGGTTTCATTCTCAGTGGGCTTGGGGCTCTGGCGGAAGTGTCGCTGACCTGCGATCGCGTGGTGCAATTTTAATGAAACGCATTGCTTTTGTATTTTCTACTGCGCCGCACGGTAGCGCATCGGGCCGTGAGGGGCTGGATGCGTTGCTGGCAACATCTGCATTAACAGAAGAGCTTGGCGTCTTTTTTATTGGCGATGGCGTTTTTCAGATACTTCAGGGGCAAAAACCTGATGTGGTGTTGGCGCGCGACTACATTGCTACCTTTAAACTGCTGGAACTCTACGACATTGAGCTGTGTTGGCTCTGTGCCGCCTCTTTGCGTGAACGTGGTTTGTCGGAAGACTCGCGCTTTGTCATTGATGCGACACTGCTTGAGCCTGAAGACTTGCGCAATGAGCTTGACGGCTATGACGTTATCCTGAGGTTCTGAGACCCTTATGTCTATATTGCACACTTTACATCGCTCTGCGTGGCATTCGGATCTCTCCTCTCTCCTTCGTCTGCTCAAAGAAGGAGATGCGCTTTTGTTGCTACAGGATGGCGTGATGGCCGCTATCGAAGGCAGTCGTTTCCTTGAAAGTTTGCTGAATGCCCCCATTAAGATATACGTGCTGGAAGAAGACATTAAAGCTCGCGGGTTGGGTGGTCAAATTTCAGACAGCGTCGTCAGGGTTGACTATACTGACTTCGTCAGACTTGTGGCGAAACATCCCCGCCAGATGGCCTGGTAATTGCGGGATCGTTGTATATTTCTTGACACCTTTTCGACGTCGCCCTAAAATTCTGCGTCCTCATATTGTATGAGGGCGTTTTATTACGTGTTTACGAAGCAAAAGCTAAAACCAGGAGCTATTTAATGGCAACAGTTAACCAGCTGGTACGCAAACCACGCGCACGCAAAGTTGCAAAGAGCAACGTGCCTGCGCTGGAAGCATGCCCGCAGAAACGTGGCGTATGTACTCGTGTATATACTACCACTCCTAAAAAACCGAACTCCGCACTGCGTAAAGTTTGCCGTGTTCGTTTGACTAACGGTTTTGAAGTGACTTCCTACATCGGTGGTGAAGGTCACAACCTGCAGGAGCACTCCGTGATCCTGATCCGTGGCGGTCGTGTAAAAGACCTTCCGGGTGTTCGTTACCACACCGTTCGTGGTGCGCTTGACTGCTCCGGCGTTAAAGACCGTAAGCAATCACGTTCCAAGTATGGCGTGAAACGTCCTAAGGCTTAATGGTTCTCCGTTAAGTAAGGCCAAACGTTTTATATTAATGTCAAACTAAACTCTTAGAGTTTTGGACAATCCTGAATTAACAACGGAGTATTTCCATGCCACGTCGTCGCGTCATTGGTCAGCGTAAAATTCTGCCGGATCCGAAGTTCGGATCAGAACTGCTGGCTAAATTTGTAAATATCCTGATGGTAGATGGTAAAAAATCTACTGCCGAAACTATCGTATACAGCGCGCTGGAGACCCTGGCTCAGCGTTCTGGTAAAAACGAACTGGAAGCTTTCGAAGTAGCTCTCGAAAACGTGCGCCCGACTGTCGAAGTTAAGTCTCGCCGCGTTGGTGGTTCTACTTATCAGGTACCAGTTGAAGTCCGTCCGGTCCGTCGTAATGCTCTGGCAATGCGTTGGATCGTTGAAGCTGCTCGTAAACGCGGTGATAAATCCATGGCTCTGCGCCTGGCGAACGAACTTTCTGATGCTGCAGAAAACAAAGGTACTGCAGTTAAGAAACGTGAAGACGTTCACCGTATGGCAGAAGCCAACAAGGCGTTCGCACACTACCGTTGGTAATCCCTTCGGAGTAATAGTCACCAGGCGGGCGCTTCTTGTAAGCGGCCCGCTTTGGGCTACTTAAATTGAACGCCTAAAAGATAAACGAGGAATCAAATGGCTCGTACAACACCCATCGCGCGCTACCGTAACATCGGTATCAGTGCGCACATCGACGCCGGTAAAACCACCACTACCGAACGTATTCTGTTCTACACCGGTGTAAACCATAAAATCGGTGAAGTTCATGACGGCGCAGCCACCATGGACTGGATGGAGCAGGAGCAGGAGCGTGGTATTACTATCACCTCCGCAGCGACTACTGCATTCTGGTCTGGTATGGCCAAGCAGTATGAACCGCATCGCGTAAACATCATCGACACCCCGGGGCACGTTGACTTCACTATCGAAGTAGAACGTTCCATGCGTGTACTTGATGGTGCGGTAATGGTTTACTGCGCAGTTGGTGGTGTTCAGCCGCAGTCTGAAACCGTATGGCGTCAGGCAAACAAATATAAAGTTCCACGTATTGCGTTCGTTAACAAAATGGACCGTATGGGTGCGAACTTCCTGAAAGTTGTTGGTCAGATCAAAACCCGTCTGGGCGCGAACCCTGTTCCGCTGCAGTTGGCTATTGGTGCTGAAGAACATTTCACCGGTGTTGTTGACCTGGTGAAAATGAAAGCCATCAACTGGAACGAAGCAGACGCAGGTGTAACCTTCGAATACGAAGATATCCCGGCAGACATGCAGGAACTGGCTGAAGAATGGCACCAGAACCTGATCGAGTCCGCTGCAGAAGCTTCAGAAGAGCTGATGGAGAAATACCTCGGTGGTGAAGAACTGACTGAAGAAGAGATCAAGAAAGCTCTGCGTCAGCGCGTTCTGAACAACGAAATCATCCTGGTAACCTGTGGTTCTGCGTTCAAGAACAAAGGTGTTCAGGCGATGCTGGATGCGGTAATCGATTACCTGCCGGCTCCGACTGATGTTCCTGCGATCAACGGTATCCTGGACGACGGTAAAGATACTCCGGCTGAGCGTCACGCAAGTGATGACGAGCCGTTCTCTGCGCTGGCGTTCAAAATCGCTACCGACCCGTTCGTAGGTAACCTGACCTTCTTCCGTGTGTACTCCGGTGTGGTTAACTCTGGTGATACCGTACTGAACTCCGTGAAATCTGCACGTGAGCGTTTCGGTCGTATCGTTCAGATGCACGCTAACAAACGTGAAGAGATCAAAGAAGTTCGCGCAGGCGACATCGCTGCTGCGATCGGTCTGAAAGACGTGACTACTGGTGATACTCTGTGTGATCCGGATAAGCCGATCATTCTGGAGCGTATGGAATTCCCTGAACCGGTAATCTCCATCGCAGTAGAACCGAAAACCAAAGCTGACCAGGAAAAAATGGGTCTGGCTCTGGGTCGTCTGGCTAAAGAAGACCCGTCATTCCGCGTATGGACTGACGAAGAATCTAACCAGACCATCATCGCCGGTATGGGTGAACTGCACCTCGACATCATCGTTGACCGTATGAAGCGTGAATTCAACGTTGAAGCGAACGTCGGTAAACCTCAGGTTGCTTACCGCGAAGCGATTCGTGCGAAAGTTACCGATATCGAAGGTAAACACGCGAAACAGTCTGGTGGTCGTGGTCAGTATGGTCACGTCGTTATCGACATGTATCCGCTGGAGCCGGGCTCTAACCCGAAAGGTTACGAGTTCATCAACGACATTAAAGGTGGTGTAATTCCTGGCGAATACATCCCTGCCGTTGATAAAGGCATCCAGGAGCAGTTGAAGTCTGGTCCGCTGGCTGGTTACCCGGTAGTAGACATGGGTGTTCGTCTGCACTTCGGTTCTTACCATGACGTTGACTCCTCTGAACTGGCGTTTAAACTGGCTGCTTCTATCGCCTTTAAAGAAGGCTTTAAGAGAGCAAAACCTGTTCTGCTTGAGCCGATCATGAAGGTTGAAGTAGAGACTCCGGAAGAGAACACTGGTGATGTTATCGGTGACTTGAGCCGTCGTCGCGGTATGCTGCGCGGTCAGGAATCTGAAGTAACAGGCGTTAAGATCCACGCTGAAGTTCCGCTGTCTGAAATGTTCGGATATGCAACTCAGCTGCGTTCTCTGACCAAAGGTCGTGCATCATACACGATGGAATTCCTGAAGTATGATGATGCGCCGAACAACGTTGCTCAGGCCGTAATCGAAGCCCGTGGTAAATAAGCCCCGGGGTTAAAACCTAAGTCCCGTGCTCTCTCCTGAAGGGGAGAGCACTATAGTAAGGAATATAGCCGTGTCTAAAGAAAAATTTGAACGTACAAAACCGCACGTTAACGTTGGTACTATCGGCCACGTCGACCACGGTAAAACTACTCTGACCGCTGCAATCACCACCGTACTGGCTAAAACCTACGGCGGTGCTGCTCGTGCATTCGACCAGATCGATAACGCACCGGAAGAAAAAGCTCGTGGTATCACCATCAACACTTCTCACGTTGAATATGACACCCCGACTCGCCACTACGCACACGTAGACTGCCCGGGCCACGCCGACTATGTTAAAAACATGATCACTGGTGCTGCGCAGATGGACGGCGCGATCCTGGTTCTCACGTTGAATATGACACCCCGACTCGCCACTACGCACACGTAGACTGCCCGGGCCACGCCGACTATGTTAAAAACATGATCACTGGTGCTGCGCAGATGGACGGCGCGATCCTGGTTGTTGCTGCGACTGACGGCCCGATGCCGCAGACTCGTGAGCACATCCTGCTGGGTCGTCAGGTAGGCGTTCCGTACATCATCGTGTTCCTGAACAAATGCGACATGGTTGATGACGAAGAGCTGCTGGAACTGGTAGAAATGGAAGTTCGTGAACTTCTGTCTCAGTACGATTTCCCGGGCGACGACACTCCGATCGTTCGTGGTTCTGCTCTGAAAGCGCTGGAAGGCGAAGCAGAGTGGGAAGCGAAAATCATCGAACTGGCTGGCTTCCTGGATTCTTACATCCCAGAACCAGAGCGTGCGATTGACAAGCCGTTCCTGCTGCCTATCGAAGACGTATTCTCCATCTCCGGTCGTGGTACCGTTGTTACCGGTCGTGTAGAGCGCGGTATCGTTCTTACATCCCAGAACCAGAGCGTGCGATTGACAAGCCGTTCCTGCTGCCTATCGAAGACGTATTCTCCATCTCCGGTCGTGGTACCGTTGTTACCGGTCGTGTAGAGCGCGGTATCGTTAAAGTTGGTGAAGAAGTTGAAATCGTTGGTATCAAAGAGACTGCCAAGTCTACCTGTACTGGCGTTGAAATGTTCCGCAAACTGCTGGACGAAGGCCGTGCTGGTGAGAACGTTGGTGTTCTGCTGCGTGGTATCAAACGTGAAGAAATCGAACGTGGTCAGGTACTGGCTAAGCCGGGTTCTATCAAGCCGCACACCAAGTTCGAATCTGAAGTTTATATCCTGTCCAAAGATGAAGGCGGCCGTCATACTCCGTTCTTCAAAGGCTACCGTCCGCAGTTCTACTTCCGTACTACTGACGTGACTGGTACCATCGAACTGCCGGAAGGCGTAGAGATGGTAATGCCGGGCGACAACATCAAAATGGTTGTTACCCTGATTCACCCGATCGCGATGGACGACGGTCTGCGTTTCGCAATCCGTGAAGGCGGCCGTACCGTTGGCGCGGGCGTTGTTGCTAAAGTAATGAGCTAATTATTTAATAATTAGTTTTGAGCTTAAAAAGGGCGCTACGGCGCCCTTTTTGCTGCCTGACATTTAATCTTGTCATATTTATTCGCATTTTTTATTGCTCTCCGGCTGCGTCTATATATTTGTGCTATTGTAATCATAACTATTCTCATTTACACTTTGCGCAGAAATTGAACGGGAGCGATCATGTACGTTTGTTTGTGTAATGGTGTCAGTGATAAAAAAATCCGTCAGGCGGTACGTCAGTTTCATCCACAATCTTTTCAACAATTGCGTAAGTTTATTGCTATTGGAAATCAATGTGGTAAGTGTGTTCGGGCTGCTCGTGAAGTGATGCAGGACGAATTGACACAGATACCGGAATTTAAAGAGATCGCCTGAGTCACATTCTTTTTTTTGACATCCCTGTAGCCCCATCTACTCTTCAAAGAGTGGAAGCGGAGGGACTATAAAATGAAAGGTGATGTTAAAATCATAAGTTATCTCAATAAACTATTGGGTAATGAGCTTGTCGCGATCAACCAGTATTTTCTCCATGCTCGTATGTTTAAAAATTGGGGCCTGATTCGCCTCAATGATGTCGAATACCATGAATCCATTGATGAGATGAAACACGCTGATAAGTACATTGAGCGTATCTTGTTTTTGGAGGGCATTCCAAATTTGCAGGATCTCGGCAAGTTAGGCATTGGTGAAGATGTCGAAGAAATGCTGCAATCCGACCTTCGGCTGGAGCTTGAAGGCGCGAAGGATCTACGTGAAGCTATCGCTTACGCAGATACCGTTCATGATTATGTCAGCAGGGATATGATGATTGAAATTCTTGCAGATGAAGAAGGGCATATCGACTGGCTGGAAACAGAGCTGGATTTAATTTCGAAACTTGGATTGCAAAACTACCTGCAATCACAAATTAAAGTCGCAGACTAACTATCGGCATCAGTGTTTCCCATCCCATGATAAAACCCGCAGCCGCCATATATGGCCCAAAAGGCAGCGGGTTTTTTAATACAGCCTTACCATCCCTGAAGAGATCCATCCCCACTGCGGCGCAGGCCAAAAACGCGGCAATAAACACCAGCATGGGTAATGACTGCCATTCATGCCAGGCGCCCAGGGCGGCAAGAAACTTCACATCACCATAGCCCAATCCTTCTTGTCGGCGAGCCAGACGATAACCCCAGTAGAGAAGGGCGAACAGGACATAGCCAGCGACGGCTCCCCATAGGGCATCGGGCAAGCGTGCGGGCAGGAAAAGCTGATGATAAATGAGACCGCTCCAAAGTAGAGGGCAGGTTAATCGATCGGGTAAAAAACCCGTTCGCAAATCGGTGACCCACAGACGTCCTGATAAAAAAAGGTATGTGAGCAGAAAAGGGAGAGCAGAGTACATGGATAACTCCTGCGTAGACAGTGAGACCACCTTAGCGGCGGTAACTTTTCACGCAATGTCGTATCTGCTGCTTTGTCTCCTCCGTTCCGCAGAAAAAATGAAATGCGGAGTTCTTACAGACAGGATGGAATGGCGCCCGCATTGCCGAAAAATGATTAATATCTACGCGGCGCTTGCGTAAGACTGAGATTTACGTATAATGCGCGGGCTTGTCTAATATTGACAGCGGTTCGATATGAGCCACCGGTACTGCGAAAGCAATACCAGACAATGTTCCCAATCGGGGAACTCTGTAAGAACGGTTACACTCTCCCATCAATCGTAATGGGTTTGAGGAGTAACTATTTCGTCTATAAAATAATTGGAGCTCTGGTCTCATGCAGAACCAAAGAATCCGTATCCGTTTGAAAGCGTTTGATCATCGTCTGATCGATCAATCAACCGCGGAAATCGTCGAGACTGCTAAGCGCACTGGTGCGCAAGTTCGTGGTCCGATCCCGCTGCCGACCCGCAAAGAGCGCTTTACCGTTCTGATCTCCCCGCACGTTAACAAAGATGCGCGTGATCAGTACGAAATTCGCACTCACAAGCGTCTGGTTGACATCGTTGAGCCAACTGAAAAAACCGTTGATGCTCTGATGCGTCTGGACCTGGCTGCCGGTGTAGACGTGCAGATCAGCCTGGGTTAATCAGGTCATCGAGCGATTGAGAGGTTGATACAATGATTGGTTTAGTCGGTAAAAAAGTGGGTATGACCCGCATCTTCACTGAAGATGGCGTATCTATCCCAGTAACCGTAATCGAAGTTGAAGCAAACCGCGTTACTCAGGTTAAAGACCTGGCTAACGATGGCTACCGTGCTGTTCAGGTTACCACCGGTGCTAAAAAAGCTAACCGTGTAACTAAGCCGGAAGCTGGTCACTTTGCTAAAGCTGGCGTAGAAGCTGGCCGCGGCCTGTGGGAGTTCCGTCTGGCAGATGGTGAAGAATTCACCGTAGGTCAGAGCATTAGCGTTGAACTGTTTGCTGACGTTAAAAAAGTTGACGTAACCGGTACCTCTAAAGGTAAAGGTTTTGCTGGTACCGTTAAGCGCTGGAACTTCCGTACCCAGGACGCTACTCACGGTAACTCCTTGTCTCACCGCGTTCCGGGTTCTATCGGTCAGAACCAGACTCCGGGCAAAGTGTTCAAAGGCAAGAAAATGGCAGGTCAGATGGGTAACGAGCGTGTCACCGTTCAGAGCCTTGACGTAGTACGCGTTGACGCTGAGCGCAACCTGCTGCTGGTTAAAGGTGGTGTTCCGGGTGCGACCGGTTGCGACCTGATCGTTAAACCAGCTGTGAAGGCGTAAGGGGATAGCAATGGAATTAGTATTGAAAGACGCGCAGAGCGCGCTGACTGTTTCCGAAACTACCTTCGGTCGTGATTTCAACGAAGCGCTGGTTCACCAGGTTGTTGTTGCTTATGCAGCTGGTGCTCGTCAGGGTACTCGTGCTCAGAAGACTCGTGCTGAAGTAACTGGTTCAGGCAAAAAGCCGTGGCGCCAGAAAGGTACCGGCCGTGCGCGTTCAGGTTCTATCAAGAGCCCGATCTGGCGTTCCGGTGGCGTAACCTTCGCTGCACGCCCGCAGGACCACAGTCAAAAAGTTAACAAAAAGATGTACCGCGGCGCGCTGAAAAGCATTCTGTCCGAACTGGTACGTCAGGATCGTCTGATCGTTGTCGAATCATTCTCTGTAGAAGCGCCTAAAACTAAGCTGCTGGCACAGAAACTGAAAGACATGGCTCTGGAAGATGTGCTGATCATCACCGGTGAGCTGGACGAGAATCTGTTCCTCGCAGCACGTAACCTGCACAAGGTTGACGTTCGCGATGCAACGGGTATCGACCCGGTTAGCCTGATCGCCTTCGACAAAGTCGTAATGACTGCTGATGCTGTTAAGCAAGTTGAGGAGATGCTGGCATGATTCGTGAAGAACGTCTGCTGAAGGTGCTGCGTGCACCGCACGTTTCTGAAAAAGCGTCTGCTGCGATGGAAAAAACCAATACCATCGTTCTCAAAGTTGCTAAAGACGCGACCAAAGCAGAAATCAAAGCTGCTGTGCAGAAACTGTTTGAAGTCGAAGTCGAAGTCGTTAACACCCTGGTTGTTAAAGGGAAAGTTAAACGTCACGGACAGCGTATCGGTCGTCGTAGCGACTGGAAAAAAGCTTACGTCACCCTGAAGGAAGGCCAGAATCTGGACTTCGTCGGCGGCGCTGAGTAAGTCGGAGGAGTAATACAATGGCAGTTGTTAAATGTAAACCGACATCTCCGGGTCGTCGCCACGTCGTTAAAGTGGTCAACCCAGAGCTGCACAAGGGCAAACCTTTTGCTCCGCTGGTTGAAAAAAACAGCAAATCCGGTGGTCGTAACAACAATGGCCGCATCACCACTCGTCACATCGGTGGTGGTCACAAGCAGGCATACCGTCTGGTTGACTTCAAACGCAACAAAGATGGTATCCCGGCAGTTGTTGAACGTCTTGAGTACGATCCGAACCGTTCCGCGAACATCGCGCTGGTTCTGTACAAAGATGGCGAACGCCGTTACATCCTGGCCCCTAAAGGCCTGAAAGCTGGCGACCAGGTTCAGTCTGGCGTTGATGCTGCAATCAAAGCAGGTAACACCCTGCCGATGCGCAATATCCCGGTTGGTTCTACCGTTCATAACGTAGAAATGAAACCAGGTAAAGGCGGTCAGCTGGCACGTTCCGCTGGTACTTACGTTCAGATCGTTGCTCGTGATGGTGCTTATGTCACCCTGCGTCTGCGTTCTGGTGAAATGCGTAAAGTCGAAGCAGACTGCCGTGCAACTCTGGGCGAAGTTGGCAATGCTGAGCATATGCTGCGCGTTCTGGGTAAAGCAGGTGCTGCACGCTGGCGTGGTGTTCGTCCTACCGTTCGCGGTACTGCGATGAACCCAGTCGACCACCCACATGGTGGTGGTGAAGGTCGTAACTTTGGTAAGCACCCGGTAACTCCGTGGGGCGTTCAGACCAAAGGTAAGAAGACCCGCAGCAACAAGCGTACTGATAAATTCATCGTACGTCGCCGTAGCAAATAATTTTAGAGGATAAGCCATGCCACGTTCTCTCAAGAAAGGTCCTTTTATTGACCTGCACTTGCTGAAGAAGGTAGAGAAAGCGGTGGAAAGCGGAGACAAGAAGCCCCTGCGCACTTGGTCCCGTCGTTCAACGATCTTTCCTAACATGATCGGTTTGACCATCGCTGTCCATAATGGTCGTCAGCACGTTCCGGTATTTGTTTCCGACGAAATGGTCGGTCACAAACTGGGTGAATTCGCACCGACTCGTACTTATCGCGGCCACGCTGCTGATAAAAAAGCGAAGAAGAAATAAGGTAGGAGGAAGAGATGGAAACTTTAGCTCAACATCGCCATGCTCGTTCTTCTGCTCAGAAGGTTCGCCTTGTTGCAGACCTGATTCGCGGTAAGAAAGTGTCGCAGGCCCTGGATATTCTGACCTACACCAATAAGAAAGCGGCTGTATTGGTTAAGAAAGTTCTGGAATCTGCCATTGCTAACGCTGAACACAACGATGGCGCTGACATTGACGATCTGAAAGTTGCGAAAATTTTCGTAGACGAAGGCCCTAGCATGAAGCGCATTATGCCGCGTGCAAAAGGTCGTGCAGATCGCATCCTGAAGCGCACCAGCCACATTACTGTGGTTGTGTCCGATCGCTGAGACTCTGGAGACTAGCAATGGGTCAGAAAGTACATCCTAATGGTATTCGCCTGGGTATTGTAAAACCATGGAACTCAACCTGGTTTGCGAACACCAAAGAATTCGCTGACAACCTGGACAGCGATTTTAAAGTACGTCAGTACCTGACTAAGGAACTGGCTAAAGCGTCTGTATCTCGTATCGTTATCGAGCGTCCGGCTAAGAGCATCCGTGTGACCATTCACACCGCTCGTCCGGGTATCGTTATCGGTAAGAAAGGCGAAGACGTAGAAAAACTGCGCAAAGTCGTAGCGGATATTGCTGGCGTTCCTGCCCAGATCAATATCGCCGAAGTGCGTAAGCCTGAACTGGACGCAAAATTGGTTGCTGACAGCATCACTTCTCAGCTGGAACGTCGCGTTATGTTCCGTCGTGCTATGAAGCGTGCTGTACAGAACGCAATGCGTCTGGGCGCTAAAGGTATTAAAGTTGAAGTTAGCGGCCGTCTGGGCGGCGCGGAAATTGCTCGTACCGAATGGTACCGCGAAGGTCGCGTTCCTCTGCACACTCTGCGTGCTGACATCGACTACAACACCTCTGAAGCGCACACCACTTACGGTGTAATCGGCGTAAAAGTGTGGATCTTCAAAGGCGAGATCCTGGGTGGTATGGCTGCTGTTGAACAACCGGAAAAACCGGCTGCGCAACCTAAAAAGCAGCAGCGTAAAGGCCGTAAATAAGGAGCGTCGCTGATGTTACAACCAAAGCGTACAAAATTCCGTAAAATGCACAAAGGCCGTAACCGCGGTCTGGCGCAGGGTACGGATGTTAGCTTCGGCAGCTTCGGTCTGAAAGCTGTTGGCCGTGGTCGTCTGACTGCCCGTCAGATCGAAGCAGCACGTCGTGCTATGACCCGTGCAGTTAAGCGTCAAGGTAAGATCTGGATCCGTGTATTCCCGGACAAACCGATCACTGAAAAGCCGCTGGCAGTGCGTATGGGTAAAGGTAAAGGTAACGTGGAGTATTGGGTTGCCTTGATTCAGCCGGGTAAAGTCCTGTATGAAATGGACGGCGTACCGGAAGAGCTGGCCCGTGAAGCATTCAAGCTGGCAGCAGCGAAACTGCCGATTAAAACCACCTTTGTAACTAAGACGGTGATGTAATGAAAGCAAAAGAGCTGCGTGAGAAGAGTGTTGAAGAGCTGAACACCGAGCTGCTGAATCTGCTGCGTGAGCAGTTCAACCTGCGTATGCAGGCAGCAAGTGGCCAGCTGCAACAGTCTCACCTGTTGAAGCAAGTGCGTCGTGATGTCGCGCGCGTTAAGACTTTACTGACTGAGAAGGCGGGTGCGTAATGACCGATAAAATCCGTACTCTGCAAGGTCGCGTTGTTAGCGACAAAATGGAGAAATCCATTGTTGTTGCTATCGAACGTTTTGTGAAACACCCGATCTACGGTAAATTCATTAAGCGTACGACCAAACTGCACGTACATGACGAGAACAACGAATGCGGTACTGGTGACGTGGTTGAAATCCGCGAATGCCGTCCGCTGTCTAAGACTAAGTCCTGGACGCTGGTTCGCGTTGTAGAGAAAGCGATTCTGTAATACAGTAAGCATTCTCAACGAATAAACGGCTCAGTAATGAGCCGTTTATTTTTTCTACCCATATCGTTTGAGCGGTGTTATAATGCCGCGCCCCCGATATGGGGCTTTTTTAACGACCTGATTTTCGGGTCTCAGTAGTAGTTGACATTAGCGGAGCACTAAAATGATCCAAGAACAGACTATGCTGAACGTCGCCGACAACTCCGGTGCACGTCGCGTAATGTGTATCAAGGTTCTGGGTGGCTCGCACCGTCGCTACGCAGGCGTAGGCGACATCATCAAGATCACCATCAAAGAAGCAATTCCGCGTGGTAAGGTCAAAAAAGGTGATGTGCTGAAGGCGGTAGTGGTGCGCACCAAGAAGGGTGTTCGTCGCCCGGACGGTTCTGTCATTCGCTTCGATGGTAATGCATGCGTTATTTTAAACAATAATAGTGAGCAACCCATCGGTACGCGTATTTTTGGGCCGGTAACTCGTGAACTTCGTAACGAGAAGTTCATGAAAATTATCTCTCTGGCACCAGAAGTACTCTAAGGAGCGAATCATGGCAGCGAAAATCCGTCGTGATGACGAAGTTATCGTGTTAACCGGTAAAGATAAAGGTAAACGCGGTAAAGTAAAAAATGTCCTGTCTTCCGGCAAGGTCATTGTTGAAGGTATCAACCTGGTTAAGAAACATCAGAAGCCGGTTCCGGCCCTGAACCAACCAGGCGGCATCGTAGAGAAAGAAGCAGCTATTCAGATCTCTAACCTTGCTATCTTCAACGCGGCAACCGGCAAGGCCGACCGTGTAGGCTTTAGATTCGAAGACGGCAAAAAAGTCCGTTTCTTTAAATCTAACAGCGAAACTATCAAGTAATTTGGAGTAGTACGATGGCGAAACTGCATGATTACTACAAAGACGAAGTAGTCGCTAAACTCATGACTGAGTTTAACTACAATTCTGTCATGCAAGTCCCTCGGGTCGAGAAGATCACCCTGAACATGGGTGTTGGTGAAGCGATCGCTGACAAGAAACTGCTGGATAACGCAGCAGCTGATCTGACAGCAATCTCCGGTCAAAAACCGCTGATCACCAAAGCACGCAAATCAGTTGCAGGCTTCAAAATCCGTCAGGGCTATCCGATCGGCTGTAAAGTAACTCTGCGTGGCGAACGCATGTGGGAGTTCTTTGAGCGCCTGATCACTATTGCTGTTCCACGTATCCGTGACTTCCGTGGCTTGTCTGCTAAGTCTTTCGACGGTCGTGGTAACTACAGCATGGGTGTCCGTGAGCAGATCATCTTCCCAGAAATCGACTACGATAAAGTCGACCGCGTGCGTGGTTTGGATATTACCATTACCACTACTGCGAAATCTGACGAAGAAGGCCGTGCTCTGCTGGCTGCCTTTGACTTCCCGTTCCGCAAGTAAGGTAGGGTTACTAATGGCTAAGCAATCAATGAAAGCACGCGAAGTAAAACGCGTAGCTTTAGCTGATAAATACTTCGCGAAACGCGCTGAACTGAAAGCGATCATCTCTGATGTGAACGCTTCCGACGAAGATCGTTGGAATGCCGTTCTTAAGCTGCAGACTCTGCCGCGTGATTCCAGCCCGTCTCGTCAGCGTAACCGCTGCCGTCAAACAGGTCGTCCACATGGTTATGTGGGCAAGTTCGGGTTGAGCCGTATTAAGCTGCGTGAAGCCGCCATGCGCGGTGAAGTGCCAGGCTTGAAAAAGGCTAGCTGGTAATTGTCACCAATTGAATCACGGGAGTAAAGACAGATGAGCATGCAAGATCCGATCGCGGATATGCTGACCCGTATCCGTAACGGTCAGGCCGCGAACAAAGCTGCGGTCACCATGCCTTCCTCCAAGCTGAAAGTGGCAATTGCCAACGTGCTGAAGGAAGAAGGTTTTATTGAAGATTTTAAAGTTGAAGGCGACACCAAGCCGGAACTGGAACTGACTCTTAAGTATTTCCAGGGTAAAGCTGTTGTAGAAAGCATTCAGCGTGTCAGCCGCCCAGGTCTGCGCATCTACAAACGTAAAGATGAGCTGCCGAAAGTTATGGCCGGCATGGGTATCGCAGTTGTTTCTACCTCTAAAGGTGTTATGACTGATCGTGCAGCGCGCCAAGCTGGTCTTGGTGGCGAAATTATCTGCTACGTAGCCTAATCGGAGGAAAAAATGTCTCGTGTTGCTAAAGCACCGGTCGTTGTTCCTGCCGGCGTTGATGTAAAAATCAACGGTCAGGTTATTACGATCAAAGGTAAAAACGGCGAGCTGACTCGTACTCTCAACGATGCTGTTGAAGTTAATCATGCAGATAATGCACTGACCTTCGGTCCGCGTGATGGTTACGCAGACGGTTGGGCTCAGGCTGGTACCGCGCGTGCCCTGCTGAACTCAATGGTTATCGGTGTTACCGAAGGCTTCACTAAGAAGCTGCAGCTGGTTGGTGTAGGTTATCGTGCAGCGGTCAAAGGGAATGTAGTAAACCTGTCTCTGGGTTTCTCTCACCCTGTTGATCATGAGCTGCCGGCAGGGATTACTGCAGAATGTCCGACTCAAACTGAAATCGTGCTGAAAGGCGCTGATAAGCAGGTGATCGGTCAGGTTGCAGCAGATCTGCGCGCCTACCGTCGTCCTGAGCCTTATAAAGGCAAGGGTGTTCGTTACGCCGACGAAGTCGTGCGTACCAAAGAGGCTAAGAAGAAGTAAGGTAACACTATGGATAAGAAATCTGCTCGTATCCGTCGTGCGACCCGCGCACGCCGCAAGCTCAAAGAGCTGGGCGCAACTCGCCTGGTGGTACATCGTACCCCGCGTCATATTTACGCACAGGTAATTGCACCGAACGGTTCTGAAGTTCTGGTAGCTGCTTCTACTGTAGAAAAAGCTATCGCTGAACAACTGAAGTACACCGGTAACAAAGACGCTGCTGCAGCTGTGGGTAAAGCTGTTGCCGAACGCGCTCTGGAAAAAGGCATCAAAGATGTTTCCTTTGACCGTTCCGGGTTCCAATATCATGGTCGTGTCCAGGCACTGGCAGATGCTGCCCGTGAAGCTGGCCTTCAGTTCTAAGGTAGAGGTGTAAGATGGCTCACATCGAAAAACAAGCTGGCGAACTGCAGGAAAAGCTGATCGCGGTAAACCGCGTATCTAAAACCGTTAAAGGTGGTCGTATTTTCTCCTTCACAGCTCTGACTGTTGTTGGTGATGGTAATGGCCGCGTTGGTTTTGGTTACGGTAAAGCACGCGAAGTTCCGGCAGCGATCCAGAAAGCGATGGAAAAAGCCCGTCGCAATATGATTAACGTCGCGCTGAACCACGGCACCCTGCAGCACCCGGTTAAGGGTACTCACACGGGTTCTCGTGTATTCATGCAGCCGGCTTCCGAAGGTACCGGTATTATCGCCGGTGGTGCAATGCGCGCCGTCCTGGAAGTCGCTGGAGTTCGTAACGTTCTGGCTAAAGCGTATGGTTCCACCAACCCGATTAACGTGGTTCGTGCAACTATCGATGGCCTGGAAAATATGAAATCTCCGGAAATGGTCGCTGCCAAGCGTGGTAAATCCGTTGAAGAAATTCTGGGGAAATAAACCATGGCAAAGACTATTAAAATTACTCAAACCCGCAGTGCAATCGGTCGTCTGCCGAAACACAAGGCAACGCTGCTTGGCCTGGGTCTGCGTCGTATTGGTCACACCGTAGAACGCGAGGATACTCCTGCTGTTCGTGGTATGGTCAACGCGGTTTCCTTCATGGTTAAAGTTGAGGAGTAAGAGATGCGTTTAAATACTCTGTCTCCGGCCGAAGGCTCCAAAAAGGCGGGCAAACGCCTGGGTCGTGGTATCGGTTCTGGCCTCGGTAAAACCGGTGGTCGTGGTCACAAAGGTCAGAAGTCTCGTTCTGGCGGTGGCGTACGTCGCGGTTTCGAGGGTGGTCAGATGCCTCTGTACCGTCGTCTGCCGAAATTCGGCTTCACTTCTCGTAAAGCAGCGATTACAGCCGAAGTTCGTCTGTCTGACCTGGCTAAAGTAGAAGGCGGCGTTGTAGACCTGAACACGCTGAAAGCGGCTAACATTATCGGTATCCAGATCGAGTTCGCGAAAGTGATCCTGGCTGGTGAAGTTTCTACTCCGGTAACTGTTCGTGGCCTGCGTGTTACTAAAGGCGCTCGTGCTGCTATCGAAGCTGCTGGCGGTAAAATCGAGGAATAAGTAGCAGATGGCTAAACAACCGGGATTAGATTTTCAAAGTGCCAAAGGTGGCTTAGGCGAGCTGAAACGCAGACTGCTGTTTGTAATCGGCGCGCTGATTGTGTTCCGTATTGGCTCTTTCATTCCGATCCCTGGTATTGATGCCGCTGTACTTGCCAAACTGCTTGAGCAACAGCGAGGCACCATCATTGAAATGTTCAACATGTTCTCTGGTGGTGCTCTCAGCCGTGCTTCTATCTTTGCTCTGGGTATCATGCCGTATATTTCGGCATCCATTATTATCCAGCTGCTGACGGTGGTTCACCCAACGTTGGCAGAAATCAAGAAAGAAGGGGAGTCTGGTCGTCGTAAGATCAGCCAGTACACCCGCTACGGTACTCTGGTGCTGGCAATATTCCAGTCGATCGGTATTGCTACCGGTCTGCCGAATATGCCTGGTATGCAGGGCCTGGTAATGAATCCAGGCTTTGCATTCTATTTCACCGCTGTTGTGAGTCTGGTTACAGGGACCATGTTCCTGATGTGGCTCGGCGAACAGATTACTGAGCGTGGTATCGGCAACGGTATCTCGATCATTATCTTCGCTGGTATTGTTGCGGGACTCCCGCCAGCCATTGCCCATACTATCGAGCAAGCGCGTCAAGGCGACCTGCACTTCCTCGTGTTGCTGTTGGTTGCAGTATTAGTATTTGCAGTGACGTTCTTTGTTGTATTTGTTGAGCGTGGTCAACGCCGCATTGTGGTAAACTACGCAAAACGTCAGCAAGGTCGTCGTGTCTATGCTGCACAGAGCACACATTTACCGCTGAAAGTGAATATGGCGGGGGTCATCCCGGCAATCTTCGCTTCCAGTATCATTCTGTTCCCAGCAACCATCGCGTCATGGTTCGGGGGCGGAACCGGTTGGAACTGGCTGACAACAATTTCGCTGTATTTGCAGCCTGGGCAACCGCTTTATGTGTTACTCTATGCGTCTGCAATCATCTTCTTCTGTTTCTTCTACACGGCGTTGGTTTTCAACCCGCGTGAAACAGCAGATAACCTGAAGAAGTCCGGTGCATTTGTACCAGGAATTCGTCCGGGAGAGCAAACGGCGAAGTATATCGATAAAGTAATGACCCGCCTGACCCTGGTTGGTGCGCTCTACATTACCTTTATCTGCCTGATCCCGGAGTTCATGCGTGATGCAATGAAAGTACCGTTCTACTTCGGTGGGACCTCACTGCTTATCGTTGTTGTCGTGATTATGGACTTTATGGCTCAAGTGCAAACTCTGATGATGTCAAGTCAGTACGAGTCTGCATTGAAGAAGGCGAACCTGAAAGGCTACGGCCGATAATTGGTCGCCCGAGAAGTTACGGAGAGTAAAAATGAAAGTTCGTGCTTCCGTCAAGAAATTATGCCGTAACTGCAAAATCGTTAAGCGTGATGGTGTCATCCGTGTGATTTGCAGTGCCGAGCCGAAGCATAAACAGCGCCAAGGCTGATTTATTCGCATATTTTTCTTGCAAAGTTGGGTTGAGCTGGCTAGATTAGCCAGCCAATCTTTTGTATGTCTGTGCGTTTCCATTTGAGTATCCTGAAAACGGGCTTTTCAGCATGGTGCGTACATATTAAATAGTAGGAGTGCATAGTGGCCCGTATAGCAGGCATTAACATTCCTGATCAAAAACATGCTGTGATCGCATTAACTTCGATCTACGGCGTCGGCAAGACCCGTTCCAAGGCCATTTTGGCTGCAGCGGGTATCGCTGAAGATGTTAAGATCAGTGAGCTGTCTGAAGAACAAATCGACACGCTGCGTGACGAAGTTGCCAAATTTGTCGTTGAAGGTGATCTGCGCCGTGAAGTTAGCATGAGCATCAAGCGCCTTATGGACCTTGGTTGCTATCGCGGTTTGCGTCATCGTCGTGGTCTCCCGGTTCGCGGTCAGCGTACCAAGACCAACGCACGTACCCGTAAGGGTCCGCGCAAACCGATCAAGAAATAATCGGGGTGATTGAATAATGGCAAAGGCACCAATTCGTGCACGTAAACGTGTAAGAAAACAAGTCTCTGACGGCGTGGCTCATATCCATGCTTCTTTCAACAACACCATCGTGACTATCACTGATCGTCAGGGTAACGCGCTGGGTTGGGCAACAGCCGGTGGTTCCGGTTTCCGTGGTTCTCGCAAATCCACTCCGTTTGCAGCTCAGGTTGCAGCAGAGCGTTGCGCTGACGCCGTAAAAGAATACGGCATCAAGAATCTGGAAGTTATGGTCAAAGGACCGGGTCCAGGTCGCGAATCTACTATTCGTGCACTGAACGCCGCTGGTTTCCGCATCACTAATATTACTGATGTGACTCCGATCCCTCATAACGGTTGTCGTCCGCCGAAAAAACGCCGCGTATAACGCTGTCGTTTCCAGGTTTGTTGGAGAAAGAAAATGGCAAGATATTTGGGTCCTAAGCTCAAGCTGAGCCGTCGTGAGGGCACCGACTTATTCCTTAAGTCTGGCGTTCGCGCGATCGATACCAAGTGTAAAATTGAACAAGCTCCTGGCCAGCACGGTGCGCGTAAACCGCGTCTGTCTGACTATGGTGTGCAGTTGCGTGAAAAGCAAAAAGTTCGCCGTATCTACGGTGTGCTGGAGCGTCAGTTCCGTAACTACTACAAAGAAGCAGCACGTCTGAAAGGCAACACCGGTGAAAACCTGTTGGCTCTGCTGGAAGGTCGTCTGGACAACGTTGTATACCGTATGGGCTTCGGCGCCACTCGTGCAGAAGCACGTCAGCTGGTAAGCCATAAAGCAATTATGGTAAACGGTCGTGTTGTTAACATCGCTTCTTATCAGGTTAGTCCGAATGACGTTGTTAGCATTCGTGAGAAAGCGAAGAAGCAGTCTCGCGTGAAAGCCGCTCTGGAGCTGGCTGAGCAGCGTGAAAAGCCAACCTGGCTGGAAGTTGATGCTGGCAAGATGGAAGGTACGTTTAAGCGTAAGCCTGAGCGTTCTGATCTGTCTGCGGACATTAACGAACACCTGATCGTCGAGCTTTACTCCAAGTAAAGCTTAGTACCAAAGAGAGGACACAATGCAGGGTTCTGTGACAGAGTTTCTAAAACCGCGCCTGGTAGATATCGAGCAAGTGAGTTCGACGCACGCCAAGGTGACCCTTGAGCCTTTAGAGCGTGGCTTTGGCCATACTCTGGGTAACGCACTGCGCCGTATTCTGCTCTCATCGATGCCGGGTTGCGCGGTGACCGAGGTTGAGATTGATGGTGTACTACATGAGTACAGCACCAAAGAAGGCGTTCAGGAAGATATCCTGGAAATCCTGCTCAACCTGAAAGGGCTGGCGGTGAGAGTTCAGGGTAAAGATGAAGTTATTCTTACCTTGAATAAATCTGGCATTGGCCCTGTGACTGCAGCCGATATCACCCATGATGGGGATGTCGAAATCGTCAAGCCGCAGCACGTGATCTGCCACCTGACCGATGAGAACGCGTCTATTAGCATGCGTATCAAAGTTCAGCGCGGTCGTGGTTATGTGCCGGCTTCTACCCGAATTCATTCGGAAGAAGATGAGCGCCCAATCGGCCGTCTGCTGGTCGACGCATGCTACAGCCCTGTAGAGCGTATTGCCTACAATGTTGAAGCAGCGCGTGTAGAACAGCGTACCGACCTGGACAAGCTGGTCATCGAAATGGAAACCAACGGCACAATCGATCCTGAAGAGGCGATTCGTCGTGCGGCAACCATTCTGGCTGAACAACTGGAAGCTTTTGTTGACTTACGTGATGTACGTCAGCCGGAAGTGAAAGAAGAGAAACCAGAATTCGATCCGATCCTGCTGCGCCCTGTTGACGATCTGGAATTGACTGTCCGCTCTGCTAACTGCCTTAAAGCAGAAGCTATCCACTATATCGGTGATCTGGTACAGCGTACTGAGGTTGAGCTTCTTAAGACGCCTAACCTTGGTAAAAAATCTCTTACTGAGATTAAAGACGTGCTGGCTTCCCGTGGACTGTCTCTGGGCATGCGCCTGGAAAACTGGCCACCGGCAAGCATCGCTGACGAGTAACCGGATCACAGGTTAAGGTTTTACTGAGAAGGATAAGGTCATGCGCCATCGTAAGAGTGGTCGTCAACTGAACCGCAACAGCAGCCATCGCCAGGCAATGTTCCGCAACATGGCAGGTTCACTGGTTCGTCATGAAATCATCAAGACGACCCTGCCTAAAGCGAAAGAGCTGCGCCGCGTAGTTGAGCCGCTGATTACTCTTGCCAAGACTGATAGCGTAGCTAATCGTCGTCTGGCATTCGCCCGCACTCGTGATAACGAGATCGTGGCAAAACTGTTTAACGAGCTGGGCCCGCGTTTCGCGAGCCGCGCCGGTGGTTACACTCGCATTCTGAAGTGTGGCTTCCGTGCAGGCGACAACGCGCCGATGGCATACATCGAGCTGGTTGATCGCTCTGAGTCGAAAGCAGAAGCTGCTGCAGAGTAATCTGTAGTAACGTAAGAAAACCCGCCCCGGCGGGTTTTTTTATATCCGTTGTATCCCCACTTGCCTACAATATCTGTACTCTTTTTGTTCATCCCCTGGAGTGTTGTATGTGGTTACTTGACCAGTGGGCAGAGCGCCATATTGTCGATGCACAATCCAAAGGCGAGTTTGATAACCTTCCTGGTAGCGGTAAAGCGCTTATTCTTGACGATGACTCGCATGTCCCAGACGATCTTCGTGTTGGTTATCGCTTATTAAAAAATGCAGGATGCCTGCCTCCTGAACTGGAACAACGCAGAGAGGCCATCCAGTTACTTGATATACTCAAAGGTATCAGGCAGGACGACCCGCAGTATCAGGAGATCAGCCGACGTCTGTCATTGCTCGAGTTAAAACTGAGACAGGCTGGTTTGAGTACTGAGTTTTTACGCGGAGAATATGCGGATAAACTGATGCATAAAATCAACGATCAATAACGGAGTTCTTATGTACCGCATTGGTGAACTGGCAAAGCTGGCGGAAGTGACCCCTGATACCATCCGCTATTATGAAAAGCAGCAAATGATGGAGCATTTTGTGCGCACCGAAGGAGGATTTCGGCTTTATACCGAAAGCGATCTCCAGCGGCTTAAATTTATTCGTTATGCGCGCCAACTTGGTTTTACGCTTGAGTCGATCCGCGAGCTCCTTTCGATCCGTGTTGATCCGGAACATCACACATGTCAGGAATCAAAGGGGATTGTGCAGGAGCGACTGAAAGAAGTGGAAGCCAGAATAGCAGAACTGCAAACTATGCAGCGTTCATTGCAAAGACTCAATGATGCCTGCTGTGGCAAGGCGCACAGTAGCGTGTATTGTTCGATTCTGGAGGCCCTTGAACAGGGAGCCAGCGGAGTAAAAACGGGATGTTGATTTATTGAACGGGGGCGCTTACACTCGCGCCGTAAAACAGATAACTGGAGAAATTATGAGTCGTTATCAGCACACGAAAGGGCAGATAAAGGACAATGCTATTGAGGCATTACTGCATGACCCTTTGTTCAGGCAGCGCGTAGAAAAAAATAAAAAAGGGAAAGGAAGTTATTTGCGAAAGGGCAAGCATGGTAATCGGGGTAACTGGGAGGCCAGTGGCAAGAGCGTGAATTACTTTCTTACCACTGGCCTTCTGCTTTCAGCGACGTGTTAAGAACGCGTATTTTGTTCTTTCAGCAGGTCGCGAATTTCGGTAAGCAACACTTCTTCTTTTGTCGGTGCAGGTGCCGCAGCCGGTTCTTCTTTCTTACTACGATTGAGGTTATTGATCAGTTTGATCGCCATAAAGATGGCAAACGCAACAATAACAAAATCAAAGATGTTCTGGATAAACACACCATAATGCATGACGACCGCTGGGATATCTCCCTGTGCAGCACGCAGTGTGACAGCAAATTGTTTAAAGTCGATCCCACCAATTAATAATCCCAGAGGGGGCATGATGATATCGGCAACCAGTGATGAAACAATTTTACCGAATGCCGCACCAATAATGACACCCACTGCCAAATCCACAACATTCCCGCGCATCGCGAATTCGCGAAACTCTTTAATTATGCTCATTTTATTCTCCCTAAGCAGACTGACGAGTCTAAGTTTAACAAATGTTAAGGTATTTTCCATTTAAGGATATTCTCTTTAGGAAAATAAATTAAACCTTGATAAATAAAGGGAATTAAAAAAGGCACCGAAATGGTGCCCTTTTTTAATTACAGGAAGAACGGACTTGGCTGGAATAAACGTTCAACGTCGGTAATAAACTTTTTGTCTGTCAGGAACATAATGACATGATCGCCCTGTTCAATACGCAGGTTATCGTTGGCGATCATGACATCATTCCCTCTGACAACCGCACCAATGATCGTTCCCGGTGGCAGTTTTATTTCATCGATCACGCGACCCACGACGCGGGAAGTCGTCTCATCACCGTGTGCCACAGCCTCTATGGCCTCCGCAACGCCACGGCGCAATGAAGAAACCCCGACAATGTCAGCTTTACGTACGTGACTGAGAAGTGCGGATATTGTTGCCTGCTGCGGTGAAATCGCAATATCAATCACGCTGCCCTGAACAAGGTCGACATAAGCACGGCGCTGAATCAGCACCATCACCTTTTTAGCCCCCATTCGTTTGGCGAGCATCGCCGACATAATATTGGCTTCATCATCGTTGGTGACTGCGATGAATAGATCGACTTGATCGATATGTTCTTCCGCCAACAATTCCTGATCCGACGCATCGCCAAAGAAGACGATCGTATTCTGTAGTTTCTCGGCAAGCTCGGCTGCACGTTGCTGATTACGTTCAATCAACTTCACGCTGTAATCTTTTTCCAGACGGCGCGCAAGTCCTGCGCCGATATTACCGCCACCAACCAGCATGATGCGCTTGTAGGGTTTTTCCAGGCGTTGCAATTCACTCATCACCGCACGAATGTGCTGAGACGCAGCGATAAAGAAGACTTCGTCACCCGCTTCGACAATCGTGGATCCTTGCGGACGAATCGGTCTGTCATGACGAAAAATTGCCGCAACACGGGTATCAATATGCGGCATATGTTCGCGCATTGTGGATAACGCGTTTCCAATCAGTGGGCCGCCATAATACGCTTTTACCACTGCCAGGCTGACTTTGCCTTCCGCGAAATTGACCACTTGTAATGCGCCAGGATATTCAATCAATCGATAGATATTATCAATGACTAATTGTTCTGGAGCGATGAGATGATCGATAGGAACCGCTTCGGAATGGAACAGCTTATCCGCATCGCGGACATAATCTGGCGAGCGAATTCGTGCAATACGATTCGGAGTGTTGAAGAGAGAATAGGCGACCTGACAGGCGACCATATTGGTTTCATCGGAACTGGTAACGGCGACGAGCATGTCTGCATCATCAGCTCCCGCTTCACGCAGCACACGAGGATGGGAACCGTGTCCTTGCACAACGCGAAGATCGAATTTGTCCTGCAAAGTACGCAAGCGCTCACCGTTGGTATCGACCACCGTGATATCGTTGTTCTCTCCGACCAGGTTTTCAGCCAGCGTACCGCCAACCTGCCCTGCGCCCAGAATGATAATTTTCATCAGTCGCGACCCGTTATCTCATCACTTTTTGATTAGCTTAGCGTAAAAGAAGCCATCACCTTCTTCCAATCCTGGCAGATTTTGCAGCCCAGGATTCTCAGGTGTACCTGTCTCCTGTAATGCAGCGTTTGGAGTGCGCTGCAGGAAGGCTTTAATCTGCTGACTGTTTTCTTCCGGCAGAATGGAACAGGTAGCGTAAACCAGCGTACCGCCAGGCTTCAGGTGTGGCCATACAGCATCAAGAATTTCAGCCTGCAACTGAGCAAGTTCAGCAATATCACGGTCACGACGCAGCCACTTGATGTCCGGATGGCGACGAATAACGCCAGTGGCCGAACAGGGGGCATCCAGCAGAATTCGATCAAACTGCTGCTCGCCGCACCATTGTGCCGGATAACGCCCATCACCTTGCTTAACGGCTGCCTTCATGCCGAGGCGTTTCAGGTTGTCGTAAACGCGTGATAAGCGTTTTTCATCAACGTCGACTGCCGTTACATTAGCATCAGGGGCAACTTCCAGAATATGTGTCGTTTTACCACCAGGAGCGCAGCATAAATCGAGGATCTGCTCACCGTTTTGCGGTAGCAGATAGCCGACGCAACCTTGGGCAGAGGCATCCTGAACGGTAACCCAACCTTGCTCGAAACCAGGCAAAGCCAGTACTGACGTAGGGGGCTCCAGACGCACGGCATCCGGGTAATCCGGGTGTGGGAAGCCGGTCAGGCCGGCGTCAGCCAACAGATCAAGCCATGCATCGCGGGTATGGTGATTGCGGTTAACGCGTAACCACATTGGCGGTCGTTGGTTATTGGCTTCAAGGATACTTTCCCACTGCTGTGGATAGGCATTCTTAATGCGCTTTACTAACCAGGACGGATGTAAGAAACGAAGTTCGCTTTGTGCAAATTCGGTTAATAGTTCTTCCTGGCGGCGCTGGAATTGGCGTAGTACGCCGTTTATCAGCCCTTTCAACTGTGGGCGTTTGATAACGACTGCACCTTCCACAGTCTCAGCAAGCGCAGCATGAGGAGGAATACGGGTATGCAATAGTTGGTAGAAGCCGACCATAATCAAATAATGGACCGTGCGCTGCTTGCCCGTCATCGGGCGCTCCATCAGTTGTTTGATCATCCACTCCAACTGGGAAAGCGTGCGCAATACGCCAAAGCAGAGTTCCTGCAACAGTGCTTTATCTTTATCGGTGACTTTCTGCTGCATGGCGGGCAGAACATTGCTTAACGACTGCCCCTTTTCGACAACCTGTTCGACGGCTTGGGCCGCCATACTGCGTAAATTAAGATTTTTTTTCATAACCGCAAAAATAAAAATGCCCGGTTACACCGGGCGTATTGAGATGTGACCGTCAGGCCAGACGGTTGCCAGGAATAAACCATTCCCGACGTGAATTTAGTAGATCCTGGGCACTCATCGCCTTTTTCCCTGCGGGTTGCAATGAGAGCAGGTTCAGAATGCCGTTGCCCGTCGCGACCTGGATACCTTGTTTGGTGGCTTCAAGGATGGTGCCGGGTTCTGCTTGCGTGGCGGTCTCAATGACTGATGCCTGCCAGACTTTCACGGGCTGACCCTCTATTTCCAGCCAGCTCATCGGCCAGGGGTTAAAGGCGCGAATGCAACGTTCTAACTGTGCGGCAGAGAGAGACCAGTCTATGCGGGCCTCTTCTTTGCTGAGCTTCTCTGCATGGGTAACCAGAGCGTCGTTTTGCACTTCAGGCTTTGCGGTACCCGCTGCGAGTTGCTTGAGTGTATCGATCAGCCCCTGCGGCCCCAGGTTTGCCAGTTTGTCATACAGCGTGCCGCTGGTATCTTCTGCTGTGATCGGGCATGCAAGCTTATAAAGCATGTCGCCAGTATCCAGGCCGACATCCATTTGCATAATGGTTACACCCGTTTCGCTATCTCCTGCCCACAGCGAACGCTGAATAGGTGCGGCGCCTCGCCAACGAGGGAGAAGGGAGCCGTGAACGTTGATGCAGCCAAGACGTGGCATGTCCAGTACTGCTTTTGGCAGAATCAAGCCATAAGCCACTACGACCATCACATCAGCCTTCAAGTCGGCAACCTGTTGCTGGTTTTCGTGCGGGCGTAAAGATACAGGCTGAAAAACCGGTAACCCTTTCTCTTCGGCCAGTACTTTCACTGGGCTGGGCATCAGTTTTTTGCCGCGTCCTGCCGGGCGGTCAGGTTGGGTAAACACACCAACGACGTTATGTCCTGAAGACAACAGCGCGTCGAGATGACGCGCTGCAAAGTCAGGTGTTCCCGCAAAAATGATACGTAGTGAGTCTGACACGTTGATTCTTGTCCTTAAGCTCGGGCGTTCAGGCGGTCGAGTTTTTCAACTTTCTGACGAATGCGTTGTTGTTTCAGCGGCGACAGGTAATCAATAAAAAGTTTACCGACCAGATGATCCATTTCGTGCTGAATACAAATCGCCAGCAGGCCATCAGCTTCCAGTTCAAATGGTTTACCATCGCGATCGAGGGCGCGAATTTTTACTTTCTCTGCGCGTGGCACTAACGCACGCTGCTCTGGAATAGAGAGACAGCCTTCCTCAATGCCAGTTTCACCGTATTTTTCCAGCAACTCTGGATTGATGAGTACCAGACGTTCATCGCGGTTCTCGGACACATCAATCACGATAATCCGTTGATGAATATCGACCTGCGTTGCCGCCAGGCCAATACCTTCTTCTGCGTACATCGTCTCGAACATATCATCGACGATACGCTGAATTTCTGCATTCACTTCTTCTACCGGTTTTGCGACTTTGCGAAGACGCTCGTCCGGAATATGTAACACTTGCAAAACTGACATAGTTATCCAGAGTTGTGTTCAGGAGTTGGAAAGATTATTACCTCTATTCTAGACAAAACCCCTGCTGATTGACAGCATCACTGACCAATCGCAAAGATTGCCAGGACCGCTTGTGACAGGGGGAGAAGGATGACCCATATCGAAGTTTGGCTACGCCTAATGCGTGTCAGTGAGATGTACGGCGACGCAATGGTACGTACGGCCAATGTTCTCATTAATCAGACCCATATTGATCCTGCATTGTTACACAGTGCAGGATTCTCAATCCGTCAGGCTGAACGCTTTTTAACGCTCCCACAAAAGGAACTGGACATTGCGTTGGACTGGTTAGCGCAGCCTCATCACTATTTCATTACGGCGGAGAGTAAGCATTATCCTCAACAGCTTCGTGCGATTGAGGACTACCCCGGCGCGCTCTTTGTGGCTGGGGATCCTGAATGCCTTTCCTCCCCCCAGCTTGCCGTTGTGGGGAGCCGCTCGCACTCCTGGTATGGCGAACGATGGGGGCGCATATTCTGTGAAAGGCTTGCCGCGGTAGGGATAACGGTGACCAGCGGACTGGCACTCGGTATCGATGGCGTCGCACATAAAGCCGCGTTAAGTGTAAATGGGAAAAGCGTTGCTGTATTGGGTAACGGTCTGTTGACTATACATCCGCGTCGGCATGCCCAGCTCGCAGAAAACATCGTCGGTATGGGAGGAGCTTTGATCTCTGAGTTTCCGCTGGCGACACCTCCGTTAGCGCATCATTTCCCCCGGCGAAACCGCATTATTAGTGGTCTCAGTAAAGGCGTTTTGGTGATTGAGGCGGCTCTGCGCAGCGGGTCTTTGGTTACCGCACGTTGTGCGATGGAGCAAGGGCGAGAGGTCTTTGCTTTACCAGGGCCGATAGGTAGCCCGGGGAGTGAAGGTCCCCATTGGCTGATAAAGCAGGGGGCCACACTGGTGACAGCGCCAGAGGATATACTCGAAAATTTGCAATACGGGTTACATTGGTTGCCAGATGAGCCTGAAAATACACTTTATTCACCAGATCACGAAGCGGTGGCATTGCCATTTCCTGAGCTCCTGGCTAACGTAGGAGATGAGGCAACACCTGTTGACGTCGTCGCTGAACGTGCCGGCCAACCTGTGCCAGTGGTAGTGGCTCAACTACTCGAACTGGAGTTAGCAGGATGGATCGCAGCTGTACCCGGCGGCTATGTCCGATTGAGGAGGGCAAGCCATGTTCGACGTACTAATGTATTTGTTTGAGACATACATCCATAACGAAGCTGAATTGCGTGTGGATCAGGACAAACTGGAACGGGATCTTACCGACGCTGGTTTTGATCGTGAAGACATCTACAACGCGTTATTGTGGCTGGAAAAGCTTGCTGACTATCAGGAAGGCCTCGCTGAACCCATGCAACTCGCCTCAGATCCGCTCTCTGTACGTATTTATACTGCTGAAGAGTGCGATCGCCTGGATGCCAGTTGCCGGGGATTCTTGTTATTCCTGGAGCAGATACAGGTGCTAAACCTCGAGACACGGGAAATGGTCATTGAACGTGTGCTCGCACTGGATACTGCAGAATTCGACCTGGAAGATCTAAAGTGGGTGATCCTGATGGTTCTGTTCAACATTCCAGGTTGTGAAAATGCATATCAACAAATGGAAGAATTACTCTTTGAAGTGAATGAAGGTATGCTGCATTAAACGATCTTTATTCAGCATGAGTTGTTATGGCTAAATCAGCACTGTTCACGGTGCGTAAAAATGAGCCCTGCCCGCAATGCGGGGCCGAACTTGTTATTCGTTCCGGGAAACACGGTCCGTTTCTCGGCTGCTCGCAATATCCGGAATGTGATTATGTCCGTCCTCTGAAATCGTCAGCGGACGGACATATTGTCAAAGTTCTGGAGGGTAAATTTTGTCCTGCATGCGGCGCTGAACTTGTGTTGCGGCAGGGGCGGTTCGGTATGTTTATTGGTTGCAGCGATTATCCCGCGTGTGGGCATACCGAAATTATCGATAAACCTGATGAAACCGCGATTACCTGCCCTCAGTGTCGGACGGGTCATCTGGTCCAGCGCCGTTCACGTTATGGCAAAACCTTTCACTCCTGCGATCGCTATCCTGAGTGTCAGTTTGTCATCAACTTCAAACCGATAGCGGAAGAGTGTCCTGAGTGCCACTACCCTCTACTCATCGAAAAGAAAACCGCGCAGGGTGTGAAACACGTCTGTGCCAGTAAACAATGTGGAAAGCCGTTACCGGCGGATATTAAAAGTGAATAAAAACCTGCCATCAGACGTTATCGCTGCCGCGATAGAGGTACTGAGTAAAGAAAATGTCATCGCCTATCCAACAGAAGCCGTCTTCGGTGTGGGGTGTGATCCTGATAGCGAAGTGGCCGTTAATCGCCTGTTGGCCTTAAAACAGCGCCCGGTCGATAAAGGGTTAATTTTGATCGCGGCCAGTTTTGAGCAGCTTAAACCGTATATTGACGATAGTATGCTGACCAATGCCCAGCGTGATGCCGTGTTTGCGCGTTGGCCTGGTCCGGTGACTTTTGTTTTCCCCGCGCCGGCGACAACGCCTCGCTGGTTGACGGGACGCTTTGATTCACTGGCCGTGCGCGTCACCGACCATCCGCTCGTGGTTGCATTGTGCCAGGCTTATGGTAAGCCGTTAGTTTCTACCAGCGCCAACCTGAGTGGATTGCCGCCATGCCGTACTGTTGAAGAAGTACGGGAGCAGTTCGGGGCAGACTTCCCTGTTGTTGAAGGCGAAACGGGAGGTCGTTTGAATCCATCTGAAATTCGTGATGCCCTGACGGGTGAATTGTTTCGACAGGGGTAAGATGATGGAAACCTATGCCGTTTTTGGTAATCCGATCGCACACAGTAAGTCGCCGTTCATTCATCAGCATTTTGCACAGCAACTGCAAATTGAACACCCATATGGGCGTGTATTAGCGCCGATCAATGATTTTATCGGTACGCTTAATACCTTCTTTGCTGAAGGGGGAAAAGGGGCGAATGTTACCGTTCCTTTTAAAGAAGACGCGTTCGCGCGAGCAGATGAATTGACGGAGCGCGCGGCTCTTGCCGGGGCCGTCAACACGCTCAAAAAGCTTGAGGATGGTCGCATACTGGGTGATAACACTGACGGTATTGGTCTGTTAAGCGATCTTGAACGCTTATCCTTCATTCGGCCGGGTGCGCGCGTCCTGCTCATTGGTGCGGGCGGCGCTTCCCGTGGCGTATTGTTGCCACTGATTTCCATGGATTGCGCAGTGACTATCGTGAACCGAACGGCTTCGCGTGCGGAAGAACTGGCGCAAATTTTTGCGCATACGGGGAGTGTTCAGTCTCTGAGAATGGATGCGCTGGCGGGTCATGAGTTCGATCTGATCATTAACGCAACGTCCAGTGGGATCAGTGGTGATATTCCTGCTATTCCCGCATCACTTATTCATCCTTCCGTTTATTGCTACGACATGTTCTACCAGAAAGGGAATACACCGTTCCTTACCTGGTGTATAGAGAAGGGAGCCAGATCTTACGCAGATGGTCTGGGTATGCTGGTGGGGCAGGCGGCGCACGCTGTTTTGCTTTGGCACGGTACATTACCAGACGTTGAGCCAGTGATTAAATTGCTGCAACAGGAGTTGTCTGCATGAATCAGGCCATCCAGTTCCCTGACAGAGAAGAGTGGAACGCAGATATCGACGCTGTCAGCTTTCCTGCGCTGGTAAATGGTATGCAACTCATGTGTGCGATTAAAGGAGAGAAGCTGGCGCATCGTTTTGGCGGCGATACTCCTGAGCAGTGGCTGGCTGCTTTTTGTGATCATCGCTGGGATCTGGAAGAAGAAGCAGAAGCACTGATCCAGTCCCAGCAAGAAGACGATCACGGTTGGGTCTGGTTGTCCTGACTGAGATATTCGTCTTTCCACTTCACATAGTTATTCGCGGAGTATTGCAGACCCGCCCTCTCCGCGTCGCTCAGTGGGCGGATTTGTTTCACCGGGCTTCCCAGATACAGATATCCACTCTCAAGACGTTTGTTTTGCGGCACGAGACTACCTGCCCCGATCATGACGTCATCTTCTATTACTGCGCCATCCAACAGAATGGATCCCATTCCGACTAAGACGCGGTTACCAATAATGCAGCCGTGTAGCATGACCTTGTGTCCGACGGTCACATCTTCACCCACGATCAAGGGATTACCTTGTGGGTTGGACGTCGATTTATGGGTGACATGCAGTACGCTGCCATCCTGAATATTCGTACGGGCACCGACCTCGACGTAATTCACGTCTCCGCGAATAGCAACGAGCGGCCAAATACCGACATCATCCGCCAGCCGAACATCGCCAATGACGACACTGCTGGCATCGATCATCACGCGTTTTCCGATCTGCGGGAAAAGATCCTTATAAGGACGTAGTACGTCAGACATATTTACCTCAACAAAATAGAACCGTAATGAAGACTTTGGTTGGATTATTGGCTCTGTGCAAGCGATTTGAGTATCAAAAAACAGGCGAATTGAGCAGGAATGGAACGAAAGGGGTGAAAAAGCAGCAAACAGAAAAAAAGATCGAAAAAAACCTTGTGCAAAAATCACGGATCCCTATAATGCGCCTCCATCGACACGGCGGATGTGAATCACTTCACACAAACAGCCGGTTCGGTTGAAGAGAAAAATCCTGAAAATCAGGGTTGACTCTGAAAGAGGAAAGCGTAATATACGCCACCTCGCGACAGAGCGCTGAAGCGCGTCGCACTGCTCTTTAACAATTTATCAGACAATCTGTGTGGGCACTCGAAGATACGGATTCTTAACGTCGCAAGACGAAAAATGAATACCAAGTCTCAAGAGTGAACATACGTAATTCATTACGAAGTTTAATTCTTTGAGCATCAAACTTAAATTGAAGAGTTTGATCATGGCTCAGATTGAACGCTGGCGGCAGGCCTAACACATGCAAGTCGAACGGTAGCACAGGAGAGCTTGCTCTCTGGGTGACGAGTGGCGGACGGGTGAGTAATGTCTGGGAAACTGCCCGATGGAGGGGGATAACTACTGGAAACGGTAGCTAATACCGCATAATGTCGCAAGACCAAAGAGGGGGACCTTCGGGCCTCTTGCCATCGGATGTGCCCAGATGGGATTAGCTAGTAGGTGGGGTAACGGCTCACCTAGGCGACGATCCCTAGCTGGTCTGAGAGGATGACCAGCCACACTGGAACTGAGACACGGTCCAGACTCCTACGGGAGGCAGCAGTGGGGAATATTGCACAATGGGCGCAAGCCTGATGCAGCCATGCCGCGTGTATGAAGAAGGCCTTCGGGTTGTAAAGTACTTTCAGCGGGGAGGAAGGGGTTAAGGTTAATAACCTTAGCCATTGACGTTACCCGCAGAAGAAGCACCGGCTAACTCCGTGCCAGCAGCCGCGGTAATACGGAGGGTGCAAGCGTTAATCGGAATTACTGGGCGTAAAGCGCACGCAGGCGGTCTGTCAAGTCGGATGTGAAATCCCCGGGCTCAACCTGGGAACTGCATCCGAAACTGGCAGGCTAGAGTCCTTGTAGAGGGGGGTAGAATTCCAGGTGTAGCGGTGAAATGCGTAGAGATCTGGAGGAATACCGGTGGCGAAGGCGGCCCCCTGGACAAAGACTGACGCTCAGGTGCGAAAGCGTGGGGGAGCAAACAGGATTAGATACCCTGGTAGTCCACGCCGTAAACGATGTCGACTTGGAGGTTGTTCCCTTGAGGAGTGGCTTCCGGAGCTAACGCGTTAAGTCGACCGCCTGGGGAGTACGGCCGCAAGGTTAAAACTCAAATGAATTGACGGGGGCCCGCACAAGCGGTGGAGCATGTGGTTTAAATTCGATGCAACGCGAAGAACCTTACCTACTCTTGACATCCACGGAATTTAGCAGAGATGCTTTAGTGCCTTCGGGAACCGTGAGACAGGTGCTGCATGGCTGTCGTCAGCTCGTGTTGTGAAATGTTGGGTTAAGTCCCGCAACGAGCGCAACCCTTATCCTTTGTTGCCAGCGGTTCGGCCGGGAACTCAAAGGAGACTGCCAGTGATAAACTGGAGGAAGGTGGGGGATGACGTCAAGTCATCATGGCCCTTACGAGTAGGGCTACACACGTGCTACAATGGCATATACAAAGAGAAGCGACCTCGCGAGAGCAAGCGGACCTCATAAAGTATGTCGTAGTCCGGATCGGAGTCTGCAACTCGACTCCCGTGAAGTCGGAATCGCTAGTAATACGTGGATCAGAATGCCACGGTGAATACGTTCCCGGGCCTTGTACACACCGCCCGTCACCCCATGGGAGTGGGTTGCAAAAGAAGTAGGTAGCTTAACCTTCGGGAGGGCGCTTACCACTTTGTGATTCATGACTGGGGTGAAGTCGTAACAAGGTAACCGTAGGGGAACCTGCGGTTGGATCACCTCCTTACCTTAAAGAACCTGCCTTTGTAGTGCTCACACAGATTGTCTGATGAAAATTAGCAGTAAGAAATCTCTGCAGGCTTGTAGCTCAGGTGGTTAGAGCGCACCCCTGATAAGGGTGAGGTCGGTGGTTCAAGTCCACTCAGGCCTACCAAATTCCTTCTGATACCGCGTTGTGTCTCAGACGGATTAAGGTGAACGAGATGACTTCGATGGGGCTATAGCTCAGCTGGGAGAGCGCCTGCTTTGCACGGCAGGAGGTCTGCGGTTCGATCCCGCATAGCTCCACCATTACTTACTGCAAAAACACCAAGAAAACTTCAGAGTGTACCTGAAAAGGTTCACTGCGAAGTTTTGCTCTTTAAAAATCTGGATCAAGCTGAAAATTGAAACGACACACTGTGTCTGTTCTCCGTAATAAGAACAGATAAGCGGTGTGTTCGAGTCTCTCAAATTTTCACAACACGATGTGTTTTACGAAACACCTTCGGGTTGTGAGGTTAAGCGACTAAGCGTACACGGTGGATGCCCTGGCAGTCAGAGGCGATGAAGGACGTGCTAATCTGCGATAAGCGTCGGTAAGGTGATATGAACCGTTATAGCCGGCGATTTCCGAATGGGGAAACCCAGTGTGTTTCGACACACTATCATTACGTGAATACATAGCGTAATGAAGCGAACCGGGGGAACTGAAACATCTAAGTACCCCGAGGAAAAGAAATCAACCGAGATTCCCCCAGTAGCGGCGAGCGAACGGGGAGCAGCCCAGAGTCTGAATCAGCATGTGTGGTAGTGGAACGGTCTGGAAAGTCCGACGGTACAGGGTGATAGTCCCGTACACAAAATCGCATGTGGTGTGAACTCGAAGAGTAGGGCGGGGACACGTGGTATCCTGTCTGAATATGGGGGGACCATCCTCCAAGGCTAAATACTCCTGACTGACCGATAGTGAACCAGTACCGTGAGGGAAAGGCGAAAAGAACCCCGGCGAGGGGAGTGAAAAAGAACCTGAAACCGTGTACGTACAAGCAGTGGGAGCCTCTTTTATGGGGTGACTGCGTACCTTTTGTATAATGGGTCAGCGACTTATATTCTGTAGCAAGGTTAACCGAATAGGGGAGCCGAAGGGAAACCGAGTCTTAACTGGGCGTTAAGTTGCAGGGGTATAGACCCGAAACCCGGTGATCTAGCCATGGGCAGGTTGAAGGTTGGGTAACACTAACTGGAGGAACCGAACCGACTAATGTTGAAAATTAGCGGATGACTTGTGGCTGGGGGTGAAAGGCCAATCAAACCGGGAGATAGCTGGTTCTCCCCGAAAGCTATTTAGGTAGCGCCTCGTGAACTCATCTTCGGGGGTAGAGCACTGTTTCGGCTAGGGGGTCATCCCGACTTACCAACCCGATGCAAACTGCGAATACCGAAGAATGTTATCACGGGAGACACACGGCGGGTGCTAACGTCCGTCGTGAAGAGGGAAACAACCCAGACCGCCAGCTAAGGTCCCAAAGTCATGGTTAAGTGGGAAACGATGTGGGAAGGCACAGACAGCCAGGATGTTGGCTTAGAAGCAGCCATCATTTAAAGAAAGCGTAATAGCTCACTGGTCGAGTCGGCCTGCGCGGAAGATGTAACGGGGCTAAACCATGCACCGAAGCTGCGGCAGCGACACTATGTGTTGTTGGGTAGGGGAGCGTTCTGTAAGCCGTTGAAGGTGGCCTGTGAGGGTTGCTGGAGGTATCAGAAGTGCGAATGCTGACATAAGTAACGATAAAGCGGGTGAAAAGCCCGCTCGCCGGAAGACCAAGGGTTCCTGTCCAACGTTAATCGGGGCAGGGTGAGTCGACCCCTAAGAGCGAGGCCGAAAGGCGTAGTCGATGGGAAACAGGTTAATATTCCTGTACTTGGTGTTACTGCGAAGGGGGGACGGAGAAGGCTATGTTGGCCGGGCGACGGTTGTCCCGGTTTAAGCATGTAGGCGGAGCGTTTAGGTAAATCCGGACGCTTACTAACGCTGAGGTGTGATGACGAGGCACTACGGTGCTGGAAGTAACAAATGCCCTGCTTCCAGGAAAAGCCTCTAAGCATCAGGTAACACAAAATCGTACCCCAAACCGACACAGGTGGTCAGGTAGAGAATACCAAGGCGCTTGAGAGAACTCGGGTGAAGGAACTAGGCAAAATGGTGCCGTAACTTCGGGAGAAGGCACGCTGATATGTAGGTGAAACGACTTGCTCGTGGAGCTGAAATCAGTCGAAGATACCAGCTGGCTGCAACTGTTTATTAAAAACACAGCACTGTGCAAACACGAAAGTGGACGTATACGGTGTGACGCCTGCCCGTGCCGGAAGGTTAATTGATGGGGTTATCCGTAAGGAGAGAAGCTCTTGATCGAAGCCCCGGTAAACGGCGGCCGTAACTATAACTGGTCCTAAGGTAGCGAAATTCCTTGTCGGGTAAGTTCCGACCTGCACGAATGGCGTAATGATGGCCAGGCTGTCTCCACCCGAGACTCAGTGAAATTGAACTCGCTGTGAAGATGCAGTGTACCCGCGGCAAGACGGAAAGACCCGTGAACCTTTACTATAGCTTGACACTGAACACTGGTCCTTGATGTGTAGGATAGGTGGGAGGCTTTGAAGTGTGGACGCCAGTCTGCATGAGCCAACCTTGAAATACCACCCTTTAATGGCTGGTGTTCTAACGTAGACCCGTAATCCGGGTTGCGGACAGTGTCTGGTGGGTAGTTTGACTGGGGCGGTCTCCTCCTAAAGAGTAACGGAGGAGCACGAAGGTTAGCTAATCCTGGTCGGACATCAGGAGGTTAGTGCAAAGGCATAAGCTAGCTTGACTGCGAGAGTGACGGCTCGAGCAGGTGCGAAAGCAGGTCTTAGTGATCCGGTGGTTCTGAATGGAAGGGCCATCGCTCAACGGATAAAAAGGTACTCCGGGGATAACAGGCTGATACCGCCCAAGAGTTCATATCGACGGCGGTGTTTGGCACCTCGATGTCGGCTCATCACATCCTGGGGCTGAAGTAGGTCCCAAGGGTATGGCTGTTCGCCATTTAAGTGGTACGCGAGCTGGGTTTAGAACGTCGTGAGACAGTTCGGTCCCTATCTGCCGTGGGCGCTGGAGAATTGAGGGGGGCTGCTCCTAGTACGAGAGGACCGAGTGGACGCATCACTGGTGTTCGGGTTGTCATGCCAATGGCATTGCCCGGTAGCTAAATGCGGAAGAGATAAGTGCTGAAAGCATCTAAGCACGAAACTTGCCCCGAGATGAGTTCTCCCTGAGACTATAAGTCTCCTGAAGGAACGTTGAAGACTACGACGTTGATAGGTCGGGTGTGTAAGTGTAGCGATACATTGAGCTAACCGATACTAATGAACCGTGAGGCTTAACCTTACAACGCCAAAGGTGTTTTGGCGAAGAGACATCAGATTCAGCTTGATACAGATAAGATTAACCGGCGAAAAGCGGGTTAATAAACAGAATTTGCCTGGCGGCTGTAGCGCGGTGGTCCCACCTGACCCCATGCCGAACTCAGAAGTGAAATGCCGTAGCGCCGATGGTAGTGTGGGGTCTCCCCATGCGAGAGTAGGGAACTGCCAGGCATCAAATTTAGCGTGCTGATATGGCTCAGTTGGTAGAGCGCACCCTTGGTAAGGGTGAGGTCCCCAGTTCGACTCTGGGTATCAGCACCACTTAATTCGGTTAAAGTTCGGTGCAGTAAAAAAGAATTTGTCTGGCGGCTGTAGCGCGGTGGTCCCACCTGACCCCATGCCGAACTCAGAAGTGAAACGCCGTAGCGCCGATGGTAGTGTGGGGTCTCCCCATGCGAGAGTAGGGAACTGCCAGACATCAAATCAAAGCGAAAGGCTCAGTCGAAAGACTGGGCCTTTTGTTTTATCTGTTGTTTGTCGGTGAAAGCTCTCCGGAGCAGGACAAAATCGTCGGGAACGATTTTGAACGCCGTTTACGGCGGCCCCGCAGGGGCGAGTATCAGGATGATACGAGTACTATGGAGTCGGGAGCGGATTTGAACGTTGCGCAGCAACGGCCCGAAGGGTGGCGGGCAGGACGCCCGCCATAAACTGCCAGACATCAAATAAGAAGAACCCCGGTCCGCAAGGTCCGGGGTTTTTTGCGTTTGTTAGCCTGATAAGCGCAGTGACATAAGGCGGGACAAGTGCTCGAATTTTGCCGGATAGTGGCGTAAACACCTTATCCGGCCAACGGGTCTTGCCAGGCATTAAATTATGCAAAATTAATGCAGTACCTGCGACAAAAACGCGCGGGTGCGCTCTGATTTTGGTTGGGAGAAAAATTCCTCCGGGGGTGCCTGTTCAACAATTTCACCACGATCCATAAAGATCACCCGGTCAGCTACCGTTCTGGCAAACCCCATTTCATGCGTCACACACAGCATCGTCATCCCGGACTGCGCCAGGCCAATCATGGTATCCAGTACCTCTTTCACCATTTCAGGATCCAGAGCTGAGGTAGGTTCGTCAAAAAGCATAATTTTTGGTTTCATGCACAGTGAGCGCGCAATCGCCACGCGTTGTTGCTGGCCACCCGATATTTGTCCCGGGAATTTATGCGCATGTTCAGCGATCCGTACCCGTTCCAGATAAAGCATCGCCAGCGCTTCAGCCTCTTTCTTTGGCATTTTATGAACCCAAATCGGTGCGAGCGTGCAATTTTGCAAAACCGTCAGGTGAGGAAACAAATTGAAGTGCTGGAACACCATCCCAACTTCCTGCCTGACACGCTCAATATTGCGGATGTCTTCATTGAGTTCAATTCCATCCACGATGATACGTCCTTGCTGATGCTCCTCCAGATGGTTAATACAGCGGATGGTGGTTGATTTACCTGAGCCGGATGGCCCACAAAGTACAATTCGCTCGCCTTGCTTCACATTCAGATTGATATTTTTCAGGACATGAAATTGCCCGAACCATTTGTTGACGTTTTCCAGCGTAATCATCGCGTCGGCAGGTTGGATTAATAATTGGCTCATAGATTCCTCAGTGCGGCGTACGCCCGGTGTTAAAACGTTTCTCCAGATGCTGGCTATAGCGAGACATGCTGAAACAGAAAACCCAGTAAATCAGAGCAGCAAAAACATATCCTTCGGTCGACATGCCCAGCCAGGCGGGATCGACAGTGGCCTGCTGCACGCTGCTAAACAGATCAAACAGGCCGATGATGATCACCAGACTGGTATCTTTAAACAGTGCAATGATGGTGTTCACAAGCCCTGGGATCACCATCTTCAACGCTTGCGGAAGAATGACGAGCCCCTGGGTTTTCCAGTAACCCAATGCCAGAGACTCCGCTGCTTCATACTGGCCTTTTGGTAACGCCTGTAATCCCCCGCGCACCACTTCTGCGACATAGGCGGACTGGAACAGAATTACGCCTACCAGTGCCCGGATAAGTTTGTCGATGCTGGTACCTTCCGCCATGAAGAGCGGTAGCATGACTGAAGACATAAACAGTACGGTAATCAGGGGGACGCCACGCCAGAATTCAATAAAAATGACGGACAGTACGCGAACGACCGGCATATGAGAACGGCGGCTTAGCGCCAGCAAAATCCCTAATGGCAGCGCCCCCGCGATGCCCACCGAGGCAATAATCAGGGTCAGGGTTAACCCGCCCCACTGCCGTGTTTCTACTCGATTAAGCCCCAAAACACCGCCATACATGAGCCACCAGACAACGATAGGGTAGATGACGGCCCAAACCGCAATATAGCGCCCGCGATGTGGTATCGATCTCCAGAACATAGGGGCAATGGAGAGCAGGCCGATGAGTAATGCAAGATTGATACGCCAGCGCTGTTCATGTGGATAGAGCCCATACATAAACTGACCAAAGCGCTCATGGACAAACACCCAACAGGCGCCTGCTTTTGTGCAATCACCCCGGGTGGAACCTACCCAGTTAGCCTGCAAGAATGCCCAGTTCAGTAGAGGGGGAATGAGTTCCCACATGAGCCATAGGCAAAAAATCGTCAGCAGACTATTGGACCAACTGGAAAATAAATTCTTACGGGCCCACAGCACTGCGCGGCCTGCGCCGTTACTGGCGGGGCGCGGGGGATGAGACAGCAGAGCTTTTGTCATCATGATTCCTTAGCGCTCTATCAGTGCGATACGGCGGTTATAAATGTTCATCAGCAGTGATATAGACAGGCTGATAATGAGGTACACAGACATGGTAATGGCGATAGTCTCAATGGCTTGCCCCGTCTGGTTGAGAACCGTCCCGGCAAACAGCGACACCATGTCCGGGTAGCCAATGGCGGCGGCAAGCGAAGAGTTTTTGACAATGTTCAGATACTGGCTGGTCAGTGGCGGAATGATCACGCGCAGCGCCTGAGGAATAATGACCTGGCGTAACGTCACCGTATTTGGCAGACCCAATGAACGTGCCGCCTCATGTTGACCATAAGGAACCGCCTGAATACCGGCCCGAATAATTTCTGCAATAAATGCGGAGGTATACACTGATAACGCCAGAGTCAGCGCGGCCAACTCGGGAATGAGAGCCATTCCCCCCCGGAAGTTAAACCCACGTAATTCCGGTACGTTCCAGTGAAGCGCAGCGCCAAAAATCCAGTGCGCCATCATGGGGAACAAGACGATCAATGCCATCGCCGTCGGCCAGGTTCTGCGTAACTGACCTGTTTTTATCTGGTGCATTTTGTTGAAGCGAAATAGCCCAACGGACAACGCGGCGGCAAACAGGATTGCAAGGCAAAACGCGAACAGACCTTCCCCTGGCAATGGGGATGGGATATAGAGCCCCCGGTTGCTCAGAAAGACCAGATCCAGCGCACTGACGGCCTGACGCGGCCCCGGAAGATTGCGCAGTACGGCAAAGTACCAAAAGAAGATCTGCAACAGGGGCGGGATATTGCGGAAGGTTTCGATGTAGAGGGTGGAAAGTTTGCGTAATAGCCAGTTATCCGAGAGGCGAGCAAGCCCGAGAAAGAAACCGAGAAATGACGCGAATACAATGCATAATGCGGAAACTAAAAGCGTATTGAGCAATCCGACGATAAATACGCGACCATAGGTATCGCCCTGTTCGTAATCGATCAGGTGCTGGACGATACCGAATCCGGCACTGCGATCGAGAAAAGCAAACCCTGAGGTAATGCCCCGGTTGCCTAAATTATTAATGGTGTTATGTATTAAATAGATAGCAACGCTGACAACCACGATGACGGCGAGTATTTGAAATAACCAGGCGCGTACCGCAGGGTTAGAAAAGGATAACGTTCCTTTTACGGGGGGGCGGCGATGGAACATAGAAAAACCTCGGAAACCATGACTCTTGGCTGAGCGCCGCCTGGTCGCGGCGCCCGTTACATCACATCGGATTAGCGTACGGGAGGGGCATACTGAATGCCGCCGTTGTTCCAGAGATTATTCTGACCACGTTTGATCTTCAGGGGGCTTTCCGATCCCACGTTACGTTCAAAGATCTCCGCGTAGTTCCCCACTTGCTTAATGACGTTGTAAGCCCATTTGTTATCGAGCTTAAGATCCTTGCCGTAATCCCCTTCTTTACCCAGCAGATGCGCCATATCAGGTGTTGCCGGGTTAGCGGCTTTTTCATCTACGTTCTTCGAGTTCACGCCCATTTCCTCAGCGTTCAGCATGGCAAAGAGCGTCCAGCGGACGACAGAGAACCACTCATCGTCGCCACGGCGAACGACAGGTCCCAGCGGTTCTTTTGAAATGACTTCCGGCAACACTATCCATTCAGTCGGATTGCTGAGTTTGATCCTCAGGGCATACAGTTGAGACTGGTCGGAAGCTAATGTATCGCAACGACCTGATTCCAGCGCTTTGGCTGATTCGTCAGAGCGGTCGAAAGTCACCGGTGTGTATTTCATGTTATTGGCCTTGAAGTAATCGGCCACATTGAGTTCAGTATCGGTTCCCGCCTGGATACAAACGGTCGCACCGTCCAGCTCTTTGGCGCTCTTCAGGTCTGCTTTATTATGCGTAAGGAAACCGATGCCATCGTAGTAAGTCACACCGGTGAAAGACATGCCCATGCCGGCGTCGCGGGAAGAGGTCCAGGTGGTATTGCGGGATAACATATCAACTTCGCCAGACTGCAACGCAGTAAAACGTTCTTTTGCCGTGAGCGGGGTGTATTTTACTTTTGTATCATCGCCAAATACTGCGGCGGCGACACCACGGCAAACATCGACATCAATACCCGAAAATTTACCGTTCGCGTCAGCGTAAGAAAAACCAGGCAGGCCGTCACTGATACCACATTGTACGAAACCTTTTTTCTTCACAGCATCCAGAGTTGCTCCGGCATGTGCCTGATTTGCAACCGCAAGCAGCACGCCGGCTGCAGCTACGCTGGCTATCATCATCTTTTTCATAATGCATCCTGTGGCGAAATTATTGTTATTGAGAGACGTTCTGGAAACGCCTTTTACCTGTCTGTGGCTCTGGCCATACTCTTTTAAGCAAAGGTGGTGCCAGGTTTTGCGTTCGAATCTCTAACGCAATATGTCTGAGTGTAGACAGGAAAAAATAAATGCAGCGCCCTGAAATGGTGCGAAATTGAAACGTAAGCCACATTTTGGAGCAAAATATTTAAATTTCAGGTGATGTGTTGAATAATGATTTCGGGCGTGAAAATTGACAGGGTAAGAATGTAGAAAAAATGAGGATAGTTGCGAGAGTTTTGGTTGCTAAATTTATCGCTGTACTCTGTAAGTAAAACGAATAATTAAAAATCAGGGATTAAAACGAAGCCAACATTTTGTCTTATATGAAGATTATTTCTTTGACGTTAAAAGCGCGGCAATGCCGCGCTTTTAACATTTATTTGGACAGCGCGATGATCCCCATCGTCATGCCAGCCACGGCGGCAGCCCCTACGGCGACAGCCCCTGCAGTTTCCCAGTTATCCTGAGTGGTCCCCTTCATACAGGTATTGGTATGAACCAGACGGCCCTGATCATCATACACGGGTACGCAAGGGGAATCATGTGCACAGCCCGCCAGTAATGCGGCGAGCAATGTCACTGAAATTAATCTTTTCATGGTGTTACCTCAAAAATAAACGTTTCGCGAAATACAGCAAAGACAAATGCCAGGCCATCTGCGAACTCGTGGTTATTTTACCACCACTTAAAAAGCGGCTGGCATAGGGAATAATCTCAATTCGTGTGAATTGTAAACATAATGGAGAAACAAGCCGGTTGAGAGAACGTTATCGGGATGAAATAGAGAAAAATAAATGACTATCTGTTTAATAAATAAGGAGGAGATTATTTTGTAAAAAGACGCCCGGAGGCGCCTTTATTTACAAATTAATCGTGATGTCGGTTGAAGCGGCGTTTCACCACGACGAAGAACACAGGCACAAAGAAGATGGCCAGCAATGTCGCCGTAAGCATCCCTCCCATCACGCCTGTTCCTACCGCATTTTGCGCACCGCTACCGGCACCATGACTGATAACCAATGGCATAACCCCCAGAATGAAGGCGAGGGATGTCATCAGAATAGGACGCAGACGCATACGTGATGCTTCGAGCGTTGCTTCAATTAATCCGCGCCCCTCTTTTTCCATCAGATCCTTGGCAAACTCGACAATCAAAATGGCGTTTTTGGCTGAAAGCCCGATCGTCGTTAGCAGGCCAACCTGGAAGTACACGTCATTGTTCATTCCGCGAAGCGATGCCGCCAGAAGCGCACCGACCACACCGAGCGGTACCACCAGCATGACCGAGAATGGAATGGACCAGCTTTCATACAGTGCGGCAAGACAGAGAAAGACCACGATTAACGAGATTGCATACAGTGCGGGTGCCTGGTTTCCAGAAAGACGTTCCTGGTATGACATACCCGTCCAGTCGTGGCCAATCCCACCTGGGAGTTTGGCTGCCAGACTTTCCATCAGTACCATGGCCTCGCCCGTACTTCTGCCAGGCGCTGCTTCACCCAGCAGTTCCATTGACGGCATACCATTGTAGCGTTCCAGACGCGGCGAACCATATACCCAGTGCGCTGAACTGAAGGTTGAGAACGGCACCATTTCGCCATTTGCGCTGCGCACATAGAAATTATTGATGTCGCTGGGCAGCATGCGGAACGGCGCATCCGCCTGTACGTATACTTTTTTCACCCGACCGTGATCGATAAAGTCATTCACGTAGGTGCCACCGAGCGCGGTGGAGATCGTCTGGTTGATATCGGACAGACTCACACCCAGCGCTTGTGCTTTTTCCTGATCGATTTCCAGCTTGAATTGCGGGGTATCTTCCAGGCCATTAGGACGCACACGTACCAGCAAATCCGGATGTTCTTTCACCATGCCCAATAGCTGATTTCGCGCATTGGTGAGTTCTGTATGGCCGAGGTTGGCCTGGTCGATCAACTCAAAGTCAAAACCCGTTGCCGTACCTAATTCGATAATGGCTGGGAGGTTAAACGGAAATACAAGCCCGTCTTTGATCTGGCTGAAGGCTTTAGTCGCACGCACCACGATCGCACCTACGCCATTTTCTTCTCCAGAGCGCTCTTCCCATGGTTTAAGACTAATAAAGACGATACCGGAGTTTTGCCCCTGACCGCTGAAGCTGAATCCATTGACGGTGAAGACGGACTCAACGTTGGCTTTTTCCTGTTTCAGATAATAATCCTGAATTTGATCCAGAACTTTTTGTGTACGATCCTGCGTCGCGCCTGCCGGTAGCTGTACCATCGTCATGAAAACGCCCTGATCTTCCTCTGGAAGAAAGGAGGTTGGCAGCCGCAGGAACAGGATGGCCATTCCACCGACAATAAGGACATACACCAACAGATAACGTCCTGTCTTGCGTAGAATACCGCTCACGCTGCTGCTGTAGTGATCAACGCTCTTATCAAATAGCGCGTTAAACCAGCCGAAGATGCCGCCTTTCTTTTCGTGATGTTCGCCAGATGCCGGTTTGAGCAACGTGGCGCAAAGGGCAGGGGTCAGAATGAGCGCGACAAGCACTGAAAGCGCCATCGCAGACACGATGGTCAATGAGAACTGGCGATAAATTGCGCCTGTCGATCCACCGAAGAACGCCATCGGGACAAACACCGCAGAGAGCACCATCGCAATACCGACCAGCGCACCCTGTATCTGTTCCATGGATTTCTGCGTTGCCTCTTTCGGCGGCAGCTTATCTTCCACCATCACGCGTTCGACGTTCTCTACCACTACGATGGCGTCATCAACCAGCAAGCCGATGGCGAGAACCATCCCGAACATCGTCAGGGTATTGATCGAAAATCCGAAGGCTGCCAGCACGGCGAATGTGCCCAACAGAACGACCGGCACAGCGATGGTTGGAATTAACGTGGCGCGCAGGTTTTGTAAAAACAGATACATGACCAGGAAGACAAGGATAATGGCTTCAAACAGTGTCTTCACCACTTCGTGAATCGAGATTTTTACAAAGGGGGTGGTGTCATACGGGTAAACGACCTTTAAACCTTGCGGGAAAAAAGGCTGTAATTCGGCGAGTTTTGATTTGATCGCCGCAGCCGTATTCAGCGCATTGGCGCCGGTTGCCAGCTTAATCCCCAGACCTGTCGCCGCCTGACCATTAATTTTGGTCACCATATTGTAGTTTTCGCCGCCGAGTTCAATACGGGCCACCTCTTTGAGGTGGACCATCGAACCATCCTGGTTCACCTTCAGCGTGATACGACCAAACTCCTCCGGTGTTTTCAGCCGCGTCTGAGCAATGATGGATGCGTTCAACTGCTGATCTGCTATGGAGGGGGTTCCCCCTAACTGACCTGCAGCAATCTGGTTATTCTGCGTTTTTAGCTGATTGATAACGTCCAGCGGCGTGAGTTGATACTTATTCAGCGCGTTGCTGTCGAGCCAGATACGCATGGCATACTGCGCACCAAACAGTTGCACGTCACCCACGCCCGAGGTGCGGCTGATGGCATCCTTGACGTTAGACGCGACATAATCGGAAATGTCATCCTGCGTCAGACTCTTGTTGTCGGAAACGAATCCCGCCACAAGAAGGAAGCTGCTGCTGGATTTTTCGACGCTAATGCCCTGCTGTTGTACTTCCTGAGGCAGGAGAGGCATGGCCAGTTGCAGTTTGTTCTGCACCTGAACTTGCGCAATATCAGGGTCGGTGCCGGACTGGAATGTCAGCGTGATCGTCACGCTTCCGGAAGAGTCGCTGGTGGATGACATATACATCAGGTTATCGATGCCATTCATATTTTGTTCGATAACCTGGGTCACCGTGTCCTGCACGGTTTGTGCATCCGCGCCTGGGTAAGTCGCGGAAACAGCAACTGCTGGGGGCGCAATGGTGGGGTACTGCGCAACAGGTAGCTGTATTATTGCCAGGGCGCCGGCCATCATCAGAATGATAGCCAGTACCCAGGCAAAGATAGGGCGATTAATAAAAAAATTAGCCATGTCCTGTTACCTTATTGCGCCGAATCGGCTGTCGGAGCATCGGTGGTTGCCTTGACATGGACACCCTGGCGAACTTTCTGTAATCCGCTAACAATGACGTTGTCACCGGGTTGCAAGCCTTCACTGATGAGCCATTTATCGCCAATCGCCTGCGTGGCGATAACGGCACGGGTTTCTGCCTGACTTTGTTTGTTGACTACCATCACGGTGGCATCGCCGCGAGGCGTGCGAGTTACACCCTGTTGCGGAACGAGAATGGCATTAGGCTGGGTTCCTTCATCAATACGCGCGCGAACAAACATGCCGGGAAGCAGGGTGTGTTGAGGGTTAGGAAAAACGGCTCTTAGCGTTATTGAGCCGGTGCTTTCGTCAACCGTCACATCAGAGAATTGCAGGGTACCTTTCAACGGATATACCTGACCATTCTCCATGACAAGCTCAACATCGCTGCGGGTATTGTCTTTGTGCAGGCTTCCTTGTTCAACTGACTGTCTGAGGCGCATAAAGTCGTTGCTGGATTGCGTCACATCCACATAAATCGGATCAAGCTGCTGCACGGTCGCCAGTGCAGTTGACTGACCATTGGTCACCAGAGCGCCTTCGGTTACGCTGGATTTGCCAATCCGTCCGCTAATTGGCGATGTCACTTTAGTGTAAGCAAGGTTGATGTGTGCGCTCTCAACAGCTGCTTTTGCCGCAACTACCGCCGCATCGGCCTGGCGAGCATCAGCAATGGCCTGATCGTACTCTTGCTGGCTGATGTATTTTGTTCCCACTAACGGAACGTAACGTTTCACGGTTAAATGCGCGATTGTGGCCGCAGCTTCACTTTTTGCCAGTTCACCTTTGGCGCTGTTGTAATCGGCCTGATACGTCGCGGGATCGATCTGGTAAAGCGACTGACCGGCTTCAATATCGCTGCCTTCAGTAAAATTCCTTTTGAGTACAATCCCACTCACCTGAGGGCGTACCTCTGCAATTCGAAATGAGGCCGTGCGTCCAGGCAGCTCGGTGGTGATAGCGAGAGGTGCGGATTCGACCACATGAACGGTGACTTGTGGTTCAGCGGGATTCATCTGTGTTTCCCCTTGATCGTTACAACCGGCAAGTAACGCAGCAGAGATTATGATGAATGAGGGCAGGAGTGAAAACCTGGCATATTTCGTCATTACTGTTCCTTAAAAAACCAAAAGCTCGTTATTTACCGGGTAACGGTAAGGCGTTAACGTGTACAAATAAAATAACAGTTGGCTATCCTACAAATTATTAGCTTGCGATGTAAGCAATACTTATTTCGTTGCGCTACCAACGGCACGGAAACACAAAAAAAGATTAACATTTTGCATTCTTTAAATGATTGGGGAGGTAAAGCTTTGATGTTTATTAACACATCTTGAAATTTATATTTGTGTTATGAATATCTAACATTTTTATATGCGTTCCATTTATTGTTTTTTTTGAATATTTAGTGCTTAATTAAAAGTAAGTGATACATTCCTTCACTATTAAAGATATTATGAGATTGTCTTAATCATCTCTTTATCGCCACTTACTCTGTCCCAGACACGCTGAATCATGGTTAAAAAAACGAAAGCTGATGCCCTCAAGACCCGGCAACACTTGATTGAAACGGCAATTACGCAGTTTGCCTTGCGCGGTGTAGGCAACACCACCTTAAACGATATCGCGGATGCGGCGAACGTCACTCGTGGGGCTATCTATTGGCATTTTGAGAATAAGAACCAGCTTTTTAATGAGTTGTGGTTGCAACAACCCGCACTGCGCGATCTTATTCAGGACAGATTAACATCTTACCCTGGAGATAATCCTTTACAGGACCTGCGTGAGAAATTAGTTGCCGGGTTACAATATATTGCAGAAAACCCAAGGCAGCAGGCGTTATTGCAAATTTTATATCACAAATGTGAATTTCATAACGGCATGACATCAGAGCAGGAAATTCGAGAGAAAATTGGCTTCAGTCATCAAACAATGCGTGAACTCTTGCAACAATGCATGGCGAAAAATTTGATTTCAATCTGTCTTGATTTAGACGTCATATTAATTATTCTGCATGGTAGTTTTAGCGGAATAGTAAAAAACTGGTTAATGAATCCGGCAAGTTATGATCTCTACAACCAGGCGCCTGTGCTAGTCGATAATGTCCTGAGAATGCTAAGCCCGGAGGGTTGCGTGATGCAATTGATGCAGAGCGACAACTGTGTTGAGGAGGCATAATTTTTCATCGAACATGAGTGAGTCGGATGCCCAGTCCTTACTGGAGGTCGGCACATTTGACCAGTTTGAGGGGATTGACGGAGTTCATATTACGGCACTTGTCATATTCTGAGGTCATCAGTTCGATCCATTGCATGAGTAATGCATCAAACAGGAAAACCGAAACGGCAAAAACAACCAGCCACCAATATTTGCGAATCATTACCAAACCCTGAGTATTCATGCCCGAGCGTGCAGGGAATATACATGAAATTGTGTGGCGGAAAAGCAGACTTACAATGCTTTTAATTCGTTGAATCCATCCCCGTTGTTTCTATATTACGGCTCTTTTTCGACAGGTTTTTCGTCTTCCGCTTTTTCATTTTTTCAAGGTCTTTTTCCGAATAATGCGAACTGATGCGTAGTCTTCGCAGACCCATTTTGACGTATTCATTATTGACTTCGATGCCGATAAATTTTCGCCCGGCGTCCACCGCGACGGCTCCGGTGGTGAAACTCCCCGCAAACGGATCCAGGACGGTATCACCCGGATTTGAGGAGGCCAGCACGATCCGCTTTAACAGTGCCGTGGGTTTTTGCGTTGGATGGTTTTCGTATTCATCCATCAGGAAACGTACGCGTGGGAAGTCCCAGACATTTCCGGGAACCTTTTGCTGATTGTAGGGTTGCGGCGGATTTTTCCTGTAATCGATCAGCGCTCTTTTAGCGCCGGTTTTGGTTTCAACCAAAATGTCTTCCCGGTTGAAGGTATAACTTTTGGGGTCTTTGACCATCATCAGGATCGGCTCATACATCGAACCAAAGAAATTTTTAGCCTGCACGCCTGAGCTGTCGTATGACCATACGATACGGCTTTTAATATCAAACAGTTTTCTGCATTTAAGATCGATATGCGGCATGTTTTCGGTGCTGTTCATGATGTACATCGTGCCCTGTTTCTTCAGGACCCGGTGGCACTCATCAATACATTCGAACAGCCAGGCAAGAAAAACCTCTTCGTTCCATGATTCGACCATGCCATCGAAGTCTTTTCCGATGTTGTAAGGGGGATCGGCAAAGATAAGGTCGACGCTGCCGGAAGGCAGTTTTTTCAGTTCAGTCAGCGCATCACCATGGATTATTTTTTTAGATTCATCGCCATAGTAGTTAGGGGCAAATCCAGCATTCATGGTTAAACTCCTGTGTGATGCGAATAAAAAAGGCGCTTCCCCATGCCGAGTAGCGCCTTTTTACACAAGCAATTAGCTAATCGAAATTAGTTCATGCCGTACTTTTTCAATTTTTTACGCAGCGTACCACGGTTGATGCCCATCATCAGGGCAGCGCGGGTCTGGTTACCACGGGTGTATTGCATCACCATGTCCAACAGGGGCTGTTCTACTTCAGCCAGTACCAGCTCATAGAGGTCATTCACATCCTGACCATTCAGTTGAGCAAAATAGTTCTTCAGTGCCTGTTTAACCGAGTCACGCAGGGGTTTTTGGGTTACCTGATCCTGAGAGTTAACGGTAGAAACGGTCAGTACGTCAGAATTTACGCGTTGTTCGAACATAGTTCTGTCAGCTCTTTATTTCTGTTTACGCAAAATTTTCGAAGTATGCCTCCAACGCCACCAGCTGTTCGCTGGCATCCTCAATGGCGTTGAATGTGCGCCGAAACTGGTCATTTGGAGCGTGCTCCTGGAGATACCAGGAGACGTGTTTACGTGCAATTCGGTACCCTTTTGCCTGACCATAAAAGTCATGCAGTTCCCGAACATGCGCGCAAAGCAAGCGCTTAACCTCTGCCAGAGGCAGGGGGGGTAGCAGCTCCCCAGTGTCCAGATAATGCTGGATTTCCCGAAAGATCCAGGGTCTTCCCTGAGCAGCACGGCCTATCATAAGGGCATCCGCCCCCGTATAGTCGAGTACAGCTCTGGCTTTATGCGGGTCAGTTATGTCGCCATTCGCGATAATCGGAATGGAAACTTTCTGCTTAACTGTCCGAATGCTGTCGTACTCAGCGTCTCCATTGAACAGACAGGCGCGGGTGCGTCCATGAATGGTCAGAGCCTGAATGCCACAGTCTTCAGCCAGTTGGGCAATCTCTACGCAGTTACGGTGTTCCGGAGCCCAACCGGTGCGAATCTTGAGAGTGACAGGAACGTCCACAGCACTGACGACCTCGTTGAGTATCGACTTCACGAGATCCGGGTACTGTAGTAGGGCTGAACCTGCAAGCTTGCGATTCACTTTTTTAGCCGGACACCCCATATTGATATCAATAATTTGGGCGCCGCTTTCCACGTTAATACGTGCGGCATCAGCCATTTCAACAGGGTCGCTACCGGCAATTTGCACCGTGCGAATTCCTGGCTCATCAACGTGCACCATCCGTAAACGAGATTTGTCGCTTTCCCACACTTGCGGGTTAGAAGACATCATCTCAGATACTGTTAAACCTGCTCCCATCTCATAACACAGCGTCCGAAAAGGTCTGTCAGTAATGCCAGCCATGGGCGCTGCGATCAGGCGATTTCTAAGCTGGTATTGTCCGATGCGCATGAGTTAAGAAATGACCATACTGTGACTGCAAGGCGGCGTATATTACGCATTTTTTGCCCGAGATGAAAGGCCAAACTTTGACCAATCCTCTGAGGTGGATCAAAGAATCGCAGTTAAAGCGGACGGTAATTATTAATAGATTATATAAATCATTGAGTTATAAATTTACGCGGGAAATTTATACGTCTGCAATTTTGCGTAACTTCTCATTTTTTCTTCATTGAGAAGTGCGCAAACAAGATAATCTGCTGAATTAATCAGCAAATTATCGTCTGACTCTGTGATCGCGGCCTCATTACAGGACAATCCCGCCCACCTCTCGGGGCAAGAGGCGTGGTCGAATAACCACGCCGAATGTATTACTTTTTACGACCGGTAATACGACACCATTCTTCTTTCTCTACCACGGGGTCGAGGGTAAAGAGATCGGCGTACGCTTCACAAACACTGTCTGCCTGACTGGCGAGAATGCCAGAAAGTCCCAGTAAACCGCCCTCAGAGGGCAGCACGCTGATTAACGGTGCCAGTTCGCGTAATGGGCCTGCCAGGATGTTTGCCACGACGACATCGGCTTTCATGGCTTCTGGCTGGTCTTGCGGCAGATAGAGTTCCAGGCGGTCAGAGACGCCATTACGTTGGGCATTGTCACGGCTGGCCTGAATGGCCTGTGGGTCAATATCCACACCGATCGCTTTTGCCGCACCCAGCTTCAGGGCCGCAATGGCCAGAATGCCGGAGCCACAGCCAAAGTCGATAACCGTCTTACCGTTCAGATCAAGTCCATCCAGCCATTGCAGGCACAATGAGGTGGTAGGGTGCGTACCGGTACCAAACGCCAGACCCGGGTCCAGCATGACGTTAACGGCGTTTTCATCCGGAACATCACGCCAGCTTGGGCAAATCCACAGACGTTCGCCAAAGCGCATCGGGTGGAAGTTATCCATCCATTCGCGCTCCCAGTCTTTGTCTTCGAGCTGTTCGATTTTATGGACGAAGCCAGTGCCCAGCAGAGGGTGATTCTCAAGGATGGCCACCACCTCTTTCATGTCGGTTTCGGCGTCGAAAAGGCCAGTCACATCCGTATCGCCCCAAAGACGGGTTTCGCCCGGCAACGGTTCAAACACCGGCGTATCGTGCGTATCCTGGAAGGTGATAGAAACGGCGCCCGCTTCCATCAGAGCGTCGCTTAACTCTTCAGCATTCGCACCGGTGGTATTCAGTTTCAGTTGGATCCAAGGCATAGCAAAACTCTTTATTTATCAGTAGTCAATACGGAGGCTTGTGGGGCGGTTGAACCAAAACGGTTTCCGACCAGGAAAGCCAACAAACTTAGCAGCAACGAGGGCACAATAGGATGGAAGCCCATGTACTGAACATTAAAGGTGGCCAGTACGGCATACAGCACGCCACCGACGATCATGGCGCTCAATGCCCCTGCCGCATTCGCACGTTCCCAGTACAGGCCGAGTACCAGCGGCCATAAGAACACCGCTTCCAGCCCGCCAAATGCCAGCAGATTCAGCCAGATGATCATCTCTGGCGGCTTCCACGCGGCAAGGAGTAGCAGCGCGCCCAGCAAAAGGGTTATCACCGCCGACATCCGCTTGAGCCGTGTTTCATTGGCAATCTGTTCCGGGCGAATGTTCAGATAGAGATCTTTAATGATCGTAGCGGAACTTTGCAGCAACTGGGCGTTGATCGTCGACATGATCGCCGCCATAGGGGCCGCCAGAAAGATCCCTGCGGCAAAGGGAGGTAACACTTTGACCATCAGCGTCGGGATAACCAGATCGGGCACCGTCAGGTCAGGGATGACCGCACGGCCTAACGCACCCGCCAGGTGCATACCGAACATCAGGATCGCCACCACAATCGTGCCGATAATGATTCCCCGGTGTACCGCTTTACTGTCTTTATAGGAGATGCAGCGCACCGCCGTATGCGGCAGGCCGATAACGCCGAAACAGACCAGTACCCAAAACGAGGTCATAAAGGCTGGCGACAGAATATCGTCCGCACCCTGTGGCGAAACCAGCTTCGGATCGATCGTTTGCAAGGTTTCTACGGCATGGCTTAAACCGCCTGCAGCATGCACCACGCCTACCAGCAGGACGATTGTGCCAATCAGCATCACCATGCCTTGCATAGTGTCGTTGAGCACGCTGGCGCGAAAGCCGCCAAATGCAGTGTACAGCGCGATACTGATACCAAAAATCAGCAAGCCGGTGTCGTAGGGGATCCCCGCCGCCGTCTCCAGCAGACGCGCACCGCCAATGAACTGCACGGTCATTGCACCCACAAATGCCACCAGTAAACTGAGACTGGCCAGCCACACCAGAAGACGGCTTTGGTAACGGGCAAACAGCATATCGTTAAGCGTCACGGCATTGTAACGCCGTGCCAGAATAGCGAATTTTTTACCGAGAATGCCCAGCGAGAGCCAGACTGCAGGCAACTGGATCATGGCCAGCAGTACCCAACCCAGCCCGTACTTGTAGGCGGCACCGGGGCCGCCAATAAATGAACTGGCGCTGATGTAGGTGGCGGTCAGCGTCATTGCCAGGACAACCCCCCCCATTGAGCGACTACCGAGAAAATACTCATTCAGGAAGCTGCCAGTGGCTCTTTTTCTCATGGCGTAGACCGAGAGGCCAAAGACCACCAGAAGATAAGCAACAAGCGGCAAAATGACTTCAAGCTGCATCGTCATCCTCCAGAGGAATATCGCGATAGATAAATTTCACCATTGCCCAGCAGAGTAAAATAAAGACCAGCGGCGTTAACAGACAGGCCATTTCAAACCAGTGTGGCAGTCCGGTAATGCCCAGCGCCGAATCAGGTAAGTAAGCAGCTACTAACCAAGCCGCCAAATATAAAAGGGTCAGCCACAGCGCCCAGCGCGCTTCTTTATGGGCCTGAACAAAACGTTTGTCCATTTTTTGTCCCTTGTGGATGAAGAAAGCGGGATTGTACATGATGGGGCTTTACGATCCCCAGAAATAAAAAAGGCCGGATAATCCGGCCTTTTTCAGTTAGCGTATGCTTACTTGTTTTGCAGACCGAGTTTCTTCTCCAGATAGTGGATGTTGGTTCCACCATTCTGGAAGTGCTCGTCGCTCATGATACGCATCTGCAGTTCAACGTTGGTTTTGATCCCGTCGATGATCAGCTCTTGCAGGGCGTTCTTCATGCGGGCAATCGCCACATCACGGTTTTCGCCGTAGCAGATAAGCTTACCGATCATTGAGTCATAGTACGGCGGTACGGTGTAACCGGCGTAGATATGAGATTCCCAACGCACACCAAAGCCACCCGGCGCGTGGAAACGCGTGATTTTACCCGGGCTTGGCAGGAAGGTGTTCGGGTCTTCGGCGTTGATACGGCATTCTACCGCATGGCCTTTAACCACAACTTCGTCCTGTTTGATGGACAGAGGCTGACCGGCAGCAATACGCAACTGCTCTTTGATCAGGTCAACACCGGTGATCATTTCGGTAACCGGGTGTTCAACCTGAATACGGGTGTTCATTTCAATGAAGTAGAACTCGCCGTTTTCGAACAGGAACTCGAAAGTACCCGCACCGCGATAGCCGATATCGACACACGCTTTAGAGCAGCGCTCGCCGATGTAGCGACGCAGTTCCGGCGTAATGCCCGGTGCTGGAGCCTCTTCGACCACTTTCTGGTGACGACGCTGCATGGAGCAGTCACGTTCTGCCAGATAAATAGCGTTACCCTGACCGTCAGCCAGCACCTGAATTTCGATGTGGCGTGGGTTTTCCAGGTATTTTTCCATGTAAACCATGTCGTTGCTGAAGGCGGCTTTCGCTTCAGCTTTGGTCATGGAAATGGACTGCGCCAGTTCAGCATCGCTACGTACAACGCGCATACCGCGACCGCCGCCACCGCCGGACGCTTTGATGATAACCGGGTAGCCAATGCGTTTAGCATGAGCACGGTTAGCATCCATATCGTCAGTCAGAGGGCCGTCAGAACCTGGTACGGTTGGCACACCGGCTTTTTTCATTGCGGTGATTGCAGACACTTTGTCGCCCATCAGGCGGATGGTGTCGGCTTTCGGACCGATGAAGATAAAGCCAGAGCGTTCAACTTGTTCAGCAAAGTTGGCGTTCTCAGAGAGGAAGCCGTAACCCGGATGAATTGCCACCGCGCCGGTGATTTCAGCGGCGCTGATGATAGCCGGGATGTTCAGATAGCTTTTTACGGACGGAGCCGGGCCAATACAGACCGTCTCATCCGCCAACAATACGTGTTTTAAATCGCGATCCGCGCTTGAGTGCACAGCGACCGTCTTGATGCCCAGTTCTTTACAGGCACGAAGAATACGCAGTGCGATCTCGCCGCGGTTGGCGATAACAATTTTATCCAGCATGTTCGCCTCGTTATTCGATGACGACCAGCGGCTCGTCAAATTCTACCGGTTGACCACTTTCGACCAGAATCGCTTTCACCACGCCGGATTTATCGGCTTCGATCTGGTTCATCATTTTCATGGCTTCAACGATGCACAGGGTATCGCCCGCGTTAACTTTCTGACCGATTTCGATGAACGCTTTTGCATCCGGGCTCGGAGTGCGGTAGAAGGTACCAACCATCGGGGAACGTACGATGTGACCACTGATTTCAGCTGCTGCTGGGGCTTCCATGCTTGGAGTTACAGCCTGAGCGACAGCGTTAGACAGAGCTGGCTGTTGCATCATTGGCGCAGCATAAGCCTGTTGCATCATAGGAAAACCTGCATTTGGCGCTGCACGGCTGATGCGTACAGACTCTTCGCCTTCAGAAATTTCCAGTTCGGAGATGCCTGATTCTTCAACCAGCTCGATCAGTTTTTTAATCTTACGAATATCCATGAGTGGGTTCCGTACTCTTTGTTTAGTGTGATTGTGACAGGCGTTTTACTGCCGTCTGTAAAGCGTATGTCCCGGACGCTGGCAATCAAGTGAATCTCCAGTCATGTCGGGACGCCGGTATATTTGGCCTCACGTTGTTATATGAGACTTGTCGGACATTGTGCTGCGATCTTCTGCAATCCTCCGGCAAAAAACAAAATATACCTTCAATGCGCGAATGTCACCTTTTCAGCGGCTTAAAAACACTGTCGGGGAAACCAAGGTCGCACATTATAACGATTTCGTAGCAATTGGCAGCTAAATACTGGTCTTATCAGGGAAGATAATCAACCGCTAACCTGTAAACGCCATCAGAGAGTCTGTGTTTTGCAACAAGCCGCACATATCGGGCAACTACCGCCACCATTGGCGGAACTTCTTGTAACGCCATGCCAAAAGCGCAAACGCAAGCAGGGCATAAATGACCGGTTGCGGGGAGATAATTTTTACCGACCACAGGTAATGAATGGGCGCAAGAATCGCCACAAGATAGACGAAGTTGTGCAAAAGTTGCCAGCGTTTACCCAGTTTTCGTTGTGCAGCCTGCGTGGACGTTAATGTGAGGGCCAACAATATAGTCCAACTGATAATCCCCAGCACCAAATAGGGGCGCGTAATCAATTCGCGGCCGAACAGCGCAAGATTATTAATACCTAACTCCAGCGTCGCATAGCTGGTCAAATGCAGCGTCGCCCAGGCGAAACACCATAGTCCTAATAAGCGACGGATGCGTATCAATAATGGCTGTTTAGCGTAGCGCGCCAGAGGGGCGACGAGCAAGGTCGCCAGGAGGAATTTCAGTGCAGTCCTACCGGTAAAGTGTTGAATATCTTTGACGGGGTCAGCGCTTAGCCCCCCGTTGTTCACTGCCCATACGAGCCACAAAAACGGTAACAAACCGGCGAGATGTAAAAGCACTTTCAGCCCGGTTATCTGTTTTACCGACAATCGCACTTAGAAATTCTCCCGCAAATTCAAACCGCGATAGAGAGCGGCAACGTCATCGGCATAACCGTTGAACAGAAGTGTGGGCTGGCGTTGCACATCCAGAATACCGCCTGAACCGATAAAACGTTCTGTCGCTTGCGACCAGCGAGGGTGATCGACCTGTGGGTTCACATTCGCATAAAAACCGTACTCGTTAGGGGCGGCCAGATTCCAGGTGGTAGGAGGGCGTTCACGGGTCAATTTGATACTCACAATCGACTTAATCCCTTTAAAACCATACTTCCACGGCACTGTTAAACGGATAGGGGCGCCGTTTTGCGGGGGAAGCGCTTTGCCATATACCCCCACGGTGAGCAGCGTGAGTGGGTGCATCGCCTCATCCAGACGCAGTCCCTCAACGTAGGGATATTTCAGCCCTCCGCCAATAAAACGATCTTTTTGCCCCGGCATTTGGTCGGGCGCGTAGAGGGTTTCGAACGCGACATATTTGGCGTTGCTGGTGGGTTCAACCAGCGCCAGCAATTTATGCAGAGGAAAACCAATCCAGGGGACGACCATGGACCACGCTTCAACGCAACGCATGCGGTAAATGCGCTCTTCAAGCGGAAAACGCGTGGTTAGCGCGTCATGATCCAGCGTTAAGGGTTTCGCCACCTCACCGCTGATCTTCAGGGTCCAGGGATCGGTTTTCAGACTACCCGCATTCGCTGCCGGGTCTGCTTTATCCAGGCCAAATTCGTAGAAGTTGTTATAGCCGGAGACTTTATCGGCTGGCGTTAACGGCAGATCGTTTTGCCAGGCGGAAGGCTTACTGAACTTCAGCGGCTTACCGGCAGGTGCTGGCGGGCGATCGTTGCCTTTAAACCAATCCAGGAGATCGGCATGGGCAGTGGCGGGCAGTGACAGGGCCGCGGTGCTGATCCCTAACGCTTTGAGGACCTGGCGGCGTTGCATAAAAAAAGCCGATTCGGCAGTGACATCGGCTTCTGTAAATGGACGTATTCTTTTCATAACAGACCCCGGTATACGCGCCATGGCTCACGGGTGGCGCGTAGTTACTATGGCAGGAAGTCTGTCAATCTGCTGCGAAATTTAGTTAATTAAGTGTAAATTTCTGATGCGTACGCCCTTATTTTACCTTCACCAGCGTGCGGCCTTGTACCTGGTTATTAATGATGGCATTAGCGAACTTCGGTGCGTCAGCCAGGGTAATTTCTGTTGCTGCCTGCGTATAGAAAGATTCTGGCAGGTCGTTAACCAGGCGTTTCCATGCTTGTGCACGGCGGGCGGCGGGCGTCATGACCGAATCCACGCCCTGTAAACGCACATTACGCAGAATAAATGGCATTACCGTGGTTGGCAGAGTAAACCCACCCGCCAGTCCGCAGGCGGCGACACAGCCGCCGTAGTTCATTTGCGCCAGCACTTTTGCCAACACCTTGTCGCCGACAGTATCAATTGCGCCTGCCCAGAGCTGTTTCTCCAGTGGGCGAGTTTCGGCAAATTCATCGCGGCCGAGAATGCGGTTGGCGCCAAGGCTACGCAGGTAGTCATGGGTGCTTTCACGGCCCGATACCGCCGCAACCTGATAACCCAGTTTATGCAGCAGCGCGACGGCGGTACTGCCCACACCGCCGCTGGCGCCAGTGACCACAATCTCACCGTCTTCAGGGCGAATGCCCGCATCTTCCAGCGCCATTACGCACAGCATTGCCGTAAACCCGGCGGTGCCGATGACCATCGCTTTACGGCCATCCAGCCCTTGCGGAAGGGCAACCAGCCAGTCGCCTTTCACCCGTGCGCGTTCTGCCAGACCGCCCCAGTGGTTTTCACCTACTCCCCAGCCGGTCAGTAATACCTCTTGCCCTGCATGAAAACGGGGATCTTCGCTTGCGCAAACGGTACCCGCGAAATCAATACCAGGAATCATCGGAAAATGACGGATAATTTTACCTGTGCCCGTTATGGCGAGTGCGTCTTTGTAGTTCAGGCTCGACCAGTGTATGTCCACCGTCACATCACCTTCCGGCAGCCGACTTTCTTCGAGGGTCTGAACGGATGCGAGGGTTTTACCGTCCTGCTGTTCTAAGATCAAAGCCTGCATAACCTGTCCTCAATTTGCATGTGCCCGTCGTTTTTCAAGCGGCAACCCGAAATCCATTGGGCATCGTGGATTGGAAAATTATCTACGAAGACTATACTCGCTAATTAAAACGTGAAGTCGATTCAGCGCAATAAATTGCCAGATATACCTGATTTGGTAGTATGCCCGCACACTTTGCGCAACAGGGCGGATTTCGTGTTTAGTTTTGCGTTTTCGTGTCGCTTTATCACTTTTTTGCCGCTTTATAACTATCGGAGTTAACACAAGGATGCGATTAACGACGAAATTTTCAGCCTTTGTTACGCTGCTCACTGGACTCACGATCTTCGTGACGCTCATTGGCAGTTCGCTGAGTTTCTACAACGCCATTCAGTACAAGTACTCCAGCCGCGTTCAGGCGGTCGCCACGGCAATCGATACCCATCTTGTCTCCAGCGATTTCGTCACGCTGACGCCCCAGGTTAACGAACTGATGATGTCGGCCGATATTGTGCGCACCGATATTCTGCAGGGAACAAAGCAGGTTTACAGCTATTCACGTCACGGCAGCTATCGTCCGGCAGGCACCAATCATCTTTACCGTGAGCTGACGGTGCCTTTGGTGAAGCACCCTGGAATGTCATTGCATCTGGTGTATCAGGATCCCATGGGCAATTACTTCCATTCGCTGATGACCACCGCACCGCTGACGCTGGCGATTGGATTCATTATTCTCATGCTGTTTCTGGCAGTGCGTTGGCTGCAGCGTCAGCTTTTCGGTCAGGAACTTCTGGAAGTGCGTTCGACGCGCATTTTAAACGGCGAACGCGGGCCAAACGTGCGTGGCTCGGTGTATGAGTGGCCAGCGCGAACCAGTAGCGCGCTCGATATGCTGCTCTCTGAAATTCAGAATGCCCGCGAACAACGCAGTCGGCTGGATACGTTGATCCGCTCTTACGCGGCGCAGGATATAAAAACAGGGCTGGGCAACCGCCTGTTTTTTGATAACCAACTGGCGACGTTGCTGGAAGACCAGGAGAAGGTCGGCGCGCATGGCGTAGTGATGATGATCCGGCTGCCAGACTTTAATCTTCTGCGCGACAGTGGGGGGCGTAACCTTGCCGAAGAGCAGCTGTTCATGCTTATTAATCTGCTCTCGACATTCATCATGCGCTACCCAGGTTCGCTCCTGGCGCGCTATCACCGCAGCGACTTCGCCGTTTTATTACCGCACCGCACACTGAAAGAATCTGAAAGTATTGCCGGGCAGCTGCTAAAAGCGGTCGACGCGTTACCGGTGAATAAAATGCTCGATCGTGACGATATGGTGCATATTGGTATTTGCGCCTGGCGCAGCGGGCAGTCAACGGAACAAGTGATGGAACATGCTGAAGCCGCCACCCGCAATGCCGTATTGCAGGGAGGGAACAGTTGGGCGGTTTATGACGATTCCCTGCCGGAAAAAGGCCGTGGCAACGTGCGCTGGCGTACACTCATTGAGCAGATGCTGACTCGCGGCGGGCCACGAATTTATCAAAAACCGGCGGTGACGCGCGAAGGCCGGGTACACCATCGGGAACTGATGTGTCGCATTTTTGATGGCGAAGAAGAGGTGATTGCGGCGGAATACATGCCGATGGTGCTGCAGTTTGGCTTGTCGGAAGAGTACGACCGCCTGCAGATCAGTCGCCTGATCCCATTATTAGGTTACTGGCCGCAAGAATCCCTGGCCATGCAGGTGACGGTGGAGTCGTTAATTCGTCCCCGTTTCCAGCGCTGGTTGCGTGATACCTTGATGCAGTGTGAAAAATCGTATCGGAAACGCATAATTATTGAACTTGCAGAGGCAGATGTGTGTCAACACATCAGCCGGTTACAGCCTGTGATTCGTCTGGTGAACGCGCTTGGCGTTCGGGTGGCGGTTACGCAGGCGGGTTTGACGCTGGTAAGCACCAGTTGGATTAAAGAACTCAATGTCGAATTGCTCAAGCTGCATCCCGGCCTGGTAAGAAACATTGAGAAGCGAACGGAGAACCAGCTGTTGGTTCAAAGTCTGGTGGAGGCCTGCACGGGCACCCATACGCAGGTTTACGCCACGGGCGTCCGATCGCGTAGCGAGTGGCACACATTGACCGAGCGCGGAGTGGCGGGCGGACAGGGCGATTTTTTTGCCTCATCACAGCCACTTGACACAAACGTGAAAAAATATTCGCAAAGATACTCGGTTTAACCTGCCGTTTAATTTGTTTTCACGTAGAATAACGCGCGCTGTGCCTCATGGGGGTGTGCTTGTCTGCTCGCCAGATTGTTGCAGCAAATATGCAGGTGAATGACCTTTGACAGGTTGCAAATGCGGGCGAGGATGGCTGCTGATGTACTCAGCCCTGAGGGACTCAGGCAGAGATTTGTAACAAAGGAAACGAACTGCACTAATTTTCACCGTAGCAGATGATTTTTGCGCCTTGTCGCTGCTGCGTGTGGTTGGTAAAGTAAGCGGATTTTGTTTTCCGCCCCAGCTTTCAGGATTATCCCTTAGTATGTTGAAAAAATTTCGTGGCATGTTTTCCAATGACCTGTCCATTGACCTGGGTACCGCGAATACCCTGATTTATGTAAAAGGACAAGGCATCGTATTGAATGAGCCTTCCGTTGTGGCCATTCGTCAGGATCGTGCCGGCTCACCAAAAAGCGTGGCTGCAGTAGGTCATGACGCGAAGCAGATGCTGGGGCGTACGCCGGGCAATATCGCTGCGATTCGCCCAATGAAAGACGGCGTTATCGCTGACTTCTTCGTGACTGAAAAAATGCTCCAGCACTTTATCAAGCAAGTGCACAGCAACAGCTTTATGCGTCCAAGCCCTCGCGTACTGGTGTGTGTTCCGGTTGGCGCGACTCAGGTTGAACGTCGTGCGATTCGTGAATCCGCTCAGGGCGCAGGCGCTCGTGAAGTGTTCCTGATTGAAGAACCGATGGCGGCGGCCATTGGTGCCGGTCTGCCGGTTTCCGAAGCAACCGGTTCTATGGTTGTCGATATCGGTGGCGGTACCACTGAAGTTGCGGTTATCTCCCTGAACGGTGTGGTTTACTCTTCTTCCGTGCGTATTGGCGGCGACCGCTTCGACGAAGCGATCATCAATTACGTACGTCGTAATTACGGCTCTCTGATCGGTGAAGCCACCGCAGAGCGTATTAAACACGAAATCGGCTCCGCCTATCCGGGCGACGAAGTGCGCGAAATCGAAGTTCGCGGCCGTAACCTGGCTGAAGGCGTTCCGCGTGGCTTTACCCTGAACTCAAACGAGATTCTGGAAGCGCTGCAGGAACCGCTGACTGGTATCGTGAGCGCGGTGATGGTTGCACTGGAACAGTGCCCGCCAGAGCTGGCGTCCGACATCTCCGAGCGTGGTATGGTTCTGACCGGCGGTGGCGCATTGCTGCGTAACCTTGACCGTCTGTTAATGGAAGAGACCGGTATCCCAGTCGTTGTTGCTGAAGATCCGCTGACCTGTGTGGCGCGCGGCGGCGGCAAGGCGCTGGAAATGATCGACATGCACGGCGGCGATCTGTTTAGCGAAGAGTAGTCGAGTGCAGGCAGGGTAGCCCGTGGGCTGCCCTTCCGCTCTGACACGAGAATACGCATAGCCTATGAAGCCCATTTTTAGCCGTGGCCCGTCGCTACAGATTCGCCTCATTCTGGCGGTGCTGGTTGCGCTCGGCGTGATTATTGCCGACAGCCGCCTGGGTACGTTCAGTCAAATTCGAACGTACATGGATACCGCCGTCAGTCCTTTCTACTTTATTTCAAATGGTCCCCGGGAATTACTCGACGGCGTATCGCAAACGCTGGCATCGCGTGACCAACTCGAACTTGAAAACCGGGCGTTGCGGCAGGAACTGCTGCTGAAAAACAGCGAAATACTGATGCTGGGGCAATATAAACAGGAGAACGCGCGCTTGCGCGAGCTGCTGGGATCGCCGCTGCGTCAGGATGAGCAAAAGATGGTGACTCAGGTCATCTCAACGGTGAACGACCCTTACAGCGATCAGGTGGTGATCGACAAAGGCAGCGTTAACGGCGTTTATGAAGGCCAGCCGGTCATCAGCGACAAAGGCGTGGTCGGTCAGGTTGTTGCGGTAGCAAAACTGACCAGCCGTGTACTGCTAATTTGCGACGCGACGCATGCGCTGCCGATTCAGGTACTGCGTAACGATATTCGCGTTATCGCTGCGGGCAATGGTTGCACTGATGATTTGCAGCTTGAGCATTTACCGGCCAATACCGATATTCGCGTTGGCGATGTGCTGGTGACATCCGGTCTGGGTGGTCGGTTCCCGGAAGGGTATCCGGTTGCGGTGGTCTCTTCCGTTAAGCTGGATACGCAGCGTGCTTACACCGTGATTCAGGCCCGTCCGACGGCGGGTTTACAGCGCCTGCGTTACCTGCTGTTGCTGTGGGGCGCTGACCGTAACGGCGCGAACCCAATGACGCCGGAAGAAGTACACCGTGTAGCAAATGAACGCCTGATGCAGATGATGCCGCAAGTTCTTCCTGCGCCAGACGCGATGGGGCCGCCTGCGCCCGTTCCAGCTCCAGCGACAGGGATAACCCAACCGCCAGCGGATGCGACGACGCCACCGCCCCGCGCGCCGGGAGGGCAATAGTGGCAAGCTATCGTAGCCAGGGACGCTGGGTTATCTGGCTCTCGTTTCTTATCGCACTGTTGCTGCAAGTCATGCCCTGGCCGGACGACATTATCGTCTTCCGGCCAAACTGGGTGCTGCTCATTTTGCTGTACTGGACTCTCGCGCTACCGCACCGCGTAAATGTCGGTACGGGATTTGTGATGGGTGCCATACTGGATTTGATCAGCGGCTCAACGCTTGGCGTGCGGGCTTTGTCAATGAGCATCATCGCCTATTTGGTTGCACTGAAATTCCAGCTATTCCGAAACCTGGCGCTCTGGCAGCAGGCGCTGGTGGTTATGCTACTTTCTCTGGTCGTCGATATTATTGTTTTCTGGGCCGAGTTTTTAGTGATCAATGTCTCTTTCAGACCTGAAGTATTCTGGAGTAGTGTAGTCAATGGTGTGCTCTGGCCATGGTTATTTTTGCTGATGCGTAAAGTGCGTCAGCAGTTCGCGGTGCAATAAAGGTTTTTATGACTTCTCTGTATTTAGCTTCCGGTTCTCCGCGTCGTCAGGAGTTGTTAACGCAGCTTGGCGTCTCTTTTGAACGTATCCTTACCGGTGTTGAAGAAAAACGTCGTGAGGGAGAAAGCGCTCAACAGTATGTCTCTCGTCTGGCGCGAGAAAAGGCGCAAGCGGGCGTGGCGCAAACGCCGCGTGATTTACCGGTGCTGGGGGCAGATACCATCGTTATCCTGGGTGGTGAAGTGCTGGAAAAACCACGTGATGCTGCGCACGCGACGCAGATGTTGCGCAAAATGTCCGGAAAAACGCACCAGGTGATGACTGCCGTTGCACTGGCTGACAGCCAGTACGTGCTGGACTGCCTGGTGGTGACAGAGGTGACCTTCAGAGCACTGACCGACGAGGACATCGCAGGCTATGTCGCCAGCGGTGAACCGATGGATAAAGCAGGTGCATACGGTATTCAGGGGTTGGGTGGCTGTTTTGTCAGGAAGATAAATGGCAGCTATCACGCCGTGGTCGGCTTACCGCTGGTTGAAACGTATGAGTTGCTGAGTAATTTTAACTCACTGCGTGAGAAAAGGGATACACATGACGGCTGAATTGTTGGTAAACGTAACGCCATCGGAAACACGAGTGGCGTACATTGATGGCGGTATTCTTCAGGAAATTCATATTGAACGTGAGGCGCGACGCGGAATAGTAGGCAATATCTACAAAGGTCGTGTGAGTCGCGTACTTCCGGGTATGCAGGCGGCTTTTGTAGATATTGGACTGGATAAAGCCGCATTTCTTCACGCTTCAGACATTATGCCACACACCGAGTGCGTGGCCGGTGAGGAACAAAAAAACTTCACCGTACGTGACATCTCTGAGCTGGTGCGTCAGGGGCAGGATCTGATGGTACAGGTGGTTAAAGATCCGCTCGGCACCAAAGGCGCCCGCCTGACCACGGACATTACGCTGCCTTCCCGTTATCTCGTCTTTATGCCGGGTGCGTCACACGTTGGCGTTTCTCAGCGTATTGAAAGCGAAGCCGAACGTGAACGCCTGAAAAATGTGGTCGCTGATTATTGCGACGAGCAGGGCGGATTTATCATTCGTACGGCGGCGGAAGGGGTATGCGAAGAGGATCTGGCATCAGATGCCGCCTATCTCAAACGCGTCTGGACCAAAGTCATGGAGCGCAAAAAGCGCCCGCAAACCCGCTATCAGATGTATGGCGAACTGGCGCTGGCACAGCGTGTTTTACGTGATTTTGCCGACGCACAGCTCGACCGGATCCGTGTGGATTCGCGCCTGACTTACGAGGCACTGCTGGAATTCACCGCAGAATATATTCCAGAAATGACCAGCAAGCTGGAGCACTACAGTGGACGTCAGCCCATTTTTGATCTCTTTGATGTCGAAAATGAGATCCAGCGGGCACTGGAGCGTAAAGTTGAGCTGAAATCTGGCGGCTATCTGATTATCGATCAGACTGAAGCCATGACCACCGTTGATATTAATACTGGCGCGTTTGTCGGGCATCGAAACCTCGATGACACCATCTTCAATACCAACATTGAAGCGACGCAGGCCATTGCCCGGCAGCTGAGATTGCGCAATCTGGGCGGGATTATCATTATCGATTTTATCGACATGAATAATGAAGATCACCGACGCCGCGTGCTGCATTCACTGGAGCAGGCGCTCAGCAAAGATCGCGTGAAGACCAGCATCAACGGCTTTTCGCAGTTGGGGCTGGTGGAGATGACGCGCAAGCGTACGCGTGAAAGTGTGGAACATGTGCTATGCAATGAGTGTCCGACTTGCCATGGGCGCGGTACGGTGAAAACGGTCGAAACCGTCTGCTACGAGATTATGCGTGAAATTGTCCGCGTTCATCATGCTTACGATTCAGACCGATTCCTGGTCTATGCTTCTCCTTCCGTTGCGGAGACGTTGAAAGGCGAGGAGTCGCATGCGTTGGCAGAAGTGGAAATCTTCGTCGGCAAGCAGGTCAAAGTGCAAATTGAACCGCTCTATAACCAGGAGCAATTTGACGTGGTCATGATGTAAACAGGCAATAAGCCGCAGATAACTGGCGGCTTGTTTTTGGGTAGACAAGGAGAGACGCGTGAGGCGATTGCCGGGGATATTATTGCTCACTGGAGCCGCGCTCGTCGTTGTCGCAGCGCTGCTGGTCAGTGGACTGCGCCTTGCGTTGCCCCATCTGGACAGCTGGCGACCGACGATCCTTACCAGGATTGAGTCGGCAACGGGGATCCCTGTTGCTGCCAGCCAACTGAGCGCCAATTGGCAAAACTTCGGTCCCACACTCGAGGCGAGGGATATTCACGCCAGGCTGAAAGATGGCGGTGAACTCTCCGTAAAGCGCGTCACACTGGCCCTGGATGTCTGGCAAAGTCTGCTGAACATGCGCTGGCAGTTTCGCGACCTGACCTTCTGGCAGTTGAATATCCGCACCAATACGCCGATCCAACGCAACGAGAGCAGTGACGGGTTTGAAACCAACCGCATTAGCGATCTCTTCCTGCGCCAGTTTGATCACTTCGATCTGCGCGACAGCCAAATCAGTTTTCTCACCCTTTCAGGCCAGCGCGCTGAACTGGCGATCCCGCAACTTACCTGGCTAAACGGCAAAGACAGACACCGCGCCGAAGGGCAGGTTAGCCTCTCCAGTCTCACCGGACAGCATGGCGTAATGCAGGTTCGTATGGATCTGCGAGACGATGAAGGGCTACTGAACAATGGCCGGGTCTGGTTACAGGCTGATGACATCGACGTGAAGCCGTGGCTGGGTAAATGGATGCAGGACAATGTGGCGTTACAGACGGCACGTTTTAGCCTGGAAGGATGGATGACGCTTAGCAAAGGCGAAGTCTCCGGCGGCGATATCTGGCTCAAACAGGGCGGTGCGACCTGGAAGGGTGACAATAATGCGCACTCCTTTTCCGTCGACAATCTGACCGCGCATATCAGCCGCGAACAGCCCGGTTGGCAATTTTATATTCCGAATACCAGCATAACGCTGGATAACAAGCCCTGGCCGCGTGGGGCGCTGACTTTAGCCTGGGTTCCGGAACAGGAAGTGGGCGGGCAGAACAATAAACGTAGTGATGAATTACGTATTCGAGCCAGTAACCTTGAACTGTCCGATATGGATGGGTTGCGCCCTGTCGTCGCAAAACTCTCCCCTGCCCTGGGCGACATCTGGCAAGCCACACAGCCGAGCGGAAAGATTGACATCCTGGCGCTGGACATTCCCTTACAGGCGACTGAAAAAACCCGCTTCCAGGCCTCATGGAATGATCTGGCCTGGAAACAATGGAAACTGTTACCCGGTGCGGAGAATTTCTCCGGCACGCTGTCGGGGAGCGTTGAAAATGGCGCGCTGACGGCCTCGATGCAACAGGCCAAAATGCCGTATGAAACCGTTTTCCGCGCACCCCTGGAAATTGAACATGGCGTAGCGACATTGAACTGGCTGAAGAACGATAAAGGTTTTCAGTTAGACGGGCGAAATATTGACGTTAAGGCAAAAGCTGTCCATGCGCGCGGTGGTTTCCGTTATCTGCAACCTGCGGGCGATGAACCCTGGCTAGGCATTCTGGCGGGCATCAGCACGGACGACGGTTCTCAGGCCTGGCGCTACTTCCCGGAAAACTTGATGGGCACTGCGCTGGTCGACTATCTCAGTGGCGCGATTCAGGGTGGCCAGGCGGATAATGCCACGCTGGTCTATGGCGGTAATCCGCGTCTGTTCCCGTATAAACATAACGAAGGTCAGTTCCAGGTACTGGTGCCGCTGCGTAATGCGAAATTTGCGTTTCAGCCGGACTGGCCCGCGCTGACAGATCTCAATATTGAGCTCAACTTCCTGAACGATGGCCTGTGGATGAAGACCGATGGCGTCAATCTGGGCGGCGTCAGGGCCAGCAATTTGACGGCGAATATCCCTGACTACAGCAAAGAAAAACTGCTGATTGATGCGGATATCAAGGGGCCAGGTAAAGCGGTCGGTCCCTATTTCGACGAAACGCCACTGAAGGATTCTCTCGGCGCGACGCTGGAACAACTCCAGATTGACGGTGATGTGAATGCTCGCTTACATCTCGACATCCCGCTGGATGGTGAGCAGGTGACGGCGAAGGGCGATGTTTCATTGAACAACAATAGCTTGTTCATTCAACCGCTCGACAGCACGCTGAAAAATCTGACTGGCAAATTCAGTTTTGTGAATGGCAATCTCAAGAGCCAGCCGCTGACGGCAAACTGGTTTAATCAGCCGTTGAATGTGGATTTCTCTACCAACGAAGGCGCGAAAGCCTATCAGGTTGCGGTCAATCTCAAGGGCAACTGGCAGCCAACCCGCATGGGCGTGCTGCCAGAGCAAGTCAATGGTGCGTTAAACGGCAGCATGGCGTGGAACGGCAAAGTGGGGATCGATCTCCCGTATCACGCAGGTGCGACGTACAACATCGACATGACAGGCGATCTGCGGAATGTAAGTAGTCACTTACCTGCACCGTTAAATAAACAGCCCGGTGAGCCGTTGCCTGTGAATATTAAAGCAACGGGTAACTTGCAGAGTTTCGACCTGACAGGCAGCGCAGGCAATAAAAACCATTTTAATACGCGCTGGCTGCTGAATCACAAATTGACGCTGGACCGCGCTATCTGGACAACCGACAGCCACACAACGCCGCAACTGCCGGAGAAAGAAGGCGTCGAACTAAACCTGCCGGCCATGGATGGTGCAGAATGGTTGGCGCTGTTCCAGAAAGGTGCGGCAGATAATGTCGGTGCCAATGCAAATTTCCCTCAGCGTATTACGCTGCGTACGCCTTCTCTGTCACTTGGCGGGCAGCAGTGGAATAACCTGAGTATTGTCTCAGAACCTTCGCCGAATGGCTCTCAGGTCGCCGCACAAGGGCGAGAGATCAACGCCACGCTGGCGATGCGTAATAACGCGCCATGGCTGGCAAATATTAAGTACCTCTATTACAACCCGAGCGTAGCGAAGAGTAGCGGAAGTGCGCCGTCACCGTCACCGTCACCGTTCTCGTCGAATGACAGAGTGAGTTTCCGTGGCTGGCCGGACGTACAACTGCGCTGTGAAGAGTGCTGGATGTGGGGACAAAAATACGGGCGTATCGACGGGGATGTTGACATCAAAGGCGACACGCTGACGCTGTCTAACGGGTTACTGGATACCGGTTTCGCCCGACTGACGGTAGACGGCGAGTGGGTGAATATCCCAGACCGTGAACGCACATCGTTTAAGGGTAAACTGCGCGGTAGCAAGATTGACGCCGCTGCGGGATTCTTTGGTTTCTCAACCCCTATTCGCAATGCGTCGTTTAATGTGGACTACGATCTGCACTGGCGTAACCCGCCGTGGCAGCCCGAAGAAGCCTCGCTTAACGGTATTTTAAAAGTGCATCTTGGCAAAGGTGAAATCACGGAGCTGAGTACTGGTCATGCCGGTCAATTACTGCGTTTGCTGAGCTTTGATGCCCTGTTGCGTAAGCTGCGTTTTGATTTCAGTGACACCTTTAACGAAGGTTTTTATTTCGATTCCATTCGCAGCACGGCGTGGATTAAAGACGGTGTTCTGAATACAGACGACACGCTAGTGGATGGCCTGGAAGCCGATATCGCCATGAAGGGGTCGGTGAATCTGGTGCGTCGGGAGCTCAATCTGGAGGCGGTTGTGGCACCGGAGATCTCCGCGACGGTAGGCGTAGCGGCTGCGTTTGCGGTTAACCCAATCGTCGGCGCGGCAGTGTTTGCCGCCAGTAAAGTGCTGGGGCCGTTGTGGAGCAAAGTGTCGATTCTGCGCTACCGCATCACGGGTCCGGTAGACAAACCGCAGATTAACGAAGTCCTGCGCCAGGCGCGTAAAGAAAGCCCGCAATGATTTGACGGGGGCGAGTAATTGCCCCAATCTCAGTAAATAGATCTTCTACCGCAGTAACTAATGAGTAGCAAAACGATGAGTCTGAACCTGGTAAGTGAACAATTGCTAGCGGCGAATGGCCTGAAACATCAGGATCTGTTCGCTATTCTGGGCCAACTGGCCGAACGCCGTCTTGATTACGGCGATCTCTATTTTCAGTCGAGCTATCACGAATCCTGGGTTTTAGAAGACCGCATCATTAAAGATGGTTCTTACAACATCGATCAGGGCGTTGGTGTACGTGCGATCAGCGGTGAAAAAACCGGATTTGCTTACGCGGATCAGATAAGCCTGCTGGCGCTTGAACAAAGTGCTCACGCGGCACGTACCATTGTGCGGGAAAACGGGGACGGCAAAGTGAAAACGCTGGCTGCCGTGGAGCATCAGGCACTTTATACCTCCGCTGATCCGCTGCAGAGCATGAGCCGTGAAGAGAAGCTGGACATTCTACGCCGTGTGGACAAAGTGGCGCGTGAAGCCGACAAACGTGTGCAGGAAGTGACTGCCAGCCTGACCGGCGTTTATGAGCTTATTCTGGTTGCTGCGACCGACGGTACGCTGGCGGCAGATGTTCGCCCGCTGGTGCGCCTGTCTGTCAGCGTACAGGTTGAAGAGGACGGTAAACGCGAGCGCGGCGCCAGCGGCGGCGGCGGTCGTTTTGGCTATGAGTTCTTCTTAGGCTCGCTGGACGGCGAAGTGCGCGCGGATGCGTGGGCAAAAGAAGCGGTACGTATGGCACTGGTGAATCTCTCAGCGGTTGCCGCGCCGGCGGGAACGCTGCCGGTGGTATTGGGCGCAGGCTGGCCGGGCGTGTTGCTGCACGAAGCGGTAGGGCACGGACTGGAAGGCGATTTCAACCGTCGTGGTACATCAGTTTTCAGCGGCCATATGGGTGAGCTGGTGGCTTCTGAGCTTTGTACCGTGGTTGACGACGGCACGATGGTTGACCGCCGTGGCTCTGTCGCCATCGATGACGAAGGGACGCCGGGACAGTACAACGTATTGATCGAAAACGGCATCCTGAAAGGGTACATGCAGGATAAACTGAATGCGCGTTTGATGGGCGTTGCGCCTACAGGGAATGGGCGTCGTGAGTCTTATGCGCACCTGCCGATGCCGCGTATGACCAACACCTACATGTTGCCAGGAAAATCCACGCCGCAGGAAATTATCGAATCGGTTGAATACGGGATCTACGCACCTAATTTTGGCGGCGGCCAGGTGGACATCACTTCCGGTAAGTTTGTGTTCTCGACCTCAGAAGCCTATCTGATCGAAAACGGAAAAGTGACGAAGCCGGTTAAAGGCGCCACGCTGATTGGTTCAGGTATCGAAGCCATGCAGCAAATTTCGATGGTCGGCAATGACCTGAAACTGGATAACGGTGTTGGCGTCTGTGGTAAGGAAGGGCAAAGTCTGCCGGTAGGCGTTGGTCAGCCGACGCTGAAGGTGGATAATCTGACGGTGGGTGGTACTGCCTGATTGTCAGAGGCCGGATGGCGGCTGATGCCTTATCCGGCCTACGAAATTTGTTCCTGCTCCAGGCCCGATAAGCGTAGCGCCATCGGGCCTGTTATTACTTTTCCTTCCCTCTGCCGTACATCCCCTGAAACAGCTTCGCCACGTCGACAAAGTAGTCTGTCAGATAGTTGATCACTACCTGCACTTTTAAGGGCAGTTTGTCTTTTTCGGTGTACAGCGCGTAGACCGGACGAGGATCTGACTGATAACGGGGCAGCAAGATCTCAAGCTCTCCCCGATTGATCTCATTGATCACCCACATCAGCGGGACGTAGGCGATCCCGGCACCAACCGTCAGCCAGCGGCTGAGCGTCATAGGATCGTTGGTCACGAATCTTCCCTGGGGGATTAGCCGGGTGGAGATCCCTTCCGGGGCGATCAGCTCAAATTCGTTATCCGGTCGCACGCTGTATTCCAGCCAGGAGTGGTTGCTGAGATCGGCGGGCTTTTCCGGTACGCCAAATTGTGCGAGATAGCTTTTTGCGGCGCAGACCACCATCGGCATTGCTCCCAGACGGCGAGAAAACAGGCTCGAGTCCTGCAACGCGCCGACCCGAATCACGACGTCCAGACCGTCGGCAATCAGGTCAGGAGCTGGAATACCTGTTACCAGATTCACCGTGAGCCCAGGGTATTCCTTCAGCATCCTGGCGGTCAGTCCGGCAAGGACATTTTGCGCCATGGTTGAAGAACAGCCGATGCGCAACGTACCGATAGGGGTGTTGTTAAACGCATAGAGCTGCTCATGCACATCCTGGACTTCATGCAACATTCGGCGGCAGCCCTGGTAGTAAATTTTACCGGCTTCGGTAAGGCCAATGCTGCGTGTACTGCGGTTCAGCAGCTTCACCTGCAGTTCATCTTCCAGTTTTGCCACGGTCTGGCTAATGGAGGAGACGCTCATTTGTAGCTGTCTGGCAGCGGCGGTAAAGGAGCCAAATTCGACCACTTTGGCAAACACCGACATCCGTTTTAATCGTTCCATTATTCACTCTGGCTTAAAAGTGATTTAGATCACATATTATAGATAACAGCATAACAGTTACGCTAATATATTATTATTCAAATAACAGCAGTGTCGCTCTCGCCTGGCTTTCCTTGCCCTTCTCTGCGGCGACATTGGCTAATAACTCTATCGCCTGCACTCTCTCTACAATCAAGGTCAACATGAGTCTGTTTCCCGTTATCGTGGTGTTTGGGCTGTCCTTCCCACCGATATTTTTCGAACTTCTTTTATCACTGGCGATTTTCTGGCTGGTGCGCCGGGTGCTGGTACCGACAGGTATCTATGATTTTGTATGGCATCCGGCGCTGTTTAATACCGCGCTCTATTGCTGCCTGTTTTATCTGATATCGCGCATGTTTGTTTGAGGCTGAAGTGAAAACACTAACAAGAAAAATCTCCCGCACGGCCATTACGCTGATACTGGTCATTCTGGCGTTCATCGCCATTTTTCGTGCCTGGGTCTATTACACCGAGTCACCGTGGACGCGTGATGCGCGTTTCAGCGCGGATGTTGTGGCTATCGCGCCAGATGTGGCAGGGCTTATCACCCATGTGAATGTTCGCGATAACCAACTGGTGAAAAAGGATCAGGTGCTGTTTACCATCGATCAGCCACGTTATAAAAAGGCGCTTGAAGAGGCCGAAGCCGATGTGGCGTATTACCAGGTGTTGTCGCAGGAAAAACGCCAGGAGGCCGGTCGACGTAATCGTCTTGGCGTTCAGGCGATGTCTCGTGAAGAGATCGATCAGGCCAACAACGTTCTGCAAACCGTATTGCATCAGCTCGCGAGAGCGCAGGCCACTCGTGACCTGGCGAAATTAGATCTCGAACGGACCGTTATTCGCGCACCGGCAGACGGTTGGATAACCAACCTGAACGTCTATACCGGTGAGTTTATTACCCGTGGTTCCACGGCAGTTGCTCTGGTGAAACAGAACTCTTTTTATGTCCTGGCGTATATGGAAGAAACCAAGCTGGAGGGCGTTCATCCGGGCTATCGTGCGGAAATTACGCCGCTGGGCAGTAATCGGGTGTTAAAAGGAAGTGTGGACAGCGTGGCGGCGGGGGTCACAAATGCCAGCAGTACCCGCGATGCGAAGGGCATGGCGACCATTGATTCCAACCTCGAATGGGTGCGACTGGCGCAGCGTGTTCCGGTGCGGATCCGTCTTGATGACCAGCAGAACAATCTCTGGCCAGCAGGTACAACGGCGACTGTCGTGATCACCGGCCAGCAGGATCGTGATGAAAGTCAGGATTCCTTCTTTCGCAAATTAGCGCATCGTCTGCGCGAGTTTGGTTAATCATGATGGGGATGTTCACCATCGCCAGCCAACACGTTCGCTTTGCGATAAAGCTGGCGTGCGCGATTGTGCTGGCTCTGTTTGTTGGCTTTCACTTTCAGCTTGAAACGCCGCGCTGGGCAGTACTGACTGCGGCACTTGTTGCGGCGGGGCCGGCATTTGCTGCCGGAGGCGAACCGTATTCCGGCGCCATCCGCTATCGCGGTATGTTGCGCATCATCGGAACCTTTATCGGTTGTATCGCCGCGCTGGCGATCATCATCACCATGATTCGCGCACCGCTGCTGATGATTCTGGTGTGCTGTATTTGGGCGGGATTTTGCACCTGGATCTCCTCTCTGGTGCGTCTTGAAAACTCCTACGCGTGGGGGCTTTCGGGGTATACCGCACTCATTATCGTCATCACTATTCAAACGGAACCGCTATTGACGCCGCAGTTCGCCCTTGAGCGCTGTAGCGAGATTGTGATTGGCATCGTCTGTGCCATCGTCGCGGATCTGATTTTCTCTCCACGATCGGTGAAGCAAGAGGTTGATCTTGAACTGGATAATCTGCTCATCGCGCAGTATCAACTGATGCAACTGTGCATTAAGCACGGTGACAGTGAGGAAGTGGACCGGGCCTGGAGCGCGCTTGTACGGCGTACTGCGGCACTGGATGGCATGCGCAGCAATCTGAACATGGAGTCCTCGCGCTGGGGGCGTGCTAACCGACGTCTGAAGGCGCTCAATACGCTCTCTCTGACGCTGATCACGCAATCCTGCGAAACCTATATGATTCAAAATACGCGTCCGGAATTGATCACCGATACGTTTCGTGAGTTGTTTGAAACCCCCGTTGAAACTGCGCAGGATGTTCACCGGCAGCTCAAGCGCATGCGTCGCGTGATCGCCTGGACGGGTGAGCGGGAAACGCCGGTGACCCTGTACACCTGGGTCGGGGCAGCCACGCGGTATCTGTTATTGAAACGCGGTGTGGTGGGTAATACGAAAATCAGTGCGACCGAAGAAGAGATTTTACAGGGCGAGCCCGTGGTGAAGGTGGAGTCTGCCGAGCGTCACCATGCGATGGTCAACTTCTGGCGCACCACCTTGTCATGCGTGCTGGGGACGTTGTTCTGGCTGTGGACAGGATGGACGTCTGGTAGCGGAGCGATGGTGATGATTGCGGTAGTGACCTCACTGGCGATGCGATTGCCGAATCCGCGAATGGTCGCGATCGACTTTATCTACGGGACGCTGGCGGCGCTGCCGTTGGGGTTACTCTATTTTCTGGTGATCATCCCTAACACCCAACAAAGTATGTTGCTGCTCTGTCTGAGTCTGGCGGTACTGGGATTCTTTCTGGGAATCGAAGTCCAGAAACGCCGCCTGGGTTCGATGGGGGCACTGGCGAGCACCATTAACATCATTGTGCTCGACAACCCCATGACCTTCCATTTCAGCCAGTTTCTGGACAGCGCATTGGGGCAGATTGTCGGCTGTATGCTGGCGTTTATCGTGATCTTACTGGTGCGGGATAACTCTCGTGACAGGACCGGTCGCGTGTTGCTCAATCAGTTTGTTTCGGCGGCCGTCTCGGCGATGACCACCAATGTTGTTCGCCGTAAGCAAAACCATCTTCCGGCACTCTATCAGCAGCTGTTTTTGCTGATGAACAAATTCCCTGGGGATTTACCCAAGTTCCGTCTGGCGCTGACGATGATCATTGCGCATCAACGTCTTCGTGACGCGCCGGTTCCGGTGAATGACGATCTCTCTATTTTCCACCGTCAGCTTCGCCGTACCGCCGATCGCGTGATTTCCGCCAGTAGCGACGACAAGCGTCGGCGATACTTCGGACAACTTCTTGAGGAACTCGATATCTATCAGGAAAAACTGCGCATCTGGGAAGCGCCACCGCAGGTCACGGAACCGGTAAAACGACTCTCTGGCATGTTGCATAAGTATCAGCATGCCCTGACGGATAACTAAACACGGAAAAGCCGACGCCAAAAGCGTCGGTTTTTTTATGGCTATACTTAACCGATGTGCAGGAATAGTCGTGGCGGGTAGTTTGGTGGGTTGCGAAAGCGCTTACCGGAGGTGGTGGCGGGTAATGAATATCTATACCTTTGATTTTGATGAGATAGAAAACCAGAGTGATTTTTACCGTGAGTTTGCGCGGATGTTTGGTATTGCCAGAGAACAGATCAGCGATCTGGATTCTCTGTGGGAGATAGTGATCGGCGAAGTGTTGCCGTTACCGCTGGAAATAGAGTTTGTTCATCTACCTGAAAAACAGCGCCGACGTTATGGAGCGTTGATTTTGCTGTTCGATGAAGCAGAAGAAGAGCTGGAAGGGCAGTTACGTTTTAACGTTCGGCTCTAAGCGTCAGGCATAAAAAAGCCCCCGACAGGAGGGGGCGAAATCGTCGGGCTAGACGACAAGGGTTTATTTGTAGAGTTCTGCCGTGGCGTGCCACTGTGAACCTTCTTTCAGTTCAACCACACGATAGCTGCTGGCGCCAGCTTTCTCCGCTTTAGCGGCGAGTTCCTGACGCATATCCATCGGGGAGCTACCAATCTGAGAAACAGAGATACTGCCCATGGATTGCAGATTTTGTGCTTCTTGCGCATTGACCTGGTGTACGGCGGCGTTTGCGCCGAAAGAGAGAACAGAAGCCAGGCCGAGTGAAGCGATAAGATATTTAGTGTTCATAGTTTACATTCCTCAATACGGTTAACTCAGCGGTTTGAAGGGCGTTCTTATGCGATATTCCCGCGAGTTATTGTTTGCATTAGCGATGACAGGCGAGCCTTATTTGTACAGTTCAGCAGTGGCGTGCCAGTGGCTACCGCTACGTGCTTCGGTGATCTGATACGCGGAGGCGCCTTGTTGTTCCGCTTTTTTATTCAGCATTTCATGCATGTCCATCGGTGAAGAGCCGATCGCGCTGACGGAAACGGAACCGATAGCTTCGCGGTTTTGCGCCTGCTGGGCATTGATAGAATCTGCGGCGAATGCACCGAATGAGAGAACAGAGAGAATACTTAACGTTGCAACCGCTGTTTTGATTTTCATGATATTTACCTCGTCGAATTCTTTTATTGGGGTCCTTTGTTTCGTGACCCTCATCACAAAATAAAGTATACACTAGTAACGCCATCAATTAATACCCTGCTAATTGTTAAGTGGGTAATTAAGTATTAAAAAAATCAGTTTTTATAATGTCATGGAATTAAAAATGTTTCTGATGACGAGGTTTTTGATTTAAATTTAATAAATTCATATAGATATGGATTTTAACGAAATGTGCGATTCCGGGCTTTATCATTGACTGCGTGAATGTGTCTCAGCGATTAAACGCACTATTCGTTAAATCAAAAGCAGTGAAAGTGCGCGTAAAGCAGAGAGAAAGACAGGATTTTCCCCGCCGTGTGTGGCGGCGGGGAGAGGGGTTACAGCTCTTGTTCGAACAGTTCGAGAATCGCTTCGTACAGATCTTTCACCGAGAAGCCATTGGCTGGGGTTGTGAAAATGGTGTCATCGCCCGCAATTGTCCCGAGGATACCTTCCGCTTTGCCCAGTGAGTCCAGCAGGCGTGCGATCAGTTGCGCTGCGCCAGGGCTGGTATGGATCACGACAACGGCATCATTGAAATCGATATCTAATACCAGGTTCTTTAACGGGCTGGATGTCGTGGGGACACCCAACTCTGCCGGGAGGCAGTACACCATCTCCATTTTTGCGTTGCGGGTTCGCACGGCGCCGAACTTGGTCAGCATGCGTGAGACTTTGGACTGATTGATGTTATCAAAGCCCTGATCCTGCAACGCGAGGACGATTTCACCCTGTGAGCTGAATTTTTCTTCTTTAAGCAGCGCTTTAAACGCCTTTACTAATTCTTCTTGTTTTGCCGAGCTTCGCATAAGTCACCCGTAATATGGCGGTAGAAACAACATTATTGTGCATACAGATGAATTTTTATGCAAACAGTCTGCCTTGTTCGAGGCTGAAATAATGTTATGAAAGAGCGGAATTTTATCAAATTTCGTTATCAAGAAACATGCCTGTGTCACGGCTCGCAAATAAGGTTAAAAGTAAATTAAATGTTATCAAATTGATGTTGTTTTGAAGGGGGAGTAGGGTATATTGTCCGCACTTGTGGAAAAGTTGCTCTACTGCTGCAGTGGCTTTGGATTACGTAAATTAAATGCATAAAAGCCAAATTCGCGTGACTCCGCATTATTGGCACGTGAGTATTGTAATCGTTAATTTTGTGAATTAAGGTCGCCGCCGCGGAGCAATAAACACTTAGCTTATCAATATAATAAGGAGTTTAGGATGAAAGTTGCAGTCCTCGGCGCAGCTGGCGGTATCGGTCAGGCGCTAGCATTACTGTTAAAAAATCAACTGCCTTCAGGTTCAGAACTCTCCCTGTACGACATCGCTCCAGTGACCCCAGGTGTGGCCACTGACCTGAGCCATATCCCAACTGCTGTGAAGATCAAAGGTTTCTGTGGCGAAGACGCAACCCCAGCACTGGAAGGCGCTGATGTGGTTCTGATCTCTGCTGGCGTAGCGCGCAAACCGGGTATGGATCGTTCCGACCTGTTTAACGTTAACGCCGGTATCGTGAAAAACCTGGTCCAGCAGATTGCGAAAACTTGTCCGAAAGCGTGCGTGGGTATTATCACCAACCCGGTGAACACCACTGTCGCTATCGCTGCAGAAGTCCTGAAGAAAGCCGGTGTTTACGACAAGAACAAACTGTTTGGCGTGACCACGCTGGACATCATCCGCTCCAACACCTTTGTTGCGGAACTGAAAGGCAAGCTGCCGACGGAAGTTGAAGTGCCGGTAATCGGCGGACACTCTGGTGTGACTATTCTGCCACTGCTGTCGCAAATCCCGGGCGTTAGCTTCACCGAAGAAGAAGTCGCTGCCCTGACCAAACGTATCCAGAACGCGGGTACTGAAGTGGTTGAAGCAAAAGCCGGTGGCGGATCTGCAACCCTGTCTATGGGTCAGGCTGCAGCACGCTTTGGCCTGTCTCTGGTTCGCGCGATGCAGGGCGAAAAAGGGGTTGTGGAATGTGCCTACGTTGAAGGCGACGGCCAGTATGCGCGTTTCTTCTCACAGCCGCTGCTGCTGGGCAAAAACGGTGTGGAAGAGCGTAAGTCTATCGGCAAACTGAGTGCCTTTGAGCAAAATGCGATGGAAGGCATGCTGGATACGCTGAAGAAAGATATCACTCTGGGCGAAGAGTTCGTTAATAAGTAAGCGAACCGCCATCAGTGAAAAAAAACCGGAGCATTGCGACTCCGGTTTTTTTGTGCCTGGATTTGGGAAATACTCAGTTGGTTGCCGGATATTCCTGAATGGTGACCTGCAGCGTCAGCTGCTTGTCATCCCGCATGACGATCACGGGGATCACCGAGCCTGGGCGAATTTCAGCCACCTGGTCCATGGTTTCCAGCGCGGAAACGGCAGGTTTATTGTTCACTGAAATGATCAAATCATTGACCTGAATGCCAGCCTGAGCCGCCGGGCCATCCGGTGAGACTTCGTTGACGACAATTCCCTGAATCTGATCTATCCCACCGCTCTGGGCATGCATTGGCGCGATTTCGCGGCCGCCAATACCGATGTAGCCACGGATCACGCGACCATCACGGATAAGCTTATCCATAATTTTTGTCGCCAGCTGGAACGGAATGGCGAAGCCAATGCCTTCCGGCGTTTCGCCGTCGTTACTTTTATCAAAGGATAAGGTGTTAATGCCCATCAACTCACCCAACGAGTTGATCAGCGCGCCACCGGAGTTACCGTGGTTGATGGAGGCGTCCGTTTGCAGAAAATTTTGGCGCCCGGAAGGGTTCAGGCCAATACGACCGGTAGCGCTGATGATCCCCTGAGTGATGGTTTGTCCGAGGTTATACGGGTTGCCGATAGCCAGAACGACGTCGCCGATATGCGGCGTACGGCGCGAGTTTATCGGAATCGTCGGGAGCCCACCGGCGGCACTGATTTTTAACACGGCCAAATCGGTCAGCGTATCGGACCCCACCAGCAGCGCCTCAAACACGCGTCCATCCTGTAGGGCGACGATTATCTGATCGGCGTCGTTAATGACATGCTTGTTCGTGATGATATAACCGCGCTGATCCATGATCACACCGGAGCCCAGCGTGCGGATCTCAAGCTGGTTATGCGCCGTGCTGTTCATACTGCGGTTATAGACGTTAACGACGGCTGGCGCTGCACGGCGAACCGCCGAGTTGTAACTGGCGGGCGTCTCATCGGTACTGTCGAATTGCGGAGCCGTAAGGGTATTTATTTTGCGCAGCGACGGCATAGCAGCCAACAAAATGGCGCCGACAATTAAACCAATCGCGACTGAACGTAAGAGCTTCACAAACATGATGGAGGCGTCATTAAAAAAGGGAACGGCAGCAGCATACCATGAGTTTACCGGACATCACACGCGAGGCTGATGTCCGGTTCACGACGGACTTAACGTAAGAGCAAATAAATGCTCTCATTACCGCGAACGATTTGCAGGGCAATGATTGACGGTTTTGCCTCCAGCACCTTGCGCATCTCGGCAATAGAGTTCACACGATCGCGGTTTACACTGACAATGACGTCATCTTTATGTAAACCCGCCTGAGCGGCAGGGCTGCTTTTTTCAACATTATCAATCTTGATGCCTTTGCTGCCGTCTTTCAATTGACCATCGCTCAACGTAGCGCCTTGCAGCGCAGGGGCGATCATCTCAGCACTGGCGGATGATGATGTGTTGGAGTCCAGGGTAACGTCGACCTCCAGTGGTTTACCGTCACGCAACAGACCCAGTTTCACGGTGGTGCCTGGCTCCGTTGTTGCAATACGCGAGCGTAACTCTGCAAAACTGTTGAGTGGCTTCCCGTTAAGACTGGTGATGACATCTCCGGACTTCACCCCCGCCTTTGCGGAACCCGAGTTTGGCAGCACTTCGCTGACAAATGCGCCGCGCTGTACGTCAAGTTTGAACGCTTTGGCGATATCGGCAGTCATTTCCGTGCCTTTAATGCCCAGCAGGCCCCGCTTGATTTCCCCGAACTGGATCAACTGCTGCGCCAGCGTGCGCGCCATGTTGCTCGGGATAGCAAACCCAATCCCGATACTGCCGCCGCCAGGGGCGAGGATAGCGGTGTTAATACCGATCAGCTCGCCGTTCAGGTTGAGCAGAGCGCCGCCGGAGTTACCGCGGTTGATGGATGCGTCAGTCTGAATAAAGTTTTCCAGCCCTTCCAGATTCAGCCCGCTACGCCCCAGTGCTGACACAATACCGGATGTCGCCGTTTGCCCCAGCCCAAACGGATTACCTACGGCGACGGCAAAGTCCCCTACGCGCAACTTGTCGGAGTCGGCGATGGCAATTTGCGTCAGATTACTGGCTTTCTGAATTTGCAGCAGAGCGATATCACTTTGATCGTCACTGCCGATCAGTTTGGCATCGAACTCGCGCCCGTCATTTAACTGGACGCTGATCTTCTGCGCCTGACTGATAACGTGATTATTGGTCAGGACATATCCTTTCGCGGCATCAATGATGACCCCAGAGCCTAAACCTTCGAAAGGCTGTGACGGCTGGTCAGGCAACTCATCGCCAAAAAATTTTTTGAACTCTTCCGGGACTTTTTGCCCCTGGGCTGCCGTTCCTTCGACTCTTACGCTAACCACAGCAGGCAGTACTTTTTCCAGCATTGGGGCGAGGCTTGGCAGCGCTGCCTGGCCAGGAATTTGTGCCGGTATTGACGCGAGGGCCTGAAACGGCACTGAGAGCGTTAAACCGATACTTAACGCTAATGCACTCAACAACTGGGTTTGTTTTTTCATGGATCCTGCTCTCGTACCTTGAGTGAAAGGAAAGGCGATTCAAAACAGTTTGATGTTATTGAATTTTCGACCTGGCAACAATGAGACTGCTGACTAAATAATAGCTGGGACAGGAGAGAAGAGAGGGCGCAATGACTGCGCCCAATAAAATTATTTACGTTACATGGTTAACCGCGTTTGGCACCTGCACGCAGCAGGCCTGACGCCCCTTCGGAATAGTCACGTGGCATCTGAACCGGTGCCTGATCGTTACCGGCTTCAGACTCCGCCAGGCGATTACGGAACGGGTTAGTTTCCGCAGTCAGTTCCGGCAGCAGGCTGCTGGAGCTTTTTGCCATGTGTTGATACAGCTGGCGATAATCATGCGCCATGGTATCCAGCAGCTCAGCGCTGCGGGCAAAGTGGCTGACCAACTCTTCACGATACTCTTCCAGCTCAGCTTTGTTCTTTTCCAGTTCGTACTGCAATGCCTGCTGTTGACGTAATTTACGATTACCAAAACGCACGGCTACGGCACCAATGATGATACCGACGACTAACCCAATTAGCGCATATTCCCAGGTCATGAACATCTCCCGTTGTCTTTTGTTTCCGTAGGGTGTTGGCTTTAGGCTCCATGCCTGCGCCTGATTATGCCACTATAACCGCTAATCCCGTAGAAGTGGAATCCCGACTTTATATCGCGTAGTGTAGAACGGCCTTTTTTTCGTCAACCGTGAACGACGGCACACCGATTCTCAAGGAATAACAATAACATCATGCAAAGCTTTTCCCCGACATCGCGTTACCTCCATGCCCTCGACGAGGGAAGCCATCAACCCGACGACGTGCAAAAAGAAGCGGTTAACCGGCTGGAAACTATTTACCAGGAACTGACGAGCAGCGAGTCCCCTGAGCCACAGGCCAGCGGACTGATGGCCCGTTTTGGCAAATTGTTGGGAAAACGTGAGCCAGCAGCACGTTTACCGGTGCGCGGTCTGTATATGTGGGGCGGGGTAGGGCGCGGGAAAACCTGGCTGATGGATCTGTTTTATCACAGTCTGCCGGGCGAACGTAAACAGCGACTGCATTTCCATCGCTTTATGCTGCGTGTACATGAAGAACTGACCGCCCTCCAGGGGAAAAGCGATCCGCTGGAGATCGTTGCCGACCGTTTTAAAGCAGAGACGGATGTGCTCTGTTTTGATGAGTTTTTTGTCTCGGATATCACCGATGCGATGCTGCTCGGTGGATTAATGAAGGCGCTGTTTGCTCGCGGTATCACGCTGGTGGCAACATCCAACATTCCGCCGGATGACTTATACCGTAACGGTCTACAGCGCGCGCGTTTTCTCCCGGCCATCGACGCGATAAAACAGCACTGCGACATTATGAATGTGGACGCCGGGGTCGATTATCGCCTGCGTACGCTGACTCAGGCGCATTTGTGGCTCGCCCCGCTTAACGATGACACGCAACAGCAGATGGATTCGCTCTGGCTGGCGCTTGCGGGAACAAGGCGTGAGCACGCGCCGGTGCTGGAAGTTAACCATCGTCCGCTCGCCACCCAGGGAGTCGAAAACCAAACGCTGGCGGTCTCGTTCTCCACGCTGTGCGTGGATGCCCGCAGCCAGCATGACTACATTGCGTTGTCGCGTCTTTACCACACGGTGTTGTTGTTTGATGTCCCTGTGATGACGCCGTTGATGGAGAGTGAGGCACGCCGCTTTATTGCTCTGGTGGATGAGTTTTATGAACGCCACGTCAAACTGGTGGTTAGTGCCGCGGTGCCTTTATATGAAATTTATCAGGGCGAGCGCCTGAAGTTCGAATTCCAGCGCTGCCTCTCGCGTTTACAGGAGATGCAGAGCGAGGTGTACCTGAAGCGGGAACACCTCGCCGGTTAAACCTGTGGCAAATCACATAAAGGGGTCGATCTTTGACCCCGACTTCTCTATAATCTTGCGACCCCACGTTACAAGAGAGTTTTTTTCCCAAAACTTTCTCTGCGCCGGCATAGGCTATTCGAAGGGGTAGGTTTGCTGGACAATGTCGTGTGAACCTCAACTAACTAAACGTTTGGGTGTTCACCAACGTGTAACTTATTTATTTGGGTAAGCTTTTAATGAAAACTTTTACAGCTAAACCAGAAACCGTAAAACGCGACTGGTATGTTGTTGACGCGACCGGTAAAACTCTGGGCCGTCTTGCTACTGAACTGGCTCGTCGCCTGCGCGGTAAGCACAAAGCGGAATACACTCCGCACGTAGATACCGGTGATTACATCATCGTTCTGAACGCTGACAAAGTTGCTGTAACCGGCAACAAGCGTACTGACAAAGTGTACTATCACCACACTGGCCACATCGGCGGTATCAAACAAGCGACCTTTGAAGAGATGATTGCCCGCCGTCCTGAGCGTGTGATTGAAATCGCGGTTAAAGGCATGTTGCCAAAAGGCCCGCTGGGTCGTGCTATGTACCGTAAACTGAAAGTTTACGCGGGCAATGAGCACAACCATGCGGCACAGCAACCGCAAGTTCTTGACATCTAATCGGGATTATAGGCAATGGCTGAAAATCAATACTACGGCACTGGTCGCCGCAAAAGTTCCGCAGCTCGCGTTTTCATCAAACCGGGCAGTGGTAAAATCGTTATCAACCAACGTTCTCTGGAACAGTACTTCGGTCGTGAAACTGCCCGCATGGTAGTTCGTCAGCCGCTGGAACTGGTCGACATGGTTGAGAAACTGGATCTGTACATCACCGTTAAAGGTGGTGGTATCTCTGGTCAGGCTGGTGCGATCCGTCACGGTATCACCCGCGCTCTGATGGAGTACGACGAGTCCCTGCGTTCTGAACTGCGTAAAGCTGGCTTCGTTACTCGTGACGCTCGTCAGGTTGAACGTAAGAAAGTCGGTCTGCGTAAAGCACGTCGTCGTCCGCAGTTCTCCAAACGTTAATTGGTTTCTGCTTCGGCAGAGCACAATTGGCGAAAAACCCGCTTCGGCGGGTTTTTTTATGAATTAATCGCCGTTAAACACACCGCTATCCTCTGAATAGCGCCCTCTTTTTCCCCATTTCCAGAATCGACTCACCACAAAGGTCACAAAATCTGGTAAACTATCATCCAATTTTCTGCCCAAATATCGAGGATTGTTCATTTTTTGTTTGATTTTTGAACAGCGAATGACTTTTCCGACGATGGGAAACATAACTTCTGACTGGTCACCTGGTGGCTGGTAGCAGTAAAAATTCTGAATATACCTGGAGGTTTTCATGGCTGTCGCTGCCAACAAACGTTCGGTAATGACGCTGTTTTCTGGTCCTACTGACATCTATAGCCATCAGGTCCGCATTGTGCTGGCTGAGAAAGGTGTTAGTTTCGAGATCGAGCACGTGGAAAAGGACAATCCACCTCAGGATCTGATTGACCTCAACCCGAATCAGAGCGTACCGACACTGGTGGATCGTGAGCTGACCCTATGGGAATCTCGCATCATTATGGAATATCTTGATGAGCGTTTCCCTCATCCACCGCTGATGCCGGTTTACCCGGTTGCTCGCGGTGAAAGCCGCCTGTACATGCACCGTATAGAAAAAGACTGGTATACGCTGATGAACGTCATCGTAAACGGGTCTGCTTCTGAAGCTGACACTGCACGCAAACAACTGCGTGAAGAACTGCAGGCGATCGCGCCTGTATTTGGTCAGAAACCGTATTTCCTGAGCGATGAATTCAGCCTGGTCGATTGCTACCTGGCGCCGTTGCTGTGGCGTTTGCCGCAGTTGGGCATTGAGTTCAGTGGTGCGGGTGCGAAAGAGCTGAAAGGTTACATGACACGTGTCTTTGAACGTGACTCTTTCCTGGCGTCGCTGACCGAACCTGAGCGTGAAATGCGCCTCGGCCGGGGTTAATCTGTATGGATTTGTCACAGCTATCCCCACGCCGTCCATACCTGCTGCGTGCATTTTATGAATGGCTGCTGGATAACCAGCTAACGCCGCACTTGGTGGTGGATGTGACGCTTCCTGGCGTGCATGTCCCCATGGAATATGCACGTGACGGGCAAATAGTCCTGAACATTGCGCCTCGTGCGGTGGGGAACCTGGAGCTGGCGAATGACGAAGTGCGTTTCAATGCGCGCTTTGGCGGCGTACCTCGCCAGGTTTCAGTTCCGCTGGCTGCCGTACTGGCGATTTATGCGCGTGAGAATGGTGCGGGTACGATGTTCGAACCTGAAGCCGCTTACGATGAAGACGTCACCAGTATCAATGATGACGATGAATCCCCTGGCGCTGAGAGCGAGACGGTGATGTCTGTTATCGATGGTGATAAGCCGGATCATAATGATGACAACCGTCCTGATGACGATCCGCCGCCACCGCCGCGTGGTGGTCGACCGGCGCTCCGCGTCGTAAAATAAATCGTCTATAAAATCAAACAGGCCCCCAGGGGCCTGTTTTGTATTCTACGGTCCGCTAATAAAAAAATATGATAGTGGCAATCATATTCACCACGAATCCTACCGCCATTGGGATCGCCGTACGTTTAACCACCTCAAAGGGTGAAACGCCCGCAATGCCTGACGTCACAACAATCACGGCGGTGATTGGTGAAACCGCGCGAGCCAGCGTTGTCGCAAAATGCATCGGCATGATCATAACGACGGCGGGAATATGAAGCCCTGCGGCGATATCCGGAATTAGACTCGCAAAAGACATAAATGGCGCGTTGCCGGAACCCATCACAATTGCGCAGGCTGCAATGACGATCGCCATGATGATCATGACGCCAATACCGCCCAGGCCGGAATGTTCAGCCCCTTTGATCACTGCATCTACGGTACCGATGGTGGTTAAGCCTTTGGCAAAAATTTCCCCAGCGACCACCAGTGTGACAACATTCGCAAACTGGGTGCCCATACCATCAAAGAACGCCTGGACGTCATCCATCGTCTCCCGAAGATTGTGCGTACGAATGAATTCCACAAATATGGTGATGGTCATGCTCATCAGCATCACTACCACCAAATTGAGCTCTGACTGCATGTAGCCGGTATGTGCCAGGAAGAGTGAGCCAAGCATCAGGATGAGCGGCATGACGGGTAAGAGCGCGTAATAAAGCGGGGGGACATCCTCAAGAGCGCTTTGCTCGACGGGGTGCCCGCTCTCGGTCGTCGCCTTTTGGTCAAATCGGCGTTGAACGAAAAAGTGGGCGATAGCGACAGCAACAATGACGCATGTGGCGACAGGAAGCTGGTACTGAAAGAAATAGGTCGCGATTTTCATTCCGGCTACCTGCGCCGCGAAAATAGAGTTTGTTTCGAGGATCCCCCACTCAATCGACATTGATGTTGCAATGACTGCCACCGCAGAAAGACGGCTCACTCCCAGGCTGACCAACGTCGGATAGAGCGTGACCATCAATAGCATTCCCAGCCCCGACGCGCTGGTAATAAATTGTGCCATGATCTGTCCGATCACATAGGTTGCGGCGAGAACAATATAGGGTGATTTGATAAGCTTCAGTGGCCGGCTCAGCAGACTCACCATTGCCCGACTGGCTCCCATCCGGTCCATATAACGGGCATAACCCCCCACAGCCATGATGGACAACCCTAACCCGGCGGCCCTGGTTGAGAGCATGCGCAGGATCTCATTATAAATATCAACCAACAGATAGCCGCTGCTTTTGGCCGGATCCAATAGCGATCCCAGACCTAACCAGACGCCACATAGCATCAGGAAGATCCCCGCAGCGGCCAATACTATCTGGGGTTTATAGTTTTTGAGGATCAGATAGCCCATCGTAATTAAAACGATAACAGAAATTATTATGCCGAACATTTTCTCACTCCATGCCAGAAAGAAGATGAATCAGGTAATGATGTTGTGCTGGAGCGGATGTTATATTTTTCTTTATGGTTTTTATGGCATGGATATCGTGTTTTTAAATTGAATATTTAATTATTTTGTTTAAAAACATATTCTTATGATTATTTTTCAAGACCATATTCTTAAATTTCATCAACTCACTCAGAGGCCCCATATCGTAAAAACAGAGAGAATAAATAAAGCGAGAATATAGGGGGAAATAGCGCACTGAATAAATCATGTATAATCAGAGAAAGCGGGATCCGTTTGTCTTCTGGATGGAAAAGCCGGAGCATTTCACCCCGCTTTCGATCCTGTGTTAGGATGACTTTTGTTATTGTTGGTCATAATTCATCAGACTGGACGCTATGAACGCATTTGATTCGCAAGCAGAAGATTCTCCATCAACCATCGGTCACAGTTTGCGCCGCCGCCCGCTGGCACGCAAAAAACTCTCTGAAATGGTTGAAGAAGAGCTGGAGCAGATGATCCGCCGCCGTGAATTTGGCGAAGGGGAGCAGTTGCCATCCGAACGCGAACTGATGGCATTCTTTAACGTCGGACGCCCGTCGGTACGTGAAGCGCTGGCCGCGCTCAAGCGCAAAGGTCTGGTACAAATCAACAACGGTGAACGCGCGCGCGTCTCGCGCCCTTCGGCGGACACCATCATCAGCGAACTTTCCGGCATGGCGAAAGATTTTCTCTCGCACCCTGGCGGCATTGCGCATTTTGAACAACTGCGCCTTTTCTTTGAATCGAGCCTGGTGCGTTACGCCGCCGAGCACGCCACAGACGAACAGATCGCCCTGCTGAGCAAAGCCCTGGAGATCAACAGTCAGTCGCTGGATGACAATAGCCAGTTCATTCGCTCCGATGTTGATTTTCACCGTGTGCTGGCAGAGATCCCCGGCAACCCGATCTTTATGGCGATCCACGTCGCGCTACTCGACTGGCTGATCGCCGCGCGCCCGAAAGTGGCCGATGAAGCGCTGTATGAACATAACAGCGTGAGTTATCAACAGCATATCGCTATTGTTGATGCGATCCGCGCCCGCGATCCTGACGAAGCTGACCGCGCACTACAATGCCACCTCAACAGCGTTTCTGCCACCTGGCACGCCTTCGGTAAAGCCAAAAAATCCCGCAAGTAATCCCCATATTGCGATCGGTTTAGTGAAGTCGATCGCACAATAAGCTTTCTGTATTACGCTGTCGTAAAAGTGTTCTGGTATAACAGGTATAAAGGTACACAGTTAATCAGTTTAAACACCACTACGAGGTATTTATGGCAAGTAATTTACGTGGCGTGATGCCCGCACTCCTGACCCCTTTCGACGCGCAGCAGAAAATCGATAAGGACAGCCTGCGTCGCCTGGTGCGATTCAACATTGAGCAGGGAATTGATGGGGTGTATGTCGGAGGTTCCACCGGGGAAGCCTTTGTGCAAAGCCTTGCCGAACGCGAAGAAGTGCTTGAAATCGTGGCCGAAGAGGGCAAAGGCAAAATCACCCTGATTGCTCATGTGGGTTGTGTCAGTACGGCGGAAAGCCAGCAACTGGCAGCAGCGGCCAGCCGTTACGGTTTTGATGCTGTCTCTGCGGTTACGCCGTTCTACTACCCGTTCAGCTTTGAAGAACATTGCGATCACTACCGTGCAATTATCGATTCTGCTGATGGATTGCCAATGGTGGTCTACAACATTCCGGCACTGAGCGGCGTCAAACTGACGCTGGATCAGATCAACACGCTGGTCACGCTGCCAGGCGTTGGCGCGCTGAAACAGACCTCGGGCGATCTCTATCAGATGGAGCAGATCCGTCGTGCGCATCCGGATCTGGTGCTCTACAACGGTTACGACGAGATCTTCGCTTCCGGTCTGATGGCGGGTGCGGATGGCGGGATCGGCAGTACCTACAACATTATGGGCTGGCGCTACATGGGGATCGTGCAGGCTCTGCAAGAAGGGAATATCGCCAAAGCGCAGCAGTTGCAGCGTGAATGTAACAAGGTGATCGACCTGCTGATCAAAGTGGGCGTGTTCCGTGGCCTGAAAGCGGTGCTGCACTACATGGATGTCGTCTCTGTACCGCTGTGCCGCAAACCGTTTGCGCCGGTGGATGAAAAATATCTACCGGAACTGCAAGCATTAGCCAACCAACTGCTGGCGGAAAGGGCGTAACAGCGGATAGCCGGGGGCGCTTTGCCTGCCCGGCCTACATAGATCGAACGTAGGCCGGATAAGGCAATGCCGTTATCCGGCACAACAATAAAAATCGTCGGGAGAGTAAAATGAGTACTAATACCCAGAGCATCCCGTGGTATCGCCATCTCAACCGGGCGCAGTGGCGGGCATTTTCCGCCGCCTGGTTAGGGTATGTGCTTGATGGATTTGATTTTGTATTAATTGCGCTTGTATTGACAGATGTACAAAGTGAGTTTGGGTTGACGACGGTTCAGGCGGCAAGCCTGATCTCGGCAGCCTTTATTTCCCGTTGGTTCGGCGGGCTGATGCTTGGCGCCATGGGGGACCGTTATGGTCGCCGTCTGGCAATGGTCAGTAGCATTATCCTTTTTTCCGTCGGTACGCTGGCCTGCGGTTTTGCACCCGGTTACACCACCATGTTTATCGCTCGTCTGGTCATTGGTATGGGCATGGCGGGCGAATATGGCTCAAGCGCAACCTACGTTATTGAAAGCTGGCCGAAGCAACTGCGCAACAAAGCCAGCGGATTTTTGATCTCCGGCTTCTCTATTGGCGCGGTTATCGCAGCCCAGGTCTACAGTCTGGTGGTACCCATCTGGGGCTGGCGCGTCCTCTTTTTCATTGGCATCGTACCGATCGTCTTTGCGCTCTGGCTGCGAAAAAATATTCCGGAAGCGGAAGACTGGAAAGAAAAACACGAAGGAAAAGCGCCAGTACGTACCATGGTCGATATTCTCTACCGGGGTGAACATCGGGTCATTAACATCCTGATGACCATCGTGGCGGCGACTGCTCTGTGGTTCTGCTTCGCAGGCAATCTGCACAATGCCGCACTTGTGGCGGGATTAGGTCTGCTGTGCGCTGTCATTTTCATCAGCTTTATGGTGCAGAGTAGCGGTAAACGCTGGCCAACCGGCGTCACGCTCATGCTGGTGGTGCTGTTTGCGTTCCTTTACTCCTGGCCTATCCAGGCATTGCTCCCGACCTATCTCAAAACCGAACTGTCCTATGACCCGCACACGGTAGCGAACATCCTGTTCTTTAGCGGCTTCGGCGCGGCGGTAGGTTGCTGCGTGGGCGGTTTCCTCGGCGACTGGCTGGGCACCCGCAAAGCCTATGTCTGTAGCCTGCTGGCCTCACAGTTGCTCATTATTCCGGTCTTTGCCATTGGCGGTGGAAACGTATGGGTATTGGGTCTACTGCTGTTCTTCCAGCAGATGTTGGGTCAGGGGATCTCCGGGATCCTACCGAAGCTGATCGGCGGATATTTTGATACCGACCAGCGTGCGGCAGGTCTGGGCTTTACCTATAACGTGGGTGCCCTTGGTGGCGCGCTGGCGCCGATCCTTGGTGCATTGATTGCGCAACGTCTGGATCTGGGCACCGCGCTGGCATCGCTCTCCTTTAGCCTGACGTTTGTGGTGATCCTGCTGATTGGCCTCGATATGCCGACCCGTGTTCAGCGCTGGTTGCGTCCAGAAGCGCTACGTACGCATGACGCTATCGACGGCAAACCGTTCAGCGGCGTCGTACCGTTGGGCGGTGACAAAAGCGCCTTAGTCAACACGAAAAATTGATCCGCTTGCCCGGTCGCATACCGGGCAATCTTTGTAGGGGAAGAAGCATGTTGTTACCTGAACTACAGGGTAAAAGAAGTACTGCCATCACTCGACCGGGATCCCGTTGTCAGTGGCATCAGGAGGCGCAATGACGACATTGGCGATAGATATCGGTGGCACCAAACTGGCTGCCGCGCTGGTGGGTGACGATCTGCAGATCCGTGAACGCTGCGAACGTCCCACCCCTGCCAGCAAAACACCGGATGCGCTGCGCGAAGCCTTAAAAATGCTGATTGAGCCGCTGCAAGCTCAGGCGAAACGGGTGGCTATTGCCTCGACCGGCATTATTCATCAGGGCGTCTTGCAGTCGATTAATCCGCAAAATCTGGGCGGGCTGATGCACTTCCCACTGGTGCACACCTTAGAGGAACTGACTGGTTTACCGGCGCTGGCGGTGAATGATGCTCAGGCAGCGGCCTGGGCGGAATACCATGCCATTACGGAAGATATCAGCGATATGGTGTTTATCACGGTTTCAACCGGCGTCGGGGGAGGTATCGTCAGCGACGGTAAATTACTGACCGGCGTTGGGGGACTCGCCGGACATCTGGGACATACGCTGGCGGATCCGCAGGGGCCGGTGTGTGGCTGCGGACGCGTGGGGTGTGTGGAAGCGATCGCCTCCGGACGCGGGATCGCAGCGGCGGCTCAGGGAGAGCTTGCCGGATGTGATGCAAAAACGATTTTTGCCCGGGCGGCTGAAGGGCATGAACAGGCAATAGGGTTGGTCCAGCATTCCGCTCAGGTGCTGGCGCGGTTAATTGCCGATGTGAAAGCCACCACCGATTGTCAGCGGGTGGTCATTGGCGGCAGCGTGGGCCTGGCGCCAGGGTATCTGGCGCAGGTTCGTCACTTTCTGGCGCAGGAGCAGCCGGTGTACCACGTGGCGTTGAGTGCGGCGTATTACCGGCATGACGCCGGGTTATTAGGGGCTGCGTTGATAGCTCAGGGAGGCAGATGATGATGATGGGCGAAGTGCAGTCGCTACCGACTGCGGGGCTACATCCAGTACTGGAAGAGGCGCTGACGCTGGCGTTAGCGGCCCGACCACAGGAAACAGCGCCAGGGCGTTATGAACTGCGCGGTGACGATATCTTTATGAATGTGATGCAGTTTGCCACACAACCTCCGCAGGCGAAGAAGGCAGAGCTGCATGAAAAGTACATCGATATTCAACTGCTGTTGGCGGGCGAGGAACGCATTCTGTTCGGCATCACCGGTTCTGCGCGTCAGTGTGAGGAGATGCACGTTGAGGAGGATTATCAGCTGTGTACTCACATCGACAATGAACAGGCGTTGGTGTTGAAACCGGGCATGTTCGCGGTATTTATGCCGGGAGAACCGCATAAGCCGGGCTGCGTTGTTGATGTTCCTGGGGACATTAAGAAGGTGGTTGTGAAGGTGAAAGCGAGTTTATTCAACGCATAAAAAAGCCGGAGGGCGGCTTCGCCTTATCCGGCCAACAACGTACGCAAAACCGTAGGCCGGATGAGGCGGTTACGCCGCCCTCCGGCACTGAGACTTACACTTCCAGCCAGTTCATGATCCCATCTGCCGCTTTACGGCCTTCGGCAATCGCGGTGACCACCAGATCCGAACCGCGAACGATATCGCCACCGGCGAAGATTTTCGGGTTGCTGGTCTGGAAGGCGTTGTCGCTGCCTTCCGGTGCGATAATCCGCCCCTGAGAGTCCAGCTCAACGCTGTGCTGCGCCAGCCATTCCATGCTGTGCGGACGGAAACCAAACGCCATCACCACCGCATCTGCCGGAACAACGTGCTCGGAACCGGCAACGATCTCCGCGCGACGACGGCCTTTCGCATCCGGGGCGCCCATCTCAGTGCGCGCCATTTTCACGCCGCACACCTTACCGTTAGCGTTTATTTCCACACCCAGCGGCTGCACGTTGAACTGAAACTCGACGCCTTCTTCACGCGCGTTTTTCACTTCGCGTCTGGAGCCTGGCATGTTCTCTTCGTCACGACGATAGGCACAGGTGACGTGCGTCGCGCCCTGGCGAACTGAAGTACGCACGCAGTCCATGGCGGTATCACCACCGCCCAGCACCACCACGCGTTTGCCTTCCATGCTGACAAACGGTTCATCAGTGGTTTCGCCAAAGCCCATCATCTGCTTGGTATTGGCGATCAGGAACGGCAGGGCGTCGAATACGCCGTCAGCGTTTTCGTTTTCCAGACCGCCACGCATCGACTGATAGGTCCCGACGCCGAGGAAGACGGCATCGTACTCTTTCAGCAGGGCGTCGAGCTGTACGTCACGACCCACTTCAACGTTGAGTTTGAACTCAATGCCCATGCCGGTGAAAATTTCACGGCGGCGGGTCATCACCTCTTTTTCCAGCTTGAACGCGGGAATGCCAAAGGTCAGCAGGCCGCCGATCTCCGGATGCCTGTCAAACACCACCGCCTTCACGCCGTTGCGGGTCAGCACATCGGCACAGGCTAGCCCTGCTGGCCCGGCACCAATGATGGCCACGCGTTTGTCGGTCTGGCGTACGCCGGTCATATCCGGACGCCAGCCCATCTCGAAGGCTTTGTCGTTGATATAGCGTTCGATATTGCCGATGGTCACCGCGCCAAACTCATCGTTCAGCGTACAGGAACCTTCGCACAGTCGGTCTTGCGGGCAGACGCGACCGCACACTTCCGGCAGGGTATTGGTCTGGTGAGACAACTCCGCCGCTTCAAAGATACGCCCTTCGTTCGCCAGCTTCAGCCAGTTCGGGATGTAGTTGTGAACCGGACATTTCCACTCGCAGTACGGGTTGCCGCAGGAGAGACAGCGATCCGCCTGCGCTTTCGCCTGACCTTCGGAAAACGGCTCGTAGATTTCTACAAACTCGATTTTGCGGATCTTCAGCGGTTTTTTCGGCGGATCAACGCGCTGCAGGTCGATAAATTGGTATACGTTCTGACTCATCTTAACCCCTTACTGCGCCTGCACACGCAGCTCAGCTGCGCTACGACTACGGTGACCCAACAGTGCTTTCACATCGCTGGACTTCGGTTTAACCAGCGCGAATTTCGCGGAGAAAGCAGGCCAGTTTGCCAGAATCTCTTCACCACGTTGAGAACCGGTGTGCTGCACATGCTCGGTGATCAAACCGCGCAGGTGTTCTTCGTGGATGGCCAGCGAGTCTACGCTCAGCACTTCCACCAGTTCCGGGTTCACACGTTTGCGGAAATCGCCGCTCTCGTCCAGCACGTAGGCGAATCCGCCCGTCATGCCAGCACCGAAGTTCACCCCGGTTTTACCGAGAATACACACAATACCGCCGGTCATGTATTCACAGCCATTGTCGCCAATGCCTTCCACGACCGTGATCGCGCCGGAATTACGTACGCCGAAACGTTCACCCGCACGGCCTGCGGCAAACAAACGTCCTCCGGTGGCGCCATACAGACAGGTGTTGCCGATAATGCTCGCCTCATGGCTGCGGAAGGCCGAACCGACCGGAGGACGTACCGCCAGCAAGCCGCCCGCCATGCCTTTGCCGACATAGTCGTTGGCATCACCGGTCAGGTACAGCTCCACGCCGCCCGCGTTCCAGACGCCGAAGCTCTGGCCTGCCGTACCGCTGAAGTGCGCCTTGATGGGGTCCGCCGCCAGTCCCTGATCGCCATGCGTCTGCGCGATATAGCCAGAGAGCGTCGCGCCGACGGAACGGTCAGTGTTGCGAATATCAAACCAGAACGTTTTGCTCAGGCACTCGTCGACGAACGGTTTTGCCTGTTGCAACAGCTGCGCGTTCAGCACACCGTTGTCGAACGGTGGGTTGTTTTCGGTGCAGAACACGGCTTTGCCTGGATGCGGCTCGGCGGTTTCCAGCAGGCGAGACAGTTCCAGCTTCTGCTGTTTGGCGGTAAACCCTTCCAGCTCTTTTAGCAGGTCGGTACGGCCAATCAGATCCACCAGACGCGTCACGCCAAGCATCGCCATCAGCTCGCGGGTTTCGCGGGCGATGAATTCAAAGTAGTTGGTCACTTTGAATGGCAGGCCGTGGTAGTGGTTCTTACGCAGTTTTTCGTCCTGGGTTGCCACGCCCGTTGCGCAGTTGTTCAGGTGGCAAATACGCAGGTATTTACACCCCAGCGCCACCATCGGGCCGGTTCCGAAGCCGAAGCTTTCCGCGCCCAGAATTGCCGCTTTGATGATATCGACACCGGTTTTCAGACCGCCATCGACCTGCAAACGGATTTTGTGACGCAAGCCGTTAGCCACCAGTGCCTGCTGGGTTTCCACCAGCCCCAGTTCCCACGGACAGCCCGCGTATTTCACTGACGAGAGCGGACTCGCGCCGGTGCCGCCGTCGTAACCGGCGATGGTGATCAAATCGGCATAGGCTTTCGCCACGCCGGTGGCGATGGTGCCGACGCCCGGTTCGGAAACCAGCTTCACGGAGATCATCGCTTTTGGGTTGACCTGCTTGAGGTCGAAAATCAGCTGCGCCAAGTCCTCGATAGAGTAGATATCGTGGTGCGGCGGCGGGGAGATCAGCGTCACGCCCGGTACCGAGTAGCGCAGTTTGGCGATGTACGGGGTCACTTTATCCCCCGGCAACTGACCGCCTTCGCCCGGCTTCGCGCCCTGAGCGACTTTAATTTGAATCACGTCGGCGTTCACCAGATACGCCGGGGTCACACCGAAACGACCGGAGGCCACCTGCTTGATGCGCGACACTTTATTGGTGCCGTAGCGCGCCGGATCTTCACCGCCTTCGCCGGAGTTAGAGTTGCCGCCGATGCTGTTCATCGCTTCCGCCAGCGCTTCGTGTGCTTCCGGGCTCAGTGCGCCGATAGACATCGCTGCCGTATCGAAGCGTTTGAACAGTTCAGTGGCGGGCTCGACTTCATCAATGCTCACGGCCTTTTCGCCGGGCGTGATTGCCAGCAGATCGCGCAGCGTTGTCGCCGGGCGTTCGTTGACCAGTTTCGCGTACTCCTGATAATCGCTGTACTCGCCGCTTTGAACGGCCTGTTGCAGCGTGCGCACGACATCCGGGTTATAGGCGTGATACTCGCCACCGTGAACATATTTCAGCAAACCGCCCTGACCCAACGGTTTACGCGCCAGCCAGGCATGTTTAGAGAGATTCAGCAGGTCCTGCTGGAAGTCTGTAAAACCTGCGCCACTGATACGGCTGACCACGCCCTGGAAGCATAAGCTGACCACATCATCGTGCAGACCGACGGCTTCAAACAGTTTTGAGCAGCGGTAAGAGGCGATAGTCGAGATGCCCATTTTGGACATGATCTTGTAAAGGCCTTTGTTGATACCGTTACGGTAGTTCAGCATCACGGTACGATAGTCTTTCGCAATCGCGTGGGTGTCGCTCAGGCGGCCCAGTGTTTCATACGCGAGGTAGGGGTAGATTGCCGTCGCGCCGAAGCCCAGCAACACGGCAAAGTGGTGCGGGTCGCGCGTGCTGGCGGTTTCGACAATGATGTTAGCGTCACAGCGCAGGCTCTGTTCTACCAGACGCGTCTGCACCGCACCGACCGCCATCGGCGCCGGAACCGGCAAACGGTTTTTGCCAATGTTACGGTCAGAGAGCACCAGCAACACGGTGCCGTTGCGTACCATTTGCTCCGCTTTGTCGCACAGCGCTTTCACCGTCTCTTCGAGCGAGGTTTGCGTCACGTCGAAGGTGATGTCCAGCGTATCCGCGCGATAATGCTCCTCTTTCATGGTGGTGAGCTGTTTGAAATCGGAGTACAGCAAAATCGGCGATTTGAAGCTCAAACGGTGCGCCTGGCCTTCCGCTTCGCAAAAGACGTTCATTTCCCGACCGATGCTGGTGGCCAGCGACATTACGTGTGCTTCGCGCAGCGGATCGATCGGCGGGTTGGTGACCTGCGCGAACTGCTGACGGAAGTAATCGTAAATGATGCGTGGCTGGCTGGAGAGCACGGCAAACGGGGTGTCGTCGCCCATTGAACCCACCGCTTCCTGGCCGTTTTCGCCCAACACGCGGATAACGGAATCCAGCTCTTCGGCGCTGTAGTTAAACTGTTTCTGGTAGCTGGCGAGAGTGTCGTCATCCAGCTCACGTTGACCCACCTGGTCATCGGCCAGTTCTTCAAACGGCACCAGACGGCGGACGTTTTTCTCCATCCACTCTTTATACGGGTGGCGGCTTTTCAGGTCGTCGTCAGTTTCCGCAGAGTGCAGGATGTGCCCGCTGCGGGTGTCGATCACCATCAGTTCGCCCGGACCGACGCGGCCTTTCTCGACCACTTCGTCAGGCTGGTAATCCCAGATCCCCACTTCAGAGGCGCAGGTGATCAGTTTATCTTTGGTGATGACGTAGCGCGCTGGGCGCAGACCGTTACGGTCCAGGTTACAGGCCGCAAAGCGACCATCAGACATCACGATGCCTGCCGGGCCGTCCCACGGCTCCATGTGCATGGAGTTAAAGTCAAAGAAGGCGCGCAGATCCGGATCCATATCCGGGTTGTTCTGCCAGGCTGGCGGCACCAGCAGGCGCATGGCGCGGATGATGTCCATCCCGCCAGCCAGCAGCAGTTCCAGCATGTTATCCAGTGAGCTGGAGTCGGAGCCGGTTTCGTTGACGAACGGGGCGGCGGACTGCAAATCCGGGATCAGCGGCGTCTGGAATTTATAAGTACGGGCGCGCGCCCACTGGCGGTTACCGGTGATGGTGTTGATCTCACCGTTGTGCGCCAGGTAGCGGAACGGCTGTGCCAGCGGCCAGCGTGGCACGGTGTTAGTGGAGAAGCGCTGGTGGAACAGGCAGATAGCCGATTCCAGACGCAGGTCCGCGAGGTCCAGGTAAAAGCGCGGCAAATCCGCCGGCATACACAGACCTTTATAAATGTTCACCAGGTTCGACAGACTGCAAACGTAGAAGTCTTTGTCTTCCTGCAGACGTTTTTCGATACGGCGGCGGGCGATAAACAGGCGGCGTTCCATATCGCGTGGACGCCAACCCGCAGGCGCGTTAACGAAAATTTGCTCAATACGTGGCAGAGAGGAGAGGGCAATTTCACCAAGAACGCCTTCATTGGTCGGCACTTCGCGCCAGCCAACGATCGACAGGGTTTCCTGCTGGAGTTCTTCTTCGACAATTCGACGGGATGCGGCCGCCAGCTCAGGATCTTTGTTCAAAAAGATCATGCCGACGGCGTAGTTTTTGGCTAAACGCCAGCCGCGCTCTTCGGCAACAATGCGAAAAAAGCGGTCGGGTTTTTGCAGCAGCAAACCGCAGCCATCGCCGGTTTTTCCATCCGCGAGAATGGCGCCACGGTGCTGCATTCGGGCCAGCGCGTGTATAGCAGTACGCACTACCTTGTGGCTAGGTTCGCCTTCTATGTGGGCGATCAGGCCGAAACCACAGTTATCCCTCTCAAGAGATTTATCGTACAACATATCAGTGAACCTCCCCAGGCTCTGAGGGACGCCTCTCTGGACCGCTGCGCACGGGCACACCAAGAGCATGGCGACGGGGTTTGCGTGTCATACGCTTACCTCGCATTCGCCCTCTTTCATCCGTTTCGCGTAGGTCAAACAAGTTTGAGGACTTGCTGTCAGAGGGAATCTCAATTACTGCATAAATATGATGAGCACACGACTCATCCAGAAAGCTTCCAGCGGATTTCCAACTTATCGGGAATCCACACACAGGTCAAATGGCAATCTTATTTATGCAAAAATGTGCTATTGGTCGATTAATGTGTTGAATGCATTGAAAATAATAGACTTTTTACATTGATTTAACGCTCGGTAAACGGAGCGGAGAGTGTGATCTGTCTCACTGTCTGGAAGGGCTGTTGGCCCCTATCTCAGCTTGATTAACCGTGAGAGTCAGCATTTTATGCTGGTTTATGGATGGCAGGCGTTTCATGATACTGTTTTTACCCTGAAGCCGTCAGAAGATGAAAAAAAGGGCTAAAGATAAGGAAAAGTAATTAAGGCTATTTTGAATGAAATTTCGTTTATTTTGATTGGTTATGCAATTAATAAAAGGCTGCCGTGACGATTGATCCAGGTCATCGCCGACAAAGGCTAAAAATGGCAGGCTTTGGCCTCTTTTCAAGGCGCGGTCTATCAGATTATGCAGTTACAGAAATTAGTCAATATGTTTGGTGGGGATCTTTCACGTCGTTATGGGCAAAAGGTTCATAAACTGACGCTGCACGGCGGGTTTAGCTGCCCAAACCGTGATGGCACCATCGGACGTGGCGGATGCACCTTCTGTAATGTCGCCTCTTTTGCCGATGAAGCACAACAGCATCACTCCATTGCCGAGCAACTCGCGCACCAGGCGAATTTGGTGAATCGCGCCAAACGTTATCTGGCCTATTTCCAGGCTTACACCAGCACCTTTGCCGAAGTACAGGTACTGCGCTCGATGTATCAACAGGCGGTAAGCCAGGCCAGCATTGTGGGATTGTGCGTTGGCACGCGCCCGGACTGCGTTCCCGATGCTGTGTTGGATCTGCTGTGCGAATACAAAGACCAGGGCTATGAAGTCTGGCTGGAACTGGGGCTGCAAACCGCAAACGACAAAACACTACACCGCATCAATCGCGGTCATGATTTCGCCTGTTATCAACGCACCACTCAACGTGCCCGTGAGCGCGGGTTAAAAGTCTGCTCGCACCTGATTGTCGGCCTGCCGGGAGAAGGGCAGAGCGAATGTCTGCAGACGCTGGAGCGTGTCGTGGAAACCGGCGTCGATGGTATTAAGTTGCACCCGCTGCACATTGTTAAAGGCAGCATCATGGCGAAGGCGTGGGAAGCAGGGCGCTTAAGCGGCATTGCGCTGGAGGATTACACCGTAACCGCGGGCGAGATGATCCGCCATACGCCGCCGGAGGTGATTTTCCACCGCATCTCTGCCAGCGCTCGTCGGCCAACGTTGCTTGCTCCGCTGTGGTGCGAAAACCGCTGGACCGGGATGGTGGAGCTGGATAAGTACCTGAATGAACACGGCGTACAGGGCTCGGCGCTGGGACGTAGCTGGGTGATGCCTGACAATGTGCGTTGATATGTTGAGGGGCGCAGCGCGTATCCGACCTGGGCAGGGAAACGCAGGCCGGATAAGGTGCTAGCCGCCATCCGGCGTAAAGATGGCGCCATTCACGTATTTTTCACACATTCTTCAACGCCTTGCTCAGAATTGAGTATTATTGTGCCAGGTTGTCGTGAAGGAACCCTCTATGAAGCAAATCCGTATGCTGGCGCAGTACTATGTCGACCTGATGATGAAATTAGGTCTGGTGCGCTTTTCGCTGCTGTTAGCGCTGGCTTTGGTCGTGCTGGCCATCGTGGTGCAGATGGCTGTCACCATGGTATTGCATGGTCAGGTTGAAAGTATTGATGTTATTCGCTCAATCTTTTTCGGCCTGCTAATCACCCCCTGGGCGGTCTATTTCTTGTCGGTGGTGGTGGAACAACTGGAAGAGTCCAGGCAACGTTTGTCGCGTCTGGTGCAAAAGCTGGAAGAGATGCGCGAACGCGATCTCAAGCTCAACGTGCAGTTGAAAGACAATATTTCCCAGCTTAATCAGGAGATCGCTGACCGCGAAAAAGCAGAAGCGGAACGGCACTCGACGTTTGAGCAGCTCAAGGTGGAAATTAAAGAGCGCGAAGAGACGCAAATCCAGCTTGAACAGCAATCCTCCTTCTTACGTTCCTTCCTCGACGCTTCTCCGGACCTGGTTTTTTATCGTAATGAAGATAAAGAGTTTTCTGGCTGCAACCGCGCCATGGAACTGCTGACGGGGAAGAGCGAAAAGCAACTGGTAAATTTAAGACCTATCGATGTTTACTCGCCAGAAGCGGCTGAGAAAGTGATTGAAACGGACGAGAAAGTCTTTCGCCACAATGTGTCGCTGACCTATGAGCAATGGCTGGATTATCCCGACGGGCGCAAAGCCTGCTTTGAAATTCGCAAAGTCCCTTATTACGACCGCGTGGGTAAGCGCCACGGTCTTATGGGCTTTGGCCGCGATATTACCGAACGCAAGCGCTATCAGGACGCACTGGAGCGCGCCAGCCGCGATAAAACGACATTTATTTCGACCATCAGCCATGAGTTACGCACGCCGCTGAACGGTATTGTCGGCTTAAGCCGTATTCTGCTCGACACTGACCTGACGAGCGAGCAGGAAAAATACCTGAAGACTATCCATGTTTCAGCGGTGACGCTGGGCAATATTTTCAACGATATTATTGATATGGATAAGATGGAGCGGCGTAAGGTTCAACTGGACAACCAGCCGGTAGATTTCACCAGCTTTATGGCGGATCTTGAGAATCTCTCCGGTTTGCAGGCCCAGCAAAAAGGGCTGCGTTTTGTCCTTGATCCGACCTTGCCATTACCGCATAAAGTGATCACTGACGGTACGCGACTGCGTCAGATCCTGTGGAATCTGATCAGTAATGCGGTGAAGTTCACCCAGCAAGGGCAGGTGACGGTGCGGGCCCGTTTTGATGAAGGGGATATGCTGCACTTTGAAGTCGAAGATTCCGGGATCGGTATCCCGCAGGATGAGCAGGATAAAATCTTCGCCATGTATTATCAGGTGAAAGACAGCCACGGCGGTAAACCGGCGACGGGCACCGGGATTGGTCTGGCCGTATCTCGCCGCCTGGCCAAAAACATGGGCGGCGACATTACGGTTTCCAGCCAGCCGGGCCACGGCTCTGTCTTTACGCTCACCGTGCATGCTCCCGCCGTTGCGGAAGAGGTGGAGGATGCGTTTGAAGAAAACGAGTTACCGCTGCCTGCGCTCAATGTGCTGCTGGTCGAAGACATTGAACTGAACGTGATTGTCGCGCGCTCGGTGCTGGAAAAACTGGGGAACAGCGTGGATGTGGCGATGACCGGAAAAGCCGCACTGGAGATGTTTACCCCGGGTGAATACGATTTGGTGCTGCTGGATATTCAATTGCCGGACATGACCGGACTGGATATCTCCCGAGAGCTCACCCAGCGCTATGCGCGGGAAGAGCTGCCGCCGCTGGTGGCGTTGACCGCCAACGTGCTGAAAGACAAAAAAGAGTACCTGGATGCGGGAATGGACGATGTGCTGAGCAAGCCGTTGTCGGTTCCGGCGCTAACGGCCATGATTAAAAAATACTGGGATACCCGTGATAAAGAGGAGAGCACTGTGACACCTGAAGAAAGCAGTAAATCGCAAGCGCTGTTAGATATCCCGATGTTAGAGCAGTACATCGAACTGGTAGGGCCGAAGTTAATTACCGATGGCCTGGCGGTGTTTGAGAAGATGATGCCGGGTTATTTAAGTGTGCTGGAGTCCAATTTGACGGCGCGTGATAAAAAAGGTGTTGTTGAAGAAGGCCACAAAATTAAAGGTGCGGCGGGTTCCGTTGGCCTGCGACACCTGCAACAGCTCGGTCAGCAAATTCAATCACCGGATCTCCCGGCCTGGGAAGATAACGTGGGTGAATGGATTGAAGAGATGAAGCAGGAGTGGCAGCACGACGTCGCCGTACTGAAAGCCTGGGTGGCAAACGCTGGAAAAAAATGACCCCGGCTTGACCGGGGTGCGCGAACACTGCGCCAACACCAGGGAAATCGTGGCTGCGCCGTAAGTTATAATGATGATTTACAAGGGCGCAGCTCTGTTTTTCAGGCCGCACGCAGTTAAGATAGCAACATCTTAAATATTTTGTTACACGAAACAGCGAAATGTGTGAAGCGTAGCATTTTTATTACAATTATTAATGCGTTTCAGTCAGATGCGAAAAGGACGATGACGATGAAAAAAATTGGTGTAGTGCTCAGTGGCTGTGGTGTCTATGACGGTTCTGAAATTCATGAAGCCGTTTTGACTTTGCTGGCGATAGCCCGTAATGACGCTCAGGCCATCTGTTTTGCACCTGACAGGCAGCAAACGGATGTGATTAATCATCTGACTGGCGAAGCGATGGCGGACTCACGCAATGTTCTGGTTGAAGCGGCGCGTATTACGCGGGGCGATATTCGCCCGCTGGCTCAGGCCGTTGCCAGCGACCTGGATGCGCTGATTGTACCTGGTGGTTTTGGGGCAGCGAAAAACCTGAGTAATTTCGCCAGCCAGGGCAGTGAATGCCGGGTCGACAGCGATCTGGCGGCGCTGGCGGTGGCGATGCATCAGTCCGGTAAGCCACTGGGATTCATGTGCATTGCACCCGCGATGTTACCGAAAATGTTCGATTTTCCGCTGCGTGTGACCATCGGTACCGATATTGATACGGCTGAAGTGCTGGAAGATATGGGCGCAGAGCATGTGCCGTGCCCGGTCGACGACATTGTGGTCGATGAAGACAACAAAATTGTCACCACGCCCGCCTATATGCTGGCGCAGGATATTGCTCAGGCGGCACTCGGTATCGAAAAACTGGTGTCGCGCGTACTGGCTTTAACCGAATGAGTAAAGGGCACGGTATACCGCTGGCTATCCTAAAGCGCTTTTTTCTGCGCGCGGTTATCGTGCTGGCGGTTTTTTGGGGCGGCGGGATCGTGCTTTTCAGCGTGGTGCCGGTGCCCTTCTCGGCGGTCATGGTGGAACGGCAAATTGGCGCATGGTTGCAGGGCAACTTTGGCTACGTGGCGCATTCCGACTGGGTCAGCATGGACGAAATATCTCCGTGGATGGGGCTGGCGGTGATTGCCGCAGAAGATCAGAAGTTCCCCGACCATTGGGGATTTGATATGGCTTCCATTGAGAAAGCGCTGGCGCACAATGAACGCAATGAGAACCGTATTCGCGGTGCTTCTACGTTATCGCAGCAGACCGCGAAAAACCTGTTCTTGTGGGATGGTCGCAGTTGGGTGCGTAAAGGTCTGGAAGCCGGTTTAACGTTAGGGATAGAAACGGTCTGGAGTAAGAAGCGTATTCTGACGGTCTATCTGAACATTGCGGAATTTGGGGACGGAATTTTTGGCGTGGAAGCTGCCGCACAGCATTACTTTCACAAACCCGCCAGCCGGTTAACGATGTCGGAGGCGGCGCTTCTGGCCGCAGTGCTGCCAAATCCTTTGCGGTTTAAAGCCAGTGCACCTTCTGGTTATGTGCGTAGCCGTCAGGCGTGGATCCTTCGCCAGATGCGCCAGCTAGGCGGAGAGTCATTTATGACCCGCCACCGTCTTCATTAAACTAATGGCTGAATACGTGAATTGAACTACACACGTATTTGCGACCCCGAATTTTTGATTAAAGGAATAATCAGAGCAAGTTTGAATGGTAGCTGTAGGGGGAAACGATGCCCCAGTTATTCCTCTTCTTTTTTCCCTCTTCCTGCTTTTTTTTCATAGCGGAAATCCATTTTATCGATCCCATACTTTTTCATCCTCAGATAGAGCTTTTTTCTTGGAATTTGGAAATAGTCGACGACGTCATTGATGCGCCCTTTATAGATATTGAGAGCATCGATAATAATCTGCCGTTCGTAGCTTTCGACGCGTTCATCCAGTGGTGTTGAATTGGCGTCCATGACCTGGAGATTGGCGGAATCTTCAAGCATGAGTACACCGACAGCCGCCAGTTCCGCAGCGTTGACCAACTCAATGATGTTACCCGGCCAGATTCGGGTCATCAGCCGTTTCATGAACGCTTTTCCCAGTAGTGGCGGTTGGCGATTTAATCGCTTACAGGTAAGTGTCAGGTAATGATTGAATATCGGTTCAATGTCTCCTGGACGCTGGCTCAGCGGAAGACATTCGATGTGGGTGAGGGAAAAAAGATAATAGAGTTCTGCCGTAAGTTTCTGTGCCGCAGCCAATTCAGCTAGCGGCGTCTGGCTGATGACAACGAGGCGAAACGATCTGTCTTGTGGTCGTTCTTGTTGTTGGAGCAGGTAACGCTGGTTTTCCAGCGTAAGGTGCTCAATATTTTTAAGCAACAGCGTGCCGCCCTCGGCTGCTTTGACCCACTCCTCCAGCAACTGTGTGCTATTAGCACTCAGCGTCTGGTTGATTAGCGGACTGTCCCTGCGGGAGCTGAACTGATGAAGATACTGCGCTGCCAGAGTTCTCCCGGTACCCGGCTCACCGTAAAAACAGACAGGGAGCGCTGTTTCCGCCAGTGTTTCTAATCGTTGACGTGTTTGGCGTATCCAACTGCTGTCGCCGATTAAATGCTGATTGAACTGAGACCTGCGCCATTTTTTCTGCTCCATATAGGCACTGCGCTCCTTCAGAGCCTTCTCAATCAGCATCAGGAGCTGTTCCGGATTAACCGGTTTTTGCAAAAAGTCGTAAGCGCCTTTTTTTACTGCTTCAACGGCCATCGGTACATCGCCGTGTCCGGTAATCATCAGAATGGGCAGGCTGGTGTCGATAGTCATCAGCTTTTCCAATAACACCATACCGGAAATGTCTGGCATGCAGACGTCGCAAACTACGATGCCTGGCCATTCATTCTGAAGTAGCACTAATGCTTGTGTGGGATCGTTGCAGGTGCAAACTGAATGGCCTTCGCGCTGTAAGAGTTCACTGTAGGCCTGCAGGACGTCACTATCATCATCGATCAGCAGGATAGAAGGGGTATCGTTTGACATACTTAGGGCCTCCCGAAACGTAGAATAACCAGCGCATGGCGGTCCAGTGTTGACGCAATGTCCAACTCTCCCTGGCACTGATGCATAATGGAATGACTGATAGAAAGACCTATCCCCAGACCGACGGGTTTATCGGTGGTAAAGGGCATAAGGAGCCGATCGGCCAGTTGTAGCGGCCATCCCTTTCCGTTATCGGCAACGTAAAGCGTTAGTGTGGAGGCATGAACTTCGTAGTCAATGGTAATGGACGGAGGTTCGTTTTGGCGCGCTTCTAACGCGTTAGTAAATAGGTTGACCAGCACCTGCTGAATCAGGACGTCATCGCCGTAGACCGGAGGGAAGTCGCTTGGTTGGCTAAGGGTCGCCTTCAGCGGGCGATGCTTCAGCGCCAAAAGTTCCCATGATGATTCGATAACCTGTTGTAGATTTATGGCTTCGCAGACAAGCTCACTATCACGGCGACGTGCAAAACTACGTAGTCGTTTAACGATGTTGTCAATGCGTTCGACCAACGCTCGCATGGTTTCCACGTAATTTTTCACGGAGGTAACGTCTTGTTGCGCCAGCGCACGATCGGCGCTGAAGAGATACATGGACATCGCGTTCAGCGGTTGATTGATCTCATGCGCGAGCGTCGTCATTGTTTGACCGACTACGGCCAGCTTGGCCGTTTGGATCAATTCGCTTTGTGCAGTACGCAGATGTTTTTCAGTAGCGATCCGTTCGCAGATTTCCAGTTCCAACTGGCGCTGCTGCTGGTTTATTTGCTCAATTGTTTGGCGTAGTAGGTTAGCGATTCTGCCGAGTTCATCAGTGCCGGACACGGTAATATCAGCGTTCAGTTCCCCATTGCTAAGTTTGACGACGGCGTCATTGAGTTGCCTGAATCGGCGGATCATTCTGGGACGAATATAAAAATAGTTTACCAGGATCACGAATAGCAGAGCTGTCACCATTGCAGCAAAGATCAGCAACCCGCTAATTTGCATTATTTTTTCTAATCTCAGGTTGAATGTTTGTAGCTGCTGGTGGCTGTTCCCCAACTGCATTTCCAATTGTCCGCGTATTTGCATCAGCACACGCTCTTTTTCTCTGATGGTACTCTCTAGTGTCTGTTGAGCCTGCCGTCTGGTCGCCAAAGTCCCGGGCAGATAGTTTTGCTGTGTGCCAAGTTCCAGCAGCGAATAAACAGTCTGGTGCAGTGTGATCGTACTTGAATAAACGGACAATGCGCGAACGTTTTCATCAACGCTGTGTTTCAAATAGTTGAGGTAGTTTATGTGTTGGTTTAATGATTCATTTTCTGCGTCGTTAGTGTTAGCGATTTCTTTTAGGGTGTCGACGATTTGGGCTTCTATGTGGGAGAGCGTGAAGACCAACTGCAGTTCATCCTGCACGCCATGAAGCGATTTTTGTAGTATTTGGTTTTCGCGGCGATCTTTTTCCCGACTAAGTTGATTTAGCAGGGATGACTGTTGCCAGCTTAAGTCCTGGGTGAGTGAGTTCAGTTCGCTGTTGAAATCGTCATGTAACCAGTTGATTCTGGAGGAAATAACATAAAGTTTTTCCTTTTCCTGGTTATTGTCATATAACGCTTTATCCAGGTTGTCGAGTAGTTTGCGGCTATTGATGACCTGTTGGCTCAGTGCATTTTGGTGCTGAGGGTCCAGATGTGGGCTTATTGCCTGAATTTTTTGCAGACGTTGTTCAATCTGCATTCTGACCTGCATGCGGCTGTTGGTGTTGTTAGTCTGTTGTAGTTCATTGAACTCGTTAACGAGTGCCGTCAGGTTCTCTTCAAACAGAAATGATGCCTGAATCCGGGGAAAGTAGTCATCGAGCGCATAGCGTACCTGGGAATTCTGTTCATGCCATGAGTAAAGACTGACTACGCTGACGAATAGCGTCAGGATTGCGCTGAAAACGAATGCCAGTCGTAAGCTCGTACCAATGGTGAGCAACCGCTTCATTTTAACAACTCAATTTGTGTCATCGCCTGTTGCTGCTGATGTTGAAAAAATTGTTGCCATGCCATCATCTGCGTTTCTCGAAATCCCGATTTCTGTTCAAATTGCCATAAATAATCCGGATCGGCGGCCTGTTCTGGTGAAACAGGAACCGCGGTCAGCAAACCCCGAATTTCCGGAAGTGGATGTTTCAGCTTCTTCTCTGCTGCGTACAACGCCTTCCAGGCATCCTGAAGTTGGGTAAGGCGGAAGGTGATCGCGTTGTCAAACATAAGCTGGATCAGTTTCTGGCGTTGCATGATCAGCGGATAATCGAGAGAGGGTGACGAGAACAGTTGCGACTGTTGTTCTGCCTGTGGGTTATCGGGTGGTAACGGGTAAACGGGGTATTTTCCCGAGTCGGAATCGCTGAGAGCCTGTTGCCCTTTTGGGCTCAGCAGAAAATCGATAAAACGCCCAGCTTCCTGCGGATGCTTGCTGTCATAGGTTATGGCAGTGAACATTGGGGCTGCGCGAGAGGTCGGAAAATAGATGAAGTGTAAAGACGGATTGTTTAGCAACACGTTAGCGTAGTTATCGATCACCGGCCCTACATCTCCAAGCCCGTTGCTTATCTTGTTGGCGACGCCGAAACTGCGCGATGAAATGGTTGCCAGATTGCCGCCAATCTTCAACAAGGTATTCCAGCCTTCTCGCCACCCTTGTTGTTGCAACAGATCTTCGATCATCAGGTGCGTGGTATCTGAGCGTGATGGGCTACTCATCAGCAGCGTTCCCTGATATCGCGATTGGCTCAGCGCTGCCCAGGTGGTCGGCATTGGTTCGTTTCTTTCTTCCAGGCGACTAACGTTCATCAAAATACCATAACCGGAAATGGCGACGGCGACGGTGGTCGCCCGGATGGATTCCGGCACCAGCTTCCGGCTGGTCTCCATCGTATTGTTAAACGGCTGGAGGTGGTTTTTGCTTTGCAGTCGCTGCAATAACATAGGGGATGAACTCAACACCAAATCGATATTTTCACCCAATGGATTTTCAAGCAGGCGCTCAATAGACGAACTGGTACGGTTCAGTGTGCGGATTTTGACGGCCTGCGGCTGCTTTTGCCATTGATTGATAATATGTTCCGTCGCTTCCGATGAGAGCGTTGTGGCGATCACCAGTTCGTTTGCGGAGGCGACGCTGGCGTACAAGAAACAACCTAATAGCACTCTTTGTAAAACGTAAATCATTTCGGAGTATAACCCTGATGAGCTTGTGATGTTTTTTGTTTTTTGGCTGCTTTATTATCGGGCAACTGCTACGGATAAAATATGTGACTGCTCTCAAAATTATAAAACAATAGATAATGAACTCATTTTTTTGTATTGAACCTTATATTGCACATTATTGATTAAGTCGTTGTGATAATCCAGTCTGTAAAAGCATTATGGGAAATAATTGGCATATGTGGATTTCTTTTTTGAGTTATTTTTGACTCATTAGTAGAGTATTGTACTTTTCGCCGTCTTTCTTCATTATCAGCATGGCCATTTGAACTTAGTTATGGTCGATTAATGTCAAATGTGAAAATTAATGCTGACAGTCAGGAAAAATAGCTGAGTGTGTCTGAAATGATTTCTATTGAACGGCATTATGTATTTTTACATAAAGTAAGTGTTATCTAAATTAACCCTATGAAAATAGGAAGGTGATCTATGCTCTCTTTATTGAAGCCAAAAGTGGCTACACATAAAGTGCCGGATAGCGAAATTAAAAATACCTATAATCGTTATCGTATGCAGGCGCTTTTTAGCGTATTTATCGGCTATCTCTCTTATTATATTGTCAGAAATAACTTCGTTCTTTCCACACCTTATCTGAAACAGGAATTGAATCTGTCAGCCACGCAAATCGGCCTGCTTAGTAGTTGTATGCTGATAGCTTATGGTATTAGTAAAGGTATTATGAGTAGTCTGGCGGATAAAGCAAATCCCAAAGTTTATATGGCCGTGGGACTGGTACTTTGTGCGTTGGTTAACTTCGCGCTAGGTTTTAGTTTTGCCTTTTGGATGTTTGCTGGATTAATCATACTGAATGGCTTCTTTCAGGGGATGGGGGTCGGCCCATCGTTTATCACCATCGCTAACTGGTTCCCGCGTAAAGAGCGCGGTATTGTCGGCGCGGTCTGGAATATTTCTCACAACGTCGGTGGTGGTATTGTTGCACCCATTGTTGGCTGTGCATTCGCGCTGGTAGGGACTGAGCACTGGAAAATAGCCACTTACGTCGTTCCGGCCGTGGTTGCTGTTGTGATGGCGGCGGTTGTATTGATATCAGGGAAAGGTTCTCCAGTTAGTGAAGGGTTACCACCTTTGAGCACTATTGTTCCGAATGATGTCACCGTCAAGGCAAAAGATGATCGTGCACCTGAAGATATGAGTTCATGGCAGATTTTTTGCACTTACGTGCTTAAAAACAAAAATGCCTGGTTTGTTTCCTTTGTCGATGTTTTCGTTTATATGGTTCGTTTCGGTATTATCAGCTGGTTACCGATTTACCTATTAAGCGTTAAGCATTTCACCAAAGCGGAAATGAGTACTGCATTTCTGATTTTTGAATGGGCCGCGATCCCTACCACTCTGTTGGCGGGTTGGTTGAGCGATAAGCTGTTCCGTGGTCGTCGTATGCCGCCCGCTATCATCAGCATGGTTTTAATTTTTTTCTGCCTGCTGGGTTACTGGAAGAGTGACTCTTTGCTGAGCATTACTATTTTCGCCGCCTGTGTCGGTTGTCTGATTTATGTACCACAGTTCCTGGCATCAGTGCAGACGATGGAAATTGTTCCTGGTTTCGCTGTCGGTTCCGCCGTCGGCTTGCGTGGCTTCATGAGTTATATCCTTGGCGCGTCGTTGGGAACGAGTCTGTTTGGCGTCATGGTTGATCACGTGGGTTGGGATGGGGGTTTTTACCTGCTGCTTGTCGGCGTCATATGTTGCATCATTTTTTGTTTTCTAACGCACTTTGGTGCTCTGGAGCTGGAACGTCAGCGCCAGAATGGAGATGAGAGCAGCGACCTTAAGGGCCTTCAGGCCGAGAGAAACTAACCCTTAATGAGGTTTGCTCAATACGTAAACCTCGCTATTTCTTTTATCTTTATTCAAGAGGGAATAATGATGCTGAAGAAGATCGGTCTTTTTTCGTTGGTCCTGCTATCCGCATCTTTCGCATCGGCGGAAGATCATGCGTTGAATGCGACAGAGTTATCACGTTTTCCCATTGAGGAGGCGCGTCAGGGCGTTGCAGTAGATGCCAGCTATATTTACGCCATTGACGACAAAACTATCGCCAAATACCCGAAAAAAGGCGGTAGTAAACCCCTTTCTGTATGGCATGGGAAGGAAGGCGATAATATCAAACACTTCAACTCCTGTTACGCGCAGGACAACGTTTTATATTGTTCACACTCCAACTATTCCAGCAGGCCGGTGTTAAGCTCAATGGAAATGTTTAGTACCCATGATATGTCTCACGTTGGCAATCACAGCTTTGGTTTTATGGGATTCAACTACGGTTCAGTAACCTGGGTCTTTCCTTATCGCGGTTACTGGTGGGCCGGATTCGCCAACTATGACGAAAAAGGAACCGAGGCTGGAAAAGATCATAACTATACGGCGCTGGTCAAATTTGATAACGAAGGTCGCGTACTGGAGAGTTGGGCTTTTCCATCGAACGTTTTGGCAAAAATGGCGCCGAAGAGTAGTTCCGGCGGCGGTTGGGGTCCTGACGGCCTGCTATACGTCACGGGTCACGATGCCAAAGAACTCTATGTTTTGCGGTTGCCGGAAACCGGTTCAATACTGGAGTATGTGGCTACCATCAACGTGCCATTTGAAGGGCAGGCCTGGGCCTGGGATCGTAGCTCACCAGATCGGATTATTTATGGTATCACCCGCAACAGCAAAGAAGTGATCGTAAGTAAAATACCCAGCATTCCCACGGAGTTGCTAAAACCGCAAGCGTTAGTGAAGTCCGTAGACGCGATGAAGTGATGGATTGAGAAATAGTGCATGGGTTTGCCGATATTATGGCAAACCCATGCCGATTAGGTTAGCCCGTTAACATTCAAGTTCGAACCTGGCTTAACCGGCGTTTGGCTGAGTTACGCTTCGCGGGAAGACAGGGCCAGCGTGCTTCTGTCTTTCGACGGCGCGTCTTTCTTCAGCGCTACCGCGAGTGCAGGTTGGGCAATAAACCGTTCCCACAATCTTTCTTGTTTACGCTCACAAAACCACTTTGACCAGGTCGCCAGGGGGATAAGCGTACTCTCTCCTATATTGTCGCAAATTACCGGGATCACCTCTGATTCGCTGATGCGATGACACAGAATATTCTGCGGCTTCAGGGTCATGGTGACAATGCGGTTGTCACGCAAGTAGCGTTTGAGTTTCTTCAGGAGTTGACGCAAGACCACGGTGTCTTCTTCATAGCGGCACTGGGCAGCAAACTCCGTCAACGTGACGGACGGTTTGCCGTCAAAGTCGGCGATGACATCGTAGACGTAACCTGTGCCACAATCGGTTTCCACCGTCCCGTAATAGCGCGGAATACCGCTCCAGTCTTTCAGGTGGCGTGACAGGTGCGCGTAGTATTTCAGCTCGCGTCGGGTTTCCTTGTCGCCGCCATCCCCATTGTGGTAGACGATCTTAATACAACGCTGGGCATCATCCGGATGCGCATAACATTTACGATGTCTTCCGGTGCCCAGGGGGATCTGTTGGGATAAACGTATCATGAGATCTCTGGAAATGTTTTCTGACATAAATCCAGTATGACCTTCCAACTTAAATGAATCCTAAACGATCGGTCTTAAGGTTTTCTTAATATTGTTACAGGGCAGAAAAGCGCACTAAATGTACAAGTGATGTCTGAGTGTAACAGTAGGCAGGGGGGATTTGGCACCGCGGAGGAGGTGAACATCGCGGGTTTGCCGAATGGCGAAGCACAGTATCAGCGTGTATACAGGCAATCCAGCCCGGTAAGCTTACGCATGCCGGGCTGGACGGTGTTTCTCGGGGGATATGACGCTATAGCAGAGGAACGCCGCTTAGTCTTCGTCGAACCCTGAATTGAACAACGCGATGACAGCCGCCAACGCTTCCACTTCCTGGGGGCCGGTGGCTTCGATTTCGATTTGGCGCCCTTTGGCTGAGTCCAGCATCAGTAGCGCAATCACGCTGTTTGCTTCAGCCTCAGTCCCTTCATCATTGCGTAACAATACTTCAGCTTCAAAACCCTGCATTAATTCAAAGAGTTTCATTGCTGGCCGGGCGTGCATACCCAGCTTATTCGTGACTTCAACAGTTTGCTTCACGGTCATGTTTTGCGTTTTTCCAGCGTACGATGGCGTGACTGTACGTTCTTGCCGCGAGAACGGAAGTAGTCTGCCAGCTGCTCTGCAATATACACCGAACGGTGTTTCCCGCCAGTACAACCAATGGCTACGGTGAGGTAGCTGCGGTTGTTTGTCTCCAGCATCGGTAACCATAGCTCAAGATAGCTGCGAGTCTGATAAATAAAATTGTGTACTTCTGTGTGCCTGTCGAGGAATGCGGCGACCGGCTTATCCAGGCCCGTCATTGGGCGCAGTTTCGGGTCCCAGTGCGGGTTAGGCAGGAAGCGCACATCGAACACATAATCCGCATCAATCGGAATACCGTGCTTGAAGCCGAAAGACTCGAAGACCATCGTCAGTTCGCGTTCACGTTTACCCAGCAGGCGAGTTCGCAACATCTCTGCCAGTTCATGCACGGACATTTCGGACGTATCAACGATCAGATCTGCACGGGAACGCAAGGGTTCCAGCAAATCACTTTCTTCATCAATGGCGCTTTCCAGCGACAGATTCTTGCTGGACAGCGGGTGCAGGCGGCGCGTGTCGCTGTAACGGCGAATCAGCGTGTTGCGATCGGCATCGAGAAACAACAACTGAGGGGAGAAGGCATCCGGCAGGTTATTCATTGCCTGCTCGAAAATCTCCGGCGATTCCGGCATGTTGCGCACATCGATGCTGACGGCCGCAGAAATCTGGCGATCGGCCAGTGTTCGGGCCAGATCGGGCAACAGCACTACGGGAAGGTTATCCACGCAGTAAAAACCCATATCTTCCAGCGCTCGCAGGGCGACAGACTTACCTGACCCTGAACGACCGCTGACGATCATCAGTACCATGTACCGTTTCTCCTCACAACGACAAAAAGGGATGCCATTGGGTTGTTATGCTTCATCCTGTCCACCTTCGGTGTCAGTGATGATTTTATAAAGTTCTTCGTCACTTTGGGCTGAACGCAGGCGGCGGCAGATAGTTTTATCCGCCAGACGTTTCGCCACCAGAGATAGCGTATGCAAATGCGTTTTGGTTTGGTCGGCGGGAACAAGCAGGGCGAAAAGCAGATCGACAGGCTGATTATCTATAGCGTCGAAAGCAATAGGCGTTTCGAGTTGTACGAACACGCCGACAGCGCGTAACGTATCTTCTTCCAGCTTCCCGTGCGGGATTGCAATGCCGTTACCAATCCCTGTACTGCCCATTTTCTCACGCGTCAGAATGGCTTCAAACACCACCTGAGAGGGCAGGCTGAGCTGTTTTGCCGCCAGTTCGCTGATGATTTCCAGCGCGCGTTTTTTGCTTTGGCAGTGGACGCCACTGCGCGTACATTCCTGGTTAAGTACACTGCTCAGTTGTAGAGTCGAATCGTTATTTATCATAATTTCACCTAAGAACCTGCCCCATCCAACTGACGGGTCAGATTCGGAGCGCTAACTGTACAAATGGCCTGTTGTGCTTCACAACAGGCCGTCCTGCACCCGTTAACTGCCCGGACAATTAGTGTTGTTTCAGTTTATCTTTATGTTTCGTTAATTGCCGGGCCAGTTTATCAATCAATCCGTCAATAGCGGCATACATATCCTGACCTTCGGCACTGGCATGAATCTCGCCGCCGTTCACATGCAGTGTCGCATCCGAGGTGTGGGTCACTTTCTCCACTTTCAACACAATGTAGACCTGATTAATCCGGTCAAAATACTGTTCAAGCTTAGCGAACTTGCTTGAAATAAACTCACGCAAAGCTTCAGTAATTTCGACGTTATTTCCAGTGATGTTGAGCTGCATAGTGTCTTCCTTATCGGTTGGGTCAAACCAGTTGTTTGCGCTGGTTAGACGGCGGAATGGATAAAGACTCTCGGTACTTCGCAACGGTACGGCGCGCTACCATGATACCTTGTTCTGACAGCATAGAGGTTAACTTGCTGTCGCTCAGTGGTTTCGCGGGGTTTTCCGCAGCAATTAACTTCTTCACCAGCGCTCGTATCGCCGTGGACGAGGCTTCGCCGCCGCCTTCGGTATTGACGTGGCTGGAAAAGAAATATTTCAGTTCAAAAATTCCGCGCGGACTGTGCAGATACTTTTGCGTCGTCACTCGGGAAATTGTCGACTCATGCATTTCGACGGCCTGGGCGATATCCGCCAGCACCATCGGTTTCATAAACTCTTCGCCTTGCTCAAAAAAGGCTTGTTGCTGCTCAACGATACAGCGGCTGACGCGCAGCAATGTATCGTTACGGCTTTCCAGACTTTTGATTAACCACTTCGCATCCTGAAGATTGCTACGGATAAACTGGCTGTCCGCGTCGTTACGCGCGCCATTGCACATGGCGGCATAGTGCTGATTGATCTGCAAACGAGGAATGCTGTCGCTGTTCAGTTCCACCGTCCAGCGATCGTTATGTTTACGGACCAGCACATCAGGGATCACGTATTCAGGCTCGCCTGTCTGGATCGACTGTCCGGGTCTGGGATCGAGCGACTGAATAAGATTGACCGCTTCTTTGAGCACCTCTTCCTTCAGGCGAGTGACGCGCATCAATGAGCGAAAATCGTGATTGGCCAGCAGATCAAGGTGATCGCTGATGATCAGGCGAGCCTCTTGCAGCCAGGGCGTCGCGGTGTCGAATTGCGAGAGTTGGATCAGCAAACAGTCGCGAAGATCTTTTGCTGCCACGCCGACAGGATCAAAACGCTGAATGCGTTTAAGCACGGCTTCAACTTCATCAAGGTCAATCTCTTCGTCACCCATGCTCTCGAGGATGTCATCCAGCGAGACGGTGAGATAGCCGGTTTCGTCTACCGCATCGACGATCGACGTAGCGATCGCCCGGTCAGTGTCCGAGAACGGCGTAAGTTCCACCTGCCACATCAGGTAATCCTGTAGCGACTGCGTGGTTTCACCCTGATAGACCGGCAGCTCATCGTCGATATAGTCGCCGCTGGTGCCGGACGGCGTTCCTGCGGTGTAGATTTCATCCCAACTGGCATCAAGCGGCAGCTCTTCCGGCATCTCTTTTTGTTCGAGTGCGTCTGCGGTGTCCAGGGTTTCGCTGTCCTGAGTTTCCTGGGTGTCGATTTCTTCGTGAAGATCGGTTTGCTCGAGCAGTGGATTACTTTCCAGCGCTTGCTGAAGTTCTTGCTGAAGTTCCAGCGTGGACAACTGCAACAGACGGATAGCCTGTTGTAGTTGAGGCGTCATGGCCAGTTGTTGGCTGAGCCTGAGTTGCAAACCTTGCTTCATGTTCAGAGTGATTCTCTCCCGCTATGACGTCGCAATCTTCTACCCTATCAGAGTCTGAAGTCTTCCCCAAGGTATACACGTTTAACGTGCTCATCTTGCAGGATTTCTGTCGGCGTACCGTGTGCGATTAGGTGTCCCTGACTCACGATATAAGCGCGTTCGCAGACCGCCAGCGTTTCACGGACGTTATGGTCGGTGATCAATACGCCGAGCCCGCTGTCGCGCAGATGCTCAATGATGCGTTTAATATCGATAACGGAAATGGGGTCAACACCCGCAAAAGGTTCATCCAGCAGGATAAATTTAGGGTTGGCCGCCAGCGCACGGGCGATTTCCACACGACGGCGTTCACCGCCGGAGAGCGACTGGCCCAGGCTGTCACGCAGGTGCTCGATATGAAATTCTTCCATCAGCTCATTGGCTCTGTCGTCGCGCTGTTCGCTCGACAGATCGTCACGGATTTGCAACACCGCCATCAGGTTATCAAATACACTCAGGCGACGGAAAATGGAGGCTTCCTGCGGCAGATACCCGATACCGCGGCGCGCACGCGCATGCAGCGGCAGCAGGCTGATATCTTCGTCATCAATAATGATGTTGCCTGCATCACGCGGCACGATGCCCACAACCATATAAAAGGTCGTGGTTTTACCCGCACCGTTTGGGCCGAGAAGACCCACGATTTCCCCGGAGTTGACGGTCAGACTGACATCTTCCACCACCCGGCGGCCCTTATAGGCCTTTGCAAGATTCTTTGCAGTTAATGTTGCCATAACGAATTAGTTACCCTTCTTCTGTGCCGGGGCCTGGCCTTTGTTTTTGTCTTGCAGCTGCGACGGAACCAGAACCGTGGTCACACGTTTGCCTTTTTCACTAAAGGCCTGCATTTTTTGCTCTTTCACCAGATAGGTGATTTTGTCGCCGGTAATGTTGCTGTCGAGCTGCTCCAGGTAGGCGTTTCCGGTGAGGATGACGAAATCTTTCGCCAGCTCATAATGCATTTTCGAGGCGTGGCCTTTAACCGGCTTACCGTTGTCCTGCATCTGATAGAAGGTGGCAGGGTTGCCGAAGCCATCAATCACTTCTTTGCCATCTTCACCGCCCGGACGGGTAACGACCACTTTATCAGCATTAATTTTGATGGTGCCCTGGGTGACAATGACGTTACCGGTGAAGGTGACGACATTGCCCTGCATGTCCAGGGACTGCTGGTCCGATTCAATATGAATCGGCTGCTCGGTATCGCCCGTGACGGCGAACGCAGGAATGCTGGCGGCCAGAAGTGAGCTGGCAAGCACAAGATTAAGGCTGAGTTTGTTTTTTTGGAATTTCATAGGAGGTTCTAACCTTTTCAATCAGCTCGGCGTTCTTGCTGCGTAAGTTGCCGCGCATTTTCAGTCCGCTGGAGTTAAATGTTGTTCCGTATAACGTCACGAGATCGTCAGAGGTAACATCCTGCGTTACCAGATTGATCTTCGCGTTATCGGTCGTAATTCTGCGTAGTTGAGAGTCAGGCACCAACGCGTTGACTTCAACGTGGCCGTAGAGATACAGCATCCGGTCATCGGTCAACTTGGCTTTGTCGGCCTTAATCGACCATGTCGGGATTTTATCCTTATCAAAGGTGGTTAACACGGGTCGGGTAAACCACGAAACCGCCTGATCTGAATAGTATTCAACATGTTGAGCGATGAGGCGATAGTTCAGCGCCCCTTCAGGACTGTATACGACGGTATCCGTATGCTCACTTTTATAAGTTGGGTCGCTGTTATTCACGACAACCTGGGGCGCATCGTCTTTATCGACCAGATTGATACCGATAAGCACCAGAATGGCCAACGACAGCACAATGATAACCCAACGTCTGGTTTTACTCATATCGATTGCCCTTTGGCCTCATCCAGTTTGCCCTGTGCCAACAGTAATAAATCGCAAACTTCCCGCACGGCGCCGCGACCTCCGTCAATGCGTGTCACGTAATCGGCACGTGGAATCAACAATGGGTGAGCGTCCGCCACGGCAACGCTCAGCCCCACTTTTTCCATCACCGGCCAGTCGATAAGATCATCGCCGACATAGGCGACGTTTTCTGACGCCACGCCCAGTTTATTCAGCAGATCGGCAAACGCGACCAGCTTGTCTGACTGACCCTGATAAAGATGCGTGATCCCAAGTGTGGCACAGCGATCTTCTACAAGTTTAGCTTTTCGTCCGGTAATAATGGCAACCTCAATACCGGAAGTGAGTGCGCAACGAATACCGTAGCCATCACGGACGTTGAAGGCCTTCAGCTCTTCACCGTTATTGCCCATATAAATCAGACCGTCAGACAGTACGCCATCCACATCGAGGATGAGAAGACGGATGTTTTCCGCCCTGGCGATGACCTGGGTGCTGACGGGTCCATAACAGGTCGCAAGCGACGCACCTGCTTTACTCATTTTTATTATCCTTGAGTTTCTACACTACGCCTGCACGCAGGAGATCATGCATATGTAACACACCGAGTAACTGGTCGCCATCGGCAACCAACACCGAGGTAATATGGCGGGATTGCATCAAATTCAGAGCATCAACGGCGAGAATACCTGGACGTACGCGAATGCCCCCAGGCGTCATAACATCGGCAATCCCTAACTGGCGAACATCACCGCCCATATCAAAGACGCGGCGTAAATCACCATCCGTGAAGATACCGTTAATCTTCATATCGTCATCGCAAATGACGGTCATCCCAAGATTCTTACGCGTGATTTCCAACAGCGCATCACGCAGGCTGGCGTTCTTTTTCACATGCGGGATTTCGTCACCCGTATGCATGATATCGTTAACGCGTAGCAAAAGTTTACGTCCAAGTGCCCCACCCGGATGGGATAACGCGAAGTCTTCTGCGGTGAATCCGCGGGCTTTTAGTAAGGCGACGGCAAGCGCGTCCCCCATCACCAATGTGGCAGTGGTGCTGCTGGTTGGCGCCAGACCCAGAGGGCAGGCTTCCCGGGGCACTTTAACACACAGATGCACATCTGCGGCACGTGCCATGCTGCTTTCTGGTCGGCTGGTAATACAGATGAGCGGGACATGCAGGCGCTTGAGTACGGGAATCAACGCCGTGATCTCACTCGATTCGCCGGAGTTTGAAATGGCAATAACCACATCCTGCGGCGACACCATGCCGAGATCGCCGTGGGCTGCTTCACCAGGATGAACAAAAAATGACGGCGTGCCAGTGCTGGCAAATGTTGCCGCCATTTTGCGCCCAATGTGGCCTGATTTGCCCATCCCCATCACGACGACTTTGCCCGAGCACCAGAACATTTTTTCACACGCAAGGGTGAAGTTCTGGTTGATGTACTGGCCTAACTCGGCCAGGCCTTCACGTTCAATTTCCAGGACTTCTTTGCCTGCTAGCTGAAAGTCAAAACCCGGTTGCAACTCTAAGTGAGACATAATCCGTTTCCAGTTACCCAACGAGAAGTGGCGATATCCAGTACAGCATCGCCAGCCATATGATAAAACCGCCAGTCAACAACACGCCCGCGCCCCGACCAATTCGGCGTGAACGATGCCAGCAGAGTAATGCAAAAATAATGCTGACCAGCAGCATGACGCCGTAGTCACGGCCAAAGGCCAAAAGGTTAACTTCACCCGGTGCGATCAGCGCCGGTAATCCTAAAACGATAACGATATTAAAAATATTAGCGCCGATGATGTTGCCGACGGCAATATCGTTTTCCCCTTTACGCACACCCGCGATAGCGGTCGCCAGCTCAGGTAAACTGGTCCCGATGGCCACCACCGTTAACCCGATAGTCAGCTCGCTCATGGCAAAATAATTGGCCAGTACCGTCGCGTTATCAACCACCATACGGGTTGCCATGGGCATAATAATCAGGGCGATGCCGAGCCACAAAAATGCAACGGGCAATCCGCCTTCACGCGGTAGCTCTGCAACCTGTTCCCGGGTAAGACTGTCATTACCCTGGCTGTCGGCCAGACGGGCGATTTTAACAATGAATAGCAGCCATAGCACAGCCAGAAGTAGGAGAAAGATTCCATCACTGCGGCTGAGTTGTCCGTCGTGGAGGACATAACCTGCCAGAACGCTGACGAATAACATTAATGGCAATTCACGACGCAGAACATCAGAATGCACGGTAAAAGGGTGAAATAGCGCGGCCAGGCCTAAAATCAACAAAATATTGGTGATATTTGAACCCATTGCCGTACCGACAGCGAGATCGAGTTGGCCATGCAGCGATGCGGCGACCGACACGATAATTTCCGGCAACGATGTCCCGATACTGACGACCGTCATCCCAATGACGAGCGGGGGGATCCCCAACGTTCGACAGAGAATGGAAGCGGCAAACACCAGGCGATCGGCACTGTAGACGACCAGAAGTAAACCAATAATTAACAGCGCCGTTGCTAAAAGCATCTAAAGTCCTTTCTTCAGGTATACTCGCCGGTCCACGGGAGAGATTGCCTGGAGGCCGTAACGAATTCTTAATTTTGACTTTATGCGGCTAAAAAGTAAAACAAATGCCAGCTTTAGCTAACCAGGGCAGGTAATATTCTGTAAATATGTTGGGTTCATGGTGAAATTCGACGCCATGATGAGATCAACAAAGTACTACGAAGGATGAATCAATGGGTCAGTCTGTGGCGAATTTAGTCGATATGCGCGACGTCAGCTTTTCCCGGGGCGATCGTTGTATTTTCGATAATATTTCCCTGACGGTGCCACGTGGAAAGGTCACAGCGATCATGGGGCCGTCGGGCATCGGTAAAACCACGCTGTTACGCCTGATCGGTGGGCAGATCGCGCCTGACAAAGGTGAGATTCTGTTTGATGGCGAGAATGTTCCCGCCATGTCCCGTTCACGGCTGTACACTGTACGTAAGCGTATGAGCATGCTGTTTCAGTCAGGGGCGCTGTTCACTGACATGAATGTGTTTGATAACGTGGCCTATCCGCTGCGCGAGCATACGCATTTACCCGCGGCCTTACTCAAAAGCACCGTCATGATGAAACTTGAGGCTGTTGGGCTGCGCGGTGCCGCAAAATTAATGCCTTCTGAACTTTCTGGCGGTATGGCGCGACGGGCGGCGTTAGCGCGTGCTATTGCTCTGGAACCGGATCTCATCATGTTTGATGAACCGTTCGTTGGTCAGGACCCTATCACCATGGGCGTGCTGGTGAAGCTGATTTCAGAACTGAACAGTTCACTGGGCGTGACCTGCGTCGTCGTGTCTCACGATGTCCCCGAAGTGCTGAGTATTGCGGATCACGCCTTTATCATGGCGGATAAAAAAATTGTGGCTCATGGCAGTGCTCAGGCTCTGCAAGAGAACGCAGATCCGCGCGTACGCCAGTTCCTTGACGGTATCGCCGACGGACCCGTTCCGTTCCGCTATCCCGCGGGCGACTATCACACCGATTTACTCGAAACAGGGAGTTAAGCCACTCATGCTGTTAAATGCGCTGGCATCGCTCGGACACCGGGGGATCAAAACCCTCAGGACGTTCGGGCGGGCCGGGTTAATGTTATTCAATGCGGTGGTCGGTAAGCCTGAGTTTCGCAAGCATGCGCCGTTGCTGATCCGCCAGCTCTATAATGTGGGTGTCTTGTCGATGCTTATCATTATTGTGTCTGGCGTGTTTATTGGCATGGTACTGGGGCTGCAGGGCTATCTGGTTCTGACGACTTACAGCGCGGAAACCAGTCTTGGTATGCTGGTGGCGCTGTCGTTGCTGCGTGAACTGGGGCCGGTGGTTGCGGCGCTGTTGTTTGCCGGGCGCGCCGGCTCTGCCTTAACCGCAGAAATTGGTCTTATGCGTGCGACCGAGCAACTTTCCAGTATGGAAATGATGGCGGTCGATCCATTGCGCCGGGTGATTTCCCCGCGCTTCTGGGCGGGCGTTATTTCGTTGCCGTTGCTCACCATTATTTTTGTGGCGGTGGGTATCTGGGGCGGATCACTGGTTGGCGTAAGCTGGAAAGGTATCGATGCTGGTTTCTTCTGGTCGGCGATGCAAAACGCTGTCGACTGGCGTCTGGACCTTGTGAACTGTTTGATTAAGAGCGTGGTGTTTGCCATTACAGTAACGTGGATTGCACTGTTCAATGGATATGACGCGATCCCGACTTCTGCCGGGATTAGCCGGGCAACGACACGCACCGTTGTGCACGCGTCTCTGGCCGTTCTCGGTCTGGATTTTGTGCTGACCGCACTGATGTTTGGGAATTGAGTTCATGCAAACGAAAAAAAATGAAATTTGGGTGGGGATCTTCTTGTTGGTTGCGCTGCTGGCGGCGTTCTTTATCTGCCTGAAAGCGGCGAACGTGACCTCCATGCGTACGGAGCCTACCTACACGGTTTATGCGACTTTCGATAACATTGGCGGACTGAGAGAACGCTCTCCCGTTCGTATTGGCGGAGTGGTTGTGGGACGGGTGTCAGACATCTCGTTAGATCCGAAAACCTATCTGCCACGTGTTACGCTGGATATCGAAGAGCGTTATAACCAAATTCCTGATACCAGTTCCCTGAGCATCCGCACCTCCGGTCTGCTTGGCGAGCAATACCTGGCCCTGAACGTCGGTTTCGACGATCCAGAACTGGGAACGTCTATGCTCAAGGATGGCAGCACCATTCAGGACACCAAATCTGCAATGGTTCTGGAAGATATGATTGGTCAGTTCCTTTACAACAGCAACAGTAAAGGAGATGAGAATAAGAATTCTGGCGATGCGCCTGCCGCAACGGAAGGCAATAATGACGCTACTGGGCCTGCGGGCGCAACGAAATAATCTCAGGAGAATCGACGTATGTTTAAACGATTAATGATGGTAGCGCTGCTGGTAATTGCACCGCTGAGTGCTGCGACGGCGGCTGACCAGACCAACCCGTACAAACAGATGGACGAAGCGGCACAGAAAACCTTTGACCGTCTTAAAAACGAACAGCCCAAAATCCGTGCTAACCCGGATTACCTGCGAGTTGTCGTTGATCAGGAACTGCTGCCGTATGTGCAGGTGAAATACGCTGGCGCTTTGGTTCTGGGTCGTTACTACAAAGACGCCACGCCTGCACAACGCGATGCCTATTTCACCGCATTTCGTGAATACCTGAAACAGGCTTATGGCCAGGCTTTGGCGATGTACCATGGTCAGACTTACCAGATTGCTCCGGAACAACCGCTGGGCGATGCGACTATCGTACCGATTCGTGTCACCATCAATGATCCGAACGGCCGGCCTCCGGTTCGCCTGGATTTCCAGTGGCGTAAAAACACCCAGACCGGTCACTGGCAGGCCTATGACATGATCGCGGAAGGCGTCAGCATGATCACCACCAAACAAAATGAGTGGAGCGACCTGCTGCGTACCAAAGGCATCGATGGCCTGACCGCACAGTTGAAATCCATTGCTCAACAAAAAATCACACTGGAAGAGAAAAAATAATGACGCAGTCACTCAGCTGGACGCGTGAAGGTGAAAAGCTGGCGTTAGCGGGTGAACTGGATCAGGACGTGCTAAACCCGTTATGGGATGTACGTGTGGAGGTCATGAAAGGTGTCACCTGCATCGATCTGAGCCAGGTTTCCCGGGTAGATTCGGGAGGGCTGGCGTTACTGGTCCATCTCATTAATCAGGCAAAACGGCAGGGTAATACCGTTTCGCTTAGCGGTGTAAACGACAAAGTTTATACGCTGGCGCAGCTTTACAATTTGCCCAACGACGTGCTGCCACGCTAATTTTTTCAGTACGTTACTATCGAAAGCCCCGATCGTATTCGCATCGGGGCTTTTTGCTTATTTAAGACAGCGCCACTTTGCTCTAAGATGTTGGGCTGTTTTCACTATTTGACGAATAAAGAGCCCATGGAAAATCATGAAATTCAGAGCGTGCTGATGAACGCACTCTCCCTCCAGGAAGTCCACGTCTCTGGCGATGGCAGTCACTTTCAGGTTATCGCCGTGGGTGAGATGTTTGACGGCATGAGCCGGGTCAAGAAACAGCAATCGGTCTATGGTCCGTTGATGGAGTACATTGCGGACAACCGCATCCATGCCGTGTCGATCAAAACATTTACGCCTGCTGAGTGGGCGCGCGATCGCAAACTTAACGGTTTTTGAGCTACGGGTGACGCACCGGTAGCGAGTATGAATTCTTAACAGAGAACAGAATAATGGATAAATTTCGTGTTCAGGGGCCAACCACGCTCCAGGGCGAAGTCACAATTTCAGGCGCTAAAAATGCCGCCCTGCCGATTCTCTTCGCGGCATTGCTGGCAGAAGAGCCGGTAGAAATTCAGAACGTCCCTAAACTGAAAGACGTTGATACGTCAATGAAGCTGCTGAGCCAGCTGGGTGCAAAAGTTGAACGCAATGGCTCTGTGCATATTGATGCCAGCGATGTGAACGTTTTCTGCGCCCCTTATGACCTGGTGAAAACCATGCGTGCCTCCATCTGGGCGCTTGGCCCGCTGGTGGCGCGTTTTGGTCAGGGTCAGGTTTCTCTGCCGGGCGGCTGCACCATCGGTGCGCGTCCGGTTGACCTGCACATCACCGGTCTGGAACAGCTGGGTGCCACCATCAAGCTGGAAGAAGGGTACGTTAAAGCTTCTGTGGAAGGGCGTCTGAAAGGCGCGCATATCGTGATGGACAAAGTCAGCGTTGGCGCGACGGTCACTATCATGTGCGCCGCTACGCTGGCAGAAGGCACCACCATCATTGAAAACGCCGCCCGTGAACCTGAGATTGTCGATACCGCGAACTTCCTGATTGCGCTGGGTGCGAAGGTAAGCGGGCAGGGCACTGACCGTATCACCATCGAAGGCGTTGAACGTTTGGGCGGCGGTGTTTACCGCGTGCTGCCTGACCGTATTGAAACCGGTACGTTCCTGGTGGCTGCGGCCATTTCTCGCGGCAAAATTGTCTGCCGTAACGCGCAGCCAGACACGCTGGACGCTGTTCTGGCAAAACTGCGTGATGCTGGCGCGGACATTGAAGTGGGTGCTGACTGGATCAGCCTCGACATGCACGGCAAACGCCCGAAAGCGGTCAACGTGCGTACTGCGCCGCATCCGGCGTTCCCAACCGACATGCAGGCACAGTTCACTCTGCTGAACCTGGTGGCGGAAGGGACCGGATTCATCACCGAAACCGTTTTTGAAAACCGTTTTATGCATGTCCCTGAGCTGAGCCGTATGGGCGCACATGCAGAGATCGAGAGCAACACGGTAATTTGCCATGGCGTTGAAAAACTCTCCGGCGCGCAGGTGATGGCGACGGATCTGCGGGCATCTGCGAGCCTGGTGTTGGCGGGTTGTATTGCGGAAGGCACCACGGTGGTGGATCGTATTTATCACATCGATCGCGGCTATGAGCGTATTGAAGATAAACTGCGTGCGCTGGGTGCGAACATTGAGCGTGTGAAAGGCGAATAATCGTCTTCTGCTTCGGTAATCCCCATTCATTACAGTGATATGGGGATTACTGTTTCTCTTCAGTCTACGACCTTTTTCTCTCTGCGAGCGCGCATCAGTCGTGTTCTGTCGATAAATTCGTGTGTCCGCGAATCATGATATCGTGATGGCCAAATCACCCAGGGATCCGTTCCTAGCGCTTGTGCGATAATCAATTCACCTTTTGGCCACGGGCGGGTTAAGGCATTCGCCAACGTAGAAGAACTGAGCCCATTTTTGCGTGATTCTGCAGCCATAGATGTCCCTTTTTTACGTAATCCAGCGATAATATCGGCTGGATGCCAGTCAATGAGTTTGCTCTCCATCAATCCCTCACTCCTTTGGTCAGTCACTTGCGGTTGGAAAAATCTGCTGGTGATGGACACTATACTCCCGGAGAACGAGCGTTCTGAAATGTTCATGTAACGTTCGCGAATATTCAGAATATACCAAGGGGAAAGAAGCGGTTATTGCAAGGTGTGAATGATGATTTAAGATATTTTCTGGAATGTATTTGAATCATCCCGTGCGATGCACGGGATGAGAATAAGGGATTAACGATCGCGTTGTACTGCGATGTGCGCCAGGCCAATTAGCGCCTCGCGCCATGGGGTGTCAGGTAAAACCTGAAGGGCTTCGATCGCTTTGTCGGCTTCTTCTTCAGCACGTTGACGTGTCCACTCCAGTGAGCCGCAGGCGGTCATTGCTTCCAGAACTGGTTCCAGAAGATGTCGACCATTACCTTGTTCAATGGCTGAACGGATCATCTGCGCTTGCTCTGGGGTGCCATTGCGCATGGCATGCAGCAGAGGTAACGTCGGTTTACCCTCGTTAAGGTCGTCACCCACGTTTTTACCTAACTGCTCGCCATCTGCACTGTAATCCAGTAAATCATCAATCAACTGGAAAGCGGTGCCGAGATAGCGGCCATAATCCTGCAATCCTTTTTCCTGTTCGTCGCTGCAACCCGCCAGAATGCCTGAACATTGTGCCGCCGCTTCAAACAGTCGCGCCGTTTTGCTGTAGATGACGCGCATGTAGTTTTCTTCGGTGATGTCAGGATCGTTCACGTTCATTAGCTGCAGGACTTCACCTTCTGCAATAACGTTGACGGCTGAAGACATGACCTCCAGCACTTTCAGCGAACCGAGGCTGGTCATCATCTGGAAGGCGCGGGTATAGATAAAGTCACCCACTAATACGCTGGCCGCATTGCCAAAAGCCGCATTCGCTGTTGCCTTCCCACGGCGCATATCTGATTCATCCACAACATCGTCGTGAAGCAGGGTTGCAGTGTGGATAAACTCGATTAAGGCCGCAATCGTGACGTGTTTTTTCTCCTCGTAACCGACGGCGCGTGCAGCGAGTACGGCGATCATCGGGCGGATGCGTTTTCCGCCGCCACTCACGATGTAATACCCTAACTGATTGATCAGTTGGACGTCGGAATTGAGCTGTTCAAGGATTGTCGCATTGACACCCGCCATATCTTGCGCGGTTAACTCATTGATTTTTTCTAAATTCATCGCAAAAGCCGGGCTTATCGCCCCGATTACCTCACAGTGCAACAAGGTAACTTAGGGTTTAGGGTTAGGAATATATGCTGATTGTACTGAAAAAACGCCATAGATAAACGTTACCGTACGTGTTGTGTTTTTTTTCTTCATGTATTGATGCTAGCACTTGTCAAAGGCTCGCGTTTTGCGTAATATTCGCGCCCTATTGTGAATATTTATAGCGCACTCTGAATCATTGAAAGGTGTGCGCGGAAGCGGAGTTTTTTATGTACGCGGTTTTCCAAAGTGGTGGTAAACAACACCGAGTAAGCGAAGGTCAGACCGTTCGCCTGGAAAAGCTGGACATCGCAACTGGCGAAACTATCGAGTTCGCTGAAGTTCTGATGATCGCAAACGGTGAAGAAGTCAAAATCGGCGTTCCTTTCGTTGATGGCGGCGTAATCAAAGCTGAAGTTGTTGCTCATGGTCGTGGCGAGAAAATTAAAATCGTTAAGTTTCGTCGCCGTAAACACTACCGTAAGCAGCAGGGCCATCGTCAGTGGTTCACTGATGTGAAAATCACTGGCATCAGCGCTTAAGTTAAGGGGAGCAGATTAAATGGCACATAAAAAGGCTGGCGGCTCGACTCGTAACGGTCGCGATTCAGAAGCTAAACGTCTGGGCGTAAAACGCTTCGGCGGCGAAACAGTTCTGGCTGGTAGCATCATCGTTCGTCAACGTGGTACTAAATTCCACGCTGGTTCTAACGTTGGTTGCGGCAAAGACCACACTCTGTTTGCCAAAGCAGACGGTAAAGTGAAATTTGAAGTTAAAGGCCCGAAAAACCGTAAATTCATCAGCATCGTTGCTGAATAAGTTTTTCGCGTCCCGGTAACGGATAAAAGCCCCGCAACGTGTTGCGGGGCTTTTTACATTCGACGACCGGTAAATATGCTCGTCGTACCGTCACAATCCGGAAACGAGCTCTTGCAGGGAATACGGCATGAAGCAGCAGGCAGGTATTGGTATTCTTTTGGCGCTCACCACCGCAATCTGTTGGGGTGCTCTACCAATAGCGATGAAGCAAGTGCTGGAGGTGATGGAGCCTCCTACCGTCGTGTTCTACCGTTTTTTAATGGCAAGTCTCGGCCTTGGGGCCATTCTTGCGGTTAGAAGAAAGCTCCCGCCGTTGCGTATTTTTCGTAAACCGCGTTGGCTGGTATTACTGGCCATTGCCACCGGCGGGCTGTTCGGGAACTTCATCCTGTTCAGCTCTTCCCTGCAGTATTTGAGTCCAACGGCCTCGCAGGTTATCGGTCAACTGTCACCGGTAGGCATGATGGTCGCCAGCGTATTTATCCTCAAGGAGAAAATGCGTGGTACGCAGGTTGTTGGCGCGCTCATGCTTCTGAGCGGTCTGGTGATGTTCTTTAATACCAGTCTGTTCGAGATCTTTACCAAACTGACGGATTACACCTGGGGTGTGATTTTTGGTGTCGGGGCGGCAACGGTCTGGGTGAGCTATGGGGTCGCGCAAAAGGTGTTATTGCGTCGTCTGGCCTCACAGCAGATCCTGTTTTTACTGTACACTTTATGTACGCTCGCGTTATTGCCGTTGGCTAAACCCGGTGTGATAGTGCAGCTCAGCGACTGGCAGCTTGCATGCCTGGTATTCTGCGGGCTGAATACGCTGGTAGGATACGGTGCCCTCGCGGAAGCGATGGCGCGCTGGCAGGCGGCACAGGTGAGCGCCATCATTACGCTCACACCGCTGTTTACGTTGTTATTTTCAGATTTATTATCACTGGCCTGGCCCGATTTCTTCGCCAGACCGATGTTAAACCTTTTAGGTTATCTCGGTGCGTTTATCGTGGTTGCGGGCGCGATGTATTCCGCCATTGGTCATCGTATTTGGGGCGGTTTACGTAAGCATGAAACGGTGGTTTCGCAGCCCCGCTCAGGCGAATGATTTACGGAGAGTAAAATGAAGTTTGTTGATGAAGCATCGATTCTGGTCGTTGCAGGTGATGGCGGTAATGGTTGCGTAAGCTTCCGCCGCGAAAAGTACATCCCGAGAGGCGGCCCGGACGGCGGTGATGGTGGTGATGGTGGTGACGTTTGGCTGGAAGCTGACGAAAACCTGAACACGCTGATCGATTATCGCTTTGAAAAATCGTTCCGTGCGGAACGTGGTCAGAATGGCGCCAGCCGTGACTGTACCGGTAAGCGCGGTAAAGACGTTACGATCAAAGTTCCGGTCGGTACGCGCGTTATCGATCAGGGTACCGGCGAAACCATGGGTGACATGACCAAACACGGTCAGCGCCTGATGGTTGCTAAAGGTGGCTGGCACGGCCTGGGGAATACCCGTTTCAAATCCTCGGTCAACCGTACTCCGCGTCAGAAAACGATGGGTACACCGGGTGATAAGCGCGATCTGATGCTGGAGCTGATGCTGCTGGCCGATGTCGGTATGTTGGGGATGCCCAACGCCGGTAAATCGACGTTTATCCGTGCCGTGTCTGCAGCGAAACCGAAAGTGGCGGATTATCCGTTCACCACGCTGGTACCGAGCCTGGGCGTTGTGCGTATGGACAACGAAAAGAGCTTCGTGGTTGCCGACATCCCGGGCTTGATTGAAGGGGCTGCTGAAGGCGCTGGTCTGGGGATCCGCTTCCTGAAGCACCTGGAGCGCTGTCGCGTACTGCTGCACCTCATTGATATCGATCCGATTGACGGTTCTGATCCGGTTGAGAATGCCCGTATCATTATTGGCGAACTGGAAAAATACAGTCAGGATCTGGCATCCAAACCACGCTGGTTAGTGTTCAACAAAATTGATTTGATGGACAAAGCGGAAGCGGAAGAAAAAGCGAAAGCTATCGCCGAGGCACTGGGTTGGGAAGATAAATACTATCTGATCTCCGCAGCCAGCCAGTTGGGCGTGAAAGATCTCTGCTGGGATGTGATGACCTTCATCATTGAGAATCCGATTGTTCAGGCTGAAGAAGCGAAACAGCCAGAGAAAGTCGAGTTCATGTGGGACGATTATCATCGTCAGCAGCTCGCTGAAGTCGAAGACGAAGCGGAAGATGACTGGGATGAAGATTGGGACGAAGACGACGAAGAAGGCGTCGAGTTCATCTACAAACGCTAATCTCCATAAAACCCCGGCCATGCCGGGGTTTTTTATGCCAGTCTTGTAGGCCGGATAAGCGCTATCCGGCAACACTCATCTAGTTATTCTGATAAATATCTTTATACAAACGGCTTTCAAAACGGACCAGTGGAAGACGACGGTTGCGTTGGTCAGCTGGCTCTACGGCATATCCGGAAAGATACTGCACAAATGCCATCCTTTGTCCGCTGGCGGTAGTGATAAAGCCCGCCAGGTTATACACCCCCTGCAGTGAACCCGTTTTCGCCGATACCTTGCCATCTACGCCTGCCTGATGAAGCCCTGCACGGTATTGCAGAGAACCATCGTGGCCCGCCAGCGGCAGCATGGAGATAAAGTTCAGTTCATTGTCGTGCTGGGCAATGTATTGCAGCACCTGCATCATGGTGGCAGGGGCAATCAGGTTATGGCGGGAAAGACCGGAACCGTCGGCAATAATGGTGTTGCCAATATTAACCCCTGCCTGTTGACGTAGGATCTGGCGAACTGCATCGGAGCCTGCGCGCCATGTTCCAGGGACGTTAAAGCGCGCGTGGCCAATCATACGGAACACTGTGTCGGCGATCATGTTGTCGGATTTTTTCAGCATAATCTTAAGCAGGTCATGCAAAGGCGCTGACTGTTTGCTGGCAATGATCGTTCCTGGCTCGTTGACCAATGTCTGGCGCAGCAGCGTACCGCTGTACGTGATCCCAGCCTGTTTTAGCTCATCTTTGATGATTGCCCCGGCATAACTGGCGCCATCCTGAATCGCGAACGCCAGCGGAAGGGGATCGCTACGCTGAGGCAGGCAACCGGTAAGCGTAAAGCGATTTAAATCACCGGGGACGACATCCAGTTCGCAATATTGTGCATCGGCAGAGCCACGCGGTAGCGTGCGAACCTGGCTGAACATCGTCACCGGGTAATACGATGCCACACGGACATACGCTAAATCATTCGCTTTTTCCGCACTGTAAAGCGAAATCGAGAAGCAGTTGCGATCGACAATGGCTGCTGTGGGCGGTGCGCTAAAACATTGCGTCATGTCGTTCCATGGCCAGCCGGGCGCTTTATCGTGGCTGGCAAAAATGGAGGTGTCGATGAGGACATTACCAGAAATTTGCGTCACGCCAGATTTCTTCAGGGTGGCGACCATATTGCGAATATCCTGACGTTTTAGCGTCGGATCGGCCCCAAATCGTGCAATCAGGTCACCGCTCAATACCCCGTTTTCCACCGAACCTTTTGTCTCCAGCGTGGTGGTAAAACGAAAGTCGGGGCCAAGCTGGATCAATGCCGCCAGCGCGGTGATCACCTTTTGCGTACTGGCGGGAAGCGCCATCTGCTGACTGTGATAATCAATGGCGGGCGCGGGGGCACCGACCTTCTGTACCATTAAGGCAAGATTGGCCCCGTCGGGAAGTTGATTGATGTATTCGTCAACATTCGCGGCCTGGACGCTGAACGCTATACTGGTGGTCAATCCGATGATAAATCTGGAAAATCGCATAATCTCGCGCTAACAACCTGGAAACAAGCCGTCATACTACGGCGCATTGCCCTGAAAAGTAAACGATGACCCATAGGGAACTCCAGGGTAAAATGACTATCAAATAGAGAATTGTAGCTGACCTGGGACCTTGCGCCCCGGGTCGGTATTTTTTTGCTTCTGGTCCTGGTGTGGTGTCATGCCAGGGCGGGCTTAGCAGCCGGGGCAGGGTTCATCGCCCCCCCTACAGGAATGTTCAAGAGGTATAACAAATGCAAGCTATTCCGATGACCTTACGTGGTGCTGAAAAACTGCGCGAAGAGCTGGATTTTCTGAAATCTGTGCGCCGTCCTGAAATTATTGCCGCTATCGCTGATGCACGTGAACACGGCGACCTGAAAGAGAATGCTGAGTATCACGCCGCGCGTGAGCAGCAGGGTTTTTGCGAAGGGCGCATTAAAGATATCGAAGCAAAGCTGTCCAACGCGCAGGTCATCGACATCACTAAAATGCCAAACAATGGTCGCGTGATTTTTGGTTCCACCGTCACCGTTCTGAACCTCGACACTGACGAAGAGCAGACTTACCGCATCGTTGGCGATGATGAGGCGGATTTTAAACAGAACCTGATTTCCGTGAACTCACCTATCGCTCGTGGCCTGGTGGGCAAAGAGCCGGATGATGTTGTGGTGATCAAAACGCCGGGTGGCGAAGTGGAATATGAAGTGATTAAGGTAGAATACCTGTAAGAATTACCCAATACTCAGGATGTTGATGTATTGTAAAGAAAGGAAAAAGGCCGCATCGCGGCCTTTTATCAACGAACAGAGCGTGGCATTTTGCTCTCCTGCTTGCAGAAAACCCCTCGTTTTACACAGAATTCGTGTTCAACTTTAGGATATTCTTAGCGTGGCAGCGAGATTTTACGTTCTTTAGTCGGACGATACAGTACCAGCGTTTTACCGATGACCTGTACGTTACAGGCGCCGGTTTCGCGTACGATAGCTTCCACGATCAAGGTTTTGGTTTCGCGATCTTCCGAGGCGATTTTCACCTTGATAAGTTCATGGTGCTCTAACGCTTGTTCAATCTCGGCCAGTACCCCTTCGGTCAAACCATTATTGCCAAGCATAACTACAGGCTTGAGCGGATGTGCCAGACCTTTCAGGTGCTGTTTTTGTTTAGTACTCAGATTCATCGTATATTTTTGCTTAGGTTGGGATTGAAAACGGGTCATTCTACCGCCATCTCCCTTATATCACCAAATGGCCGTGTAGAAATTTACACCGTTGGTTGCGATGAACTGCCCGATGGGAAAGTGAAATGACAGGTAAGAAGCGTTCTGCCAGCTCCAGTCGCTGGCTTCAGGAACACTTTAGCGATAAATATGTTCAGCAGGCACAGAAAAAAGGGTTACGTTCTCGTGCCTGGTTTAAACTTGATGAAATACAGCAAAGTGACAAGATTTTTAAACCGGGGATGACCGTCGTCGATCTCGGTGCTGCACCCGGTGGTTGGTCTCAATATGCGGTTACGCAGATAGGGAACAGTGGTCGCATTATCGCTTGTGATCTTTTACCGATGGATCCAATCGTTGGTGTAGACTTCCTTCAGGGCGATTTTCGTGATGAATTAGTCCTGAAAGCGTTACTTGAACGTGTCGGTGACAGTAAAGTACAAGTTGTCATGTCTGATATGGCGCCAAATATGTGTGGTACACCGGCGGTCGATATTCCCCGGGCGATGTATCTGGTAGAACTGGCGCTTGGAATGGCTCGTGATGTATTAGCGCCAGGTGGTAGTTTTGTAGTGAAAGTGTTCCAGGGCGAAGGATTCGATGAGTATCTAAGAGAAATTCGCTCCCTGTTTACGAAGGTGAAAGTTCGTAAGCCGGACTCTTCTCGTGCGCGTTCACGTGAAGTGTACATTGTAGCGACCGGGCGAAAACCATAACCGGTAGATTTCAAACGAAAGTTTGAAAGACACTGGATATAGAGTATCCTGACGCTGTTTTTAACACAGTTGTAATAAGAGGTTAATCCCTTGAGTGACATGGCGAAAAACCTAATACTCTGGCTGGTCATTGCCGTCGTGCTGATGTCAGTATTCCAGAGCTTTGGGCCCAGCGAGTCTAATGGCCGTAAGGTGGATTATTCTACCTTCCTGCAAGAGGTCAACCAGGACCAGGTTCGTGAAGCGCGTATCAACGGACGTGAGATCAACGTTACCAAGAAAGATAGTAACCGTTACACGACTTACATACCGGTTAACGATCCGAAGCTGCTTGATAACCTGCTGACTAAAAACGTTAAAGTTGTTGGCGAACCACCAGAAGAGCCAAGCCTGCTGGCTTCAATCTTCATTTCCTGGTTCCCGATGCTGTTGCTAATCGGCGTCTGGATCTTTTTCATGCGTCAGATGCAGGGCGGCGGTGGCAAAGGCGCCATGTCGTTCGGTAAGAGCAAAGCGCGCATGCTGACAGAAGATCAGATCAAAACCACGTTTGCTGACGTTGCCGGTTGCGACGAAGCGAAAGAAGAAGTGGCTGAGCTGGTTGAATATCTGCGTGAACCGAGCCGTTTCCAGAAGCTGGGCGGTAAAATCCCGAAAGGCGTCCTGATGGTCGGTCCTCCGGGTACCGGTAAAACCCTGTTGGCGAAAGCCATCGCGGGTGAAGCGAAGGTTCCCTTCTTTACGATTTCCGGTTCTGATTTCGTTGAAATGTTCGTGGGTGTCGGTGCATCTCGTGTGCGTGACATGTTCGAACAGGCCAAGAAAGCAGCCCCGTGCATCATCTTCATCGATGAAATCGATGCCGTAGGCCGCCAGCGTGGCGCGGGCCTGGGCGGCGGTCACGATGAACGTGAGCAGACCCTGAACCAGATGCTGGTTGAGATGGACGGCTTCGAAGGTAACGAAGGTATCATCGTTATCGCGGCAACTAACCGTCCGGACGTTCTGGACCCGGCGCTGCTGCGTCCTGGCCGTTTTGACCGTCAGGTTGTGGTTGGCCTGCCAGATGTTCGCGGTCGTGAGCAGATCCTGAAAGTTCACATGCGTCGCGTACCGCTGGCGCCGGATATCGATGCGGCAATCATTGCCCGCGGTACCCCTGGCTTCTCCGGTGCAGACCTGGCGAACCTGGTGAATGAAGCGGCACTGTTCGCCGCCCGTGGCAACAAACGCGTTGTATCGATGGTTGAGTTCGAGAAAGCGAAAGACAAAATCATGATGGGTGCGGAACGTCGCTCCATGGTGATGACGGAAGCGCAGAAAGAATCCACCGCGTACCACGAAGCAGGCCACGCGATTATCGGTCGCCTGGTGCCAGAACACGATCCGGTACACAAAGTAACGATTATCCCGCGTGGTCGTGCGCTGGGTGTGACCTTCTTCCTGCCTGAAGGCGACGCGATCAGCGCCAGCCGTCAGAAACTGGAAAGCCAGATCTCTACGCTGTACGGCGGTCGTCTGGCGGAAGAGATCATCTACGGTGTAGAACATGTTTCTACCGGTGCGTCGAACGACATTAAAGTCGCGACTAACCTGGCGCGTAACATGGTGACACAGTGGGGCTTCTCTGAAAAACTGGGTCCGTTGCTGTACGCGGAAGAAGAAGGCGAAGTGTTCCTGGGACGTTCTGTTGCGAAAGCAAAACACATGTCCGATGAAACCGCGCGCATTATCGATCAGGAAGTTAAATTGCTGATTGAACGTAACTATGACCGCGCTCGTCGTCTTCTGAACGATAACCTGGACATTCTGCACTCGATGAAAGATGCGCTCATGAAATATGAGACCATCGATGCGCCACAGATTGATGACCTGATGGCTCGTCGCGATGTGCGCCCGCCTGCGGGTTGGGAAGAGTCCGGTACTTCTAACAACTCTGGCAACAATGGCACCCCGAGTGCGCCGCGTCCGACTGAAGAGCCGCGTACGCCGAACCCGGGCAACATGTCAGAGCAGTTAGGCGACAAATAAGTTCGCGTTGTAGATGACTGCGTTTTTATTGAAAACCCTGGGGCTTGCTCCGGGGTTTTTCTTATCTGCTTAACCCATTTTATACCAGGGATAACACCATGAAACTCTTTGCCCAGGGGACGTCGCTGGATCTCAGCCATCCTCACGTCATGGGGATTTTAAATGTCACGCCGGACTCTTTCTCAGATGGTGGAACGCACAACACGCTGATTGAGGCTGTGAAACATGCGAATCTGATGATTAATGCCGGAGCGACTATTATTGATGTTGGCGGCGAATCAACGCGACCCGGTGCAGCTGATGTCAGTGTGGAAGAGGAACTGGAACGCGTGATCCCGGTCGTTGAAGCGATTGCTCAACGGTTTGAAGTCTGGATTTCAGTCGATACCTCTAAGCCGGAAGTGATCCGCGAGTCTGCCCGGGTGGGGGCGCACATTATTAACGATATCCGTTCGCTGAGTGAACCCGGCGCGCTGGAAGCTGCGGCGGAAACTGGGCTACCGGTATCGCTGATGCATATGCAGGGCAACCCTAAAACGATGCAGGATGCGCCGAAGTATGATGACGTCTTTGCAGAGGTTAATCGCTACTTTGTCGAGCAGATCGCACGTTGTGAACAGGCGGGGATATCAAAAGATAAATTGTTGCTCGACCCGGGGTTCGGTTTCGGTAAAAATCTCTCTCATAATTATGCTTTACTGGCTCGCCTGTCAGAGTTTCATCATTTTGGGCTACCGCTGTTTGTGGGCATGTCGCGGAAATCGATGATTGGTCAGCTGCTAAACGTGGGGCCGTCAGAGCGCCTTAGCGGTAGTCTGGCGTGTGCGGTAATTGCAGCCATGCAGGGCGCGCACATTGTTCGCGTCCACGATGTAAAAGAAACTGTTGAAGCGATGCGCGTGGTTGAGGCCACCCTGTCTGCGAAGGGAAATAAACGTTATGAGTAATCGCAAGTATTTTGGTACCGATGGGATCCGTGGTCGCGTAGGCGATGCGCCGATTACCCCTGATTTTGTACTTAAGCTGGGTTGGGCCGCAGGGAAGGTACTGGCGCGCCATGGCTCCCGTAAAATTATTATCGGTAAAGATACGCGTATTTCTGGCTACATGCTGGAGTCTGCGTTAGAGGCGGGCCTTGCGGCGGCAGGTTTATCCGCTTCCTTCACTGGGCCAATGCCAACCCCTGCGGTGGCTTATCTGACGCGTACGTTCCGTGCAGAAGCCGGGATTGTTATTTCTGCTTCACACAACCCATTCTACGACAACGGTATTAAATTCTTCTCCATCGACGGAACCAAGCTGCCAGATGCGGTTGAGGAAGCCATCGAAGCGGAGATGGAAAAAGAGATCACCTGTGTGGACTCTGCGGAGCTGGGAAAAGCCAGCCGTATCGTGGATGCTGCCGGGCGTTACATCGAATTCTGTAAAGGGACCTTCCCGAACGAATTGAGCCTCAATGAGCTCAAGATCGTGGTGGATTGCGCTAACGGCGCGACGTATCACATCGCTCCCAATGTATTACGTGAGCTGGGCGCGAATGTCATCACGATTGGTTGCGAGCCAAATGGCGTCAATATCAACGAAGAAGTGGGCGCCACAGATGTCCGGGCGCTGCAGGCTCGTGTGCTCGCGGAAAAAGCCGATATCGGTATTGCGCTGGACGGCGACGGCGATCGTGTGATCATGGTTGACCACGAAGGCAACAAAGTCGACGGCGATCAAATCATGTATATCATCGCCCGTGAAGGTTTGCGTCAGGGTCAGTTGCGCGGTGGTGCGGTGGGCACGCTGATGAGCAACATGGGCCTGGAGCTGGCGTTAAAACAGCTTGGCATTCCGTTTGCCCGCGCTAAAGTGGGTGACCGCTATGTGCTGGAGAAACTGCAGGAAAAAGGCTGGCGTATCGGTGCGGAAAACTCCGGTCATGTGATCCTGCTGGACAAAACCACCACCGGTGACGGTATTGTGGCCGGTTTGCAGGTTCTTGCTGCGATGGTACGTAATCATATGAGTCTGCACGATTTGTGCAGCGGTATGAAAATGTTCCCGCAAATTCTGGTGAATGTGCGCTACACCGCGGGCAGCGGCGATCCGCTGGAAAACGAAACGGTTAAGGCTGTTATGGCGGAAGTAGAAACTGCACTGGGCAACCGTGGCCGCGTGCTGCTGCGTAAGTCAGGTACTGAGCCGTTAATCCGAGTCATGGTTGAAGGCGAAGATGAAGCCCAGGTTACCGAATTTGCCCACCGTATTGCTGATGCGGTAAAAGCGGCGTAATACCGGTGTTAAGTGACTAAAAAGGCGGCAGTTGCCGCCCTTTTAGTTGCGGAAAGAGACAGTTTTGCTGTTTTTTTCCGCAGTTGATACAATGTGCTTAAATTGCCCTTGCGAAGGTCATTCGCTTTGGTTAGTATTCACACCCGCTTCAGTGGGAAACAGTAAATGGTCCCGCTTTATTGGTTGAAGCATTGGTACGCGGCAACTCCGCAAGGAACAGGTTGATTATGTACGAAGCTCTTTTAGGTATTTTCCTTGTCGTAGCAATTGTATTGGTTGGTTTGATCATGCTGCAGCAGGGTAAAGGCGCTGATATGGGTGCTTCCTTTGGAGCAGGCGCTTCCGGTACGCTGTTTGGTTCAAGTGGTTCTGGTAACTTCATGACCCGAATGACAGCGCTGTTTGGAACCTTGTTTTTCGTTATCAGTCTGGTGCTGGGTAATATCAACAGCAACAAAACCAATAAAGGAAGTGAGTGGGAAAATCTGAGTGCTCCAGCGAAAACTGAGCAAACTCAGCCAGCTGCTCCGGCTAAGCCGACCAGCGATATCCCGCACTAATAGTAGTATCCGTGCTGAGGTGGTGGAATTGGTAGACACGCTACCTTGAGGTGGTAGTGCCCTAACGGGCTTGTGGGTTCGAGTCCCATCCTCAGTACCAATATTCCGAAAAAAAGACGCTGAAAAGCGTCTTTTTTTTCGTCTGTAGCGTAGGATATAGGCCTAATCTGTTGGCTTGTAGGTCGGATAAGGCGCTTGTGCCGCCATCCGACATTTAGCAGAGAGTGCAATGACTGATGGCGCTATGTTTATCAGGCCTGTGTCCCCAGCTGCACAGCATAAAAAAAGCCGCTTTCGCGGCTTTAATCCTTCCTTGAGAAAGCGATTACTTCGCTTTATTTTCCAGGCTCTCAACCTGCGGCAGACCCGTCGCCGAAGAGGCGGAAAGTAGGCCGGACTGCGCATAACCGAACAGTTTCTCGCGGGTATCCGTGATGTCCAGATTACGCATGGTCAGTTGACCAATACGATCGTCCGGAGAGAACACGGAGTCGCCTTTTTCCATCGTCAGACGTTCTGGCTTATAGGTCAGGTTGTCGGACACGGTATTCAGGATCGAGTAGTCATTACCGCGACGCAGTTCCAGAGTCACTTCGCCGGTGATCTGACTTGCCACCCAACGCTGCAGGCCATCACGCAGCATCAGTGCCTGGGAGTCGAACCAGCGACCCTGATACAGCAGACGACCCAACTGACGACCATGTGCGTGATACTGCTCGATAGTGTCTTCGTTGTGAATACCGGTCAGCAGACGTTCGTAAGCGATGTGCAGCAGCGCCATCCCCGGCGCTTCATAGATACCGCGGCTTTTTGCTTCAATAATACGGTTTTCAATCTGATCGCTCATGCCCAGACCATGACGACCACCGATGCGGTTGGCTTCCAGCATCATCTCAACGTCGTCGCTGAAGGTTTTGCCGTTCAGGGCAACCGGATGACCCTGTTCAAAACGTACGGTCACTTCTTCTGCCGGGATCTTCACGTTTTCATCCCAGAACTTCACGCCCATAATCGGGTTAACGATCTTGACGCTGGAGTTGAGGAATTCCAGATCTTTCGCTTCGTGAGTCGCGCCCAGCATGTTGGAGTCGGTGGAGTAGGCTTTCTCAACGGACATCTTGTAGTCGAAACCGCAGGCAATCATAAACTCAGACATCTCGTGGCGACCGCCCAGTTCATCAATGAAATCGGTATCCAGCCATGGTTTGTAGATCTGCAGTTCGGCATTGGTCAGCAAACCATAACGATAGAAACGCTCAATGTCGTTGCCTTTATAGGTGCTGCCGTCGCCCCAAATGTTGACGCCATCTTCTTTCATTGCTGCAACCAGCATAGTACCGGTCACGGCGCGACCTAATGGCGTCGTATTGAAATAGGTGAGTCCGCCTGTGGTGTTATGGAATGCACCACACTGGATGGCGGCAATCCCTTCCGCAACTAATTGTTTGCGGCAATCAACCAGGCGAGCGTTCTCTGCGCCATATTCCATTGCACGGCGAGGAATGGCATCGTAGTCATCCTCATCCGGCTGACCCAGATTTGCAGTATATGCATATGGGACAGCCCCTTTTTGTCGCATCCACAGCAGCGCAGCACTGGTGTCCAGACCACCGGAAAAAGCGATACCAATACGTTGACCTGCCGGGAGATGCTTGAGAATCGTCGTCATAAAATAAAATCCTGCTTGATTGACTGATGAAGAGATCGGTTTTCTGTTCTCAGTGAATTTTTATGCAAAATAAATGAGTTTTCATTTAATCATCTTTTGCGGATGACAGGAAGAGCTTCGTGATAATTTCGTTAATAAATGCCTCTGATTGTATCTCTGCGTTTATCTGGCTTCGACACTAAGGGGCGAACGCTGCTATTCATTAATGTGCATATTATTTACCTGGTTGACATAATGCGCTCTGGATCACTATAATATGCACAGATTTTACGTCCCGTCCTCGGTACCAAATCCCAGCAGTATTTGCATTTTTTACCCAAAGCGAGTAAAATTTGCCACGTTTCAGGCGCGGGGTGGAGCAGCCTGGTAGCTCGTCGGGCTCATAACCCGAAGGTCGTCGGTTCAAATCCGGCCCCCGCAACCACTTTCCCTTAGAGTTCTTTTTCAAATATACTGTGAAGACTTTGGCCTTCGTAGCTGGATTTGAAAAAAATTCTTTCGGAAGGTTCTCCAGACCGCAGTTGCGGTTATAGGGTTCAGTTATCTAAAGCCCCGATTTATCGGGGTTTTTTGTTATCTGACTACAGAATAACTGGGCTTTAGGCCCTTTTTTTATGTCTTGGGGGTGGGCTTGTCCACATTAGAGCAAAAATTAACAGAGATGATTACAGCGCCAGTTGAAGCCTTAGGTTACGAGCTGGTCGGCATCGAATTTATTCGCGGTCGCACATCCACACTGCGCATCTATATTGATAGTGAAGATGGCATCAATGTTGATGATTGTGCTGATGTGAGCCACCAGGTCAGTGCGGTAATGGACGTCGAAGATCCGATTACCGTCGCTTACAACCTGGAAGTATCCTCACCGGGCCTCGACCGTCCTATGTTCACTGCCGAACACTACGTGCGTTTCCTGGGTGAAGAAGTTGCACTGGTGCTTCGTATGGCGGTACAAAACCGTCGTAAATGGCAGGGCGTTATCAAAGCGGTGGACGGTGAAATGATCACTGTCACAGTCGAAGGTAAAGATGAAGTGTTCGCGCTGAGTAATATCCAGAAGGCGAACCTGGTTCCCCACTTTTAACAGTCTGGATTGAGGTGAAAAGCCCGCGATGAACAAAGAAATTTTGGCTGTTGTTGAAGCCGTCTCCAACGAAAAAGCGCTGCCACGCGAGAAAATTTTTGAAGCGCTGGAAAGTGCGCTGGCTACAGCAACAAAGAAAAAATATGAGCAAGAGATCGACGTTCGCGTAGAGATCGATCGTAAAAGCGGTGATTTCGATACCTTCCGCCGTTGGGTCATTGTGGAAGAAGTTACTCAGCCGACGAAAGAAATTACGCTGGAAGCGGCACGTTATGAAGACGAAAGTCTGAACGTGGGCGGTTACGTTGAAGATCAGATTGAATCTGTCACTTTTGACCGTATCACCACCCAGACGGCAAAACAGGTTATCGTACAGAAAGTACGTGAAGCCGAACGTGCGATGGTTGTTGATCAATTCCGTGAACACGAAGGCGAAATCGTCACCGGTGTAGTGAAGAAAGTAAACCGCGACAACATTTCTCTGGATCTGGGCAGCAATGCTGAAGCCGTGATCCAGCGTGAAGACATGCTGCCGCGTGAAAACTTCCGTCCGGGTGACCGCATTCGTGGCGTTTTGTACTCCGTTCGCCCTGAAGCGCGCGGTGCGCAGCTGTTTGTTACGCGTTCCAAACCGGAAATGCTGATTGAACTGTTCCGCATTGAAGTGCCAGAAATTGGCGAAGAAGTGATTGAAATTAAAGCGGCGGCTCGCGATCCGGGTTCTCGTGCGAAAATCGCGGTGAAAACCAACGATAAGCGTATCGATCCGGTCGGTGCTTGTGTAGGTATGCGCGGTGCGCGTGTTCAGGCGGTTTCTACCGAACTGGGCGGCGAGCGTATCGATATCGTCCTGTGGGATGATAATCCGGCACAGTTCGTTATCAACGCAATGGCGCCAGCAGACGTCGCTTCTATCGTGGTGGATGAAGATAAACACACCATGGATATCGCGGTTGAAGCCGGTAATCTGGCTCAGGCGATTGGACGTAACGGTCAGAACGTCCGCCTGGCTTCACAACTGAGCGGTTGGGACCTCAACGTGATGACCGTTGATGACCTGCAGGCTAAACATCAGGCTGAAGCGCATGCAGCCATTGATACCTTCACCAAATATCTCGATATCGATGAAGATTTCGCGACCGTTCTGGTGGAAGAAGGTTTTGCTACGCTGGAAGAACTGGCCTATGTGCCAATGAAAGAACTGCTGGCAATCGACGGCCTTGATGAGCAGACCGTTGAAGCGCTGCGCGAGCGTGCTAAAAACGCACTGACCACTCTGGCACTGGCCCAGGAAGAAAGCCTCGGTGATAACAAACCGGCTGACGATCTACTGAATCTGGAAGGATTAGATCGCGAAATGGCGTTCAAACTGGCTGCCCGTGGTGTTTGTACGCTGGAAGATCTCGCTGAACAGGGCATTGATGATCTGGCTGATATCGAAGGGTTGACCGACGAAAAAGCCGGTGAGCTGATTATGGCTGCCCGTAATATTTGCTGGTTCGGCGACGAAGCGTAATAAACTGTAGCAGGAAGGAACAGTATGACAGATGTAACCGTAAAAACACTGGCTGCAGAGATACAGACCTCCGTGGATCGCCTGGTACAGCAATTTGCTGATGCAGGTATCCCGAAGTCTGCTGATGACTCTGTGTCCGCACAAGAGAAACAGACCTTACTGGCGCATCTGAACCGTGAAAACGGCTCTGCCCCAGATAAGTTGACATTGCAGCGCAAAACGCGCAGTACTCTCAATATTCCAGGTACCGGTGGAAAAAGTAAATCGGTACAAATCGAAGTCCGCAAGACACGCACCTTTGTAAAACGCGATCCGCAAGAGGCTGAACGCCTTGCCGCGGAAGAGCAGGCGCAGCGTGAAGCGGAAGAGCAAGCCCGTCGTGAAGCTGAAGAAACAGCTAAACGCGAGGCGCAACAAAAAGCTGAACGTGAGGCCGCAGAACAAGCTAAGCGTGAAGCCGCTGAAAAAGCGAAACGTGAAGCTGCGGAAAAAGACAAAGTGAGCAATCAACAGACCGACGATATGACCAAAACCGCCCAGGCAGAAAAAGCCCGCCGTGAAAATGAAGCCGCTGAGCTGAAGCGCAAAGCGGAAGAAGAAGCACGCCGTAAGCTTGAAGAAGAAGCCCGCCGAGTGGCTGAAGACGCTCGCCGTATGGCTGAAGAAAATGCCGGTGTTTGGGCTGAACAAGAGAAAGAGAAAGTGGAAGAAGATAAGAGCGATTATCATGTCACCACTTCTCAGCACGCACGTCAGGCTGAAGACGAAAACGATCGTGAAGTCGAAGGCGGTCGTGGCCGTACTCGCACCACGAAAGCGGTACGTCCGGCTAAAAAAGGCAACAAACACGCTGAATCGAAAGCTGACCGTGAAGAAGCGCGTGCAGCGGTTCGTGGCGGTAAAGGTGGCAAGCAGCGTAAAGGTTCTTCTCTGCAGCAGGGCTTCCAGAAGCCGGCTCAGGCGGTTAACCGTGACGTTGTGATTGGCGAAACCATCACCGTTGGCGACTTAGCTAACAAGATGGCGGTTAAAGGCTCTCAGGTCATCAAAGCGATGATGAAACTGGGCGCAATGGCCACCATTAACCAGGTCATCGATCAGGAAACCGCACAGCTGGTTGCTGAAGAGATGGGCCACAAAGTTATTCTGCGTCGTGAAAACGAGCTGGAAGAAGCGGTAATGAGTGACCGTGACACTGGCGCTGCGGCTGAACCGCGTGCACCGGTTGTGACCATCATGGGTCACGTTGACCACGGTAAAACCTCTCTGCTGGACTACATTCGTTCTACGAAAGTGGCCTCTGGCGAAGCGGGCGGCATTACCCAGCACATCGGTGCGTACCACGTTGAAACCGACAACGGTATGATCACCTTCCTGGATACCCCGGGCCACGCCGCGTTTACCTCTATGCGTGCTCGTGGTGCGCAGGCAACGGATATCGTTGTTCTGGTTGTTGCAGCAGATGACGGCGTGATGCCGCAGACTATCGAAGCTATCCAGCATGCGAAAGCAGCGCAGGTACCGATGGTTGTTGCAGTGAACAAAATCGATAAGCCAGAAGCCGATATGGATCGCGTTAAGAACGAACTGTCTCAGTACGGTGTTATGCCGGAAGAGTGGGGCGGCGAATCACAGTTCATCCCAGTTTCTGCGAAAGCGGGTACCGGTATTGATGACCTGCTGAATGCTATCCTACTGCAGGCTGAAGTTCTGGAGCTGAAAGCGATTCGTAAAGGTATGGCGAGCGGTGCGGTAATCGAATCCTTCCTGGACAAAGGTCGTGGCCCAGTGGCTACCGTCCTGGTGCGTGAAGGTACCCTGAACAAGGGTGATATCGTGCTGTGTGGCTTCGAATATGGCCGTGTTCGTGCAATGCGTAACGAACTGGGTCAGGAAGTGCTGGAAGCAGGTCCGTCTATTCCGGTCGAAATCCTGGGTCTTTCCGGTGTTCCGGCTGCGGGTGACGAAGTGACCGTGGTACGTGACGAGAAGAAAGCCCGTGAAGTTGCGCTGTACCGTCAGGGCAAATTCCGTGAAGTTAAACTGGCTCGTCAGCAGAAATCCAAACTCGAGAACATGTTCGCTAACATGACCGAAGGCGAAGTTCACGAAGTGAACGTCGTTCTGAAGGCCGACGTTCAGGGTTCTGTGGAAGCGATCTCCGACTCCTTGCTGAAACTGTCTACTGACGAAGTTAAAGTGAAGATCATCGGTTCCGGCGTAGGTGGTATCACCGAAACCGACGCAACCCTGGCTGCAGCATCCAACGCCATCCTGGTTGGCTTCAACGTACGTGCTGATGCCTCTGCGCGTAAAGTGATTGAATCCGAAAACCTGGATCTGCGCTACTACTCCGTCATCTATCACCTGATTGACGAAGTGAAAGCGGCGATGAGCGGCATGCTGTCTCCGGAACTGAAACAGCAGATCATCGGTCTGGCTGAAGTGCGTGACGTGTTCAAATCACCGAAATTTGGTGCGATCGCGGGCTGTATGGTTACCGAAGGTACGATTAAACGCCACAACCCGATCCGCGTTCTGCGTGACAACGTGGTTATCTATGAAGGCGAGCTGGAATCCCTGCGCCGCTTCAAAGATGACGTTAACGAAGTCCGTAACGGCATGGAATGTGGTATCGGCGTTAAGAACTACAACGACGTTCGCGTTGGCGATATGATCGAAGTGTTCGAGATCATCGAGATCCAACGTACTATTGCATAATCGTCGTAATGCCCGGTGGTACTGTGTATACCGGGCCTACGATACTGGATGTTGGCCGGGTTGTAGGCCTGATAAGCGGTAGCGCCATCAGGCTTGAGAGCGCCACCCGGCATGAAATTTTAAAAAGGGGCTTTTGGCCCCTTTTTTGTCTTTTTTCTGGAGAATTTGTTATGGCGAAAGAATTTGGTCGCCCACAGCGCGTCGCTCAGGAGATGCAAAAAGAGATTGCTATCATCCTGCAGCGCGAAATTAAAGATCCTCGTCTGGGCATGATGACCACGGTTTCCGGTGTTGAAATGTCACGTGATCTGGCCTATGCCAAAGTGTTTGTCACCTTCCTGAACGACAAAGATGAAGCCGCAGTAAAAGCGGGCATCAAAGCGTTGCAGGAAGCTTCTGGCTTTATCCGCAGCCTGCTGGGGAAAGCGATGCGTTTACGTATCGTGCCGGAACTGACTTTCTTCTACGATAACTCGTTGGTAGAAGGGATGCGGATGTCAAACCTGGTGACCAACGTGGTGAAGCATGACGAAGAACGTCGTGTGAACCCGGATGACAGCAAGGAGGACTAATGAGTCGTCCTCGTCGTCGTGGTCGCGACATTCACGGTGTCCTGTTGCTGGACAAGCCGCAGGGCATGTCCAGCAATGACGTGCTGCAAAAAGTAAAACGTCTTTACAACGCCAATCGCGCCGGTCATACCGGTGCATTGGATCCGTTGGCGACAGGTATGCTGCCGATTTGTCTCGGTGAAGCGACTAAGTTTTCCCAGTATCTGCTTGATTCGGATAAGCGTTATCGCGTCATTGCCCGGCTGGGACAGCGGACCGACACCTCGGATGCCGACGGTCAAATCGTACAGGAACGTCCCGTGACGTTTACCCCGGAACAACTGGCGGCTGCGCTGGAAACGTTCAGAGGTGATATCGAACAGATACCGTCGATGTACTCGGCGCTGAAATACCAGGGTAAAAAGCTGTACGAATATGCACGCCAGGGTATTGAGGTTCCGCGAGAAGCCCGACCGATTACCGTCTATGAACTGCTCTTTATTCGCCACGAAGGTAACGAACTGGAGCTGGAAGTTCACTGTTCTAAAGGCACCTATATTCGGACCATTATTGATGATCTGGGTGAGAAGCTGGGATGCGGCGCGCACGTCACTTTCCTGCGCCGTCTGGCGGTCAGTAAATACCCGGTTGATCGGATGGTCACCCTGGAGCATTTACGCGATCTTATCGAACAGGCCGAACAGCAGGGGATCCCGGCTGCCCAACTGCTTGATCCGCTGCTGATGCCCATGGACAGTCCGGCTTCGGACTACCCCATCGTTAATCTTCCTTTAACCTCGTCGGTTTACTTTAAAAATGGTAATCCGGTTCGTACGACAGGCGCGCCGCTGGAAGGACTGGTTCGCGTGACGGAAGGCGATGACGGTAAGTTTATTGGGATGGGCGAAATGGATGATGAAGGCCGCGTAGCGCCTCGTCGTCTGGTCGTGGAGTATCCGGCGTAACTCTGCTCAGTCTTGCGATAACAGGGCGCTGCGAGTAGAATACTGCCGCTTAACGCCGTGTAAATTTTTTAACAGTTTATGCGACGTTTACATGGGGTTGCTGAATTAGAGATTGGCACCCTTTCATTCTTTATTATTTTTGGAGTTCATCATGTCTCTAAGCGTTGAAGCTAAAGCTAAAATCGTTTCTGAGTTTGGTCGTGGTACTAACGACAGCGGTTCTACCGAAGTTCAGGTTGCTCTGCTGACTGCACAGATCAACCACCTGCAGGGTCACTTTGCAGAGCACAAAAAAGATCACCACAGCCGTCGTGGTCTGCTGCGTATGGTTTCTCAGCGTCGTAAACTGCTCGACTACCTGAAACGTAAAGATGTTGCACGCTACACCGCGCTGATCGAGCGTCTGGGCCTGCGTCGCTAATTCTTGCGAGTTTCAGAAAGAGGGGGCCTTCATGGCCCCTTTTTTCAAGCTGATGGCAGCAATTCACTGGAAACTAATGTATTGTTGCTAAGTATGATCTTCTGTTGCAGAGGTTCGCGCGGCTAATGAGAGGCTTTACCCGCTGACGGGTTAGGGTTGTCATTAGTCGCGAGGATGCGCTGAAGATCGGGTATTAACGATGGCGCCGGTGGTGCTATCAAAAATTAGAGAAAGGATAGAATTTTGCTTAATCCGATCGTTCGTAAATTCCAGTACGGCCAACACACCGTAACGCTGGAAACCGGCATGATGGCGCGTCAGGCGACTGCTGCTGTTATGGTTAGCATGGATGACACTGCGGTATTCGTTACCGTTGTAGGTCAGAAGAAAGCGAAGCCAGGCCAGGACTTTTTCCCGCTGACTGTTAACTATCAGGAGCGTACCTACGCTGCTGGTCGTATCCCAGGCAGCTTCTTCCGTCGTGAAGGCCGTCCAAGCGAAGGCGAAACCCTGATTGCGCGTCTGATTGACCGCCCGGTTCGCCCGCTGTTCCCGGAAGGCTTCGTCAACGAAGTTCAGGTTATCGCGACCGTTGTGTCCGTAAACCCACAGGTTAACCCGGACATCGTGGCAATGATCGGTGCTTCCGCAGCACTGTCTCTGTCCGGTATCCCGTTCAACGGCCCAATCGGCTCTGCACGTGTTGGTTATATCAATGACCAGTACGTACTGAACCCGACTCAGGACGAGCTGAAAGAAAGTAAGCTGGACCTGGTTGTTGCCGGTACTGAAGCCGCTGTACTGATGGTTGAATCTGAAGCAGAACTGCTGAGCGAAGATGTCATGCTGGGTGCCGTTGTCTTCGGTCACGAGCAGCAGCAGACTGTTATTCAGGCTATCAACGAGCTGGTTAAAGAAGCTGGCAAACCGCGTTGGGACTGGCAGCCGGAAGCGGCAAACGACGCACTGAACGCGCGCGTTGCAGCCCTGGCAGAATCCCGCCTGAGCGATGCTTACCGCATCACCGACAAGCAGGAACGTTATGCTCAGGTTGATGTGATCAAATCTGAAGTGATCGCGACGCTGGTTGCAGAAGACGAAACCCTGGACGCTAACGAACTGGGTGAAATCCTGCACGCAATCGAGAAAAACGTTGTTCGTAGCCGTGTACTGGCAGGCGAACCGCGTATCGATGGTCGTGAAAAAGACATGATCCGTGGCCTGGATGTGCGCACTGGCGTTCTGCCGCGTACCCATGGTTCCGCACTGTTCACCCGTGGTGAAACTCAGGCGCTGGTTACCGCGACTCTGGGCACAACGCGTGATGCGCAGAACCTCGACGAGCTGATGGGTGAGCGTACTGACAACTTCCTGTTCCACTATAACTTCCCTCCGTACTGCGTAGGTGAAACTGGCATGGTCGGTTCTCCGAAACGTCGTGAAATTGGTCACGGTCGTCTGGCGAAACGCGGCGTGCTGGCAGTAATGCCGGAACTGGACAAATTCCCGTACACCGTACGTGTTGTGTCTGAAATCACCGAATCCAACGGTTCTTCTTCAATGGCTTCCGTGTGTGGTGCTTCTCTGGCGCTGATGGACGCAGGTGTGCCGATCAAAGCTGCCGTTGCGGGTATCGCAATGGGTCTGGTGAAAGAAGGCGATAACTTTGTTGTTCTGTCTGACATTCTGGGTGACGAAGATCACCTGGGCGACATGGACTTCAAAGTGGCGGGTTCCCGCGATGGTATCTCTGCACTGCAGATGGATATCAAAATCGAAGGTATCACCAAAGAGATCATGCAGGTTGCTCTGAACCAGGCTAAAGGTGCGCGTCTGCACATCCTGGGTGTGATGGAACAGGCGATCAACGCGCCGCGCGGCGACATTTCTCAGTTCGCTCCGCGTATCCATACCATTAAGATCAGCCCGGACAAGATCAAAGACGTTATCGGTAAAGGCGGTTCTGTTATCCGTGCGCTGACCGAAGAAACCGGCACCACTATCGAAATCGAAGATGACGGTACTGTTAAGATCGCGGCGACCGACGGTGAGAAAGCAAAATATGCTATCCGTCGCATCGAAGAGATTACGGCAGAAATTGAAGTGGGTCGCATCTACACTGGTAAAGTAACCCGTATCGTTGACTTTGGCGCATTCGTTGCCATCGGTGGCGGTAAAGAAGGTCTGGTTCACATCTCTCAGATCGCTGACAAGCGTGTTGAGAAAGTGACTGATTACCTGCAGATGGGTCAGGAAGTACCGGTGAAAGTTCTGGAAGTTGATCGCCAGGGCCGTGTACGTCTGAGCATTAAAGAAGCAACTGAGCAGTCTCAGCCAGCTGCTGCGCCGGAAGTACCGGCAGCAGAACAGGGCGAGTAAGGTTGCCATTTGCCCTCCGCCATTGCGGAGGGCCTCTGACCCGGCAGGACGCCTTGTTAGCAACCGGGGAACAGGACGTTCATTCAATCGTTGTCTTCGGGAGTGGGAAATGAAGCCTTTTTTGCGCTGGTGTTTCGTTGCGACAGCACTCACGCTGGCAGGATGCAGCAACTCTGCCTGGCGTAAGAGTGAAGTCCTCGCAGTGCCATTGCAACCGACTTTGCAGCAGGAAGTGATTCTGGCACGCATGGAACAAATTCTTGCCAGTCGGGCTTTAACCGATGACGAACGCGCACAGCTTTTATATGAGCGCGGAGTGTTGTATGATAGTCTCGGTCTGAGGGCATTAGCGCGAAATGATTTTTCACAAGCGCTGGCAATCCGACCAGATATGCCTGAAGTATTCAATTACTTAGGCATTTATTTAACGCAGGCAGGCAATTTTGATGCTGCCTATGAAGCGTTTGATTCTGTACTTGAGCTTGATCCAACTTACAACTACGCGCACTTAAATCGTGGTATCGCATTGTATTACGGCGGTCGCGACAAGTTAGCGCAAGATGATCTGCTGGCGTTTTATCAAGACGATCCCAATGATCCTTTCCGCAGTCTGTGGCTTTATCTCGCTGAGCAGAAGCTCGATGAGAAGCAGGCTAAAGAAGCGTTAAAGCAACGTTTCGAGAAATCGGATAAAGAGCAATGGGGATGGAACATTGTCGAGTTCTACCTGGGCAACATTAGCGAAGCAACGTTGATGGAAAGGCTCAAGGCAGACGCAACGGATAACACCTCGCTCGCTGAGCATCTCAGTGAAACCAACTTCTATTTAGGTAAGTACTACCTAAGTCTGGGGGATTTGGACAACGCTACGGCATTGTTCAAACTGGCGGTGGCTAACAACGTTCATAACTTTGTTGAGCACCGATACGCATTGTTGGAATTATCGCTCCTGGGCCAGGACCAAGATGACCTGGCAGAATCGGACCAGCAATAGCTGACGTACACATCAGCCCGTAATCTTTTTTGATTGCCATCACCTTCGCGGGTGAGGGCGTTGTTGTTCGTTAATACACCTACTTTGAGCCGGTTCACACTTTTCAATGAAAATTGCAGATCAATTTCATGATGAGTTATGTAGACTGGCCGCCATTAATTTTGAGGCACACGTACTACATGGCTGAATTCGAAACCACTTTTGCAGATCTGGGCCTGAAGGCTCCTATCCTTGAAGCCCTTACCGATCTGGGTTACGAAAAACCATCTCCAATCCAGGCAGAGTGCATTCCGCATCTGCTGGGCGGCCGCGATGTTCTGGGTATGGCCCAGACGGGTAGCGGCAAAACTGCAGCGTTCTCTTTACCGCTGCTCAACAATCTTGATCCTGAGCTGAAAGCACCTCAAATTCTGGTGCTGGCACCGACCCGCGAACTGGCGGTTCAGGTTGCTGAAGCTATGGCGGATTTCTCTAAACACATGCGCGGCGTGAACGTGGTTGCCCTGTACGGCGGCCAGCGTTATGACGTGCAATTACGTGCCCTGCGTCAGGGGCCGCAGATCGTTGTCGGTACGCCGGGTCGTCTGCTGGATCACCTGAAGCGCGGTACGCTGGATCTCTCTAAACTGAGTGGTCTGGTACTGGACGAAGCTGATGAAATGCTGCGTATGGGCTTCATCGAAGACGTCGAAACCATTATGGCGCAGATCCCGGAAGGTCATCAGACCGCTCTGTTCTCTGCCACCATGCCGGAAGCGATTCGTCGTATTACCCGCCGCTTTATGAAAGAGCCGCAGGAAGTGCGTATCCAGTCCAGCGTTACCACACGCCCGGACATCAGCCAGAGCTACTGGACTGTCTGGGGTATGCGTAAAAATGAAGCGCTGGTACGTTTCCTCGAAGCAGAAGATTTTGATGCGGCGATTATCTTCGTTCGTACCAAAAATGCGACCCTGGAAGTGGCTGAAGCGCTGGAGCGTAGCGGTTATAACAGCGCAGCGCTGAACGGCGACATGAACCAGGCGCTGCGTGAGCAGACTCTGGAGCGTCTGAAAGACGGCCGTCTGGATATCCTGATTGCAACCGACGTTGCAGCGCGTGGTCTGGACGTTGAGCGTATCAGCCTTGTTGTGAACTACGACATCCCGATGGACTCCGAGTCTTACGTTCACCGTATCGGCCGTACCGGTCGTGCTGGTCGTGCTGGCCGTGCTCTGCTGTTCGTTGAGAACCGTGAGCGTCGTCTGCTGCGTAACATCGAACGCACCATGAAACTGACCATTCCGGAAGTGGAACTGCCGAACGCAGAACTGCTGGGCAAACGCCGTCTGGAGAAATTCGCCGCTAAAGTTCAGCAGCAGCTGGAAAGCAGCGATCTGGATCAATACCGCGCGCTGCTGGAAAAAATCCAGCCGACGGTAGAAGGTGAAGAGCTGGATCTCGAAACTCTGGCCGCAGCACTGCTGAAAATGGCACAGGGCGAACGTACTCTGATTGTTCCTGCAGATGCGCCAATGCGTCCTAAGCGTGAATTCCGTGACCGTGATGAACGTGCTCCGCGTGGCGATCGTAACGATCGTGGTCCGCGTGGCGACCGTCCAGAACGTGGTGCTGAAGACCGTCCGCGTCGTGAACGTCGTGACGTTGGCGATATGCAACTGTACCGCATTGAAGTGGGCCGTGATGACGGTGTTGAAGTACGTCATATCGTTGGCGCGATCGCTAACGAAGGTGACATCAGCAGCCGTTACATCGGTAACATCAAGCTGTTTGCTTCCCACTCTACCATCGAACTGCCGAAAGGTATGCCGGGCGACGTGCTGCAGCACTTTACCCGTACTCGCATCCTGAACAAGCCGATGAACATGCAGCTGGTTGGCGATGCAGTTCCGCATGCCGGTGGTGAGCGTCGTGGCGGTGGTCGTTTCAGCGGCGAGCGTCGTGAAGGCGGTCGTGGCGAAAACCGTGGCAACAGTACTGAACGTCGTGAAGGTGGCCGTGGTGATGGTCGTCGTTTCAGCGGCGAACGTCGTGAAAGTAGCCGTGCTCCACGCCGTGATGATTCCGCAGGCCGTCGTCGTTTCGGTGGTGATGCGTAATTCACGCTGATCTTCGGTTTCGCACCGTAAAGTAAAATATACAGCCCCGATCTAAACAATCGGGGCTTTTTTTATTTCATTTGTACTCGTGTACTGGTACAGTGCAACACATTAAAATGTAGTCACAATATAATTCACTGGAGAGATGGCTGAATGGCAACACTAACCACCACCCAAACGTCACCTTCGCTGCTCGGCGGCGTAGTGATCATCGGCGGTACCATTATTGGCGCAGGAATGTTTTCCCTGCCGGTGGTGATGGCGGGTAGTTGGTTCTTTTGGTCTATGGCGGCGCTGGTCTTTACCTGGTTCTGTATGCTGCACTCGGGGTTGATGATCCTGGAGGCTAACCTCAACTACCGGATTGGCTCGAGCTTTGACACCATCACCAAAGACCTGCTGGGTAAAGGCTGGAACGTGGTTAACGGTATTTCCATCGCCTTTGTGCTGTACATCCTGACCTATGCCTATATCTCTGCGAGTGGTTCGATTCTGCATCACACCTTTGCCGAAATGTCATTGAACGTTCCGGCGCGCGCGGCAGGCTTTGCGTTTGCGCTGTTGGTGGCGTTTGTGGTGTGGCTGAGTACCAAAGCCGTCAGCCGGATGACCGCGATCGTGCTGGGCGCGAAGGTCATTACGTTCTTCCTGACCTTCGGGAGTCTGCTGGGACACGTGACACCAACAACACTGTTTAACGTAACGGAAAGTCATGCATCGTACACACCTTATCTACTGATGACCCTGCCGTTCTGTCTGGCTTCGTTTGGTTATCACGGTAATGTACCGAGCCTGATGAAGTATTACGGCAAAGATCCGCGCACTATCGTTAAGTGCCTGGTCTACGGAACGCTACTGGCGCTGGTGTTGTACACCGTCTGGTTGCTGGGGACGATGGGCAATATTCCACGTCCGGAATTTATCGGCATCGCACAGAAGGGTGGCAATATTGATGTGTTGGTGCAGGCGCTGAGTGGCGTACTGAACAGCCGTAGCCTGGATCTGCTGCTGGTGGTGTTCTCCAACTTTGCGGTAGCAAGCTCTTTCCTCGGCGTCACGCTGGGTTTGTTTGACTATCTGGCGGATCTGTTTGGTTTTGACGACTCGGCATTGGGCCGCTTTAAAACGGCTTTGCTGACCTTCGTTCCGCCAGTTATCGGTGGCCTGCTGTGGCCGAACGGTTTCCTGTACGCTATCGGCTATGCAGGACTGGCGGCGACCATCTGGGCGGCAATTGTTCCGGCACTGCTGGCGCGTGAGTCACGTAAGCGCTTTGGCAGCCCGAAATTCCGCGTCTGGGGTGGCAAGCCGATGATTGCGTTGATTCTGGTCTTTGGTGTCGGCAACGCGCTGGTGCATCTTCTGTCGAGCTTTAATCTGTTGCCGGTTTATCAGTAAAACCGTTTGCCGGATGGCGGCTTCGCCTTATCCGGCCTACAGATCTCGTAGGCCCGGTAAGGCGTAGCCGCCACCGGGCAAAAGTTACCCCAATAGTTCCTCTTTTACATCCATCGCCAGCCCAAACGAGTGCAGCCGTGCCTGGTGATCGAAGATCTGTCCATTGACCATGATCTCATCCGCCAGGGTTTCACGCAGGATGGATTGCAGACCGTGACGCACTTTCGCTTTATCCCCCACTAACGACATGCTCAACGCCTGCTGCACGCCATACTGCTCGGAGGCGGACCACAGCTGATGCATATTTTCTACCGGCGGCGGCAGTTGCCCTGTTTCGCCACGGCGTAATTTTACGAACGCCTGCTGCATAGACGTAAACAAGAACTCGGCATCACGGTTGCTGTCGGCGGCGATAATGTTGATGCACACCATGGCATAGGGCTTCTCAAGGCGCTCAGACGGCTTAAACTGGGTGCGGTAGAGATGCAGCGCCTGGAACAGCATATCTGGTGCGAAGTGAGAGGCAAACGCAAACGGCAGACCGAGTTGTGCGGCCAACTGAGCACCATACAGGCTGGATCCGAGCAGCCACACTGGGATTTTCTCGCCGTAGCCGGGCACCGGGCGTACCTGTGGTTTAGGATCGCGGGCGTCGAACCAGTCGACCAGTTCGGTCACGTCGCGCGGGAAGTTATCGATATCGCTGCTCATATGGCGACGCAGCGCGCGCATGGTCGGTTGATCGCTGCCCGGCGCGCGACCTAGCCCTAAGTCGATCCGCCCCGGATAGAGCGTGTTGAGCGTACCAAACTGCTCGGCAATCACCAGTGGGGAATGGTTTGGCAACATGACGCCGCCGGACCCCAGGTGCAGGGTTGTGGTGTTCGCCGCCAGGTAGCCAATCAGCACCGAGGTTGCCGCACTGGCAATTCCGGTCATATTGTGATGCTCTGCCAGCCAGTAGCGATGATAGCCACGCTTTTCTGCCAGCCGGGCGAGATCCAGAGAGTGCGAGAAAGCTTCTTTGGCGCAGGAGCCTTCGGGGATCGGTGCCAGGTCCAGCACCGAAAAGGGAATAGTGTTGTCTGTCATAACGGCTCACTTTGTCGACGGTGAATCATTTAATACTGCATTAAAATTTGATTACCGTTGTTAACAAAGTGAGCTTTTTTACGCCTGTAGCTCCAGACCGGCGAGACGTTTCCAGTAACCGTTGCAGTCGCTGTGAGCCGTAAGAGGCAGCGGCGAGAGGCCGTTTTCGTTGGCGCGGAAGGCGTCGAGCATGGCGAACGTCTCAGTGCCAAGCGGTGACAAGCGTACGATATCGACCAATCCCTGCATGGAGTTCAGTTCATTTCCGAGGTTGTAGACGTAGCCACTCATCGTCTGAATCCCGTTCAGCACGAACACCTGCTGATTCTCCTGAGACAGTACATTGCGACCGTTCGGATAGTGGATACAGCAGGTTTCACACTCATCCTTCGGACGGTCTTCCGAGCGGGCGGTAAAGCAGCGGGCCGAATAGGCCAGCGGCAGATGACCGTAGCTCAACACTTCCACTTCAAACTGCTGGCGAATGCCCAGTTCATCACACTGGTTAAGCAGATTCACCAGCCAGTCGCGCGAAAGCTCCACCGGCATACACCAACGCACCATCCCCTGTTTGAGCAGCAGGCGCAGCGTCACGGCGTTGTAGCAGTTGAGAGCATGCCCGGCGACAAACGGCAGTTTGCGTTCAGCGCACATGTTCACTACGCCGAGATCGCTGGCTTCCAGCAGGAAATCGCCATTTTCGACATAACGTTTCAGTTCGCCCAGTTCGGACGATGCCTGAACCAGCGCCAGCGTTGAAAGCACTATCTGCTTGCCGCTTCCGGCGAGCGATTTCGCCATATCCAGCCAGTCACCGACTTTGGTCGCGCGACGCTTACTACAGACTGCCTCTCCGAGATAAATCACGTCGGCATGACTGGTGGCGGCTTGCTGGTAAAACGCTTCCAGCGTCTCTTTCGGCCAGTAGTAGAGCACCGGCCCTAAGGAATATTTCATTGCTTTTCTCACTGCCATTTACGGTGATATGCGCCAAGCGTTGTTTGCGTGCCTTCGGACATCGAACCGAGTGTTTCCATCCAGGCGCGTTGCGGGACAAAGTTTTGTGGGTCAGCTTTACAGCGATCGATCGCCTGACGCCATACTTTCGCCACCTGGCTAACGTAGGCTGGGCTACGCTGGCGGCCTTCGATTTTCACGGAGGCGATATTGGCGGCCAGCAGTTCCGGCAACAGCTCTAACGTGTTGAGACTGGTCGGTTCTTCCAGCGCATGATAGCGCTCGCCATCCACCAGATAGCGGCCTTTGCACAGTGTTGGGTAACCGGCATTCTCGCCGTCCTGATAGCGGTCAATCAGCACTTCATTCAGACGGGATTCCAGACCCTGCGGCGTTTGCTGCCAGCGTACAAATCGGGCAGGGGAACACGCGCCTACCGTATTTGGCGACTCTCCTGTCAGATAAGAAGAGAGATAGCAACGCCCCTCCGCCATGATGCACAGGCTACCGAAAGCAAACACTTCCAGCGGTACAGGCGTTGAGCGCGCAAGCTGTTTGACCTGATGAATCGACAGCACGCGTGGAAGTACAACGCGTGCGACGTCGAAATTGCGATGATAAAAGTTCACCGCCTCCTCATTGGTCGCAGATGCCTGAACAGAGACATGGCGCTCAATATGAGGGTAACGTTCTGCGGCATACTCAAGCATGGCAAGGTCGGCCAGAATCAGCGCATCCGCACCGAGTTGTGCCGCCATATCCACAGCGCGCTGCCAGCGGGCGTAACCGTCCGGGTGTGCAAACGTGTTTATCGCGATGTGCAGCTTACGGCGATGTTGATGGACAAAGCTCACCGCTTCCTGCAATTTTTTCTCGGTAAAGTTAAGGCCGGCGAAGTGACGGGCGTTGGTGTCATCTTTCAGCCCGATATAAACGGCATCAGCGCCGTTCTCAATGGCCGCCTTAAGCGCCGGGAGATTTCCGGCAGGGCAGAGCAGCTCCATAATTTATCCTGAAGGTTGCGCCGCCTGGGACGCATAATTGTTAACGAACAGGGATTTTAGTTAACCTTGCTGCGACAATTTTTGATTTAAGGCAGTTAAAGTCGTATTGGTAACACCAATAACGGGATAGCAATTTCACACGTAATTGTTGATTTACGCCGCTACGTTGTTTATCTGATATGGCAAAATAGCAGGATTAATGAAACAGGGAGTAAAGCTCGTGTTGGATAAACTGCGTTCACGCTTAGTACATGTTGGTCCTTCTCTGATGAGTGTACCGGTTAAACTGACGCCCTTTGCGTTGAAGCGCCAGGTTCTGGAACAGGTCCTGAGCTGGCAATTCCGTCAGGCGCTGGCAGAGGGGGAGCTGGAGTTCCTCGAAGGCCGTTGGTTAAGTATTCATGTTCGTGATATTGATCTCAGATGGTATACCTCTGTTGAGAATGACAAACTTATCGTCAGCCAGAATGCCGAAGCCGACGTGAGTTTTAGTGCCGACGCCAGTGATTTGCTGATGATCGCGGCACGTAAACAGGATCCGGATACGCTGTTCTTTCAGCGCCGACTGGTGATCGAAGGTGATACCGAGTTAGGGCTGTATGTGAAAAACCTGATGGATGCGATCGAACTGGAGCAGATGCCAAAAGCGTTACGCGTTATGCTGATGCAACTGGCAGATTTTGTTGAGGCGGGCATGAAACACTCGCCGGAAACCAAACAGACATCGGTAGGTGAACCATGCTGATTCGAGTAGAAATTCCCATTGATGCCCCTGGTATTGATGCCCTGTTACGCCGTTCGTTCGAAAGCGATGCGGAAGCGAAACTGGTCCATGACCTGCGTGAGGATGGTTTTCTGACGTTGGGCCTGGTTGCCACTGACGATGAAGGTCAGGTGATTGGTTACGTTGCATTCAGTCCTGTCGATGTGCAGGGCGAGGATCTGCAATGGGTGGGGATGGCGCCGTTGGCGGTAGATGAAAACTACCGTGGACAGGGGCTGGCCCGTCAACTGGTCTACGAAGGACTGGATTCGCTTAATGAGTTCGGCTATGCCGCCGTGGTCACGTTAGGCGATGCGGCATTATACAGCCGCTTTGGCTTCGAACTGGCAGCGCATTACGATCTGCATTGCCGCTGGCCGGGGACGGAAAGCGCCTTCCAGGTGCACCGACTGGCAGAAGACGCGCTAAACGGCGTCACGGGTCTGGTGGAATACCACGACCATTTCAATCGTTTTTAAGTGAAGGGGTTTGCAGGCTGGCTAACAGCGCCTCAAACCCTTCCCCTTTCGCCACCAGACGCTCTTTCTGGGGTTTTGTCAGCTGCTTGACCCGATATTCCATGCGCAGGGCGAGAGAGCGGTCGCCGACCGGTGCCGCAAAAGCCAGCGTTAATTCCCCTTTCCCCCGTAACGCTTTCGCCCCTTTTCCACTTTGATGCTGTCGGTAACGGCGATCCACATCGGTGGTGATCCCGGTGTAGAGAGCGTTGTCTGCGGTGCGGATGAGATAAAGATACCAGGGTGTCATTGAATGATCATATGTTAATGTTCAGGCGCTCAGTATAAGAGAGAACAGAGATGGAAACACTGACTGCTATATCGCGCTGGTTGGCGAAACAACACGTTGTGACCTGGTGTGTACACCATGAAGGCGAACTGTGGTGCGCCAATGCTTTTTACCTGTTTGATGCTCAGAAGATGGCATTTTATGTGCTGACGGAAGAGAAAACCCGCCACGCCCAGATGTCCGGACCGCGAGCCCCCGTCGCCGGGACGGTGAATGGTCAGCCTAAAACCGTCGCCCTGATCCGCGGCGTCCAGTTTAAAGGGGAAATCCGGCGTCTTGAAGGTGAAGAAAGTGACTCAGCGCGCAGGCTCTACAACCGCCGTTTCCCCGTTGCCAGAGTACTGCCTGCACCGGTTTGGGAAATTCGCCTGGATGAAATCAAGTTCACTGACAACACAATGGGTTTTGGCAAAAAAATGCACTGGTTACGTGAGCAAGCCAGTGTTCTATAGTTAGAAGGCGTATTGATGCCAGAAACCAGGAGATGCGATGAGCCAGGTGTTAATCACGGGAGCAACAGGGCTGGTGGGCGGCCATCTACTGCGAATGTTGCTGAACGAACCGAAGATTCATTCAATCGCCGCGCCTACACGTCGTCCTCTCCCGGATACGCCAGGTATCTATAACCCGCACGATCCACAACTTACTGATGCGCTGGCGCAGGTCACCGATCCGATTGATATTGTCTTTTGCTGTCTGGGAACGACCCGGCGCGAGGCGGGAAGTAAAGAAGCGTTTATCCATGCGGACTATACGCTGGTGGTGGACACCGCTCTGACGGGAAAACGTCTGGGGGCGCAACATATGCTGGTGGTTAGCGCGATAGGGGCAAATGCCCATTCGCCTTTTTTCTACAATCGGGTAAAAGGCGAGATGGAAGAGGTGCTGATGGCGCAAAATTGGCCAAGATTGACCATTGTGCGTCCTTCCATGCTGCTCGGCGAGAGATCGAAGCAACGCATGAATGAAACGATCTTTGCGCCGTTGTTTCGGTTCCTGCCAGGAAACTGGAAATCGATTGAAGCGCGAGATGTGGCAAGCGCGATGCTGGCACAAGCTTTGTCACCGGATCATGAAGGGGTGACTATTCTGAGCTCATCACAGCTTCGTGAAAGAGCGGCGTGGAAGGTGTCGTGAACATGCCCGGTGAAGCGTCACCGGGCAATGGATGACGGCTACTTAATAAAAGTAAAGGCGGTAGTGACGCGTTTCACACCGCTGACGCGACTGGCCATATCTGCCGCCGCTTTCGCTTCACGGTCGGTCACCAGCCCCATCAGGAAGACTTCTCCATTTTCGGTGGTTACTTTCACGTTAGACGATTTTACCTGGTCGCTGGTGAGCAACTGGGAGCGTACTTTGGTCGTAATCCAGGTGTCGTTAGAGGCTTCACTCAGACTGATTGGCTGGCCCTGGCGGACCTCGTTAAACACCTCGGTTGTTCCTTCCACGCCCATCGCAATTTGTTTTGCTCGCGAGGAAAGCTCAGTATTCGGCGTCTGGCCGACGAGCAGAACCTTACCTTGATACGCTGTTACGTTGATGCGCGCTTCTTTCTTGATTTGCGCGTCTTTAGACAGCGCACTGTTCACGCGTAACTCCAGGGTACTGTCGTCTACCTGGGTCCCTACGCTACGTGGGTCAGTGACGGCTTTTGTTCCAACGGCTGCAGTACCGACAACGGCAGCAGCGACGCAACCTTGCAACAGCAACGCAGAAATAAGGACTGCGAGCGGCGAAAGTGCCTTCATGTGTACTCCTTAATCATCCTGGTGAGGGAAAAGCGTGTTATCGATCAGATCGCACAGGCAGTTTACCGTCAGCATATGCATTTCCTGAATGCGCGCGCTATGGTGTGAAGGGATACGAATCTCAACATCCTGCGGGCCTAACAAACCGGCCAGTTCGCCTCCGTCATAACCGGTTAGCGCCACAATGGTCATGTCACGTGTGACGGCAGCTTCTACGGCTTTTACAATATCGCGGCTATTGCCACGCGTTGAAATTGCCAACAGGACATCTCCCGCGTGTCCCAGCGCGCGGACCTGTTTGGCATAGATTTCATCATGCAGACGATCGTTTGCAATCGCTGTTAAGACCACATTATCAGTATTAAGTGCAATGGCAGGTAAACTGGGGCGTTCTGTTTCAAAACGGTTGATCATATTGGCAGCAAAATGCTGTGCGTTGGCAGCGGAGGTACCATTACCACAACAGAGAATTTTGTTACCATTGAGCAGGGAGTGAACCAGCGTCATGGCGGCACGGGAGATAGCATCCGGGAGCGCTTCTGCCGCAGCAATTTGAGTTTGAATGCTTTCTGTAAAGCAAACTTTGATTCTTTCTAGCACGCTAATCCTTAAATCTTCAATTACGAGCGATCGTTAAACGCATCCTGAATCCACTCAACATCATTTCCGGTGAAGGCTAACACATCGAACCGGCAATCCACAGTATCAAAACTTCCGTTATGGCGCGCGAGCCACACGCGGGCGGTCTGTAATAATTTGTATTGTTTGCTCCGGGTCACACTGGCTGCCGCTCCACCAAATAAGGCGGAGCGGCGGTAACGGACTTCAACAAAAACCGTGGTATTGCCTTCACGCATGATCAGATCTATCTCGCCACCGCGCTCATGCACGTTGGCGGCAATAAAATGCAGTCCTTTGCACTCCAGCCATTGACGCGCGGCGGCTTCCCACGCGTCTCCGGTCTGTTTACGCGTTAACTGGCGGGAACAACCTGTCCTTGCTGGTATTTGAGCCATGATAACTTCCTGTTAATCACACAATCCGGCGTGGCAGTTAATGCGCCGGTATTTCCGTTAAGCTCAAAACCTTGCATCTGGCGCATCTGCGAGAAATGGTTGGCCAGAGACCAGGCGTCAACGCCCATGGCATACATACGGGCGAGAGAGTAGTCGTTACCCACCGCGCTGAGCGCTTGCTGCATCAACGGGGCATTGTTGCCCGCCAGCATGGGAATTTCACTGTATTGCAGGCCTTCCATTTCCAGACGGAAGTCTGGGCCTGCTGTCCCTTGTGCGCTGCGCGAGCTGGCGTACAGCGTCGCACCGCTCTGGCTACCGTTACGCATGGCGATCATCGGCTTAATAAAGGCGATTTCTTCTGGGGTTGCCAGAATATAGACCGCATCCACTCGACCACCGCTGCCTGTGATTTGCGCGTCTGTCGGTGGGGCTGGAATCGTCAGATCGCCAATTGTAACGCCAGGTTGTGACGCGGCTCCGGTGGTGACAGGGCTTCCGCTCAGCGCGATACCTGCACCGCCGTTGACGCCCATTCGCAGCTCAGCGGTTGAGCCAAACTTCTGCTGCAACACGGTGCCGCCGCCCAATTTCTGCCATTCCTGAGCAAACGCGTTTGTCACACGATCGCCCAGACCACTACGCGGAACCAGCAACAGTGGCGCTTGTTTCCCCTGCTCACGGATGTGGCGCGCCGCATCGCGAGCTTCATCTTCCGGCGAAAGGGCAAAGTAACAAATATTGGCGTGATTCTGTACCGCTTCTGGCTGATTCAACGCCAGCACATTCAGCGGCGTGTTGCTCTTCATCAGCTCTTCGACGTTATTTTTCAACAGCGGACCGACGACAATGCTGGCGCCATCTTGCTGAGCCTGGACCAGAATTTGGCTCAGCGGCTGGGAGCTGGTGTCATAGACTTTCAGTTCCGCCGAAGGGTTTGCTGGGGCGCTTGCCGTTACCGGTTGAGCCGATGCGGCTTGCACCGCGCTGACCGGCGCGTCGGGTTGCGTCTGCTGATCGTTCGTCAGGTCGCTGACGGAGGCCTGAGAAGGGCTGGCGACGCCGTCGGTTGTTTGCGGTTGACTCTCCGCTACGGCAGGTTCCGCCGCGGGGGCGGGTGTTGCTGCCGGTTGTGAGGCTACCGGCTGAGTCCCCATATTTTTTGCCGCTTCAAAGCCTTTCTGGATAGTGCGACCAAAGACGGCCGCCTGGCCGTTCAACGGCAGCAGAAGGGCTATTTTACTGGTGGAGGCGGGTTTAAAGCTCTGAACGTTAGTCAGCTGCGTTGGCAACAGTTTCGCCCCCGGGTTTTGCGGGTAGCGTTTTTGCCAGTCAGCAATGCCAGCCTTCATCATGTTCGGATCGTTACGGTTATCAAACCAGACACGCTGCAGATCCAGCCATCCTTGCAGGACATTTTCATCCGCGTTGATGACCAGCGCCTGAGCTTGCTCCTGCGTCATGGACGAAAGCGCCTGCCAGGTAGCATCGATATTCTTCTGCTTGTCTTTAGCGGCCAGTAACGGCTCCTGAGCGATTAAGGCACGCAGCAAAGAGAGGGAAGGCTGTCCCTGGCTGGCATCAATTTGCGCTTGCCAGTAACGCGCCTGTTGATTTTGATCGAAATCAGCAGGGGTCAGCTTATCCAGCAACGCCTGCGCGCCAGCCACATCTTTTTGTGCCAGCTTGACTTCTACCGCCAGCAGAGACTGTTCGCGGCGTTGGCTTTCGTTCAGATTTTGCGGCAACTGGTTAAACAATTCGACCGCCTGCTGACTTTTACCTTCCTTCAGCAGTGCACGAATGGCGAGTAATTGCCAGTTGGTCTTGCTATCATCTGAACTTTGCTGCATCTGTTGCAGATAAAAGCCGGAATCAGCCTGTGCAGTGCCCTGCATATGGGCTGCACTCTGATCGGGCGCCTGGGTGCCACAACCGGCGAACATCAAGGCTGCCAGGATAACGGGCAGACAGCGCGCGGCTTTCAAACGACAAAATGTTGAGGGTACCATACTGTATCCAGTGATATTTTTTACGCAATGCTCAATATTAAATCGGCAATACGGACGACACAATGAAACAACACGAATCGGCGGATAATTCTCAAGGCCAGCTCTTTATTGTACCTACTCCTATCGGGAATTTGGCTGATATTACCCAACGAGCGCTCGAAGTTTTACAAGCCGTTGATTTAATTGCTGCTGAAGACACTCGCCACACGGGTTTATTGTTACAACACTTTGCGATTAACGCTCGCCTGTTTGCGCTGCATGACCATAACGAGCAGCAAAAGGCCGAAACGCTGGTGGCGAAACTCAAAGAAGGGCAGAACATTGCGCTGGTTTCCGATGCGGGAACGCCGCTCATCAACGATCCTGGCTACCACCTGGTGCGTACCTGCCGCGAAGCAGGGATCCGCGTGGTGCCATTGCCGGGGCCGTGCGCCGCGATTGCGGCCTTAAGTGCAGCCGGACTGCCGTCGGACCGTTTTTGCTACGAAGGATTTCTGCCGGCAAAATCCAAAGGGCGTCGCGATGCGATGAAAGCTATCGAAGCAGAACCGCGTACGCTGATTTTCTATGAGTCCACCCACCGTTTATTAGACAGTCTGGAAGATATGGTCTCCGTGTGGGGAGAGTCCCGCTATGTGGTTCTGGCACGTGAGCTGACAAAAACCTGGGAAACGATCCATGGCGCGCCGGTGGGTGAATTGCTTGCGTGGGTTAAAGAGGACGAAAACCGCCGCAAAGGTGAGATGGTACTGATTGTCGAAGGGCACAAAGCGCAGGACGACGATCTTCCTGCCGATGCGCTACGTACGCTGGCACTATTACAGGCGGAACTGCCGCTGAAAAAGGCCGCCGCGTTGGCCGCCGAAATCCACGGCGTGAAAAAGAATGCACTGTATAAGTATGCGCTGGAGCAGCAGGGCGAATAAACGTCCGGGATGTTAATAGCCTCGGTACTGACTGGGCAGGCATCGCACTGCCCGGCAGATTTACGTTATTCATATCTTGCACTAGCACTTTCAGGCATTTTTTAGACGATATCATGTGCTTGATTTTTATCTAATATCTTAACCAGTCGAGTGAGTTTCTCTGGATCAATATTTTCATCCCAACGCCCATTTACTCTAACCGCTGAACCCACATGAAATGCTTTAACCGCAGAGTTTTGGTGTAAGAAATCTAATGTCTCTTCATTAATACCGCCCCCGAGAACTGTTGTGATACCCAGTTGCTCAGTGCTGTTTATCAGTGAGTTTAGTTTATCAAGTTCACCATGAAAATCCTTAATCCTATAATTAGTTAGTATACGTCTAATTATAGGATATGAACTAAGTTTTTCTATTGATGTTAATATTTCAGGTGTCTGTTCAATTGCGCGATGAAAAACGAAGTTACAAGAGGAACTTGCTTTTAATAACTCTTCGAGTTTTTGTTTTGCAATATCACCATTTTTCTCTAACACCCCCGACACGATGGACTCAACACCCAACATTGAAAATTGATAAATATCTCTGGCCATGGCTTGGATTTCCTCATCGTCATAGAAAAAGTGATGAGGATGTGGTCGTATCATTATGGCTAACGGTAAATTAACCGCCTGGCTGATTTCGCGCACTAATTCCATGTCTGGCGTCAATCCCCCACACTCTGGATGAGATACAATTTCCAGACGGTCCGCACCACATTTTTGTGCAATTAAAGCATCATTCAGCGATGTAGCAATAACTTCTAACATACAATATCCTGGTGATAAGTGTGATTAGATGTGGATGGTGTTTATGTCGGGAATATTTCTCTGTGATGAAATATTCCCGAAAAAATTAGATGTGTATTATAAATAAGGAATGCGGTTTCGATACTGAAGATAATGCTGCTCGTTATGTGCATCGCCATTATCAAGGTTACCACTCATCCAGACAGGAGGGGTGAATCCTCTGCTCACGCAAATATTAATTGTCGTTGCGACGATAGATTCGATGATGGCAATTGAAAGGATGGAAGAGGTTCCAGCCACTTTGGTACTCATTCCTTCGATGTTAATGACTGCGTCACCAAGCTCGCAATGGTTATCAATGATAACATCAGCAAAATCTTTGACGAATTTGCCTGATGGATGGCGTGAGGATACTCCGGCCATAAATGCACCCGATGCTATTGTAATAATACTTACACCAGCAGCTTTAGCTGATTCAGCCAGGTCCACAGGCATCGGGTTTCTGCCGGAATGAGAAACTATAATTAAAGTGTCTTTGGACGTCATGCCAGATTTTTTAAAGATTACTTTTCCAATATCAGGCACTCTTTCGTATTCAGATGTTTTAGTTCCAGTGTACATCGCAACAGATGCTTCCAGCATTGGATGTACCGGAACCAGTCCGCCAGCTCTGTAAAACATTTCCAGACTAAACATTTGAGAATGACCGGTGCCAAAAATATATATCAACCCATCTTTCTCTAATGTGTCGCTGATAATGCTGGCTGCATCTTCTATATTTTTACTTTCATGTTCTTCTATTTTATTTAACTGTTGATTAACGATGCTTAAATATTCTTTGGTTTTATTGAAGTTCATTTTTGTTTTCCTGAAAAGAAATGTTTATTTTACAATTCCTAATGCACCGAGAGTGGTGAATATCAGGAAGAGGAAACCTATTATTTTGACCGGACTTAATTTCCAGACCTTTAATAAATAATATACAAACGCCACAGTGAGAACAGGAAATAGTTTTGGCAATAACGTATCAAGTACAGCCTGTAGCTCGAATTTATAATCGCCGAAGTTCCAGGCCAATGGAGTAGATAAATTAATTATTGAGCCTATTAACGAACCGACCACGATTAACCCAAGAATCCCCGCGCCAAATGTGAAACGCTCCAGAACTCCGGATGATTGGGTGGCAAGACTACTCCCCTGGGAATATCCAAGATTAAGGAGTCGCCATTTTAAAAACAAATTAAATACAATAAATAGTACCTGCGTTATTGCCAGTGCAATATAAGCTCCATGAATATTTTTTGCTAACGCCATTGATGCAGGTATAGAAAAGAGAAGTGGGCCAAGAATAGCAAACATCATTGTGTCGCCAACACCCGCTAACGGCCCCATCATTCCTGTTTTCACCCCGCGAATAAGGTCGGGATCAGCTCTCTTTTCTTCCAACGCTGTGACGATACCCAAAATAGGAGGGGTACCATAGTTAGGGCATGTATTGAAAAAGTCCATGTGCCTGACCAGACTTTCATTTAACTTCTCAGGCTCATTTTTGTAGATCTTCTTCAGAATAGGGGACATGCATATTGCAAACCCAAGCCCCTGCATTCGCTCATAAGACCACGATGCCTGTACCGTAAAATTACGGAGATAGACCTTAAATAGATCCTTTTTAGTGATGGTAATTTCCTGCCCAGACTCTTTTTCTTCATTGCTACTGAATGATTTATCATTATTTGAGATGTAATCTGTCTCTGATATGCTCATATTAAAACTCCCCCCCAATTTGTTCTTCACTTCCTTTGCTATTTACACTTTCTCTCATATATAGCTGAGTATATACAATAGCAACTATCGCAGCTAAGATGCCAACTGCAATCATAGGAAGTTTTAAATAAGCAACTAAAACAAATCCTAAAACTGCAAAGTAGGCTTTTTTATTGAATGGTAGATAATTTAATAAAATTGCAATACCCAGGGCTGGCATTGCGTGACCAACAGCAGTTAAACCATTCATTAGCCACTGAGGAACATGTTCGATAAATTGTCTTGCCACTGTGTCGCCAAAATAACCACCGATAAAGACAGGAATAGCTCTCGATAATCCCCATGGGACAGAACCAAACAGATGCCATCGCCACATGCCTGCTATATTCCCTGATGCGGCGTGCTTGTCTCCTTTATGCGCACATATCGCTGTTGACATTCTTGCCATTACATCAAGATAAGCACCTAATAATGCGATAGGAATACCAATAGTTGTTCCCAGGGATATGTCGTTAGTAAGGTACCCAAACACAACGCCAAGAATCGAACCCGTGGTATAATCTGGTACTACAGCGCCACCATAAGAATGTACACCCAATGAGACCATCTCAAGGGTGGCTCCAATTACGATACCTGTAGTGAGATCGCCGAGGATAATACCTGCACCAACGCCTGCGATTAATGGACGTTGCCACAGTCCAAGATAAGTAAAAAGCAACTCATTGATACAGAGAAATGCCCATAGCGAGAGCAATATAACTTGCCATAGCTGTAAACTTTCCATTTTTAAATTCCTCTACTTATTTATAATAAGCCGTTTTTCTGTAGCAGCAGTTTCATATCCTGCTTGCTGTCATTTGGCAGCACTTGAAAATAACAATTTACATCTTTACTGATAATTGATTGTAATGCGGATAATTCGTTATCTGAAACAAATAACCGATCATTTAGTTTTCTTGAGTTTGTCTTATGTACCATGTTACCAATGTTTAATTCACGATACATAAAATCATCATCGAAAAATTTACTTGCATCAATAACATTCTGAACTAACAAAAAAACATTCTCATTTTCCTGAAGTCCTCTCTTGATGTAAGATTTAACTCTTTCAATCTCAACCATAGACAGGCGTACTTGTTTTGGTGCCGCCAGTTTTAAAACGGCTTGCTGAGTCACGTCTTTTGCCACAGTATCATTTGCAACGATAATATGATTAGGGTTGGTCATTTTTGACCAGGCTAAAGCCACCTGGCCATGGATAAGACGTGAGTCCACCCGAAAATGGATAATTGGCATAATTTTACCTTTTTGGTGTAGCGTTGCTTATAGGGTTTTATTAATAATGCAGTAATACACTAAAAATCCGTGTTATTATCTTCAGTGCTCAATTCGTGCCAGAGGCTCGTTATTCCATCTTTACCACAAATAACAGCAGCATTGCGAAACTCAGCAGCTGTTAATTCTTCCCTTTCAAGCAGCATTTCTGCGGCGATCTGCATATTAGTTCCAGAAATTACTTCATAGTTATTTTTGGTTAGTGCAATTTGCGATGCCTGACGGAATGGTGAACCTCCAAGCAAGTCACAAAGTAAGACGATACCATCGCCATTATCACAGGCATTACAGGCATCTTCCAGTTGGCTGGCCAGTTCCTCGGTAGATATCCCTTCCGGAAAATCAATGGCTTTACATTGTGTCTGCGAGCCAATCACTTGCTCAACTGCAGATAATAATCCTGTGGCAAACTTTCCATGTCCTGTTATAACAATGCCTAACATAGTGAATCTCCTGACTATTAATATAAAGTTTATTATTTTGTATTGCTGATATATTGTTGTATTTTAAATATTACCTCATTTATGTGATTCTATAGTAACGGGAGAATATTTAAATTGATCACTTTCTCATTATTAAATAATGGCTGAGGTTTCTTTTTAATACATTGATGTTGCATATGTATTTAAATTGCAATTTTCCCGGCAGAGCCGCAAACATTGATTTTTTTGCGTACGACTTCTTTCATTGCTTCCATACCGATACGCATATAACTACGAGGATCATTTCCATCTGGATTCTCGTTAAACCATTTTTTGAGTGCTCCAGAAAAAGCAATTTTCAGTTCTGTGGCAACATTAACCTTACAAATTCCTGACTTGATAGCACGTTGAATATACTCGTCTGGTACATCACTGGCTCCATGCAGCACCAGGGGAATCGCCACAACTTTACGGATCTCCGCCAGTCTCTCAAAATCAATTTTCGGTCTGTGCGTATAGAGTCCATGGGCAGTGCCGATAGCGACAGCCAGGCTGTCTATGCCAGTCAACTGAACAAAACGACGAGCTTCCTGCGGATCTGTCATAAATGTACTCTCCATATCTACATTTATGTCATCTTCTACTCCACCCAGGCGGCCGAGTTCTGCTTCTACGCTACAGTCGTAGCGATGACAGAAATCAACCACTGATTTTACGATTTGCACGTTTTCTTCAAAAGGTAAATGGCTTCCATCGATCATTGCACTGCGTACACCGGCATTAATCTTGCTGCGAATATCATCCAGTGATTCATGATGATCAAGATGCAACGCCAGAGGCATTTTGTAACGTTCGGAATAAGCCTCACACAAAGCGTAGATTTCCTCAAAAGCGATGTGTTTATACGTACCTGGTGTCCCGGCGAGAATAACAGGAGAATGCATTTCTTTGCATACCTCAAGGATCGCCTGGATAGTTTCAGCGTTATGGATATTAAATGCAGGGACGGCATATTCATTTAATTGTGCATCCTGCAGCAAGTATTTAGTCGAAATGATGCCCATATTATGCCTCTGCTTTAATCCAGGGATGAATGATGACACCTTTTACGACTCGGTTTACCGTACCACTTGCAGATGGAGTATCGGGTGTGATTCCTGCTTTAAGTGATTCGCTAAGCGCAAAGATCTGTGCATAGATCAGAAAACAGAAAGCCTGTTCTATATCGAGAAAGTCACGGGAGGGTGGCAATAAAATATGCGGACCGGCGATGACTTCAGGATCTGGAGATGCAGAGATGGCGATCACGCGTAGCGCCTGTTTGTCACGACGCAATTCGGTGAGTAAGTCGAGATCGTACAAACGTGTATAGGGATCACTGGAGATGAACATCACGACCAGAGTATTGTTATCTACCAGTGATTTAGGACCATGCCGGAAGCCTGTAGGTGAATCGTAAAACGCAGCGAGTTTTCCTGCGGTTAATTCCAGTACTTTTAGGGCTGACTCGCGGGCAACGCCCTGCAATCCGCCGCAGCCGAGGTAAACAATGCGTTTAAAGGACATATCTCCAAAAACGGCGTCTGTGAAGTCCCCACATGCAGCGATGATTTTTTCGCAACGTTCTGCGACATCGTGGAATGATGTGCCGTTGATGACATCCGGAGAAAATACAGCCAGACAGCTAGCCATCATGGTCGTGATGCTGCTGGTCATTGCAAATCCGCGATCATGCGTTTCAGCAGGCATTAACAGTGCGTATGCTTTGTCGCTTGCCGTCGCGTTTTGGTATAACGCGCCTGCTTCATTGCAGGTGATGACCAGATGATGGCAATTTTTCACTTGTTGACTGGCGAGGTTGACTGCTGCAACGCTCTCTGGACTGTTGCCGGAACGCGCAAATGAGACCAGGAGCGTGGGCTGTTCTTCATGCAGATAATCTGCTGGGTTCGTCACCAGATCGGTTGTAGGAACAGATACAAAATTTTTACCTGTCTGGCACGAAAGCCAGGGGCTGATAATATCGCCGATAAATGCGGAGGTTCCGGCTCCAGTCAGAATGATCTTTAGCCCTCGGTTGGAAAAAACCGACGACAGGAATTTATCCAGATCTTCGCGCTGACGATCAATGTTTTTTAGTGATTTAAGCCAACTTTCAGGCTGCTGGCGGATCTCCTGTGCGGTCCAGGTTTGTGTTCCGGTTATACACTCAGAAAAGTCGTCGTTCATAACGTTGTCCTTATGCGTTTTCACATTAGTCAGATAAAAGAGCTACAGAGTAATTGGCTGGCCGTTAACCCAGATTTGTTGCAACTGCAACTGACCATTCAGGTCATTCATGCTGGCGCGTTTGCCAACAGCCAGAGAACCCCGTTGACTTTCCATACCCAACATCTTTGCTGGGTGCAGCGAAGCCATATGAATCGCCTGTGCATCGGGGATTTGCGCAAATTTCACCATGTTGCGCACTGCAGCATCCAGCGACAGGGTACTTCCTGCCAACCCACCGGATGCCGTGCGCACGACACCGCCATGCATTTCGACATTGTGTCCGCAGATTTCATATTTACCGTCAGGCATACCTGCTGCGCGCATGGCATCGGTAATCAGTAATATTCTGTCTGCCGCGGTATTGCAGCACAGCTGCATCATTGCCGGATGGACATGGTGTCCGTCAGTAATCAGCTCTAGCCAGGAGCGTTTATCAAGCAGCCCCGCACCTACCATGCCTGGTTCTCTGTGGTGCAAACCCGTCATGCCATTGAAGCAATGCACCAGGCCGTCAGCACCTTCGTCAAAAGCATCGATTGTCTGTGCATAATTCGCTGCGCTATGGCCTAACATGACCCGTATGCCTCGCGCTTTCAGATATCGGATAGCGTCCAGTGCCCCGGGTTTTTCTGGGGCCAGTGCCACAATTCGTAGTGTTTGACGCGATATTGCGACTAACTCATCCAGCTCGCCCAGGTTAAGCTCGCGAAAAAGTTCTGCCGGATGTGCTCCTTTATTCTGAGGAGTGAAATACGGGCCTTCCAGATAGCTGCCCAGAACTTCTGCTCCTGGCCCACCAGTTTCGCAGCGAAGCGCAATACGTTGCAGTGAACGGTGGATAGCATCGAGCGGCGCGGTAACGGTCGTAGGCAACCAGGCTCCAACACCTTCTTGCGCTTTATAGATCGACAGCTTGTGCAGCGCATCCGGGTCGTCATCCATAACATCTATGCCGTTGCCGCCATGAACATGAGTATCAATGTACGAAGGGCAGAGTAATTCCGCATCGCGCTGACTGATTCCCGTAGGAATAGGTTCAATGGCGGTGATAACGCCGTCTTCAATACGCAGTTGGTGGTCATCGAGCCAGCCCTCTTCAGTGAGCAGGCGTCTTGCGCGCAGTAGCATGGCCATATTTTTTCCTAATCCTCTGTCTGTGACGGGATGCTATTCCTGACAGGCTGCATGGTACTGTCGCAGGATGTCCTGGATATGGTCGATGATGAGGTCTCGTGGAGCAGCCTTGAGAGCCCCCTCGCGGACTTTGACGTACTGCAGCGGTAAATATTGGCTAATGAGCGGCAGTGGAATTGGTTCGTCAGCCAGGTTGCGCACCAGACGGGCAAAAGCGTCATCAATGTGTTGATCCGGCCAGTAATAGCGGATGCGGTCGGAATAGCTGTAGCCGCGAGCAAACCGACGCGCATTGCCATCGCCGTGGTAGTGGCTTTGCCAGTACTCAGGGCGGTCAATCATCACGCTCTCAAGGACCTGACGTAGTCCGGAGCCTGCTTTTGCAGGGAGTAATTCTTCTTCAATGGCCGCCAGCGAGAAGAGAGCCTCGCGCAAAGCGAAGGTGAGAGCCGGTCCTACTTTCAGGATCGCAAAATGATCTTTCACCAACTGGCGCAGCGACTGAGGTGTTTGATAGTCCGTTGAATGCGCTTCAAAGATCAGCGTGTCATACGCTTCTACCATCGCGCTGAGTGCTTCTGCTTTTTGCGACTGGTAGTCAATAACATGCGTGTGATCGAACTCGACGCCGGGTTGTACCACCAGCCCAATGATGCGGGGCCAGATGGAATTTAACCCTTGTTTTTCAAATGCGTGGCGATGGGCTTCCAGTGTTGCGCGTGCCGCATCTGGTGTCGTGACTTCAAGTTCAGTGAGTGTCTCATGAGCGCCGCCGGGGACGGGGACTTCAGTACCGATGACATAAACCAGATCGGCTTCGCCAAAATGTTCGCGGCAGGTTTCTTCCGCGATCCTGGCGAGGCGTGCGGCGCGCTCCGCGACAATCTCGTCAGTCAACGGAACAGGATCGTTGGCACATGACATACTGCAATCAAGGTGGATCTTTTTGAATCCTGCGGCAACATAGCTTTTGATCAGCACATCTGCATTATCCATGGCCTGATCGGCGGGGAGGTTTTGCCAGCGATTAGGGCCGAGATGATCGCCTCCCAGGATGAGCTGCGACTGTGGGAAGCCAAGTGAGTCGGCAAGCCGGCAAATAAAACCGCGAAAATCGGCGGGCGTCATCCCGGTGTAGCCACCGAACTGATCAACCTGGTTCGACGTAGCCTCTACCAACAACGGCGTCAGGTGTTGGTGGGCATAGCGTATTGCGGCTTCAAGCACCAGTGGATGTGCGGAACAAACGGCATAAATCCCGTTTGTTTTTCCCCGTTTATGCTGTTCCACCATTTCTGTCAGATGTTTCACTTCCCTCTCCCGGTCAGATATCTATGACATTAATCTTTCGTTTTGTTTCGATTGATACTGCTTTATGGTGTCGTAAAAATAAAACGAAAGATATTGGTTTTTCGATCTGTTTCACAAAAGAAACATAATGAAAGGTTTCAGCGGTGTGTTGACGGGGGCATGGCAGGCTTATGGGACTTGCATTCCGCTAAAGGAAAGGCGTTAATAAGAAAAACGAAATGAAACGAAAGATTTACTAAAGGATTTTTTATGAGTAATACCGACGCTTCTGCAGATAAGCGGGTAACGGGTACCAGCGAAAGGCGTGAGCAGATTATTCAGCGGTTGCGGCAGCAGGGAAGTGTGCAGGTAAACGATCTTTCAGCATTGTTCGGGGTTTCCACGGTCACAATCCGCAACGATCTGGCGTTTCTGGAAAAACAGGGAATTGCCGTTCGAGCTTACGGCGGCGCGCTGATTTGCGATAGTAATATGCCTGCCGCGGAACCTTCTGTTGAAGATAAAAGTTCGCTTAATACGGCGGTGAAACGCAGTATTGCCAGAGCGGCCGCGGAACTGATCAAACCCGGGCATCGCGTGATCCTTGACTCCGGTACTACCACCTGTGAAATTGCCCGCATGCTACGCCAGCATACCGATGTGATAGCGATGACCAACGGTATGAACGTTGCCAATGCGTTACTCGAAGCAGATGGGGTTGAACTGCTGATGACGGGCGGGCATTTGCGTCGTCAGTCGCTGTCGTTTTACGGCGATCAGGCGGAACAGTCGTTGCAAAATTACCACTTTGATATGCTGTTTCTCGGCGTCGATGCGATCGATTTAGATCGCGGTGTCAGCACGCACAACGAAGATGAGGCCAGACTTAATCGCCGAATGAGTGAAGTGGCGGAACGGATTATCGTCGTCACAGACTCCAGCAAATTTAACCGTTCCAGCCTGCACAAAATTATTGATATGCAGCGTATTGATATGATTATTGTTGATGAAGGTATTCCCGTTGAGTGTCTGGAAGCATTACGGAAGATGGGTATTGATGTGATTCTGGTTGAGAATTAAAACTCCCTCTTGCACTGGAAGAGGCCTTTCGGGGCGCATTTGACAATATTTATCGTACCTCGCGCAACATTGTGGCCACGCTGGCAGTCGGAATGCACAGTGCGGGGTGACAAGGGCACGCAAACCCTCTATACTTCGCGCCGAAGCTGACCAGACAGTCGCCGCTTCGTCGTCGTCCTCTTCGGGGGAGACGGGCGGAGGGGAGGAAAGTCCGGGCTCCATAGGGCAAGGTGCCAGGTAACGCCTGGGGGGTGTAACAGCCCACGACCAGTGCAACAGAGAGCAAACCGCCGATGGCCCGCGCAAGCGGGATCAGGTAAGGGTGAAAGGGTGCGGTAAGAGCGCACCGCGCGGCTGGTAACAGTCCGTGGCACGGTAAACTCCACCCGGAGCAAGGCCAAATAGGGGTTCATAAGGTACGGCCCGTACTGAACCCGGGTAGGCTGCTTGAGCCAGTGAGTGATTGCTGGCCTAGATGAATGACTGTCCACGACAGAACCCGGCTTATCGGTCAGTTTCACCTCTTAAAGAACCCCGCTTCGGCGGGGTTTTTGCTTTTACGGGGCAGGAAAGATGAATGACTGCTCACGACGCTATACCCAAAAGAAAGCGGCTTATCGGCCAGTGTCACCTCATTATGTAAAAACCCGCTTCGGCGGGTTTTTACTTTTACAGGGCAGAGAGGATGAATGACTGCCTACGACGCTATACCAATAGGGGCGTTGAAATCAAATTACATCTTCGGAATACACGATTTCAGCATTAGGATGTATTTTCACCAGCGATGCTGGCAGGGACGTCGTCACGTTACTTTTAAGTAACTTGTCAAAGATCTCCTTTTTATGCTCGCCAGTCACCATCAAAATGACTTTTTTGGCTGACATAATTTCCTGCAATCCTAACGATATACCAAATTCAATATTATTCTTACCCGATACCATAGGATGTGCTTTTGAAGCCGAGTGCAGCGTAACTTTACTGACGTTTACTGGCAAGCCGTCGTTAGGTTCGATAAAACCAATATGCCCGTTCATACCCAGACCAATAATACATAAGTCAGGATTCTTCATGGAGTCCATTACTTCCTGAATACGTTCAACTTCGGTTTCCGGTAATTCACCGCCATCGAACGCGATGTAGTTTTCTGGTTGAATACCCCATGGCTTAACAACATGTTCAGTTAAATAGTGCTCACACGAGTCTTTATCCGAATTACTGAGACCCACCCATTCATCTAACTTAATGATTTTTGCTTTGCTGGCAGGACTGGACAGCATTGACGGTACCATATCAAATGCTTTAGTCGGTGTTCCACCTGAAGCAAGAATAAATGAAGCGTCTTCTTTTCTCGCGATAGTGTCGGCAATCTGTTGTGCTACATGGGCCGCAACATCTTCCTGGGTCGTTAATTTAACCAATTGCATCAGTTAACCTCTTTTCATATTTCGTGTAAATTCAAGAATGCCTGAATCAGTGATTGAGACGGTGTATTCAAATACACCATTCTCATTTGAACCGATGCGAATAACGCTCATCATGGGGGTGGGTTCATTCACCTCAAAAATTTTGCACTGCTCTTCATTGAGAATAATGGGCGTGAGCTTTTCTTTAATGCTCATTTCGCCGCTCTTGCCGATATCATCAAGGGCCCGGTACAAGCCAACCTGTTCAACATGTTCAATATTAAGCAAGTTAAATGTTGATTGCAGAAGATAGGTATCTTCAAGAACAGCCAGAGAGTCGTTGACATAACGACGACGGGATATGACTGCAAAACATTCATCTGCGGCAACACCAAAAATATTTGCGACAAACGCAGACTTTAGAAAATCAACTTTCTCAATAATGGTTTTATGTTTCAGGCCTTTTTTATCCACATCCTGAGTAAAGCTCAACTCAGGTTCGACCTCCTCACGGAGCATCGGAATAGTCACAATATTACCAATGCCCTGTTTCGAGACGAGGTAGCCACGCTCAATCAGGTAAGCAATAGCGCTACGTATGGTTGAGCGGCTGCATTGATATTTTTCTTTTAGCATCAATTCTGACGTTAATTTATCACCTTCCTGTAAACCGCGAATCTCTTCTAAAATCAGTTCAGAAATCTGCAGATACTTCGGCAATAAATGTTTAGATTCCATCGTCTTCTTCCTCAATGGATATCTGCGTATCTTCTATAACAAACGCAGATATTGATTCTTTCCCCTGCTCTAACACTATTTCAACCAGTTCAGGCATGGTATCGACGTCATCGCGAGCTTCGATAGCGGCCACCACCATATTGAAATTTGTACCGGTTAGAACCTCAATGTCATAACCTTTTAGTTTTAACTCTACTGACTTATTAAATGGGGTACCACCCTTCATGTCAGTAAGAACTAAAAATGCAGAGTTCTGTTCCTGAGATGTCACCAGACATTCCAGTTGTTCCATGAACACGACTGAAGACATATCGTAGGCATAGGGAACGGCATAAAAATTGTCTACATCGCCCAGTACGCCTTTAATCAGACTCTGTAACCCTTGAGAGAATTCTCCGTGGCCGCTAATGATCACTACAACGTTCATTACACAATCCCCGCAGCGGCGCCAATGATTGAAAGTGCTGTGATGGCGCCAATCATGACCAGCGGTTTGACTTTTTTGATCTTAACGGCGTAGAACACTGCGATGGCGACCAGCGCAGGCAGTAAGTTAGGCATCACGGCATCAAGCAGATCGCTTTGCAGTTTAACCACCATGTCTCCGGCATCGAGCGTTAGCGGTGTCGATATTGAAATATAGGATGCCATCAGGCCGCCTATCACCGTCATCCCAAGAATGGTGGCGGTACGTGAAAGCTGTGCGGAAACCGTCTTGATGTTGGCAAAGGCCTTTGTGCCATTTTTGTAGGCAAAGTGCATCAGGCCAAAACGGATCGAAAACTGAATCACGAAGAAGCTGATCAGATAAAAGAACGGCGCGAACACGTTACCGTGGCTTGCCAGACTCGCGGCAATACCGGCAATGATGGGGATCGCCGTCGCCCACAGTAACGAGTCACCTAAACCTGCCATTGGCGCCATCGCGCTGATTTTAATGCTACGGATAACGTCAGGCGCCGCTTTCTTACGTTCGGCGGCCAACGCCAGGCCAAAAGCAAATGTGGGCACAAAGGTGTTGGTGTTGAAAAACTCACTGTGCAAATTCAACGACTTTTTAAGATCGTCAGGATTGGTGTGGATCTTCTTCAATGCGGGCAGCATTGAGTAAATGACACCGCCTGCCTGCATACGCTCGTAGTTAAAACTGGTATTCAACAGCATTGAGCGCCAGCACACCTTATTTAAGTCTGCTTTGGTTAATTCAGGCGCTTCAGTTTGGTCGATAAAATCGCTCATCTTAGATCCCTTCTTCTTCGGCTTCTGGCGCCGTTTTAGTCATAGTCTGCTGACGATGTTGATTAGAAAAGAAATCGTAAGCGGCGAAACAACCCCCAAAGATAGCCAGCGCGAGGATCGGCATCTTCAGGTAACTCACTGCGGCGAAACCGGCAATCAGGAACAGGATATGCTGGCGTTGCCACATCATTTTAAGCAGCATGGCGAAACCAACGGCAGGCAGGATCCCACCTGCGACGCTCAGACCGTGGATGACAAACTCAGGTAACGATTTGATGAAGCCGGAGGCTTGTTCGGCGCCAAAGTAAATCGGAATAAAAGCGACAACAAAGTACAAGATGAAGGCGAGGCTAAGACCCGTCCATTGAGTACGGGCAAAACCAGAGAAATTCATGGTTTCGATATAGCGATCGTTTTTATGCATGTACACCGCAAGGAAAGTACAAAATGCGGTCATGATCGCCTGCATCAGGATGGCGAATGGCACCGCCAGAGCAACAGATACCTTTGGATCGAGCCCGCTCACAATCGTGAACGTTACGCCGATAACGGTACCGATCACCATGTTAGGGGGTTGGGCGCCGCCAAATGCCGCAGTCTGACCCAGAAAGACCAATTCCAGAATCGCACCGACCATCAAACCTGTTTTGACGTCACCCAGCACCAGACCAATCAAAAAGCCAACCACCACCGGGCGATAGGTTTGAAACTGCTCAGCAAACGAATCCGCACCGGTAAATGCGGCAACAAGCGCAATGAGCAAAACTGTTGTTAATTCCATGAAATTTAACCTTTGTAGACTTGTTTGCTGTCATTAGGCGTCAGTGCGTAGTACACATTAATTCCCTTGCTGACCAACGCATCCAGGGCCGCTTTCTCTTCAAGGTTTACGTGATAGGACTTGTAAACTTTGATGTCGTGCTCGGTGGAATAAGCGCGATTCCCCAGGTTGATCTCTTTGATCGGCACGCCGTTTTCAACAAGCTTTAACGCATCCAGCGGGTTATCAGCCAGCAGCAGAATGTGTTGTTTCTGTGATGCCTGGTGAATGACATCGATCGTTTTTTGGACTGAAAAATAGCGAACCCCAACCCCTTCTGGCGCGGCAATGGATATCAACTGTTTTCTCATTTCATCTTCGGCTACAGCGTCATTGCAGATAACAACCAGATTTGACTGTGTATGCGGAATCCATCCCGTCGCAACCTGACCGTGAATGTAGCGGTCATCTAAGCGGGTGTGCACGATATTCACCATGGTTCATTCTCCAGACCGTTGAGTGATTATTTGTCCGGATGTCCGGACAAGTGCAATTATCAACCATAACCCAGGATAAAAATGAGAAAGCGGTCAAAAAATAGAACAAAATGAAAATCCATTTCAGAACAGAACGGTGATCGCTGAAAACATCGGTGGCGGGGCGCGAGGGACTGAGAGCGCGAGATCTCGTTGAATTGTGTCTCTCTGGCTACCTTCTCTGAGGCTCTTTGTAGCGTAAGGGCAACGGAAAATCGGCCAGAATTCCCGCTCATTTTGCGGTTTCGTGGTGAACGAAAATGGTCAAGGATGAGGGACGTTCTTACCTCGGGAAACCAGCATTGTGTCCGTTCAGATCTTGTTTAGCGGATAATGTACTCGTTGATGGCATGAATTTAGCGCTCTCTGAGCGTAGTAAACGGGGGGACACCGGGTAATAAATCGGCATATTTGAAATAGCGCGGACAGTATTCATCTGGAGAGATTTCTTGTTTTGTGACGATTAACACAAAACGCTACCACTGCGTATTTTTGCCAGACAAAAGAAATGCTGATGATCAAAATCACAAAATTACACGCTGCTAAAATTGACAAATAAAGTGTTAAAATATTGTTTGAAATGATAATAAAGAGTGTTGAATGGTTTAACAAATGATAAATATAATATTTTTTTACAAACAAACCAGGTAAAAAAATGTGATGTGCCACAATTTTTAACGGCAATCTTGTCCTGCTTATACGGATAGTTGATAAATTACTTTATAAATTTAAATGTAAATTTGCGTGATAATTACGCTGTAATTGCTTGAATTATCGTCGGTGTGGTCTTTTGAAAATAACCTCTGAAACGCAGGTGTTATCGCCATAAAATATCGTTATCCCCTGCGTTTTTTCTTGATAAAAGTCCTGTCAAAGTCGCACTAGTCTTGTCTATCATGATGATTTGTAAGTGTTTATTTTGAAAAATATAGGTCTGATAAATGTAAGGTAAGGTAATTTGTGAGTGGTCGCACATAACCACATAACTTTTATTTGGTACACTTCCTGCCGTCAATAAAGTAATTAATGCAGGCCGATATGAATACTATTCTTCTCCCTAAAACACAGCACTTAGTGGTCTTTCAGGAAGTCATTAGAAGCGGTTCTATCGGCTCGGCTGCAAAAGAATTAGGATTAACTCAGCCAGCGGTCAGCAAAATTGTCAGTGATGTTGAAGCCTATTTTGGTGTTGAGTTAGTCGTTCGTAAAAATACGGGCGTGACATTGACGAGTGCGGGTCAGGTATTGTTGTCCTGGTCCGAAACAATCACCCGTGAAATGAAAAACATGGTGAATGAGATGAACAGCATGACCTGCAATACGGTCGTCGACGTCTCGTTTGGTTTTCCTTCGCTGATTGGCTTTACTTTCATGTCAGACATGATTCACAAGTTTAAAGAGGTGTTCCCGAAAGCGCAGGTTTCTATGTACGAAGCGCAGCTTTCCTCTTTTCTACCTGCGATTCGTGATGGCCGACTGGACTTCGCTATCGGTACGCTGAGTGATGAGATGAAACTGCAAGATCTGCATGTGGAGCCGCTCTTTGAATCCGAGTTTGTGTTGGTTGCCAGCAAGTCCCGAACATGCACCGGCACCACTACGCTGGAATCGTTGAAGAACGAACAGTGGGTGTTGCCGCAAACGAATATGGGCTACTACAGCGAACTCCTCACCACGTTACAAAGAAATGGCATCAACAGCGAAAACATCGTTAAAACAGACTCTGTTGTCACCATTTATAATCTTGTTCTCAATGCTGATTTTCTGACCGTCATTCCCTGCGATATGACCACACCTTTTGGTTCAAATCAGTTTATTACTATTCCTGTTGAGGAGACTTTACCGGTTGCGCGTTATGCCGCGGTATGGTCTAAGAATTATCGAATTAAAAAGGCAGCATCGGTTTTGGTTGAATTAGCCAAAGAATATTCATCATATAATGGTTGCAGACGAAAGCAATTAATCGAAATTAACTGAATTTAGTTTTAATCCGTAATTGACGCCATGTGTCTGAATATCAGACATTGGTAACAGCTATTCATATTAGTTTAATACCCAGGTAAGAGGTTTTCATGCACATTACATACGATCTCCCGGTTGCTATTGAAGATGTCATCGAAGCGAAAAAAAGACTTGCGGGCAAAATCTATAAAACGGGGATGCCTCGCTCCAACTATTTGAGTGAACGTTGCAAAGGTGAAATATTCCTGAAGTTTGAAAATATGCAACGTACAGGCTCATTTAAAATCCGTGGCGCATTTAATAAACTCAGCTCTTTAACGGAAGCGGAAAGACGCAAAGGTGTTGTGGCCTGTTCTGCGGGTAACCACGCGCAAGGTGTTTCTCTCTCCTGTGCCATGCTCGGAATTGACGGCAAGGTTGTCATGCCTAAAGGCGCGCCGAAGTCTAAAGTCGCGGCCACCTGTGACTATTCTGCAGAAGTAATCCTGCACGGCGACAACTTCAACGACACGATTGCCAAAGTCAGCGAAATTGTTGAAACCGAAGGGCGTATTTTTATTCCACCGTATGATGATCCGAAAGTGATTGCCGGTCAGGGTACAATTGGCCTGGAAATCATGGAAGATTTATATGATGTCGATAACGTGATTGTCCCAATTGGCGGCGGCGGATTAATTGCAGGTGTTGCGATTGCAATTAAATCCATCAACCCGACCATTAAAATTATCGGCGTACAGTCTGAAAACGTACACGGTATGGCGGCATCTTACCATGCCGGTGAAATAACCACGCATCGAACGACCGGCACCCTGGCGGATGGTTGTGATGTCTCTCGCCCGGGTAATTTGACCTATGAAATTGTTCGTGAATTAGTTGACGACATCGTACTGGTCAGCGAGGACGAAATTCGCAGCAGTATGATTGCGTTAATACAGCGTAATAAAGTTGTCACCGAAGGCGCTGGTGCTCTGGCTTGTGCAGCATTATTAAGCGGGAAATTAGATAGCTATATCCAGAACAGAAAAACAGTCTGCATTATTTCTGGCGGTAATATCGATCTTTCTCGTGTATCTCAAATTACTGGTTTAGTTGACGCTTAATATTTCGTTGAGGATAGGATATGAGTACTACTGATAGCATTGTATCCAGCCAGACAAAACAGTCGTCCTGGCGCAAATCGGACACCACCTGGACACTGGGTTTATTTGGTACAGCCATCGGCGCAGGGGTGCTGTTCTTCCCTATCCGCGCAGGTTTTGGCGGACTGATCCCCATTCTGTTGATGCTGGTGTTAGCGTACCCCATCGCGTTCTATTGCCACCGTGCGCTGGCGCGTCTGTGCCTTTCCGGTTCTAACCCTTCCGGAAACATCACAGAAACGGTTGAAGAGCACTTTGGTAAGACGGGCGGCGTGGTCATCACGTTCCTGTATTTCTTCGCGATTTGTCCGCTGCTGTGGATTTATGGCGTCACCATTACCAACACCTTTATGACCTTCTGGGAAAACCAGTTGCAGATGCCAGCGCTTAACCGTGGCTTCGTGGCACTGTTCCTGCTGCTGCTGATGGCATTCGTCATCTACTTCGGTAAGGATCTGATGGTTAAAGTGATGAGCTTCCTGGTATGGCCGTTCATTGCCAGCCTGGTGCTGATCTCTCTGTCGCTGATCCCTTACTGGAACTCTGCAGTTATCGATCAGGTGGATCTCAGTAATATCGCGTTGACCGGGCATGACGGCATTCTGGTTACCGTATGGCTGGGTATTTCCATCATGGTGTTCTCTTTCAACTTCTCGCCGATTGTTTCTTCCTTCGTGGTCTCTAAACGCGAAGAGTATGAGAAAGATTTCGGTCGTGAGTTTACTGAGCAGAAATGTTCCAAGATCATCTCCCGCGCCAGTATGCTGATGGTTGCCGTGGTTATGTTCTTCGCTTTCAGCTGCCTGTTCACGCTCTCTCCGCAAAACATGGCGGAAGCTAAAGCGCAGAACATTCCGGTACTTTCTTACCTGGCGAACCACTTTTCTTCACTGTCTGGCACGAAATCGACGTTCGCGACCATTCTGGAGTACGGTGCTTCTATTATCGCACTGGTTGCCATCTTCAAATCCTTCTTCGGCCACTATCTGGGCACCCTGGAAGGTCTGAACGGTCTGGTACTGAAGTTTGGTTATAAAGGCGATAAAACCAAAGTATCACTGGGCAAACTCAACACCATCAGCATGATCTTCATCATGGGTTCCACCTGGGTTGTGGCCTACGCCAACCCGAACATTCTGGACCTGATTGAAGCCATGGGTGCGCCGATCATTGCATCGCTGCTCTGCCTGCTGCCGATGTACGCCATCCGTAAAGCGCCGTCTCTGGCGAAGTACCGTGGTCGTCTGGATAACGTGTTTGTTACCGTCATTGGTCTGCTGACCATTCTGAACATCGTGTACAAACTGTTTTAATCCTTAAACGCAGGATGAGTAGTGAAATGAATGAATTCCCGGTAGTTTTGGTTATTAACTGTGGATCATCTTCAATTAAGTTTTCAGTGCTGGATGCAACCCATTGTGATGTTTTGATGGCGGGTATTGCGGACGGGATTAATTCTGAAAATGCTTTTTTGGTCGTGAATGGGGGAGAGCCAGCGCAGCTGGCTCACCACAGCTACGAAGGTGCATTCCAGGCGATAGCCGTTGAACTGGAAAAACGTAATTTAATCGATAGCGTGGCCTTAATTGGCCACCGTATCGCCCACGGCGGAAATATCTTTACTGAGTCAGCCATTATCACTGATGAGGTTATTGAAAATATTCGCCGGGTTTCTCCTTTAGCACCATTACACAATTACGCGAATTTAAGCGGAATTGAATCGGCAAAGCAGCTGTTCCCTGGTGTTCAGCAGGTGGCCGTTTTTGATACCAGCTTCCATCAAACGCTGGCGCCTGAAGCTTACCTGTACGGTTTACCGTGGAAGTATTTTGAAGAGCTGGGTGTGCGCCGTTATGGATTTCATGGCACATCGCATCGCTACGTTTCGCAACGTGCGCACGATCTCCTCGAACTTCAGGAGCAGGATTCCGGTCTGGTGGTTGCCCATCTCGGCAATGGCGCGTCAATCTGCGCGGTCCGTAATGGACAGAGCGTCGATACCTCGATGGGGATGACGCCTCTGGAAGGGCTGATGATGGGCACTCGCAGCGGCGACGTGGACTTTGGCGCAATGGCGTGGATAGCCAGCGAAACCAACCAGACGCTGAGCGACCTTGAGCGTGTGGTCAACAAAGAGTCCGGCTTACTGGGTATTTCGGGTCTGTCTTCTGATTTACGCGTGTTGGAAAAAGCCTGGAATGAAGGCCATGAACGCGCACAGCTGGCGATCAAAACGTTTGTGCATCGCATTGCGCGACATATTGCTGGCCATGCTGCGTCGTTACATCGTCTGGACGGCATTATTTTCACCGGCGGCATCGGTGAGAACTCTGTCTTAATTCGCCGCCTGGTGATTGAACATCTGGCCGTACTGGGCGTGAGTGTAGACAGCGATATGAACAGTCTGCCTAATTCCCATGGCGAAAGAATTATCTCAGGCAAAGAGGCCCGTGTTATTTGCGCTGTCATTCCCACGAATGAAGAAAAAATGATTGCACTCGATGCGATTCATTTAGGCAAAGTTAACGCCCCCGTGGAATTTGCATAACTTATTTGTTGTTCTGTAGAGAGATTATTTTTCATGAAGGTAAATATCGATACCAGCGATATGCTGTATGCCGACGCCTGGCTTGGCTTTAAAGGTACGGACTGGAAAGAAGAAATTAATGTCCGTGATTTTATTCAGCACAACTATACGCCATATGAAGGGGATGAATCTTTCCTTGCAGAAGCGACCCCGGCAACCACAGCACTGTGGGAAAAAGTCATGGCGGGAATTCGTATTGAAAACTCAACCCATGCCCCGGTTGATTTCGATACCAATATAGCGACAACGATCACCGCGCATGATGCGGGATATATTGAACAAGAGCTGGAAAAGATCGTCGGTCTGCAAACGGATAAACCGCTGAAGCGTGCCCTGCACCCATTTGGCGGCATCAATATGATCAAAAGCTCGTTTGATGCTTATGGTCGTGAGATGGATGCCGATTTTGAGTACCAATATACTGAACTGCGTAAAACCCATAACCAGGGCGTGTTCGACGCCTACTCTCCGGATATGCTGCGCTGCCGTAAGTCCGGCGTATTAACCGGTCTGCCAGACGGCTATGGTCGTGGTCGTATTATTGGCGATTACCGTCGCGTTGCGCTGTACGGTATCCGCTATCTGGTGCGTGAGCGTGAACAGCAATTTGCCGATCTCCAGTCGAATCTGGAGTGGGGGCAGAATCTTGAGGCGACGATTCGCCTGCGTGAAGAGCTGTCTGAACACCGTCGTGCACTGCTGCAAATGCAGGAAATGGCCGCCAAATACGGTTGCGACATCTCCCGTCCGGCGCGTAATGCGCAGGAAGCCGTACAGTGGGTTTACTTCGCCTATCTGGCTGCGGTGAAATCGCAGAACGGCGGTGCAATGTCACTGGGCCGTACCGCGTCGTTCCTTGATATCTACATCGAACGCGACTTTAAAGCCGGCGTCCTGACGGAGCAGCAGGCACAGGAACTGATCGACCACTTCATCATGAAGATCCGTATGGTGCGCTTCCTGCGTACGCCGGAATTCGACACCCTGTTCTCCGGCGACCCTATCTGGGCGACCGAAGTGATCGGCGGGATGGGGCTGGACGGTCGCACGCTGGTGACCAAAAACTCCTACCGTTACCTGCATACGCTGCACACCATGGGGCCAGCGCCAGAACCAAACCTGACCGTGTTGTGGTCAGAAGCGCTGCCGATTGCGTTTAAAAAGTATGCTGCACAAGTCTCTATCGTCACCTCATCATTGCAGTATGAAAACGACGATCTGATGCGTGCTGATTTCGACAGCGACGATTATGCCATTGCCTGCTGCGTGAGCCCGATGGTGATCGGCAAGCAAATGCAGTTCTTTGGCGCCCGAGCCAACCTCGCGAAAACGCTGCTGTACGCAATCAACGGCGGTGTCGATGAGAAGCTGAAAATCCAGGTTGGGCCGAAAACGGCGCCATTGATGGATGACGTGCTGGATTACGACACGGTGATGGAAAGCCTGGACCACTTTATGGACTGGCTGGCGGTGCAGTACATCAGCGCCCTGAACATCATCCACTACATGCATGACAAGTACAGCTACGAAGCTTCACTGATGGCGCTGCACGATCGCGATGTTTATCGGACGATGGCGTGCGGAATGGCAGGCTTGTCCGTCGCAGCGGATTCCCTCTCTGCAATCAAATATGCACGAGTGAAACCGATTCGTGATGAAAACGGACTGGCTGTCGACTTTGAAATTGAAGGCGACTACCCGCAGTACGGGAATAACGACGAACGTGTGGACAGCATTGCCTGCGATCTGGTTGAACGCTTTATGAAGAAAATTAAAGTGTTGCCAACCTACCGTAACGCAGTGCCGACGCAGTCCATCCTGACCATCACCTCCAACGTGGTGTATGGCCAGAAAACCGGGAACACCCCGGATGGTCGTCGCGCCGGTACGCCGTTCGCACCAGGGGCTAACCCGATGCATGGCCGTGACCGTAAAGGGGCAGTAGCGTCGCTGACATCGGTAGCAAAACTACCGTTCACCTACGCCAAAGACGGTATTTCGTACACCTTCTCCATTGTGCCGGCGGCGCTGGGTAAAGATGACGGCGTACGCAAAACCAACCTGGTTGGCCTGTTGGACGGTTACTTCCATCATGAAGCGCACGTTGAAGGTGGACAGCACCTGAACGTGAACGTGATGAACCGTGAAATGCTGCTGGATGCCATTGAGCACCCGGAAAACTATCCAAACCTGACAATCCGTGTCTCCGGTTACGCTGTGCGCTTCAATGCGCTGACCCGCGAGCAGCAACAGGATGTCATTTCGCGTACTTTCACCCAGGCGATTTAACGCCGGAGGCGATATGAGAAAGAGTATTGAGACCCAACGTGCTCCGGGGGCCATCGGCCCCTACGTACAGGGCGTCGATTTAGGCAGTATGGTGCTGACGTCGGGTCAGATCCCGGTTTGCCCACAAACGGGCGCGGTCGCAGAAAACGTGGCCGATCAGGCACGTCAGAGCCTTGAGAACGTGAAGGCAATCGTGGTTGCAGCCGGGTTAGAGGTGGGCAGCATCGTGAAAACAACCGTCTTCATTACCGATATGAATGACTTTTCCACTATCAATCAGGTTTACCAGCAGTTCTTTGACGAACATCAGGCTATCTATCCCGCGCGCAGCTGCGTTCAGGTTGCCCGTCTGCCGAAGGACGTGAAACTGGAGATTGAAGCCATCGCGGTGCGCAGCGCGTAAGTCATCCCCTGCGGGGCGATCGTCAGGATCGCCCCGATCCCAATAATGAGTGTGAAACCTGGTCTTCACTGAACGGCAATCCGAGGGTGTGGATATGATTAGCGCATTCGAAATTTTTAAGATTGGCATTGGACCTTCCAGCTCGCATACCGTAGGGCCAATGAATGCTGGAAAATGTTTTATTGATCAACTGACCCATTCTGGAACGCTACTGCAGACGACGCGTATGGTGGTCGATCTGTATGGATCGTTATCACTAACCGGAAAAGGGCATGCGACCGATGTCGCCATCATGATGGGACTGGCGGGAAATAGTCCACAGGATGTTGATATTGATGGTATTCCTGCGTTTATTCAGGAAGCGACCCGTACCGGACGCCTGCCCGTGGCGGACGGCGCTCACGTGGTCGATTTTCCCATCGCAGACAGTATTCTCTTTCATGAAGAAACGCTCCCGCGCCATGAAAATGGGATGCGCATCACTGCGTGGAACGGGCAGGAAAAACTGTTAAGCAAAACCTATTACTCCGTTGGCGGCGGCTTTATCGTCGAAGAGGAGCGTTTTGGTCAGGCGCATGACGTTGAAACGTCGGTACCTTATGGCTTTAACTCCGCCAGCGAACTCCTGAAACTGTGTGAAAGAAATGGCCTCTCCGTCTCTGGCTTGATGATGCAAAATGAGCTGGCGATGCGCAGTAAAGACGAAGTGGATGCGGGATTTGCGCGTATCTGGGAGGTGATGCATGCCGGGATAGAACATGGCATGAACACCGAAGGCGTGTTGCCAGGGCCGCTTAATGTGCCGCGTCGCGCGGTCGCGCTGCGTCGGTTACTGGTTTCCAGCGACAGCCTGTCGAGCGATCCGATGAATGTTATCGACTGGATCAACATGTTCGCCTTAGCCGTGAGTGAAGAGAATGCGGCGGGAGGACGGGTTGTGACCGCGCCAACGAACGGGGCGTGTGGCATTATCCCTGCCGTACTGGCCTATTATGACAAGTTCCGTCGTCCGGTGAATGCAAACTCAATCGCTCGCTATTTACTGGCCGCTGGGGCCATCGGCGCATTGTACAAGATGAATGCTTCCATCTCCGGGGCCGAAGTCGGCTGCCAGGGCGAGATTGGCGTCGCCTGTTCGATGGCGGCGGCAGGGCTTACGGAATTGCTGGGCGGTAGCCCGGCGCAGGTCTGTATTGCGGCGGAAATCGCGATGGAGCACAACCTGGGATTAACCTGCGATCCGGTGGCGGGGCAGGTACAAATTCCGTGTATTGAACGTAACGCGATCAATGCTGTAAAAGCGGTGAACGCGGCGCGCATGGCGTTGCGCCGGACATCTGAACCACGGGTTTCTCTCGATAAAGTCATCGAGACGATGTATGAGACCGGTAAAGATATGAACGACAAATACCGTGAAACCTCACGTGGTGGTCTGGCAATTAAAGTCGTTTGTACCTGACAGACCCCTTCTTCTCTTCCCCCTTTAGGCGCATCCTGGTGCGCCTTTTTTTATGTTGTGATCCCCTTCAAATTTTATGTTGTGATCTCGTTCAAATAGAGAAAATGTACGCAGTTATTGTTTTTAAAATAGAAAATATTTCTTAACTTTTAGAAATTGTAAGGGCTTTATTGTGAAGTTTTTCTCTGACCCTGCGCGTATGATTTCTTCATTATAAAAGCTCGCCTGCAGAAAACGTACCGCGTATCGCCTTGATGCGGCACGAAAAAAATAATAAATACCTCTACCTGAACATTAAGCGAGAACCTTATGGAAACGGCAACGAATAACAGCGTCATACTCGACGCATCGGCCCCGGCGCGCCGGGCTGGAATGAGCGAAAGTGAATGGCGTGAAGCGATTAAATTCGACAGCATGGACACTGGCTGGGTCATTATGAGTATCGGCATGGCGATTGGCGCGGGGATCGTTTTTCTCCCTGTCCAGGTGGGATTAATGGGGCTGTGGGTCTTTTTGCTCTCCTCCATTATTGGCTACCCGGCGATGTATCTGTTTCAGCGTTTGTTTATTAACACCCTGGCGGAATCCCCTGAATGTAAAGACTACCCCAGCGTCATCAGCGGCTATCTGGGTAAAAACTGGGGGATCTTGTTAGGCGCGCTGTACTTTGTGATGTTGGTTATCTGGATGTTTGTGTACTCCACCGCCATTACCAATGACAGCGCGTCATACCTGCACACGTTCGGCGTCACCGAAGGTTTACTCTCTGACAGCCCGTTCTATGGCCTGGTGCTGATTTGTGCTCTGGTGGCCATCTCGTCGCGCGGTGAAAAGCTCTTGTTTAAAATCTCTACCGGCATGGTGCTGACCAAGCTGTTAGTGGTGGCGGCGTTAGGCTTTTCTATGGTCGGGATGTGGCGTCTGTATAACATTGGCGCGCTGCCGCCGATGGCGCTGCTGATAAAAAACGCCATCATCACGCTACCCTTTACGCTGACCTCAATCCTGTTTATCCAAACCTTAAGCCCGATGGTGATCTCTTACCGTTCACGTTCAAAATCCATCGAAGTGGCGCGTCATAAAGCGCTGCGCGCCATGAATATTGCGTTCGGGATCCTGTTTGTCACAGTCTTTTTCTATGCAGTTTCTTTCACACTGGCGATGGGTCACGATGAAGCGGTGAAAGCGTATGAGCAGAATATTTCCGCCCTCGCGATTGCCGCGCAGTTTATCAGTGGCGCAGGGGCCGGCTGGGTCAAAGTGGTCAGCGTTATTTTGAACATCTTTGCGGTGATGACGGCGTTCTTCGGGGTTTACCTGGGCTTTCGTGAAGCCACGCAAGGGATTGTGATGAACCTGCTGCGTCGCAAAATGCCTGCCGAGAAGATCAACGAAACACTCGTCCAGCGCGGCATTATGCTGTTCGCCATCTTACTGGCCTGGAGCGCGATTGTACTGAATGCGCCAGTCCTCAGCTTTACCTCTATTTGTAGCCCAATCTTCGGCATGGTGGGATGTTTGATCCCGGCGTGGCTGGTCTACAAAGTTCCTGCATTGCACAAATACAAAGGCGCGTCGTTATATCTGATTATCATCACCGGCCTGTTGCTGTGCGTTTCTCCGTTCCTGGCATTTTCTTGATATTGATGAAATTTTAAGGTCATTGTTATGTTTGAGACTACAGCAAATCCATTATGGCAGCGTTTTATCCTGGCGGTGCAGGAAGAAGTCAAACCGGCGCTGGGATGTACTGAACCGATTTCACTGGCCCTGGCGGCGGCCGTTGCGGTCTCTGAGCTTGAAGGCCCGGTCGAACGCATTGATGCGTGGGTCTCGCCAAACCTGATGAAAAACGGCATGGGAGTTACCGTACCGGGCACGGGGATGGTTGGGTTGCCCGTCGCGGCTGCGCTGGGTGCGCTGGGGGGAGATGCTCATGCCGGTCTTGAAGTGCTGAAAGACGCGTCTGCTGAGACGATTGCAGAGGCGAAAAATCTGCTGGCGGCTGGAAAGGTTTCGGTGATGTTGCAGGAGCCTTGCGAAGATATCCTGTTCTCACGCGCTAAAGTTTATAGCGCGTCAGGATGGGCATGCGTGACGATTGTCGGCGGCCATACCAACATTGTGCGTGTTGAAACAAACAAGGGTGTGGTGTTTGCACAGGATGAATGCCGTCAGCATGAAGAGCAGGCGTCGCCGCTGGACGTACTTGCTGAGACGTCGCTGGAGGAGATTTTAGCCTTTGTGAACGCGGTTCCGTTCGAATCGATCCGTTTTATTCTCGACGCCGCGAAGCTCAACGGCGCGCTGTCCCAGGAAGGTCTGCGTGGCGGCTGGGGGTTGCATATCGGGGCGACGATGGAGAAACAGTGTGCACGGGGTCTGCTGGCAAACGATCTGTCCACTGCCATTCTGATCCGCACCAGTGCGGCGTCGGATGCGCGAATGGGAGGCGCAACGTTACCTGCGATGAGCAACTCTGGCTCAGGTAATCAGGGGATTACTGCGACGGTGCCGGTCATGGTGGTTGCGGAGCATTTCGGTGCCGATGAAGAGCGTCTCGCGCGTGCGTTGATGCTGTCACATCTGAGTGCGATTTACATCCACTACCAGTTGCCGCGTTTGTCCGCTCTGTGTGCGGCGACCACGGCGGCGATGGGGGCGGCAGCAGGAATGGCGTGGCTGATTGACGGGCGTTACAACACTATTGCGATGGCGATCGGCAGTATGATCGGCGACGTCAGTGGGATGATTTGCGATGGGGCGTCGAACAGCTGCGCAATGAAAGTGTCCACCAGCGCATCGTCGGCATGGAAAGCGGTGTTAATGGCACTAGATGATACGGCGGTGACCGGTAATGAGGGGATTGTGGCGCATAACGTCGAACAGTCTATCTCGAACCTGTGCGCGCTGGCGTCTCGCTCCATGCAGCAAACGGACAAGCAGATCATTGAGATCATGGCCAGCAAGGCACATTAATCGGCAGGCCGGATAAGACGCGTTGGCGTCACTATCCGGCAATTTACCGTCTGACTTCCCGATGGCGTTTTGCTGATCGGGCTGTCAGGCGGCGTCTTCTTCCGCCTGCCGGATTTCGGCATCAGCGACGATCGCTTCCAGCTCGGTCAACATCTCTTCATAACCGAACGGGGCAGGTACGCTCACGGTTTCCTGCACGCTATTTTTTGATACGGGTTGACGCTGTTTAGCCGACTTTTTGCTCATAGTCATACTCCCTTGTTTTTCCAGACTATATAGGCAAATCTATCAGCAATGCGCGCAATGGCGTATCGGCCACTAACGTTATGTTAGCTTCATCACGAATAAATGCGCCGTCACCGCAGGTTAGCGCTTCTTTTTCTTCGTTATGGGTCACCGCATGGAACGTACCGTGAATCGATTGCAGGTAGGCGCGTGGGCCATGCAGTTGAAAACTCACGGATTCACCCTGATTGAGCATGATGTGATGCACCCACACCTGTTGGCGCAGTTGCAGGCTTTCCTGCGCGCCGTCCGGGGACGCGATCAGTTGCTGTTTACCCATTGTTAGCGCGGTTTTTTGTACCAGCGCATTTTCCCTTTCAGGGCAGGCGTCCAGCCACAGCTGCATTCTGGTCAGCGGCTTCTCTTTACTGAGATTGTGTTCGCTGTAGCTGATCCCTGGCTGCGTGGCGAGCAGTAATGCTTCTCCCGCTTTGGCCTGGACATGGTTGCCTTCGCTGTCGCGATACTCGGCTTCGCCTTCCAGAATCAGGTTTAAAATATCCACCTTCGGATAGGCGCGCGGCTGGAAAGAGGCGCCCGGTGCAAGGACTTCCTGGTTCAGGACGCGCAGCGAGGCGTATCCCAACAGTTTGGGGTCAAAGTAGTGTCCAAAAGAAAAGGTGTAACGGGCCTGCAACCATCCATAATCTGCCTGGCCGCATTGTTTGGCTGTTCGGGTAGTAATCATAATTCTTGACCTCTCTTTACTTCCTTTTATGTTAAGGGGCTGGACGCTGCATTGTTAGCCAGATATTCTGCCCGGTATGTTCAAATTTCCTGAATGAGAACGCTATGGCCAAAGAAAGGGCGTTAACGCTTGAAGCGTTACGTGTAATGGATGCGATTGACAGGCGTGGCAGCTTTGCCGCCGCGGCGGATGAGCTGGGGCGCGTGCCGTCTGCGCTCAGCTACACCATGCAAAAACTGGAAGAAGAGCTGGATGTGGTGCTGTTTGACCGCTCGGGCCACCGGACAAAGTTCACCAATGTCGGGCGTATGTTGCTGGAGCGCGGGCGGGTACTGCTGGAAGCGGCTGACAAGCTCACGACGGATGCGGAAGCGCTGGCGCGTGGCTGGGAAACGCATTTGACGTTGGTGACTGAAGCCCTGGTGCCGACGTCGGCTTTCTTCCCGCTTATCGACAGGCTGGCCGGTAAAGCGAATACCCAGCTTTCGGTGATCACCGAAGTGCTGGCAGGTGCATGGGAACGTCTGGAGCAGGGGCGTGCCGATATTGTCATCGCGCCGGATATGCATTTTCGTTCATCGTCAGAAATTAATTCCCGTAAGTTGTATACACTGATGAATGTGTATGTGGCGGCGCCTGACCACCCGATCCATCAGGAGCCTGAACCCTTATCGGAAGTCACTCGCGTCAAATATCGTGGGATTGCGGTGGCAGATACTGCCCGTGAACGTCCGGTGTTAACCGTTCAGCTTCTGGATAAACAGCCTCGTCTGACGGTGAGCACCATTGAGGATAAGCGTCAGGCGTTATTGGCTGGACTTGGCGTCGCAACGATGCCGTATCCGCTGGTGGAGCAGGATATTGCCGAAGGACGGCTACGCGTTGTCAGCCCGGAATCGACCAGTGAGATCGATATCATCATGGCGTGGCGACGTGACAGTATGGGAGAAGCGAAGTCCTGGTGTCTGCGGGAGATCCCCAAACTGTTTGCCGGGAAATAAAGGTGAAACGCACCTCTCGTCAGAGGTGCGGAGATGACATCAGGCGTTAAGCTTCGGATCCGCTCCGAAACGGTTTTCGCCCGACACGCCGCTCTGGCAGGTAAAGATAAAAATGACCAGCCAGCCGATGATGGGGATGAGTAATATCAATAGCCACCATGCTGTGCGGTCTGTGTCATGCAGACGGCGAAACAGCACCGCTAAGCCGGGTAAAAAAATCAGAACCCCATAAATGCTGGTCAGCATGCCTTCTCCCGCAGTGCCCTCCCAGCCAAACATCTTGTCCAGTACCGCCAGTACCACTGTAAAGATGCCGTTGACCAGAACAAACATCCAGTACTCTTTGCGGCGCGCACGACCGCCAAAACCGATGTAGCTCTTTAATACTTTTAAATACCAGTCCATTTTTTCCTCAATCGTGGTCAATCACTTGTTTTTAAAGTAATCAAACCAAGAATAGCTGCGAATGGGAAAGTGGTAAATATTTGAGGTGTGAATAAACAAAGCACCCTGAAGGGTGCCCTGTAAACTAGCGAAAACGGAGATCGCGTCCGTGAGGCTCGTTAAGATCCTGCCACGGGCCGACAGAAATAATGCCGGTTGGGTTGATGGTTTTGTGGCTGCGGAAATAGTGGTGGCGAATATGGTCGAAATTGACCGTTTCCGCGATGCCCGGAATTTGATAAATATCGCGCAAAAAGCCGTACAGATTCAGGTAGTCGCTGATACGGTGCTTATCGCACTTGAAGTGCGTCACGTATACCGGGTCGAAGCGCACTAATGTCGTCCACAGGCGGATGTCTGCTTCTGTTAACCGATCTCCGGTCAGATAGCGATGCTGCCCCAGAATCTGCTCCAGGCGCGCCAGCGAGTCAAAGACGTGGGTCACGGCGTCATCATAAGCCTGTTGGCTGGTGGCAAAACCGGCTTTATAGACACCGTTGTTCACATTGTCATAAATCCAGCTGTTCAGTTCGTCTATTTCAGAGCGCAGTTCCGGAGGGTAGTAATCGCCCGCTTTCGCGCCCAGCGCGTCAAACGCGGTGTTGAACATGCGGATGATTTCCGCCGATTCGTTACTGACGATGGTGTGATTCTTTTTATCCCACAGCACCGGCACGGTGACACGACCGCTGTAATGTGGGTCGGCGTGCAGGTAGAGTTGGTAGAGAAATTCATGCTGATAGAGCGTGTCGCCCGTCGCAGCGGGAAAATCATCGGCGAACGTCCAGCCGTTTTCCAGCATCAGTGGATTGACGACAGACACTGAGATGAACGGTTCCAGGCCTTTGAGCTTGCGTAAAATCAGCGTGCGGTGCGCCCAGGGGCAGGCAAGAGAGACGTACAGATGATAGCGGTCTTTTTCAGCGGCAAAACCCCCCTCGCCAGACGGACCTGGTGCGCCATCCGCAGTGAGCCAGTGGCGGAAAGCCGATACGGAACGTTGAAATTTCCCTCCGGTAGATTTGGTGTCATACCAGACATCATGCCAGACGCCATCAATCAGTTGTCCCATATTCTCTCTCCTGCGGATAGCAAAAACGAGGAGACTGACTCCTCGTTTTATGATTCTTAATTATAGTGCGCTTACCACTTTTTATTCAGCACACGGTCGATGCTGAATGCGCCCGGACCCGTGATAGCCAGCAGCAGGAAGCCGCCTGAGATGGTCAGGTTTTTCATGAACATCAGCGAGTTTACGCCTTCAGCAAAGTTGCTGTGGAACAGGAATGCCGTTAACAGTGTAAAGCCCGCAGTGAACAGTGCAGTCGTACGGGTCAGGAAACCAAACAGGATCGCCAGACCGCCGCCAAACTCAAGCAGAATCACCAGCGGCAACATAAAGCCAGGGACGCCCATCGCTTCCATATACTGTTGGGTACCCGCATATCCGCTGATTTTTCCCCAGCCTGCGGTAATAAACAGGATTGGCATCAGAATGCGCGCTACCAGTACACCAACATCTTCTAATTTTTTCATTTTACTCTCCAGGAAACCACTCAGGCTGCTGATTATGTTTTTTATGCTATTACGCGGTAAAGCGCGTCGTTGCTGTCGATGGAGGGAATCATAAACGTGGCTAATGACAATTGTTAGCAAGGAAAACTGTCAGTATTTTTCAAAAAATTTGAGTGATGCGCAGACGAAAGAGCATGTAGCCTGATAAGCGAAGCGTTATCAGGCTTGATGTGTGGCAAGATTAACCGCGTGAATGTTGCTGTTGCAGCGTCGACTTAAGCAAACGCCAGGCGCTCCAGAGACCGAATCCTCGTTTCGTCCAACGCACCAGTCTGTTGGGGTGACGAAGTGTCCAGATGGCCATCACGCTGCTACCCACCAGCGCCCAGGAGCGTAGATTGAGCAGCGTGTTCCAGCCGCGATCGTACGTACGGGTGGTTTCAAGCCAGTCCCGACGGCAGACAGACAGATCCAGCCTTTGCTGCTGGATCTGACTAAGCAGTATGGCCTTACGCTTTTGGCGTTCGACTTTGCTGCTCATCGGGCATCATCCTCAAGGATTTGTCTGTCGTTCGCCAGTTCGCGTCGTGTGTGGCGCAACAGGGTAGAGCGACGCGCCTTGCGTAACGTCCAGATTCCGCCGATCAACGCCATCACCAGCAACACCACTGTCGTGGCGATCATGACGTTGAGTCGATACTGAGGATCAACGGCCCAGATGATCAGAATCATCAGGCTCATCAGACCGAAAGCGGCGAAAAGCATGGTGAGACCCAGCATCAGCAAAAGCTGGATGAGGTTTGCTTTTTCTTCCTCCAGCTCAACAACCGCCAGTCGCAAACGGGTCTCCACCATCTCCACGAGAATAGTGACAATTCGCTGGCCAATCCCCAGAACGCTTTTACCCGGTCCTGGTGTTTGATGAGAATCCGCCATCATTAACGACGCGTCAGCAGTACGCCCAGCACGACACCTACCGCAGCGCCGATGCCGACGCCCGTCCACGGATTTTCACGCACATAATCATCGGCGCGGGCCGCGGCTTCGCGGGTCTGTTTCGCAATTGCGTCCCCGGTTTCCCCCAGACGGTGGCGGCTTTCTTTCAGCGCGCGCTCGGCTTTGCTACGAATCTTACTCAGCTCTTCTTTTGACTTATCGCCAGAGGAGCTGAGCACCTCTTCAAGCGTATCGGCCAGGGATTTCAACTCAGCGCGCAGATGTTCCGTAGTGTTATCATTCGACATAGTTTTCTCCAGGTGAGTGAGTAGTGACTGTTACAAATAAATTAGTAGTCGCGAGCTTCAAGCTTTTTCAGGTCTTCCTGAGCTTCGGCAAGCTTATGTTCGCGTTTTGCAATCTTATCCGTATCGCCTTTTTGCTTCGCCTCTGCTAAGTCACGTTGACGCTCAGATATCTCTTTTTTCTGTTCTGCGATTTTTTTCTTATGGTCAGCACGCAACTGACTGTCGCTACAGTTTGCTCTGACTTCACTGAGTGCTTTATTCAGACCGTTGATGCGGTTCTGGTTGTTGTGCTTCTCGGCATAGCTGATTTCCCGCTGAATATCCTGCTCTTTTTCCTGACAGAGGGTGTTGGCGTAGCTGCCTGCACTGAGCGTGAAAAGGGTAATAGCTAAAGCAATGCGGTATTTCATTCTTGAACCTTCCATTGTGACTCGTACCCATTCTTCGGGCGCGATGATCCAAATAATAAAGCGGCGGGTAATGTACCCGCTCACTTAATCATAGCCAGTAAACAGCGAAATCACCAAAGTGAGTGATATGATTCGGATTGTTTGAAATTATCCGAAGCGAAGCGGGGTTTCTCGTAAACGGGAAATCCACTGCACCGCTGGGTTTTGGCCATCTTGTTGGGCAATGATGTAGCCACGGGGCAACGTTTTGACTAACACTGCCCGGGCTGCTGCGCTTTGCGCGTGGGAGTCGAATGTGATCAGTAAGGTGTCGTTATGCGGGGTGATGCTTTTGAAACGAATGCCATTGGCGTCCAGATGATGCCAGATTGAAAAGCCATCCGGCATGCTGGCACCCTGATTAATTGCACGGATAGCCAGCGTCGACTCTTGTTGACGAATCGCCGACCACACCAGAATCAGTACGGTCAGCAGCACCAAAAATGAGGTTGTCCAGCCCAGTTGTCGAAGCGTCAGGCGTGGTTTCAGCATCACTTACCCTCGATTTCCGTATTTCTTTTTCCACAGCACAATCAGCGAACCTCCCAGCCCAAACACCAGCAGGACCACGGGAAGTAACATCAAGCACGACATCAGCTGATCTTCGTACTTCAGGAAAACGGGTGTTTTGCCGAGCATATAGCCCAGGGTGGTCAGAATAACCACCCACAGTAAGCCGCTCATCCAGTTAAAGAACTGAAAACGTGCATTATTGAGGCCAGACAAACCGGCGATGGTGGGCAGCAATGTGCGCACAAAGGCGATAAAGCGGCCGATCAATAATGCCGATAAACCATGCTTGTGGAAAAGGTGGTGCGCGCGTTGGTGATAGTGCGCGGGCAAATGAGAAAGCCAGTTCTGTACGATTCGGGTGTTGCCTAACCATCGACCCTGTATATAACTGACCCAGCAGCCTAAACTGGCGGCGGTGGTGAGCAACAGAATCGTTTGCGGGAATCCCATGGCGCCTTTCGCAATGAGTACGCCGACCAAAACCAGCAGGCTGTCGCCAGGTAAAAAGGCAGCAGGAAGCAACCCGTTTTCCAGGAACAAAATCATAAACAAGACTAAATAAAGCATGCCAATCATGGAAGGATTGGCCAGTGTTTCAAAGTCCTGAGCCCAGAGGGCATGCAGCAATTGGGTCAAAAGTTCCATTCAGTATTCCTGGAGAATCGGTTATCGTCATGCCGGTTTTCTGGAGTTTGCAACATTGCGACATTCTTCGTTTTTTCGTATGGGTCGCTGTAGGGTGCAAAGTCACGGCTTGCATAATTCCTTGTTACGTTATGAAGTAAGCAAGCACTAACACACATAATTTAAAAAACATCTAAGTGTAACAAAGGTCAACGTAGTCCGTTATAGAAATTGCCGTTGATACACGCTGATTTTGCTTATCGCAAAGGAGGGTGGCGAGAGGATTTACACAGGCTGACACTTTATACCTTACGCTTACTGAATACCGCAGACAGGCGCATTACCGCGCCTGCCGAAGTCAGAGTGTTTATTTTGCGCCGTTAGCCGCAGTATCGAGATGAACGACGGGATTGTCCGCAAAAAGATAACGGTCGGCGTTGAACTCAAAATCGTCGCTGGTTTCATTGAAAAGCATCTGTTTTGTATTCTCAAGATGCTGCCACATCGCCAGTTTGGCCGCGTGGGGATCTTTGCGAATCAGCGCTTTCAGGATCTGATCATGGTCGTCGCACCAGTTATCCACGGTGCGGAGATCGATGTGATCGTGCAGTTTCTTCCAGTAGGGGTTATGCACGCGCTGAGTCCACATTTTCTCAACGATGGCGGCCAGCGCGGTATTTTGTGTGGCCAGCGCGACCTGTACATGAAACTGGAGATCCCATTCGGAGTCGCGGAAACATTTTTCGTTACGCGCATTCTCCTGAATTTGCATCAACTTCATGATGTCTTGTTTAGTCACCTGGGTGGCAGCAAATTCGGCAATGTTACTTTCGATGAGTTGTCGAGCCTGGAGCAGCTCAAACGGACCATAGCTGGCGAACTCAAGGTTTTCGCCTGGCGCAACATGATGCTTTGGCTGGTTCGAAATGACGTGAATACCGGAACCTTTACGCACTTCTACATAGCCTTCAACTTCCAGCATGATGATGGCTTCGCGAACCACAGTGCGGCTGACATTCTTTTCATCGGCAATAAAACGCTCCGCAGGCAGTTTATCGCCCACGAGATATGCGCCTTTTTCGATACGCTCTTTAAGGTCAGCAGCTAATTGTTGATACAAACGTCGTGATTCGGTGATTTCCATATGCGCTCCAGGCATGATACGACAGACAACATTTGTTATACCACTTTTGCGAGCCTGGCTCCACTTGTACCGATGAAAAAGCCGCCAGTGAACAGGCGGCTTCGGCGGTAATTCGTGACTGACTGTGTCAGGTCAATTTTGCGGGGCAGGTTCGTTGAGCGATTCGCCTGAACCTGAACTATTCACCGGTTTGTTTTGCAGCACGGTCCAGATGACCAGAGCGCCCAGCAGGTCGAACACCGCCAGCACTGCAAACAGTGGGCTAAAGCCAATGGTGTCGGCCAGTGCGCCAACCACCAGCGCAAACAGCGTACTCGCCATCCAGGCCGACATCCCGGTCAGGCCATTTGCCGTCGCCACTTCGTTACGACCAAAGACGTCCGAAGAGAGCGTAATCAGTGCGCCGGAAAGCGCCTGGTGAGCAAAGCCGCCGACGCAAAGCAGAGCGATCGCGGCATAGGGGCTGGTAAACAGGCCGATCATGCCCGGGCCAATCATCAGGAATGCGCCCATGGTGACGACCATTTTACGGGAAACGATCAGATTCACGCCAAACCAGCGTTGGAACAGCGGCGGTAGGTAACCCCCAACGATACAACCCAGGTCGGCAAACAGCATTGGCATCCAGGCGAACATGGCGATCTCTTTCAGGTTAAAGCCGTAGACTTTAAACATGAACAGCGGGATCCATGCGTTGAAGGTACCCCAGGCCGGTTCAGCCAGGAAACGCGGCAGTGCAATCCCCCAGAACTGGCGGTTACGCAGGATCTGGCCAACGGACATTTTCTTCGCCGCCCCCACCTGGTGCTGTGCTTCCTGACCATTAATGATGTAGTCACGCTCTTCGTCAGACAGTTTTTTCTGATCGCGAGGATGTTTGTAGAAAACCAGCCATGACATCGCCCAAATAAAGCTCAGCGCGCCGGAGATGATGAACGCCATTTGCCAGCTGTGCATGACGATCGCCCAGACCACCAGAGGCGGAGCTATCATCGCGCCAATCGAGGAACCGACGTTGAAATATCCCACGGCAATGGAACGTTCTTTTGCCGGGAACCATTCAGAACTGGCTTTCAGACCTGCCGGGATCATAGCGGCTTCTGCGGCACCGACGGCGCCACGCGCCAGGGCCAGACCGCCCCAGCTTCCTGCCAGTGCTGTTGCACCGCAGAAAATGGCCCACAGTACGGCAAACATCGCATAGCCCACTTTCGTACCGAGTATATCCAGGACGTAGCCCGCGACAGGTTGCATAACGGTGTAAGCAGCAGAATAGGCTGCGATGATATAGGAGTACTGTTGGGTGGAGATGTGTAACTCTTCCATCAGCGTTGGCGCAGCGGCCGCTACTGTGTTACGTGTCAGGTAACCCAGCACGGTGCCTAAGGTCACCAGTGCGATCATGTACCAACGTAACCCTTTAATTTTACGCATGTAAAGCCTCATCGTTTTGTTATTTCCGCAAAAAATGCGGCTATCCTCCTGCTCGGGGCGGAGGATGTTCTTTAACGAAAGGGGGGTAGCCGTAAAATGAGATACTCCCCGAACCTTGCCATTTAAGTCATCGTGCTAATTCGGTTTCCGTACCGTTTAATTCGAGGGGGAACCCTCGATATTTTTATATTCAGTCGGTTTATATATCGCGACGAAAAAAAGATAACTTGTCATACAACTTCAAAAGGTGAGTGACATCACAAAAGTATGAATCTTCGCAGGGGTATTATTTTGATTCCAAGAAGCCAGTGCTAGTGCGGCCTGGAGCACTGTTTACTCCGTAAAGGGGAATTTAATTGTTTAGGTTTATTGATCTATCTCACGAAAAATTCTTCAGTGACTGGAAATTGGTGTGATAACTTTGCAGCATCTAAACATAAGCAATCTGACGCACTCGTTGAGAGGAAGACGATAAATGACTCCGTTTATGACTGAAGATTTTCTGCTGGATACCGAATTTGCCCGTCGTCTGTACCATGATTACGCCAAAGACCAGCCCATCTTCGACTACCATTGCCATCTGCCACCGCAGCAAATCGCTGAAAACTACCGTTTCAACAACCTGTATGACATCTGGCTGAAAGGCGATCACTACAAGTGGCGTGCCATGCGTACCAACGGCGTCGCTGAACGCCTGTGTACCGGCGACGCTTCCGATCGTGAGAAGTTTGATGCCTGGGCGGCGACCGTTCCGCACACTATCGGCAACCCGTTATACCACTGGACGCACCTTGAGCTGCGTCGTCCGTTTGGCATCACTGGCAAACTGCTTTCCCCGTCTACCGCCGACGAAATCTGGAGTCAGTGCAACGAATTGCTGGCGCAGGATCAATTCTCCGCGCGCGGCATCATGCAGCAGATGAACGTGAAAATGGTCGGCACCACCGATGACCCGATCGACACTCTGGAGCACCATGCAACGGTGGCCAAAGACAGCACCTTCTCCGTCAAAGTTCTGCCGAGCTGGCGTCCGGATAAAGCCTTCAACATTGAGCAGGCGACCTTTAACGATTACATGGCGAAGCTGGGTGAAGTCTCCGATACCGATATTCGTCGTTTCGCTGACCTGCAAATCGCACTGACCAAACGTCTGGATCACTTCGCCGCACACGGGTGTAAAGTTTCCGACCATGCGCTGGATGTCGTGATGTTCGCTGATGCGAATGAAGCGGAGCTGGACAGCATCCTGGCGCGTCGTCTGGCAGGTGAAACTCTGAGCGAGCACGAAGTGGCGCAGTTCAAAACGGCCGTACTGGTGTTCCTTGGCGCAGAATACGCGCGTCGCGAGTGGGTACAGCAGTACCACATTGGCGCGCTGCGTAATAACAACCTGCGTCAGTTCAAACTGCTGGGCGCAGACGTCGGCTTTGACTCCATCAACGACCGCCCGATGGCGGAAGAGCTCTCCAAGCTGCTGAGCAAACAGAACGAACAGAATCTGCTGCCGAAAACCATCCTCTACTGCCTGAACCCGCGTGATAACGAAGTGCTGGGCACGATGATCGGTAACTTCCAGGGCGAAGGGATGCCGGGCAAAATGCAGTTCGGTTCCGGCTGGTGGTTCAACGACCAGAAAGACGGTATGGAACGTCAGATGACCCAGCTGGCACAGCTTGGCCTGCTGAGCCGCTTTGTCGGCATGCTGACCGACAGCCGCAGCTTCCTGTCTTACACCCGTCACGAATATTTCCGTCGCATCCTCTGCCAGATGATTGGGCGCTGGGTGGCGGCTGGCGAAGCGCCAGCGGATATTCAGTTGCTGGGCGAGATGGTACGTAATATTTGCTTTAACAATGCGCGTGATTACTTCGCTATTGAACTGAACTAAGGTCTGGGATTGATATGCAATACATCAGGATCCATTCGCTGGATAACGTTGCAGTTGCCCTGGCCGATTTGGCGCAAGGCGCAGAAGTCAGCATTGATAACCAAATTGTGACGCTTTGCCAGGACATTGCACGCGGACATAAATTTGCGTTAAGCCGGATCGCAAAAGGCGAAAACGTCATTAAATATGGTTTGCCGATCGGTCATGCGCTGGCGGATATTGCGGTGGGGGAGCATATCCACGCCCACAATACTCGCACGAATCTGAGCGATCTGGATACGTATCGCTATCAACCCGATTTTCAGGCCGAAGAAGCACAGCCTGCCGATCGCAATGTGCAGATCTATCGCCGCGCCAACGGCGAGGTGGGTGTGCGCAACGAATTGTGGATTTTGCCGACGGTCGGCTGCGTGAACGGTATTGCACGCCAGATCCAGACTCGCTTCCTGAAGGAGACCAACGACGCCGAAGGTACTGACGGCGTGCATCTCTTCAGCCACACTTACGGCTGTTCTCAGTTGGGTGACGATCACATCAATACCCGCACCATGCTGCAAAATATGGTGCGCCATCCGAATGCCGGAGCGGTGCTGGTGATTGGCCTTGGCTGTGAAAACAACCAGGTGGATGCCTTCCGCGAAACGCTGGGCGAGTTTGATGCCGATCGCGTTCACTTTATGATCTGTCAGCACCAGGACGATGAAGTGGAAGCGGGCATCGAGCATCTTCATCAGCTGTATAACGTGATGCGTCACGACAAGCGCGAACCGGGCAAACTGAGCGAACTGAAGTTCGGTCTGGAGTGCGGTGGTTCAGATGGCCTGTCTGGCATCACTGCCAACCCGATGCTGGGACGCTTCTCCGATTACGTGATTGCCAATGGCGGAACAACCGTGTTGACTGAAGTGCCGGAAATGTTTGGCGCAGAGCAATTGCTGATGACGCATTGCCGTGATGAAGAGACGTTTGAAAAACTGGTCACCATGGTCAATGACTTCAAGCAGTACTTCATTGCCCATAACCAGCCGATCTACGAGAACCCTTCACCGGGCAACAAAGCGGGTGGTATCACGACGCTTGAGGATAAATCGCTGGGCTGCACCCAGAAAGCGGGGGCCAGTCAGGTAGTGGATGTGCTGCGCTACGGCGAGCGTCTGAAAACGCCGGGCCTGAATCTGCTGAGCGCACCGGGTAATGATGCTGTCGCCACTAGTGCGCTGGCGGGGGCAGGTTGCCACATGGTGCTGTTCAGTACCGGTCGCGGCACACCCTACGGTGGCTTTGTACCGACGGTGAAAATCGCCACGAACAGTGAGCTGGCGGCAAAGAAAAAGCACTGGATCGATTTTGATGCCGGGCAACTGATCCACGGTAAAGCGATGCCGCAGCTACTCAATGAGTTCGTCGATACGATCGTTGATTTTGCCAATGGTAAGCAGACCTGCAACGAGCGTAATGACTTCCGGGAACTGGCGATCTTCAAAAGCGGCGTGACGTTATAAAACGATTGCTTTAAAATTGAAACGGCGTTTCATATAATGGGGCGCCGTTTCTTTTTGCCTGTCTACAGGGACTCTTCATGACCGCGTATTGGTTGGCTCAGGGCGTTGGCGTCATCGCCTTTCTGATTGGTATTACCACCTTTTTCAACCGCGACGAACGTCGTTTCAAACTGCAACTTGCCGTCTATAGCGCCACCATTGGCGTGCATTTCTTTTTGATGGGTGCCGCCCCTGCCGGGATGAGTGCCGAGCTTAACACCGTCCGTACGCTGATTTCGATGTATACCCGGCGGCTTTGGGTGATGACCGTTTTCATCGTGCTCACGCTGGTTCTCGGCCTGGCAAAACTGCAACATGCGATGGAACTGTTGCCCATTATGGGCACACTCGCCAGCACCTGGGCGCTGTTTCGCTGCAAAGGGTTAACCGTGCGTTGCGTGATGTGGTGTGCCACGGCCTGTTGGGTCATTCATAACTTCTGGTTGGGATCGATTGGCGGTACGCTTATTGAGGGCAGCTTTTTGGTGATAAATGGTCTCAATATCATCCGCTTCAGACGTATGCAAAAACGCGGTATTGATCCTTTCAGAATGGAGAATGCAGCGTCGCAGGAAAACCCCTCCGCACGTTGACGGAGGGGGAAGAGATTAACCGCGCAGTGCGTTGTTTGCCAGACGTTCGTCTTCTGCCTGGCAGGCCGCTGCGGTGAACAGCACGTCAGTCGACGAGTTCAGCGCCGTTTCGCAGGAATCCTGCAGCACGCCGATGATGAAGCCGACGGCTACCACCTGCATGGCAATATCGTTAGGGATACCGAACATATTGCACGCCAGCGGGATCAGCAGCAGGGAGCCCCCCGCCACACCCGACGCGCCACACGCGCACAGCGAGGCAACCACGCTCAGTAACAGCGCCGTCGGGAGATCCACCGGAACGCCTAACGTGTTAACTGCGGCCAGCGTCAGGACGGTAATGGTGATCGCCGCTCCGGCCATATTGATGGTCGCGCCCAGCGGGATAGAGACGGAGTAGGTATCCCGGTCCAGGTTCAGCTTTTCACACAACGCCATGTTTACCGGGATATTGGCGGCTGAACTGCGGGTAAAGAAGGCATAAACACCGCTTTCACGCAGACAGGCCATGACCAGCGGATACGGGTTACGGCGAATCTTCCAGAATACCAGCAGCGGGTTAATGACCAGCGCGACCAGCAGCATACAGCCAATCAGCACGACCAGCAGTTGCGCGTAGCCCCACAGCGTTGCAAAACCGGTCGTGGCGAGCGTGGATGATACCAGCCCAAAGATACCGATAGGGGCGAAACGGATAACCAGTTTCACCATGAAGGTCACGGCGTTTGCCATGTCATTAACGAGATTTTTTGTCGTCTCATTACCGTGGCGAAACGCAAAGCCCAAACCTACGGCCCAGACCAGAATACCAATGTAGTTCGCATTGAGCAGGGCATCAATCGGGTTGGTGACCATGCTCATCAGCAGGCCGCGTAACACTTCTACAATCCCAGAGGGCGGTACGATATCCCCAGCGCTGGTGGATAAATGCAGCGTTGACGGAAATGCAAAGCTGAACACCACCGCCGCCAGGGCAGCAGAAAATGTGCCCAGCAGATACAGGAACAGAATCGGACGGATATTGGTTTTCTGACCCTGCTGGTGATTGGCGATAGACGCCATAACCAGCGTTAGCACCAGGACAGGGGCAACGGCTTTCAGGGCGCCAACAAACAGCGTTCCCAGCAGGCCCGACGCTTCTGCCGCAGGTTTAGACACCAGCGCCAGCAAAACGCCGAGCACTAAGCCTATGAGGATTTGTTTTACGAGACTACCTTGCGACAGGCGCGCGAGCAGGCCTGAAGTTGATGACTTCATGGAGATTTCCTTAAGTGATATTGCGTCCATCCTGGAACGTACTCTTTGTTACGTTTATGCCCGGATGTAATAAATGTTTGCCTGAGTGAGTATAAGGAAAGATGCGTTGTGGGGAAGCGTAAAATGCTGAAATTTACGTGTCACATCATATTTTTTAACTATTTGTTTACGTATTGCCAGGGGGCGCTACGTTTGCCGGTCCGCAGAACGCGTTTTTGTTGGCCCGGCAGCTATACTGTCGGGCCATGGAGGTTACTGCGCTTGCTGTTTCTTATCGTTTTGATGGTTTACCCATGCGTTAACGAGCAGCGTGACGATCAGGATGCCAAACACCACACCTAACGAGATGGCGATAGGAATATGATAGAAGTCGACAATCAGCATCTTGATACCAATGAACACCAGGATTATCGACAAACCATATTTAAGCATTGAGAAGCGCTCTGCGACACCCGCCAGCAGGAAGTACATCGCACGCAGACCCAGAATCGCGAACAGGTTAGAGGTCAGTACAATGAACGGGTCGGTCGTCACGGCAAAGATAGCCGGAATGCTGTCGACGGCGAAAATGACGTCGCTCAGTTCAACCAGAATCAGTACCAGCATCAGCGGCGTTGCGAACAGCAGACCGTTCTTACGCACGAAGAAATGCTCGTTCTCGATGGTGTCGGTCATGCGCAGATGCCCACGCAGCCAGCGGACTACCGGTCTGTCGCCGATGCCGGACGCATCATCTTTCGCCAGCGCCATTTTTACACCGGTAAACAGCAGGAAGGCACCGAACACATACAGCAGCCACTCGAACTGCGCGATCAGCCAGCTTCCGGTAAAGATCATGATGGTACGCAGTACGATCGCACCCAGTACGCCATAGACCAGCACCCGACGTTGCAGCGCGGGCGGGACAGAGAAGTAGCTGAACAGCATCAGCCAGACAAAGACGTTATCCACCGCCAGTGATTTTTCGATCAAATAACCGGTCAGAAACGCCAGCGCTTGCGGATCGGCAACCGCACGTCCTTGCGTTTGAGCCAGATACCACCAGAATACGGCGTTAAACAATAATGAGAGCGTTACCCAGACCAGGGACCAGATTGCCGCCTGCTTCATTGACATCGTATGTGCTCCACGACGCCCTTGTAGCAGAAGATCAATAGCCAGCATAATCACCACAACGACAGCGAATCCGCCCCATAACAACGGTGTGCCGACAGTATTCATAAAATTTCCTTACACATAAAAAAACGGCTGACGTCAGAAGACGGCAGCCGTTGCTTTTTATATGCATAGACCTCGCCTTCCGGCAAGGTCTCACTTACAACAAAACAGGAATACGACGACGCATTCCTGTTTTGTTGCCCGGTGACCGGATGTGGTTTTTCACACATCGTAATGACGATCCACCGGCAATGAAGTTACTCCCCTTTGCGGGTAACAAAATATGACAGGCCATGCTTCCAGTCAATGGCCTGTTACATCTGTTTTACATTGATTTACGCAGTGGCTGCGGGGTTTTGATCATCCGCTGGGAATACCACCCCTGTCTGGCGACGAATTTCCGTTTGCAGTTTCGCAGTAATGCGGCTGACTTCCAGAGCGGGATGGTTCACCTCATGCGTTTCAACCAAATGTGCAAAGACCTCTGCCTCATAGAGCATAGTATTAATATGCTGAGGTGCAGTGAGATCCTGCGTCTTCCCGCCGCGTGGAATAAAGCAGACTTTCTGACACTCGGCGATTTTCTCAATCACCAGAGAACCCGCTTCTCCCTGAATTTCGCTGGCCAGCACAGAGTCGCTGACTTTGGAGTGCTGCAAGGTCACGCTGAAATCACCGTAATTCAGCACCACGACGCCGTGGGCATCAACGCCGCTTTCCAGCAGGCTGGCAGACGCCTGAACGCTGCAAGGTTCGCCCCAGAGCGCGATGGCGGACGCCAGGCAATAAAAGCCGATATCCATGATCGAGCCATTTGAAAACGCCGGATTAAAGGTGTTGGGGTTTTCACCGTCCAGATAGCGCTGGTAACGCGAGGAGTACTGGCAGTAATTGATCAATGCCTTACGTACTTTCCCCACCTTCGGCAAGGCTTGTTGTAGCAGCAGGAAATTGGGCAGGCTGGCCGTTTTAAAGGCTTCAAAGAGCACGACCTGATTTTCGCGGGCACAGGCGATAGCCGCTTCAACCTCAGCCAGATTCGATGCCAGCGGCTTCTCGCAGATCACATGTTTTTGGTGACTGAGAAAGAGCCGGGTCTGGGAAAAATGCAGTGAGTTCGGGCTGGCAATATAGACCGCATCAATCGCCTCGCTTTTCGCCATGGCGTCCAGCGAGGTAAACAGATGTTCGACGGGATAGTCGTTAGCGAACGTTTGCGCCTGCTCGAGGCTGCGGGAATAGACTGCGGTTAACTTATATTTGCCGGTTTCATGAGCGGCATCGACAAACTGGCGGGTGATCCAGTTTGTGCCAATAACAGCGAAACGTATCATAAACGCCTTCAGGCTCCATAAAGGGATTCTCGCGCCAATGTATCACGCCTTTATGGCAAAGCCAGTGCGCGACTACGCAGTTTCCTTTAACGACAACTGCGTCAGCCACAGGCGGGTATCAAACTCAAGCTGGTGATACTGCGGCTCCATATGACAGCACAACTGGTAGAACGCTTTGTTGTGTTCTTTCTCTTTAAGATGCGCCAGTTCATGGACGACGATCATCCGCAGGAACGGCTCCGGCGCATTGCGAAAAACGCTGGCGACGCGGATCTCCGCCTTCGCTTTCAGCTTTCCACCCTGGACGCGTGAAACGGCGGTATGCAAGCCGAGGGCGTTCTTGAGGACGTGGATCTTATTGTCATACATCACTTTATTGAGCGGTGGCGCATTACGCAGAAACTGGCTTTTCAGATCCTGGGTATACTGCCAGAGCGCCTTATCGGTCGCGAAATCATGCGTTCCCGGATAACGTTTTTCCAGTACGCTGCCCAGCCGCTCTTCGGCAATTAAGGTGCGTACCTGGGAAAGTAAGTTCTCCGGATAGCCCTGCAGATAACTAAGATTGCTCATCAACACTCCATACACTTCATCCTTCAAGCTGCCTGTGTGTTGGCTGCGTTCGTTCACCCCAGTCACTTACTTATGTAAGCTCCTGGGGATTCTCTCTCTTGCCGACTTCATGCAACTTGAATGATTTTGTGTATAAAAAAGGTATACTCACGCACCCTTTTCAGGGATAACGCCAAATTTTACCACTCAGGAGGGCCGATGAGCCACTTAGACAACGGTTTCCGTTCACTCAATCTTAAACGTTTCCCGGAAACGGACGACGTTAACCCGCTTCAGGCGTGGGAAGCGGCGGATGAATATCTGCTGCAACAGTTGGATGACACTGAAATTGTCGGTCCGGTTCTGATCCTGAATGATACCTTCGGAGCGCTGGGTTGCGCACTGGCTGAACACACGCCTTACAGCATCGGTGATTCCTATTTAAGCGAGCTCGCGACGCGCGAAAACCTGCGCCATAACGATATTGCGGAATCCAGCGTCAAGTTTCTCGACAGCACGGCACAATATCCGCAGGCGCCGGGCGTTGTGCTGATTAAAATTCCTAAAACGCTGGCCCTGCTGGAACAGCAACTGCGCGCACTGCGCAAGGTCGTGACCCCAGAAACGCGGATTATTGCGGGGGCTAAAGCGCGTGATATTCACAACTCCACGCTTGAGCTGTTCGAAAAAGTGCTGGGTCCAACGACCACCACGCTGGCCTGGAAAAAGGCGCGTCTGATCAACCCTACCTTCAGCAAACCAGAGCTTGCCGATGCGCCAGAAACGCTGAGCTGGAAGCTGGACGGGACCAACTGGACCATTCACAACCATGCAAACGTCTTCTCGCGCACGGGACTGGATATCGGTGCCCGTTTCTTCCTGGAACATCTGCCGGACAATCTGGAAGGCGAAATCGTCGATCTCGGCTGCGGCAACGGTATTGTCGGTCTGACGCTGCTGGAGAAAAACCCACAAGCCAGCGTCATCTTTACCGATGAGTCGCCAATGGCGGTGGCGTCCAGCCGTCTGAATGTGGAAACCAACATGCCGGAAGCTCTGGACCGCTGCGAGTTTATGATCAACAACGCGCTGTCCGGCGTGGAGCCTTTCCGCTTCAACGCGGTCATTTGTAATCCGCCGTTCCACCAGAAGCACGCCCTAACGGATAACGTCGCGTGGGAGATGTTCCATCACGCGCGCCGTTGTCTGAAGATCAACGGTGAGTTGTATATTGTGGCGAACCGTCACCTGGATTACTTCCACAAGCTGAAGAAGATCTTCGGTAACTGCGAGACCATCGCCACCAACAATAAATTTGTGGTGCTGAAAGCGGTGAAACTGGGGCGTCGTCGCTAAACGTGTGTGCCCGATAAGCGTAGTGCTATCGGGCAACAGGTTAGATCCCCAACGCTAAACGGGTGCCCTGGGCAATGGCTCTGCGGGCATCCAGTTCCATCGCCACATCGCATCCGCCAATCAAATGCACCACCTTACCTGCCGCGTGCAACGGATCGGCCAGCTCGCGTCTTGGCTCCTGCCCGGCGCAAATCACCACGTTGTCTACGGCCAGGAGTTGCGGCTCGCCGTTGATCAACACGTGTAACCCTTCATCATCGATCTTCTGATAGCTGACCGCCGGGATCATTTTTACCCCGCGAGAGAGCAAGGTCGCGCGGTGGATCCACCCCGTTGTTTTCCCCAGCCCCTGACCGGGTTTGCTGGCCTTGCGTTGCAGCATAACGATTTGTCGCGGACTGCGTGATAAATGCGGGCCTTCCGGGCGCAGGCCGCCCGCCTGTTGCAGGCTGGTGTCGATACCCCACTCCGCGCAAAACTCGGCAATGCTCTGACTGGTAGGATCGCCTGGCTGACTCAGGTACATGGCGGTATCAAAACCGATCCCGCCGCAACCAACAATGGCCACGCGCTTCCCGACCGGGGCTTTGTCGCGCAAGACATCAAGATAGGTCAGTACTTTCGGATGATCGATACCGGCGATCGGCGGCTGACGCGGCGCGATCCCACTGGCGAGGATCACTTCATCAAAGGACTGAAGGCAGTCGGCGCTCACGAACTGATTCAGTTTCAGCGTGACGCCAGTGACGTCGATCATTCGGCGGTAATAGCGCAGCGTTTCATAAAATTCTTCTTTGCCGGGGATCTGTTTAGCGATGTTAAATTGCCCGCCGATCTCGGCGTTGGCATCAAACAGGGTGACAGCATGACCACGCGCGGCGGCGTTGATCGCAAAAGCAAGACCTGCAGGCCCGGCTCCTACCACGGCCAGATTTTTCTTAACCACCGCTGGCAAGACAGGCATTTTTGTTTCGTGGCAGGCGCGGGGATTCACCAGGCATGAGGTGACTTTGCCAACGAAGATCTGATCCAGGCACGCCTGGTTACAACCGATGCAGGTGTTGATCTCATCGGCACGCCCGGACTCCGCCTTTGAAAGCAGTTCGGCGTCGGCGAGGAACGGACGCGCCATCGACACCATATCCGCGTCGCCACGGGCAAGAATATCGTCGGCCACCTGCGGATCGTTGATGCGGTTGGTGGTGACCAGCGGGATTGTCACGTGACCTTTCAGCTTGCGGGTTACCCAGCTAAATGCACCGCGCGGGACCGGCGTGGCGATGGTAGGAATGCGGGCTTCATGCCAGCCGATGCCCGTGTTAATGATAGTTGCGCCTGCGGCTTCAATGGCCTGCGCCAGCTGTACGGTTTCCTCAAAGGTGCCGCCGTTTTCCACCAAATCCAGCATCGACAGGCGATAGATAATGATGAAATCGTTGCCGACGCGCTGGCGTACTGCCCGCACGACTTCTACAGCAAAACGCATCCGGTTGGCATAGTCGCCGCCCCATTGGTCCTGGCGTTGGTTGGTACGCACGGTGAGAAACTCGTTAATCAGATACCCTTCAGAGCCCATCACCTCCACGCCGTCGTATCCTGCTTCGCGCGCCAGTTGTGCGCAGCGCGCGAAGTCGTCAATCAGTTGCAGGATCTCGTCATGGGTCAGCTCATGAGGCGTAAAGCGGTTTATCGGCGCCTGTAGCGCGGAGGGCGCCACCAGGTGCGGTTGGTAGCTGTAGCGCCCGGTGTGCAGGATCTGAAGGGCGATTTTGCCGCCTTCATCATGAACCGCATCGGTGATGGTGCGATGGAATGGTAATTGCCTTGCGTCATTCAGCGTTGCGCCACCTTCCATTCCCACGCCGGAGAGCGCAGGGGCGATACCACCGCTGACAATCAGCGCGACGCCATGCTTCGCGCGCTCGGCGTAGAAGGCCGCCAGACGTTCCGCGCCGTCGGGATACTCCTCAAGGCCGGTATGCATTGAACCCATTAGCACGCGGTTTTTAAGCTGGGTAAAGCCCAGGTCGAGTGGGGCGAACAGCGACGGATAGCTCATAAGGGTGTCCAGTATGTAAAATTATTGTTATGTGGTCGGATGAGTTCTAATTTAGCTGTCGGTGCGCAAAAGGGAAAAGAGGAATGTAATGATTGTGATGGGATTCAAAAAAGATGCTCCCCCCGAAGGGAGAGCGAACCGGAGATGGTGCTTTTTTTAGTGTGCTGGTCGTTACTGAATGTTTGAAGCGGGGGCGGCTTCGATTGCTTGCTCTTCTTTGGTTAAGCCTTTTATGTACCTGCTGTATTTCCACCAGGCAAAACCGAGGAAGATAACAATGCCACCCACGTTATAAAAAATAATGGTCATGATGTTACCGCCAGTAGGGAATGTAGAGGCGATAAATCCGACGGTAAAAAGCGCAATCAGCATGGAAACCACAATAATACCGGTGCGTTGTGACCCCATGCGGAAGTCGCGCGGTAAATGATCCAGTTTTACCCGCAGATTCAGATAAGCCAGCATAATAAACAGCGGCGGCAGCATGGAGGCGGCGGCAGTCATATTAATGATGGTGTTCATAAGATCCTGCACGGTATTGGAGCCGAGCATTGGGATTATCATCAGCGGAATAACGATCAGATACTGGAGCCAGGCCGCTCGCGCCGGTACGCCGTTTTCGTTAAGCTCGACGGTTTTCTTGCCGAAAATACCTTCCGGGATCTCAGAGAAGAAAATTTTCACCGGCGTTGCGGTCCACATCAGCAAGGACCCGAACATGGCGGTAAAGGAAACCAGACCGACAAAACGATTGACGATGAGTTCTGGCAGACCGAACCAGGCGGCCAGACCATGGAATACCTGCACAGAACCGCCGGTAAACTTCAGCTCTTTGCTGCTGACAAAGACGTTGATCAGCACCGATGAAATGGAATACAGCACGCCGATAAAGATCCCGGCAATGATGATCACTTTTACAAACGATTTCGAACCGCCTTTGACGTCGTTAACGTAAACGGCAACGGATTCTGCGCCACCTGCGGCCATGAAGATCCAGGTGGTAATGCCGAGGAATGCCCAGTTGAAATTCGGGATCATCGCATCAACGGTAATCGGATCGGCTGGCTGTACACCGCCAACCAGAGCGGTACCCGCCAGTAAAATATAGGACAAGGTGAGCAGCAGCATCAGCGTGGAAGTCACTGAAGTGATGGGACCCAGCATTTTCGCCCCGTTGGTGGAGACCCAGGTCGAGAAGGCGAACAGCACCATACTCAGGACGGTGGTCGCAATCGGCGTCAGAATATATTCGTAGCCGAGAAACGCGTAAGAGGCATAGGCAATAACGCGTGGTAGCAGCGAAGTGAAAAAGAACAGATTGACGAACCAGTAGGTGTAGGCGGTAATAAACGCCCAGCGACCGCCCAACGAACTTTTTACCCACGCATAAACCCCTGCCTCTGAGTTTTTATTCAGCGAGACAAATTCCGCGATGATTAAGCAGAAGGGAATAAAATAAAAAATCGTGGCCAGGAAAAACATCGGTGCGGATGCCAGCCCAAGCTCAATATTATTATTGATGACGTTATTGAAACTATAAACGGCGGCAAACGTGAGTGACAGTAAACCGAATTTACCGATTGTATTACGTTTGGTATCAGACATAACACATCTCCGAACATTTGTAGGGTAGGGCGATGCCATTCTGACATCGCCCGTTTTTTTTATTTGTTATGGAAGTAACCGTCTTCGATGGTCACTCTGAGTACGACTTTTTTAACTGCGTTATTGCAAATAAAACGGTAAGCCTCATGGTTTTCACAAATAACCATCTGGCCTTCATGCACTTCAACGGTTTGTCCGCACCCTTTCAGGTATTCGCGATCGGTTTCATCACGGTAATATTCAACAATTTGCAATTCATCCTTGGGCGCAAATTCAATTTTTTGCTGTCCCTGTAAGTAATAATGCACGTCAAAATAACGACGATGCCCGGTAAATAGCGCATCGGTAGCTGAATCGGTTTCCACGCGATAACTGAGCGAATCGCCGATGGAATGGGCGACACCAGGTCGAATGTTATCAATATTTTCGATCGCTTCGACGCAGCGCTGCCATTTCCGACCGGAGGCGTAGAGTTGTCGGAACTGTTCTAAGTTATCGAGGATTCTCATTTTTCATTCTCGCTGTGCAAATTCGTGGAAAAGAAACCCGCGCCAAAGGCGTGACAAGCGTAGGTCTGAGCGGTGGTTTCTCCGCCAGAAACCGGCAGCAATGTAAAGCCGTAGCGGAAAGGTCTGAGCCAGACGCGCCAGCTATCCAGCACTTCGCTTCCCCAGGAGTTAGAGCCAAGCCCGAGCAACTGGTGGTCCAGATTCAGCGTGATGTCATCGCGACGCTGCAGCTCATTACAATGCTGTGCGGAATGAATATCCTCTGGCGTGTAGTGCCAGGCGCTAAAGTTGATCGGCTGTTGCGGTACAACCAGCAGGCCATTGCCGTGACGGTTGGTCAGCGCAGCCCAGCGCACATGCTGGCGGTTGCCGTTGTTTTGCGGGAAGGGATAGTTCTCGAACATCTCATCCACGGTGGCACGCCAGATGTCGATGATATTGGCCTGCTGACTGTCGGCGTAGTTTTCACCCGGCCCACGGCCATACCAGGCGACCTGATCGAGCGCGCCGTTGATGCCCAACGTGAAACCGATGCACGGAATAATGTGCGGGTACTCGCCGTAACGCTCGCCCGAAAGCTCGACATTCACCTGACCGTCCGCCGCAATGCGCCAGCGATAGGTGCAGCGCATCCCGAAATCAAACACCGGCGGCGCGATGATGGTGCGGCTGGTGATAAGAATTGCGTCGTCAGCCTGCTCAATGGCGAAATCGCGCAAATGCTCCTGCATGATCTGCAAATGGTTCGGCTGCCAGAGACCTTCAAACTCCTGTTTGTGGTTATCAATCATCGGTTTGAAGAAGTTAATCTTCGGCTCGCGGGTGATCAGCTCCTCACCGTTAACCTGCCAGGAGGTGGGTTTTCCATTCAGCTTTGAGAAGGTCAGCGCGAAGTTAAAACCACCAACGGTACAGTGCTGTCGATCTTCCTCCAGAGTCAGAGGACGCGCATTTTTCTGGCTGAACGGCACTGGTGCGGTGGTTCTAGCCTTCAGCGGGAACTGGTAAGTGGCGATGTGATGTCCGGCGTCGCTGTAGAGCGTGCGGGAATCTTTCGTCACGGTGATATTGAGGAACGCTTCGCGGGCGTCCAGCGTCGGCAGCGCGCATGTCACGAGCGCGTCACTGTCTGGCGCGACACCATGCAGTTTGATGCTCTGTGTGGAGAGCGTTTCGCCTTCTGCGCGAACGTCAATGTGCAGGGTGTAATCGTCGAGCGTGGTAAACCACAGCTTGTTTTCCACCCGCAGTTCGCCACGCGCCAGATCCACCGCGTGAACCTTCACCGGCGCGATAACCTGTTTGTACTCTTTCAGGCCCGGCCCCGGTGTTTGATCGGAATAAATCAGACCGTCGAGACAGAAGTTGTAGTTGTTCGGGTAATCACCGTAATCGCCGCCGAATTTGTACCAGACGTTACCGTTGTCATCTTTTGCCTGAATGCCGTGGTCGCACCATTCCCAGACATAGTGGCCCTGGATGCAGTCATGCTGGTAAAAAACGTTTTGATATTCCGTCAGTCCGCCAGGGCCGTTGCCCATTGCGTGGGCGTATTCGCAGATAATGCGCGGCTTGGGATGAGGATACTCACCAAATTCGTTCATCAGCGGTACACGGGTGTACATGGTGGAGATGATATCCACGACTTCCGCGTCGCGATCTTCTTCGTAATGAATCAGTCGTGTGTCGTCCAGCGCTTTGGCGGCGTGGTACATGGCGCGGATATTACAGCCGTATCCGGACTCGTTACCGAGCGACCAGATGATGATCGAAGGATGGTTTTTCTGCGCGTGGACGTGACGCACAATGCGCTCAACATACACATGTTCCCAGGCGGGATCGTCGGTGATCTGGCTGATATTGCCGACGTTGGCAAATCCATGCGATTCAACATCGGTTTCCGCCATCACAAACAGGCCGTAGATATCGCACAGTTCATAAAAACGAGGATCGTTGGGGTAATGCGCGGTACGCACCGAGTTGATATTGTGCTGCTTCATCAGCAGCAGATCTTTTTCGACGCGATCCATTCCGACCGCGCGGCCTTTGAGATGATCATTATCGTGACGGTTGACGCCGTGCAGCATCACATAGCGGTTATTGATGTAAAACAGCCCGTCGCGAACTTTAATATCGCGGAACCCGACGCGCTGTGGCACCACTTCCAGAATATTACCGTTGGCGTCTTTCAGCACCATCACCAGATGGTAGAGATACGGCGACTCTGCGGACCACTGTTGCGGCGCGTTCACCTCAATCGCAAAATCAGCGTGGGTGAGCTCGTCTACCTTCAGCGTTTCGATAACGCCGGTGTGAACGACGCTCTCGCCGTCAAACAGCGTATATTCCAGCGAGGTGAGCGCAGGGACGGAAGCCAGGTTTTCCAGCGTTATCTGGCAGTGCAGGCTGGCGTCGCGGTAGTTGTCGTGAAAATCGGTGCGGACGGTAAAATCCTGAATGTGGGTTGCATGCTTGCCGACCAGATAAACGTCGCGGAAGATCCCTGCGGACCACCACATGTCCTGATCTTCAATATAGGTTGAGTCTGCCCACTGCATGACCCGCACGCACAGCAGGTTGTCGCCTGTCGTGGCGACTGCGCTAATATCGAACTCCGCTGTCAGGCGACTGCCTTTGCTGAACCCAACATAATGGCCGTTAACGTAGACCTCGAAATAGGTTTCGACACCGTCAAACTTGATAATCGTCTGCTTATCTTTCCAGCCTTCACTAAGGGTAAAAATACGCTGGTATGCGCCGGTGGGGTTATCGCTGGGAACATAAGGCACATCGATCGGGAACGGGAACCCTTCGTCGGTGTACTGGAGCTTCCCGTGGCCTTCCATCTGCCACATGCCGGGAACCGTAATAGGCCCCCAGTCATTCATATACTCAGTGGTAAACGCGTCCGGCACCTGCAGCGGATGATCAAAGAACTGGAAGTTCCACTGACCGCTCAGCGGCAGAAAGTAGCTGCTGGTTTCGCGAACAAATGAGCGAGCCTGGGCAACGGAATCATAAGAAAAAAAGTACGCACGTGGCGCCAGTCGATTTTCGTGGGTGAGCTGAATGTTTTCCCAGCGATTCATAGGGCCTCCCGGTGGAGAGAAATCGGAACCATTCATGTAGATGGTGAGTAAGTGTTATTGGAGGTGATTTTAGTAAAAGTTTTACTAAAATATAGCAATAAAGATGATTAACTTTAACTTGATCACAAAACCAGCGTGTAAGCCGACTGCGGATGAATGAAAATGCGCGCCCGGCGTGCTGAGTCGCCGGGCGGGAGAAAAGGGGGATTAGCGGGTGGTGCCGCGCAGCTTTAACTTGCTGGGAACGAAGACTAAAAGCGGGAGTGCGCGCCCGTCGCGGGCTTTTTCATACAGCAGGTTGACGCCCTGGCTGCCCATCATTTCGGAATGAATACGTACGGTGGAAAGCGGAGGAAAGGTAAACCGCGCGGTTGGGATGTCGTTTACGCTGATCAGTGAAATATCGCGGGGAATCTCCAGTCCACGTTCATGGATGGCGCGCAGAACGCCAATGGCGATAGAGTCGGATGCGACAAACAGCGCGCTGGGGAAATCGTCTTTGGCCAGCATCTGTTTTGCCAGCTTATATCCCGATGAGCTGGAGAAACCGCCGCGCCAGATATCCTCTTCACGGACAACCTTCTTCAGGCGGCCATATTCCACAAATGCCGCTTCGCGGATATCCGCTTTGCCGGGCTCATCTTCCCCGCCAATAAAGCCGATACGGTTCATGCCCTGCGCGATGAAAAAGTCGATAATTTCTTTGCTTATCCGCGCCAGATCGATATCGATGGCGTCATATTCGCTGCTGGATTCATGAAAGTCGATAAAGCAGATATTGTCAGTCAACGCGGTCGCCGCGTCGCGCAGTTCGGTGGACGGTTTACCGACGATCAAAATGCCCGTGATGTTCCTGATTTCCGGCAGCCCGCTGTGTTCATAGCAGTTGGTCAGCTCGATCCCGAGTTTTTCGCATTGCGTTTCAATCCCGTGACGGATCGCGAGATAGTAAGGATCGTTAATCTCCAGCTCCTGCTGGTAGCTGTAGATCGCCAGAATATGTTGCAGACTTACCGTGGCAGACTGGCTCTTACGGGCGCTGCTGGTTTTGTACTCCAGCTTCTCCGCAATTTCCAGAATGCGATGTTTGGTCTCTTCTTTGACATTCAGCGTGGGGTCATCGTTTAAAACCCGCGACACGGTCGCCAGGGATACGCCAGCTTCGAGTGCAATATCTTTAAGTGTTGCCATAATTACCTTTTTCGACTTTTCCCTGAGTAGCGTTTTCATTGTAAAGGAAGTGCTTATCTATTCATCTGTTTTCAGTAAATAAAGCGTGTTTATTTGACTCGCTCAGGGTAAATCCTCGCTTTCAGAGTGTGATCCGCGTGTCATTTTCCCTTTTTTAAGCGCAGCGCTAGGAAAATATTTTGCTATGATTTAGTAAATTTTTACTAATGGAGAGAAAATGGACACTGTTGCATTTGAGGAGTTCGCCCGACTGGAAATACGGGTTGGAAAAATTGTCCAGGTTAAGCGCCATGAAAACGCCGATAAGCTTTATATCGTGCAGGTCGATGTCGGCGAGCGGACGTTGCAAACCGTCACCAGCCTGGTGCCGTACTACAGTGAGGAGGAACTGGCAGGGAAAACGGTGGTGGTGCTGTGTAATCTTGCCAAAGCCAAAATGCGCGGCGAAACCTCGGAGTGCATGTTGCTATGCGCCGAAACCGACGATGGTAGCGAGAGCGTCCTGTTGACGCCGGAACGTGTGATGCCCGCCGGTGTGCGGATTGTGTGAGTGATGTGAGCAGGCCGGATGACGATGCAAATGCATCTTATCCGGCCTACGGGGTGGTGTCTGCGTAGGCCGGATAAGAACGTCGCCGCCATCCGGCATCTGTCACACTTGCTCCACGCTGACGCGCATGGCCGCCAACGCCTTGCGAGTCGCTTTGAGTACCAGTTCACACTGCTCAATGGTCAGGGTGAGCGGTGGTTCGATACGAATCGTTTTCGCGTTGTTGAGCGTTCCGGCAACCAACACGCGCTGGCGGAACATCTCGCTGGCAAAGTTGTAGCCGATCTCGTTATCGACAAACTCAATCGCCATCAGCATCCCTTTCCCGCGCGCTTCCTGGATCAGATCCGGATATTCCCGACCCAACTGGCGGAAACCGTCCAGCAGGATGTCGCCTTTCTGTTCCGCCTGAGCCGGTAAGTTCTGCTCCAGCAGCACGTTAATGGTGGCCAACGCCGCCGCACAGGCCAGCGGGTTACCGCCAAACGTCGTGGTATGCAGGAAGGGGTTGTCGAACAACACCGAGAACACTTCTTCGGTTGCGATAGTGGCGCCAATCGGCATCACGCCGCCCCCCAGCGCTTTTGCCAGGCACAGAATGTCGGGTTGCACATTCTCATGCTCACAGGCGAACATTTTGCCCGTGCGTCCCATTCCGGTCTGCACTTCATCCAGAATCATCAACGCGCCGAACTCATCGCAGAGTTTACGCACGGCGGTCAAATAACCTGGTGGCGGCAGGATCACTCCGCCTTCGCCCTGGATCGGTTCCAGAATGACGGCGGCCACATCATCACCGGTTTTTTTACACTCGCTAAGCGCGGTACGCATGGCCTCAACGTTACCGAAAGGTACATGGCGGAACCCCGGTAGCAGCGGCATAAACGGTTTACGGAAGGTGGATTTTGCCGTGGCGGAAAGCGCGCCCAGCGATTTTCCGTGAAACGCGCCGCTGGTGGCGATGAAGGTATATTTGCCACGCGGCGACTGATACGCCTTCGCCAGTTTCAGCGCGGCCTCCACAGACTCTGTTCCACTGTTACAGAAGAAGCTGTATTTCAGTTTACCGGGCGCCAGTGCGGCAAGTGTTTTCGCCAGCATGGCACGAAGCGGGTCAAGTAATTCCTGACTATGCAATGGTTGTTTCGCGAGCTGATTCTGTACGGCGGAAACCACAACTGGATTACGGTGCCCCACGTTGAAAATTCCAAAACCACCCAGGCAATCAACAAACTCCTGTCCCTGAGTGTCGACAAGCGTATTCAGACCTCCTGCTTGCCACTCTACGGCTCCGTAATCCCCGCCTGCAGTCACAGATTTTCGGTACTCTAAAAACCCCGGATTGACGTGCTCTTTGAAATACTCAATCACCTCTCGGTTCAGTGCTTTCATCTCCTCATGATCAAGCGTTCGCTTCTCGATGAGATTCAGTGCGTGCGCGCTGCAGGCTAACGCTGAGGCGCTGGAAGGTAACCTGTTCAAAATGTGCTCCCGGGGATCGCGTATCACATGATACCGATTTAAGTATTGCAGGGATTGCGCCATCCCGAAGGGGTTCACGAAAATCGGGATAAACACCAGGAATAATCGCATTTACGCAACATTTAATCTTATTTGTTAACAATCGAGGCGGCATAACCGACTTTACGTACGTTGAACAGTTCCTTTTTGCCCGCAAATTGCCCCGAAAAAGTGCAAAAAACGCCCAGTGACAGGGCAGCGGATTCAGTCTGTCTTGATAGTTGCACTGTGAAAGTATTTTAAATCAATGGATTAGATTGCGTACAAATATTGAGGTTTAATCGCAAATTGCGATCTAAATCAATTTTAACAACTAAAGATAAATCGATTAGCGCCGAAATAACATCTGACAGAAAAGTTAACACCAAAATAACCTGCATAGGACGCGATCATGTCTTCTCATCTCTACGTCAGCCAGAAAAGCATCCCGCTGGACGACGATACGACCCTCATGTCCACGACTGACTTACACAGCTATATCACGCATGCGAATGACACCTTCGTGCAGGTGAGCGGCTATTCGTTGAGCGAACTCCAGGCACAGCCGCATAACCTTGTGCGCCATCCTGATATGCCGAAAGCGGCATTTGCGGATATGTGGTACACCCTGCAACAAGGGGAACCGTGGAGCGGTATCGTGAAAAATCGCTGCAAGAATGGCGATCACTACTGGATCCGCGCCAACGCGGTGCCGATGGTTCGCGAGGGAAAAGTGACCGGGTATATGTCCATTCGTATCCGCGCGACGGAAGATGAAATTGCGGCGGTTGAGCCGTTGTATCACGCTCTGAAGGAAGGACGCTGCCGTAAACGCCTCCACAAAGGGCTGGTGGTGCGTAAGGGCTGGTTAGGCAAACTTCCGGCGCTCCCTATCCGCTGGCGGGTACGTGGTGTGATGGCGTTTATCTTCGCGGTACTGGCGGCGAGCCTGGTGCAGCAGAATGCCCCCGTGGCGTCGATGCTGATCAGCGCGCTGGTCATGCTGTTGGGGACGGCGATGTTTGAGTGGCAAATTGTGCGCCCGATTGAAAATGTGGCCCGGCAGGCATTAAAGGTGGCGACAGGGGATCGTAACAGTGTGACGCATCTGAATCGCAGCGACGAGTTGGGTTTGACGCTGCGGTCTGTGGGTCAGCTCGGGTTGATGTGTCGCTGGCTTATCAATGATGTCTCAAGTCAGGTCTCCAGCGTCAGAAATGGCAGTGAAACCCTGGCGAAAGGGAACGACGATCTGAACAAACATACCCGCCAGACGGTGGAGAATGTGCAGCAAACGGTAACGACCATGAACCAGATGGCGGAATCGGTGAAGAAAAATACCGCTACCGCATCGGCTGCCGACAAACTTTCCATCGCGGCCAGCGGTGCGGCAACTCAGGGTGGGGAAGCGATGGAGACCGTCATCAAAACGATGGATGACATTGCCGACAGCACGCAACAGATCGGCACGATCACCGCACTCATTAACGATATCGCGTTTCAGACCAATATTCTGGCGCTGAATGCCGCAGTTGAGGCCGCGCGAGCAGGTGAGCAGGGCAAAGGGTTTGCGGTGGTCGCGGGGGAAGTTCGCCACCTTGCCAGTCGAAGCGCCAGTGCGGCGAATGACATCCGTAAGCTAATTGATGCCAGTGCCTCCCGGGTGCAGTCCGGCTCAGAACAGGTTCATGCGGCAGGAAGGACGATGGATGACATTGTGGCGCAGGTGCAAAATGTGACCCAGCTCATCGCCCAAATCAGTCATTCGACGCTTGAGCAGTCGGATGGGCTTTCCAGCCTGACGCTGGCGGTGGATGAGTTGAACAACATCACGCATAAGAATGCCGAACTGGTGGAAGAAAGCGCTAAAGTTTCAGCAATGGTGAGACACCGCGCCAGCCGTCTGGAAGATGCCGTCACGGTTCTGCACTGAGTCCGCGTCCCTGAAGTGGTTTCTCTCGCCTCCTTATGGAGGCGGGGGCAGGGACACGGTAAGCGGAATGGGTATACGATCCGCTTAATCGAGCTGGGTGATGTCCAGCGCTGCGCGGTCAATCACGCCAATGATTTTTTTGATTTGTGCTTCACTGATATCGGCCTGATTCACCCGCAGATCCAGCACGGCTTTGAAATTATCCAGTGCCCGCTTCATCTGCGGGTTTTTACGTAATTCGAAGCCCACGCAGCGTGCTTTGACGCGTTCCTGAATGTGTGCGAGCTGTTCGTGGTTTTCAACCAGCCACTGTTGTCCGGCCTGGGTGATGGCTATCTTCTTCCGACCGCCTTCTTCTTCGCTGATGCTGATAAATTCCTGATCTTGCAGGAAATCCAGCGTCGGATAGATCACGCCCGGGCTTGGGGTGTAGTTACCCTGAGTCAGCGTTTCAATGGCTTTGATGAGCTCATAGCCGTGGCTCGCGTCGCGGGTCAGGATATCCAGAATCACCAGACGTAACTCGCCGTGACCGAAAAATCGCTGGCGGCGTCCGCCTCCGCCCCGACCGTGGCGATGCTCGCAGCCATGTTGATGGCTGTGATGGCGTTCCCTGCCGCAACCTTCTTGATGATGCTCCTGATGGCAGCCTTCGTGCTGATACCCTTCGCCTTTACAGCAACCTTCTTGATGATGCTCCTGATGGCAGCCTTCGTGCTGATGTCCTTCGCCTTTACAGCAACCCTCATGTGGGTGTCGCATGATCATCTCCTGATGTTGTTTAGATATATCTAATTTATATCTAAATTTTTTATTTATGCAAGTTTCTAGTGGGGTTGTTTTTTTAATTTTATGATTTTGTTAGTTTTTATTTTAATCTTGATGATGATGTGGAGAACGAGCGCTATATCAAAAAAGGCTTGCAATATCTCTAATTAACAATCATTATCATTTGAAATGAGCGATTTAGATATATCGTAATACATTCACGAAGGCGAAAAAATGACTAAAAAAACCTCACGCTACCCGCAGCGCGTTCGTAATGAACTGCGCTTTCGCGAACTGACCGTCCTGCGTGTTGAACGTATCAGCGCTGGTTTTCAGCGTATTGTGCTGGGTGGTGATGCTCTGGAAGGCTTTAGCTCACTGGGATTTGACGATCACACCAAGGTCTTTTTCCCGGCACCGGGCAGTCACTTTGTACCGCCGACGGTGACCGACGAAGGTATCGTCTGGGCTGATGGCATTCGCCCAACAACACGTGATTACACACCGTTATACGATGAGGCGCGCCATGAACTGGCGCTGGATTTTTATCTCCATGATGGCGGGGTGGCGAGCACCTGGGCGAAACAGGCCCGCGAGGGGGATACCCTCACGATTGGCGGACCGCGCGGTTCTTTGGTGGTGCCAGAAGATTACGCATATCAGGTTTATGTTTGTGATGAATCGGGAATGCCGGCATTACGCCGCCGTCTGGAGGCGATCGGTCGCCTGACCGTGCGCCCAAATGTCACAGCACTGGTCAGTGTGCAAAACGCGGCGTATCAGGATTACCTCTCCCATCTTGATGGATTTGCGATTGAGTGGTTCGTGGGGCAGGACGAGCAGGCGGTGGATGCGCGCTTGTCCCAGCTTTCGATTCCTGCAGAAGATTATTTCATCTGGATCACCGGTGAAGGGAAGGTTGTTAAAAATCTCAGTCAACGGTTTGATACTGAGGCTTTTGATCCTCATCGGGTACGAGCGGCGGCCTACTGGCACAACAAGCCATCGCTCGATTAATTGATCAGCAATAACAAAATTGTTACCCCTAAAAATGCGATGACGGCAATAAGGGGGAGTCGACGATGAGGCTTGTCCGAAGGCCACGGACAGATTGACAATCCGTACTCGTGTTGCGTCGGTGTTATCAGCATAGAAACGGCATCGCCAGAGCATGAGAGTCGTTCCATACCAGTGAAACAGAAACGAAGGAATGAACGGCGCAAACCGACATAAATTTAATGATTTCTTTGATATTAAGATCGGTTTAAGGTCATAGTGTAGGTGTGAATTTTACGTGGTTAATTTTAAGGATAAGAGCATGCCAACAGCAATTGAGAAAGCACTGGATTTCATTAACGGTATGAATACATCCGTCGCCGCCCCAGACTCAATGGATGAGAGTACCGCTAAGGGAATTTTAAAATATTTGAATGAGTTAGGTGTACCAGCCAGCGCGGCCGAGATTACTGCACGAGGCGAACTGGAGGGGTGGAACGCCGAATTCACCAAAAAAGTGGCCGGATGGGCTGAAAAAATTGCGTCAGGAGAGCGTGTACTGATCAAAAACCCTGAATATTTTTCTTCCTATATGCGTGAGCAGCTTCAGGCTCTGGTATAAGCTGAACACGCTTCAAAAGCTCAACCTGTTCCGATGCTCTCACCTCCGATGTGGGAGCATCCATTTCTGCCATCTCTGTTATAAAGGATGGAGAGAACAGCCCGCCTCGTTTTGATCTCCTCTCCGATTTAGCACTGCACTGATTTTGAGCCAGGGTCAACAAGTGTTGTTAATAGTGAGACAAGTGTTGTTAATAGTGGGACACTTCATGTAGGTGGTGATTCAATGTGGCGTAGTGAGGGTTTTTAGTATGAAAATACAGAAAGATGACTTGGTGAAATGGGAAGTAGATGAGCCAGATTTAATCGCTGACCCACTATTGATAAGAAAAAGAATTACTGATGTCGAAAAAGCGTTGTTGATTAGCTTGCCAAATGAATATAAGGACTATATTCATTTGGTAGCTGACCAAGCATGTAGTCCATTATCTAATTTAGATAACTTTATAGCGAGGTACAACGAAAAAACCAGGATGATAGTAATGGCTACCTTATCTTCTACAAATAGAATTGTGACTTCAACAAAATTGTTACAAGAATCAATATATGATCATAGGTCATTACTACCTGATGGCTTGATTGTCATTGGTTCAGATTATGATGACGATGGTGATGCGTATATTATTTATGATGTGAGGGCTGATTCTCCTACCTATAGAAATGTATTTCATTGGCGATATTATGTAGACAATTTAGTCGTGGGTGATGGGTTAGGGTTATTGGCTCTATCGTTAAGAGAGTTTTTACATAAACCCGCATTAGAAGATAAGGTGTAGTTCATTGAACTTACCCGCGCAATGTGGACACTGCCCTAAGCGAGGTTCTGGTATTCAAATTGTTCGGGGCTAAGATTGCCACAGGTAATGTGGCGTCGCCACCGATTGTAGTCATACTCGATATAATTAAACACCACCCTTCGCATCATCTCCCGGCTGGCAAAGTGCTCCCCGTGGATATACTCCACATTCTTTCGTTCAAATGCTAATCCCCTGGCAAAATGGTCTCCGGCAACATCACTTAGTTTGTCTCCGTCCAGGCGGTATAGTTCCGGATGATGCTCAACTGAAAGGGTAGTTAACAGCACAGAGGCGAGGTCTTCGTACAGAATATCTGGGTATTGAGCTCTGGCTGAACGAAGACGGTCATAAAGACTAATCTAGCCCTTAATTGTTAACTCAGGGGGACGGGCCATACGGCGCTTCTCTTTTTCTTCAACTTTTTCTATAAAGCCCATGCTAAATCTGCCTGATTACAGCACCTGCAGTTGAGTTACGTCACCCAGATTGATAAAAAACAAAATGGCTTAGCCAGTTTTCTGTCTAAGTACTTGTTTTATCTGGTGGCACCTGCTGGACTTGAACCAGCAACCAAGCGATTGTGAGTCCTCCGGCATGAAAATCTCCACCCAAGTTGCGGAAGACCCAATATTAGTCTGTCGGTGGAGATATAAGTGGATCACTTTTTACCCGTCGTTGACAGACAGAACAATTTTATCTGTTGACTGCCTGAAAAACGGGCATCGTTACTGATACTGATACTGATACTGACTTACTGCTATTATCGCGACACAACCAATCAAATTCACATGTGTTTTGATGTATATGAGTGCATATGGCTAAATATAAAATCCATAAGAAAGAAATTTTTCTTGGATTTTATTAAGGGTAATCATCCAATAAGGCTGCCCAACCATAAAAATGGTTAGGGTAGCCTTATTGGTAAGTATTTAAATTTTTAATTAATATAATAGTTAATATTTGTTAGTGTGTCAGAAACAGAAACTCCTCCTTCTGTAGCCTCTGTCACTGTGGCCGTTTCGCTTGTACCAAGTGCACTCCCTCCTTGCGCATGACAACTCAATTGGGCTTCTCCAACAGCGTTTGTCACGCCTCCGCCCAGAATACTACAAGTAGTAAACCCTCCAGGATGGCTCCAGCCTACAGCGACTCCTTGAAGCTTGTTATTAAGCTTATCAGTAACTGTTGCTGTAAATACGATAGGGTCAGCGGCAGATCCTCTTGCCCCGTTTTGTGTAAGAACCAACTTAAATGGTAGTGCCTGGAACACCATGGTCGCTGTTGAATTATTACCATTATCCAGCGTTCCGGTGAATGTGACTGTTTCACCAACATTATCAGCAAAGTTCACAGTGACCCATCCTGTCGAATCCGTTGTCCCTGAAGGGCTGTCTAGCGTTGCCGCTCCTGTTACGTTGAATGCCACATTAGCATTATTAACGGACAAGCCTTGTGAATCAACGACATGAACTTTTGCAACAATGCTGTCACCTATTGCCGCCACGGTTGAGTTACCACTTGGGGCCTGAAGACTAATTTGGTCAATAACGAACTGTGTTGAGTCAGGAATGAAGCTGCTGGTTTTTGACTGACCCGTATCCGAACCGCCCGCCTTCGCGGTCAGGGTAACCGTTTCTGCTTTGGTATCGGTAAAGGTCATTACGGCCTGACCGCTGCTGTTGGTGGTGCTGGTACCTGATGTCAGTCCTGCACTGCCGGTAACCGTCCAGTTCACCGTGGTGTTTGCCAGAATGTTGTTCTGGCTGTCCACCACGGTCGCCGTGGCGCTGTTCTGTGCCGTACCGTTGGCAACACTGCCGTCAGTGTCGATGGTCAGTGTGGAGACATGGGCGGTGGCGGTATCTGCCACGAAGCTGCTGGTTTTGGACTGACCCGCATCCGAACCACCTGCTTTCGCGGTCAGGGTGACCGTTTCAGCCTGCGTGTCCGTGAAGGTGATGGTGGCCTGGCCACTGCTGTTGGTGGTGCTGGTTCCGGAAGTTAATCCTGCACTGCCCGTCACCGTCCAGGTAACGGTGGTGTTTGCCAGAATGTTGTTCTGGCTGTCCACCACGGTTGCCGTGGCGCTGTTCTGTGCCGTACCGTTGGCAACACTGCCGTCAGTGTCGATGGTCAGCGTGGAGACACGGGCGGTGGCGGTGTCTGCCACGAAGCTGCTGGTTTTGGACTGACCCGCATCCGAACCACCAGCTTTCGCGGTCAGGGTGACCGTTTCTGCCTTGGTATCCGTAAAGGTCATCACAGCCTGACCGCTGCTGTTGGTGGTACTGGTACCTGATGTCAGTCCTGCACTGCCGGTAACCGTCCAGTTCACCGTGGTGTTTGCCAGAATGTTGTTCTGGCTGTCCACCACGGTAGCCGTGGCGCTGTTCTGTGCCGTACCGTTGGCAACACTGCCGTCAGTGTCGATGGTCAGTGTGGAGACATGGGCGGTGGCGGTGTTTGCCACGAAGCTGCTGGTTTTGGACTGACCCGCATCTGAACCGCCTGCTTTCGCGGTCAGGGTGACCGTTTCTGCTTTGGTATCGGTAAAGGTCATTACGGCCTGACCGCTGCTGTTGGTGGTACTGGTTCCGGAAGTTAATCCTGCACTGCCCGTCACCGTCCAGGTAACGGTGGTGTTTGCCAGAATGTTGTTCTGGCTGTCCACCACGGTAGCCGTGGCGCTGTTCTGTGCCGTACCGTTGGCAACACTGCCGTCAGTGTCGATGGTCAGCGTGGAGACATGGGCGGTGGCGGTGTCTGCCACGAAGCTGCTGGTTTTGGACTGACCCGCATCCGAACCACCTGCTTTCGCGGTCAGGGTGACCGTTTCAGCCTGCGTGTCCGTGAAGGTGATGGTGGCCTGGCCGCTGCTGTTGGTGGTGCTGGTTCCTGATGTCAGTCCTGCACTGCCG